>NZ_JBEXTJ010000001.1:0-630762 GCF_040614075.1 Streptomyces sp. NPDC006174 | reverse complement strand
GCTACGGAGGGGCGAGCTTCCCTGTGTTGGGCTTCCACCCTTTTTGTCGCCTCCGGCCGGCCCGCCGGGCGGCCCGCCCCCCCGCCCCCGCCCCCCGCCCCGCACGACCGCACCCGGTCCGCAGGCCGCCGACAACGGCGTCCATGGCGGACCGGGTGCGGTCGTTCGCGCCGGGCCATCCTTTTCGGGGCCGGAGCGCCCGGGTGCGGTCGGTCAGGCCGCCGCGCGTTCGGCGAGCGGGCGGCGGCGCAGGGCGGTCTCGGTCAGTGACCGCGGAGGGAGCGAGGCGGCGGGGTTGTAGAGGTTCACGCCTGGCCGGACGATCTCGTCGATCCGGTCGAGGGTCGCGTCGTCCAGGGTGAGCGAGGCGCCCTGGAGCGGGCCCTCCAGCTGTTCTCTGGTCCGCGGTCCGGTGATCGCCGAGGTGACGAGAGCGTCTCCTCGATGTCGGTGGTGTGGTCGGGGAAGTGGACCTGGTAGAGGTCGATCCACTCCGTGTCCAGGCGCCGGAGGCCGTCCTCGACCGCCTTGAGGATCCAGCGCCGCGAGTTGCCTTCGCGATTGGGTCCCTCACCCATCGTGAAGTGCACCTTGGTGGCGAGCACGATGTCGTCACGGCGCCCCCGCAGCGCCTTGCCCACGATCTCCTCGGACTCGCCCTGGCCGTACATGTCGGCGGTGTCGACGAAGGTGATCCCGTGGTCCAGGGCCGCGTGGATGATGCGGACGCAGTCGTCGTGATCGGGGTTGAAGCCCGCCTGGAACATCATGGTCCCGAGGCAGTGGGTACTGACCTCGATTCCGGTTCTGCCGAGCGTGCGATAGCGCATGGTGATGTCCCTTACCGAGTGACCGTCGATGCCGGGCCACGGAGGAGCCGGCCGGCACGGGGACCCTAGGATCTAGACCCGGCTCCAGGTCAACTCCCGTCTACGCTGACCGCCATGGTCGAGACCACCCCACGTCTGAGCATCGGACAGGTCGCCGAACGCACCGGCCTGAGCGTGCACGCGTTGCGCTTCTACGAGAACGAGGGCCTCTTCCTCACTCCCGTACGCCGCGGAGCCGGCGGCCGCCGCGTCTGCAGCGAGGACGACGTGGCCTGGCTGACCGTATGCGTCATCCTGCACGCATCGGACACGCCTCTGCCCGCGCCGCGCCGGTACGCCGGCCTCGTCAGGGAGGGCACGGGCAACGAGGAGGAGCGGCTCGCGCTGATGCGTGAGCACGAGGCGCGGGTCACCGACCGGATCGGCAGGCTCACCGAGTCGCTGGACCTGATCAGCTTCAAGGCGGCGGTGTACGAGGACCTCATCGACCAGGGCAGCGCGGCCGCCCACCGATGCCACGGCCGGTCTACCGCGGCCGAGAGGGAAGAGCGCTCGCCGGTGCCGCGCCGCGAGGTGCTGGCCGAGTAGGGGGTACCGATCCGCCTGCCGATTTCCTCGCCTGCCGTCCGCATGCCCGCTACCATGAATGCGAAACGATACGTCTCGTCTCACAGAGCAGCGAGGTTCGCCATGGAACGCTTCGTCGATATCGCCCCCGGTGTCCGCCTCTGGGTGGAGGAACGCGGCACCTCCGACGCCCCCGCCCTGCTGCTGGTCATGGGCGCGCAGGCGTCCGGGCTCGGGTGGCCGGAGGAGCTGGTGGAGCCACTCGCCGAACGGCACCGCGTGATCCGCTACGACCATCGCGACACCGGGCGCTCCACCTGGTCCTTCGACGAACAGCCCTATCCGCTCACCGCCCTTGCCGAGGACGCGGTGGCCGTGCTGGACGCCCTGGACGTGGACCGGGCGCATGTCGTCGGGATGTCGCTGGGCGGGATGCTCACGCAGTTACTCGTCGCCGACCATCCCGAACGGCTGCTGAGCGCCACGGTGATCGGGGCGAACGCGCTCAGCTCCGTGCCGTACGTCGCGCCGGACGGCCGCCGCGTCCCGCCGGAGGAACTGCCCGGTGTCGCCCCGGAGCTGGTGGAGCTGTGGTCGCGGCCCGTCGAGGACCACGGCCCGGAGGCCGAGTTGGAGCGGCGTGTGGAGCACTGGCGGGTGCTGGGCGGAGGCGTGATCCCCTTCGACGCCGACCGCGCCCGCGATCTGGAGCGTCGGATCATCGCGCACACCGGCCACCACCACGCCGGCTCCGCGCACGCCCGCGCCGACCACTCCGGTATGGACCGCACCGAGCAGCTCGCCCGCAACCGGGTGCCCACTCTGATCATCTCGGCCCCCGCCGAACCGGTCACCCCTCCCCCGCACGCCGAGCACCTCGCCCAGGCGATCCGCGGCGCCCGGCTCGTCGAAGTCCCCGGCATGGGCCACGCGCTGCCTCGCGAGGTCCACGCTCCGCTCACCGCCGCGATCCTGGACCACACCGGCCGGAGCTGACGCGGCCTCTCGTACGCCGCGTCATACCTGGGAGCTACCCCGAAGATCCACTCTGCAGCGGGACGTCAACTACCCCTCCCTCTCCGTAACTTCTGTACCGGAAACAGACAAAGCCCCCGGTACGGAAGGACCCCACGCCATGGCGGACCGCCCGCGCAGACGCCGTCTGCGCCGCACTCTGCTCGCCGCTCTCGTCACCTTCGCGGTGGCCGTTCCGGTCTCCGGAGCGGCCCGGCCCGCCGCCGTGCCCGCGCCCGCTCCGACGGCGCTCGGGCCGTTGCGGGATGCGAGTCCGGCGGTGCTGGAGGAGCGGTACGCGGTGAGCCGGCGGGACATCCGGGCCGCCGAACGGGCCGCGGACGGGCACGGGGACCTCCGGCGGGCGGCTTCCTTGCGGGCGATGGCCGCGCCGGGGCGGCAGTTCCTGTCCTTCGACGGGCGGGACGGTGGCCGGAGCGTGGAGGTCGTCGGGGAGCTGTCCTCGGCTCGGCGGGCCGCGGTGCTGGTGCCGGGGGCCGGTGTCGGGCTCGACGCGTACGGGCGGTTGCGGCGCGGGGCGGTGGCTTTGCAGCGGGAGTTGGGGCAGGGCGGAGCGGTGGTCGTCTGGCTCGGGTACCGCTCGCCCGCCACCGTGAGCCCGGCCTCGGTGACCGATGCGCGGGCCGCCGAGGCCGCGCCGGGGCTGCGACGGCTGGTGGACCGGCTGGAGGCGGTGTTGCCGGGGGTTCGGCTGACGCTGCTCTGTCACTCGTACGGTTCCGTGATCTGTGCCCGGGCCGCCTCCGGGACGGCCGCCGATGCCGTGGTGCTGTACGGCAGTCCTGGCGTCGGTGTCGAGGACGTGGCCTCGCTGCGCACCGGTGCGCGGGTGTGGGCCGGGCGGGGTGGGGACGACTGGATCGCCGGGGTGCCTCATGCGCGGGTGCGGGTGCCGTTCGCCGGGGCGGTGGGGTTCGGGACCGATCCGGTGGCGGAACGGTTCGGGGCCGAGGTGTTCGACGCGGGCGACGGCGGCCACAGCGACTATCTGCGGTCCGGGTCCCGGTCCTTGACCAACCTGGCCCGGATATCCTCCGGCCGCGCGCCGCTGGAGGCGTCCCATGGCTAGGGTCCACACTCTCGTGGCGCGCATCGAGGCCGCCACACCGCCCGGCCGCGACCGGGCCGTCGACGCCCTGCGGGCCCTGGCGATCCTCGGTGTGGTCGGTGGCCACTGGCTGGTGACCGCGCTGGTCGCGGACAGCGGCACCGTACGGGCGGCGAGCCCGCTGGCGTACCTGCCGGAACTGACGCCGGTCTCCTGGGTGTTCCAGACGCTCGCGGTGTTCTTCCTGGTGGGCGGACAGGTGGCGGCCGGGAGTTGGGCCTCCGCGCGGAAGCGGGGTGTGCGGTACGGGACGTGGGTGGGCGGCCGTCTGGCGCGGCTGTTCCGGCCGGTGGCGGCGGTGCTCGTGGTGTGGACGCTCGCTGCGGCCGTGATGCTGGTGGCCGGGGTGGGCGACCCGACGGTCCTGGCGCTGGCCAAGCTGGTCTGGTCGCCGCTGTGGTTCCTGCTGGTCTTCGCCGTGTTGACCGCGCTGACGCCACTGGTGGCCCGGCTCCACCCGCTGTGGCCGCTCGCGGTGGTGCTCCACGTCGACCTCGTACGGTTCGGGCTCGGCGGTCCGCGGGAGCTCGGGTGGGTCAGCGTGGTGGCGGGGTGGCTGGTGCCGTACTGCCTGGGCGCGCTGGTCGCTCGGGGCGGGCTGCGGGGCCGGTGGAATCGGTGGGCGCTGCTGGTCGGCGGGGGCGGGGCGGCTGTCGCGCTGGTGCTGTGGGCCGGATATCCGGCCTCCATGGTCGGCGTTCCGGGCGGCCGGATCTCCAACCTGGACCCGCCGAGCCTCGCCGCCGTGACGTTCGGGCTGGCGCAGTGCGGGGCGGCGCTGCTGCTGCTCGGGCCGCTGCGCCGGGCGCTGCGCAGGCCTGCCGCGTGGGCGGCGGTGTCGGTGGTGAACCTGGCGGCGATGACCGTCTTCCTCTGGCACCAGACGGCGATGATCGTCGTGACGGCGAGCGCGCTGCTGGTGGCCGGCGGCCCGCTGCCTGGGCTGCACACCGTGCCCGACGGCGTCGGCTGGGTGGCCGCGAGGCTGCTCTGGCTGCCGGTTTTCGCCTTGGCGCTGTTGGTGTGCTGGGCCGCGTTCCGGAGTTACGAGCAGGGCGGACGGAGAGAAGGGGCTCGGTCCCTCCTCGTACGGGAGTCGTCCCCCGAGCGGAAGCAGGAGGTGCGTCGTGCCTAATCTGAGCGCGGGTGAGACCGGAGAGGCTGTGGGGGACGTGGGGGCAGCGGGTGCGGTGGGCGGCGTGAAGGCGCCGTGGGGCGTGCGGCTTTCGGCCGCGGTGCGGCGGGTGCCGCGCGCACTGTACGAGGACCTGTGGGCGGCGCCTGCCGACCGGATGCCGCGCATGGGCGAGCCCGGCTCGCCGGTGTGGCGGCCGGTGTTCCTGGTGGCGCTGGTGTTCATGGCGATAGGTGTCGCGGTGATCCGTGCCGTCGAACTCTCCCCGCACGGAAGCCGGATCGGCGAGCTGTCGGTGCTGGTGGCGGTTGCGCAGTCGGTGGCGCTGGTGGCCGGGATGGCCCGTCCGGTGGGAGCCTGGTGGGCGGCGACCGCGCTGACGGTCGTGGCGGTGCTGGTCGTGGTGGCCGGTGCACCGTCGGAGCTGCCGTATCCGCTGGTCAGCATGGTCCCGCTGACTCCGCAGGTCCTCTACCCCTCGCCCTTCGCGGGAGCGGCGTTGCAAGGCGGTGCCCTGTTTCTGCTGGCGCTGCGCGTGCGGCCCCGGCGGGCGGTGGCCGCGCTGGCGCTCTCGATGGTGCTCGCGCTCCTCCTGGCCCTGCGCACGCCGTCGCTGCCTCATGTCGGTCTGGCCACGTCCGCGCTCGTGTTCGCCGTCGCGATCGTGCTCGGCACCGCGCTGCGCAGCCTGCGCCTGGCTCGTCAGGACCTCGTCGACCAGGTCGAGCTGACCGCCGACGAGCGGGCCAGGCGGACCTTGCTGGAGGAGCGCCACCGGATAGCCCGCGAGCTGCACGACGTGGTGGCCCATCACATGTCGGTGATCTCCATCCAGGCGCAGGTGGCCCCGCACCTGGTGAAGGACCCGTCGGACGAGCTGAAGGAGAACCTGACCGGCATCCGCGAGAACGCCCTGGAGGCCCTCGCCGAACTGCGCCGGGTGCTGGGCGTCCTGCGCTCGGAGGAGGCCTCCGCGCAGAGCACCCGGCACACCCCGCAGCCCAGCCTCGACCGGCTCGGCGCGCTCGTCGCCTCCGTGCGCTCCGCCGGTCTGCCCGTCACCCTCTCCACCACCGGTGCGCCGCGCCCACTGCCGCCGGGCGTCGAGCTGTCGGCGTACCGCATCGTGCAGGAGGCGCTGAGCAACGTGATGCGGCACGCTTCCGGTGCGAGCGCGCGGGTGGAGATCGGCCATCGGGCGACCGGGCTGTCCGTCCGCGTCACGAACACCGCGCCGCTCCGCCCGCCTCCCGTCTCGTCCGGGACCGGGCACGGCCTGCTCGGGATGCGCGAGCGTACGACGATGCTCGGCGGCGACCTGGCCACCGGCCCGACCCCTGACGGCGGCTGGGAAGTCACCGCGCTCCTGCCCGCCACCACGACCTCCGAGGACACTCCATGACACCGCCCATCCGCGCCGTGATCGCCGACGACCAGATGATGGTCCGCCAGGGCTTCACGGTCCTGCTGAACGCCGAGCCGGACATCGAGGTCGTCGGGCAGGCCGTCAACGGGCTCGACGCCGTGGCCCAGGTCGACGAACTCGCTCCGGACGTCGTGCTGATGGACATCCGGATGCCGGAGCTGGGCGGCATCGAGGCGACCCGCCGGATCACCTCGCGCGAGGACTCGACGGTGAAGGTGCTCGTGCTGACCACCTTCGACCTGGACGAGTACGTGTACGAGGCACTGCGCGCGGGCGCCTCGGGCTTCCTGCTGAAGGACGCCTCGGCCGACGAACTCGCCCACGCGGTACGGGTGGTGGCGTCGGGCGACGCGCTGCTCTCGCCGAACATCACCAAGCGGCTGATCGTGGAGTTCTCCCGCACGGCCGGGGCTCCGCGCGCGCCGCTGAAGGAGCGCGTCGGCGATCTGACGGAGCGCGAGACGGAGGTGCTGTCGCTGATCGCGAGCGGCCTGTCGAACGCGGAGATCGCCGAGCGGCTGATCCTCGCGGAGCAGACGGTGAAGACCCATGTGGGCCGCATCCTGGTCAAGTTGGGCATCCGCGACCGGACGCAGGCGGCGGTGTTCGCGTACGAGTCGGGGCTGGTCCGCCCGGGCGGCCATTGACCACCCGGGCCCGGCGCGGACCCCGTTTCGTAGGATCGGCTCCGTGACCACGGGGAGCGGAGCAGGAGCAGAGGACGGCGGAGCGGCGGAGTCGGCGCCACATGAGGCGTACCGGCCGCCTCCACCGGCGTACGCGGGAGGTCCGGCGCATCCGCCGGCGGTCTCGGGCGCTCCGGCGCATCCGCAGACCTACGCGCAGACTCCACCGGCGCACCCGGAAAACCCGGCCCGCCCACCGGCGCCCCCGGGAACGCCGCCGCACCCGCAGGCCCACGCGGGCACTCCGGCGCCTCCGCAGTCATACGCGGCGAACCCGGCCCACCCACCGGCGTACGCGGCAAGCCCGCCGTACCCGCCCCTCGTACCGCCCACCACGATCGAGCGGGCGCTGGTCACGGCGGTCACAGCCGGGGACGGGAGTGCGGTGGTGGAGGTGCTCGCGCGGACGCGGCTCTATGTGCTCGTCGCCCGGTTGCACGCGGACATCCCCGGCTGGACGGCCCCGCTGCCGACGATCCGTGACGAGGCATCGCGACGGACCTGCGTGCCGGTGCTGACGCCCGGGATGCTGCCGCCGTGGCACCCGGAGTGGGTGTTCCGCGAGGTGAGCCTCGGTGAGCTGGCGCGGACCTGGCCGTACGACGTACGCCGGCTCGCGGTGAACCACGGCACGCCCTACGCGGCGATGGTCGACGCCCGGCCCAAGCACCTCAAGGCCTGGCTCCGGGCCGACGAGCGCACCGGCGGGCACGAGCACGGCGTCCTGCTCACCGACGGCGGCGGGCCGCTGCACGGACCGCTCGCCCACGGACTGGCGCTCGGCGCCCACCTCGCCGTCACCAACGGCCTCATCTGGAACCGGCTCGGCGCCGCCTACGAGGACTACGCCACCGACCGGGCCCGGCTGCGCAGCCCGTGGGGCATCCCGCACCGCGCCGAGTACCGCGACCGCCTCGCGTCGCTGATGAGGAACCAGCTGGTCGGGCGCGTCCAGGAGTCCGTCCTGCGCACCCGGCACACACTGGCCGCACGGCTGGGGCGTGCGCCGGCGCGCCAGGAGTGGGCGGAGGCGGTGGCCCGTACCTTCGCGGCGCGCGACGCCGACGACCGTGCGCTGGCCGACCGGTCGGTGCACCACATCGCGCTGTACGAGGACAAGCTCCGGGCCGACGGCGCGCTCGCCCCGGACAGCCGCGTCGACACGCTGGCCGCCTTCGACCTCGGCCGGGCGGTCAACGTCGTACGGCTCGCACTCGGCGCCCGGTACGGCGATCCGTACGAGGCCGAGCAGGACGTACTGCGGCTCGGCGAACTCGCGCGGGCCGCCTACACTTCATGGGCCGACTTCTCCCTCGGCTACCTCATGGCCCGCATCGTCCACCGCGTCGAGGACGACGGCCTGGAGGCGGCGGAGCCCACGTACCGGCAGTCGCTCGCCGAGCACCGCATCCTCACCCAGGACCCCGCCGGCCCCTACCGGAACATCCCCTGGTCATGAACCCGATCCCGCACGCGAACCACGCACAGAACCCGGCACCTCACCCGACCGCTCCACCGCCCCCGTGGATCCCGCCCGGCGAGACCGAGCAGCTCCTCCACGAGGCGACGCTGCGCGGCGACGCGCGGGCCCAACTGGCCGCGCTGGCCGGGACCGAGCTGTACATCCCGGCCCCGCGCACCGAGGTGGACGCCAAGCCGGACACCGTCACCTGGCGCGCGCACCACGACCCGTCGGGCTTCGTCTGCCGGCCCGTCCTCACCCGCGGCATGCTGCCCCCGTGGCATCCGGACTGGGTCTTCCACGGGGTCTCGCTGCGCTGGGTCGCGGAGTTCGGCTGGCCCGAGGCGGGGATGTTCCTCGGGGTGAACGTGGGCACGCCCGGCCAGCTGCTGCTGCCGGCGACCCCGACCGAACGGGCGCTGTGGCAGCGGGCGTACGCGGAGAACGACCGCCTCCAGGAGAGCCGGTTGCTCGCGCTGCGCCACGGCGCGCTGCACGGGCCGCTGGCGTACGGGCTGGCCTGCGGGGCGCACCTGGCGATCGGGGCCGCGGTGCCGTGGAACGAGGTCGGCACGGTCTACCGCGAGTACGAGAGGGAGCGCGCGCAGCTCCGCGACTCCTGGGGCATCACCGACCACGCCGGGTGGCGCAGGCAACTGGACATCCTCCTCGACGCCCGCAACAGCCCGCCGGAGCCGGACTTCGTGCTGCGCGCCCGCGAACAACTGGCGGCCGGCCTCGGCGAGCTGCCCTCCGCCGACCTGTGGCGGGAGACGGCCGCCGGCCACGCCCAGGACCTCGGGGCCGGCGCGGGCACGGTGAAGGGCATCGAGGATCTCGTGCGCCGGATCATGCGGTACGAGGCCCGGTTCCGCGCGGACGAGCTGCTGGAGCCGGACGGCCGGGTGCGCACCACGGTCGCCTACGACTTCGGGCGGGCGGTGAACCTGGCGCGGTGGGGGCTGTCGGCCCGCTACTGCGCCCCGGCCGAAGCCGAGCAGGCGATCGTGTACGCCGGGGCGCTGAGCAAGTCGGCCTACCGGTCGTGGGAGGAGTTCTCGGCCGGATACGCGCTCGGGCGGGTGCTGCGGTTCGACGGAGAGGCGTACGGCCCGTTCTACGAACAGAACGTCATCGCCCACCGTCTGCTGGCGGAGAGCGAGGGCAGTCCGTGGCGCCACATCCCGTGGCGGTGAGCCGGGGACTGCCCGTCAGACACCGGGCAGCAGGTGGCGGTAGCTGTCCGGGTTCTCCGCGAGGTACGCGGCGAAGCTCTTGGCCGGGTGGCCGGTGAGGGTGGGCACGGCGTCGGAGACGGCGGCCAGTTCACCGGCCGCGATCGCCTCGTACGAGGTGACCCAGCCGGCCACCTCCCACTCCTCGGCCCCGAGCCCGGCCCGGGAGGCGTAGGCCTCCTCGCGGGTCTCGGGGACGTAGTGGACGGAGCGTCCGGTGACCCGGCTCAGCTCCTCGGCCGCCTCGGCGAGGGTGAACGCCTCGGGGCCGGTGAGGTCGTAGCCGCGGTCGTCGTGGGCGGTTCCCTCGTCCAGGAGTACGGCGGCCGCCGCGTCCGCGATGTCCTCATGGGCGACGGCGGCGACCCGGCCGTCACCGCCCGGACCGCGCAGCACGCCGTCGGCGCCGGTCATCGCGGGCAGGCCGGCCAGGTACCAGTTGTCCCGCAGGAACGTGTGGCGCACGTCGGCCGTGCGGATGTGGGCCTCGGTGTGCCAGTGGTCGCGGGCGAAGGTGAACGTGGCGTCGGGCGCGGCGCCCTGGAAGGACACGTACACGATCCGCTCCACGCCCACCGCCACGGCCGCGTCCACCGCCGTGATGTGCCGGCGCACCCGGTCCGGGCTCTCATGCGCGGAGACCAGGAACAAGGTGTGCGCTCCGTCCAGGGCCCGGCGCATGGCCTCGCCGTCGCCGTAAGGAGCGGCGGGCGCGCGGTCGGCACCGGGCAGGTCGGGCAGGCGGGCCGGGTCGCGGCCGAGGAGGCGTACGGGGACTCCGGTACGCGCGAGCCGCTCGGCGACCCGGCCGCCGACGGCTCCGCTCGCTCCGGTCACCGCGGTGAGGGGGCCGTTCACTGGGGTTCGTCTTCCTCTCGTCGGTCGTGCTGCCAGTCCTCAAGGCGCCCCACCTCCACGACCGCGTCCACCGGGAGTGCTCCGTACAGGTGTGGAAACTCCTCGCCGCCGGGCTTCATCGCCTCGTACCGGACGGGATCGGTGAGGCGGGCGGGGTCGACGACCAGGACGACGAGGTCGTGGCCGCCGTCCCCGCCCCCATCCTCGCTCCCGCCTCCGTCCCCGTACAGCATCCGTGCCACGCCCGGGAGTTGGTGGGGCAGGGACAGGTGGATGAAGCCCTCCTCCTGGAGGGTGCGGCCGCGGGTGGACATCTCGTACGTCCCGGTCCCGCCGGCCGCCTCCCAGAGAGGTGCCTCGGCGAGGTGCAGCAGTGGTTCGGTCATCGAACCACGCTAGCGGGCGCCGCTAGTAGGTGCGGCGGCGCGCCCTGCGGGTGGCCACGAGGACCGTTCCACCGGCCGCCACCAGAGCTGCCGCGATGGAGCCGATGATCCACTCGCCACCGCGCGATCCGGTGTCGGGCAGTTCACCGGGGTCGGACGGCGACGGCGACGGCCGCCACGTCGGCGACTCGGTGGGCCCGGGCGTGGGGTCGGTGGGGGTGGGGGTCGGATCGGTGGGCGTGGGAGTGGAGTCGGTGGGAGTCGGCGTGGGATCGGTCGGCGTAGGCGTGGGATCCGTGGGCGTAGGCGTCGGATCGGTCGGCGTCGGTGTCGGGTCCGTGGGCGTGGGAGTGGGGTCCGTCGGCGTAGGCGTGGGGTCCGTCGGCGTGGGTGTGGGATCCGTAGGCGTAGGCGTCGGGTCCGTCGGGGTCGGCGTGGGATCCGTAGGCGTCGGTGTCGGGTCCGTAGGCGTGGGAGTGGGATCCGTCGGCGTAGGCGTGGGCTCCGGGTCGCACGTCGGGAGGTCACCGTCGAACGGGTACGCGTGGATCTCCTGGCCGCCCGAGGTGCCCGAGGTGTGGGTCAGCGAACCCGCCGTGTAGAAGCGGCCGTTGGTACCGCTCATGGTGAGCGTGGTCGTGCTGGACGGCTGCCCGATGAGCACGCTGCCCTGGAACTGGGCCGGGCCCGTCAGCGTCAGGTTCGTGGCGTCCGGGAAGTTCCACAGCAGGCGCTCGCGGAGCCCCGGGTTCGGAAGGGCCCCCATGAACGTGGCGACCGTGCGTGCGTCCCCGTACACATTGACCAGCACCGTCGCCCCGGACGGGATGTTGGCGAAGGTGAAGCCGGCGTTGCCGCCGCTCGCTGAGACCAGGTCCGCGTCCACGTCGAAGACCTGGATCGGCGAGGTGTTGTCGCCGGTGAAGGTGAACGTGTCACCGGCCCGCGTCCAGCTGCCGGTCGTCGCGCGGTGCTCGTCGCCGTCGTACGCGTAACACCGGCTGGCCTCGGTGAGCTGCGGGCGCAGGCCGGTGAACGGAGCGACGGCGTCCGGGTCGGGGCGCGGGGCGCCCAAGGGGTTCACCGCGCCGCTCAGGGATCCGGCGTAGGCGACCCGGCCCGAGTGGTCGCCCTCCTCGGCGAGGAGGCGCTTGCCGGGCGCGATGAGGACGTCAGCGCCGACCGACAGGTAGTCGGACCCGTCCGGCGGCGGGACCCGTGAACCGACACCCACCACACCGACGTTGTAGATCTGCGAGGCCTCGGGCCGCTTGTCCATGTCGAACCGACCGAGGGTGACGATCTTTCCCTCGGCCTCGGCGGCGGCCTCACGGACCAGGTAGTCGCCGCCGACGTAGATGTTGATGTTCTCGTCGAAGCCGACGACCGGACCGTTGTTGGGCTCGTTCCACACGGACGGGCACCCGCTGCCGAGGCAGGGTCCGAGTCCGCCCGGCAGCGGATCGGCGGCGGCGGCCGGGGCCAGCATGCCCACCATCGCCGCGGCCGTGGCCACTGTCACTGCTGCCCGGATCGTGTTGCCGCGCCTGCGCGCCTGTTGTTCCATGCCGCGCAATATGCATCTTAAATACTAGTCATTTGTTATGACACGCCGGATTTGCCCACAGGTGTAGGCCTATAGGAGGCCAGGAGGGTTCAGAGGAGGCCAGGAAGGTTCAGAGGGCCAGCAGCTTCTCCTCCAGCCGGGGATCGAGGCCGACCGTCGGCCGGTCCGGCCGCTGGGGCGCGGCGCCGCCTATTCCGCGCAGCCAGGTCCAGGTGTCGGCGACGGTCTCGGCCACCGGTCGGCAGCGCAGCCCGGCCGCCTCGGCCCGGGCATGGCCGCCGCGGTGCACCGTGTCGTACAGCTCCCCCTCCGGCAGCCAGACCGGCAGCCCGGTCCACGGCTCGACACCGGCGGCCAGCAGCGTGTCCGGGTCCGTCCAGCGCAGCTCGGCGTCGGAGCCGGTGGCCCGGACGCAGGCGTCGAGCAGCTCGCCCATCGTGGCGTGGCCGGCGCGGCTGACGGTGTTGTACGGACCGTGCAGGCCGGCCATCCCGGCGTCCAGGATCCAGCTCGCCAGGTCGCGCGCGTCGACGTACTGGAGTCCCGTCGTACGCGGGCCCGGCGCGATCACCGGGCCGCCGCGGGCGATCCGCGTGAGCCACCAGGGCAGCCGCCCGATGTTCTCGCCGGGGCCGATGATCAGCCCGGCCCGTGCCAGCAGCGCCCGGTCGCCGAAGGCGTCGAGCGCCGCCAGCTCGCCGCCGCGCTTGGCCCGGTCGTACGGCACGTCCCCCTCCTCGTCGGCCGAGGCGCCGGCCACCAGCGGCCCGTCCTCGTCCAGCCCGGCGGGCGCCGGATAGGCGTACACCGAACGGCTGGAGACGTACGTGTAGTGGCCCGCGCGGTCCGCGAGGAGCCGGGCCGCGTCCCGTACGGCGGTCGGCCCGCCGCTCCACGTGTCGACCACCAGGTCCCAGCCGCCCGCGTGGTCCACCAGCGCCGCGAGGCCCCGCTCCCCTCCCGTACGGTCGCCGGTCAGCGCGCGCACGCCCGGCGGCGGCGCGTGGTGGCCGCGGTGGAAGACCGTGACCTCCCAGTCCCGCTCCAGCGCGGCCTCGGTGACGGCCCGTCCGACGAACTCCGTACCGCCCAGCATCAGTAGCTTCATGACCCGAGCCTGCCCGCTCGGACCACTTTGAGGAACACCTGCACGCTGTCAGCAGAGCGGGGAACTCCCGGAGCTCTCAGGGCGTGCGGGCGAGCGGGCTGTGGTGGCGCAGCAGCCACTCGTAGTAGCCGCTGGAGCGCCGGGCCGCCTCCCGGTAGGCCGCCTCCAGCTCCGCGTACACCACCGAGACGTCCGTCTCCGGTCGTGAGGCCAGGAGCAGCCGGACGGCGAGCGGGTCGCCGCGCAGCGGCCGGATCGCCATGTCGTCGCGCGGCCCCGAGGTCGGCTGGCAGGGTGCGACGGCCTCGCCGAGCACGACGAGCGAGGCGGCGGTGAGGTAATCGCCGTGCAGGACCGGCGGATCGAGTCCGGCGGCACCCAGCACCCGGCGCACGCCGTCCCACTCGCCGTCCACCGTCGGATCGACCATCCACCGGTCGCCGGCCAGCTCCCCGAGTTCCACGACGCGGCGGCGGGCGGCGGGATGGTCACGGGAGAGGGAGATGAACTGCGGTTCGCGGTCGACCAGTACGCGCTGTTCCAGGCCCTCGGGAAGGGCCAGCGGGCTTCCTTCCACCTCGTGCACGAAGGCCACGTCCAGCCGGCCCGCCTCGACCGAGCGCAGGAGGGCGTGGGCCGAGACGTCGACCCGCAGGGAGATCTCCGTACCGGGCAGAGCGACCCGTAGCCTGCGGAGCCAGCTGCCGACGACCCGGCTCGCGGTGGAGCCGATACGCAGTCGGGGCCCTCGGGTGCGGGTGGCGTCGGCCTCCGCCAGGGCGTCGCTGACCAGGGCGCTCATCCCGTCGACGAGCGGCCGGGCCCGGCTGAGGACGGCCCGGCCGAGCGGAGTCGGACGGCAGCCGGTGCGGTCGCGGCGGAACAGCTCGGCGCCGAGCGAGTTCTCGATCCGCCGCAGCTGGGTGGTCAGGGAGGGCTGGCTCACGCCGAGACGTCTGGCGGCCTGGTGCAGACTGCCCGCGTCGGCGATGGCGCACAGCGCCCTGAGGTGCCTCACCTCAAGCTCCATGAACCGGAGACTACGACCGGTCATGCCCCTGACACCAGCGGCCTCAACCCCATCAAACGGAGTTAATTCAGCGGGTGTTGGGCGGCGCGTCATGGAGTGATGAGAAGGTGGCGCATCCCTGGCCGCGCAAGTGGCCCTCTTGGCCGAGGAAGTGTGGCAGTTTCCGGCCGGTGAGGTGGCGGACGCGGGGATAGGGCCGCGTTATCGCCGGTTGGCATCATCCCCGGCGGCCGTCCGCTCCCCCACACTCTCCCCGTACCGCCCCGCGCCCCGTCCGTTCAGCGGACAACCCCCACGGCGCGGGTTCACCGGACAGTAGGAGAAATCCCCCATGAGACACCTCAGGACCGCCATCGCCTCCGCCATCGCCGGTCTCGGCCTCGTCGCCGCGCTCGGTACGGCTCCCGCGGTCTCCGCCGCTCCTGCCCCTGCGGTCTCCACCCCCGCCACCATCGCCGCGTACAACGGGTCGGGCGAGAACGCCGCCGCGAACCGGGCCTTCTTCGACGCGGTGATGAAGTCCGTCGCCGAGAAGCGGGCCGCCAACCCGCGTGCCCTGGCCGTCACGGTCACGTACAGCGCCGCCTCCGCCCCGAGCTTCCGCACCCAGATAGCCAACAGCACCCGGATCTGGAACAGCTCGGTCTCCAACGTACGGCTCCAGGAAGGCTCCAACGCCGACTTCACCTACCGCGAGGGCAACGACCCGCGCGGCTCGTACGCCTCGACCAACGGCCACGGCCGGGGCTTCATCTTCCTGGACTACCGGCAGAACCAGCAGTACAACTCGACCCGCGTCACCACGCACGAGACCGGACACGTGCTCGGCCTGCCGGACACCTACTCCGGCCCGTGCAGCCAGCTGATGTCCGGCGGCGGCCCCGGCCCGTCCTGCACCAACGCGCAGCCGGACGCCAACGAGCGGTCCCGGGTGAACTACCTCTGGCAGAACGGCTTCGCCGCCGCGCTGGCGGGCGCCACCTCCTGACCCGCACCGCCGCACCGACCCGCATCGCCGCATGAGAAGAGGGCCGTTCCGGACGCGGAACGGCCCTCTGTGGTGGAGCGGGCCGGTGTCGTACGGCGGTGGCGGCGGCCTGCGTGTGTTGCTGCCGTACGCCGGTGGCGCCGGCCCGCACGCACCGGTGTCGTACGCCGCCGGCGTCGGCGTCAGCCGCTCAGTTCGGCGCGGACCAGCGTCAGCAGCTCCTCCTCCGTCATGCCCAGTTCCCGCGCGCCCGCGACCACTTCGCGGACCCGCTCCAGGAGATGGGCCCGGCGCGGAGAGGCCCCTTCGGTGACCACCGCGCCGCGGCCGCGGCGCAGTTCGATCAGCCCTTCCTCGCGCAGCCGCTGGTAGCCGCGCAGCACCGTGTGGACGTTCACCCCGAGAGAGTCGGCGAGCACCCGGGCGGCGGGCAGCCGCTCGCCCGGGGTCACCGCGCCGTCGGCGACCGCGCGGCGCACCGAGGCCGCGATCTGGTCGCCGAGCGGCACGGTGGAGGTGGGGTCGACCCGGAAGAGCATGGTCAGCGCCCCGCCCGGTTCCGGTCGACGAGGGTGTTGAGCAGCGCGGCGCCGGTCGCGGAGTCCTCGACGATGACCGCGAACTCGCGTCCGCCCCGCTGCCGGGCCACGATGGCTTCGCCCGATCGGACGATGAAGCCGGTGCGGCCCGGGCGGATGCGGTAGCCCCAGCCGCCGAACTCCGCGACCGCGTCGACCCGGCGGCTGTCAGCCGCCTCGATGCGCTCCAGCGGGACCTGGAACCAGGGCCGGGGCAGCAGGCCGGAGACGGTGAGGCCGCGCCGGTCCACGGTGACGTGGACGCGGCTGAACGTGAGCGCCAGCAGGCCGAGAAGCAGCACGGGAGCGCCGATGAACCAGGTGGCCCCGTAGCCGGCCCCCACCCCGACGGCCACGAGGACCAGGGCGCCCAGCGGCAGCCACCAGGAACCGGTGGTACGCGCCCAGCCGGCCACCTCGCCGTCGGCGAGCGGGATCCGCCGGCGGTCGGCGGGGTCCCTCCCGGCGTCGGGGTCCTGCGGCGCCGGGACCAGCCGGGCCAGCAGCAGCCCGATGCCTCCGGCGAGGACGGCCGCGCCGAAGGCCACGGCGAGGTGCCACAGGGGGAAGGTGGCGGCCGGCCCGCCGTCGGGAGCGTCCAGGTTGACGATCAGCGTGGCGCCGAGCACGTACTGGAAGAAGGCGGCCACGGCCCAGCCGCCGCCGATGAGCAGGCGGTGTGCGCGGCCGTAGATCCGGCCCCGGACCACCATGAGCACCCACACGGCACCGAGCACGGGCAGCACCGGCGCGGTGACGAGGACGTAGGTGGTGCGGTCGACATAGCCGTTCACGTCTCCGGAGACGTCGAAGTGGCCGGCCAGGCGGGTGGGAAGGCGGTCCTCGATGGTGAGGAAGAGGACCAGGTCGACGAGGAAGGCGAGGACAAAGGGCAGGGCCGCGAGTGTGGCGCGGCCAAGGTTCTTGCGTGTCATGAAAACCTCCGTTGTTCGCATGTTAGTAGAACAGCTAGAGGAAGGGCAATGGGTCACACCGACGAGGGCCGCGCTGGAGGTCCGGGAACAGGTCTGCCCCGTACCGGAGTTGCGGTACGGGGCAGAGAAGGAAGCGGCCAGACCCGGCCGCACATCAAGCAAGCTCCAGCGGCTCCAAGGGCTCCAGTGGCTCCAACGGAAAGGCCCCTCGGTGGCCGGTCCCGGCTCCCTTGGCCGGGCGCACCTCGAACTCCTCGCAGCTCCAGATCTCCTGGACGCATCCGGTCCGCCGGTCCCACAGATCCAGCACCGCGCTCTCGCCTTCCGCGTCCCGGTAGGCGTCCTTGGCTCCCCGGAAGCAGGCGAGGCCACCGGAGAGGCCGCGGCCGGTTGCCGGGGAGTAGTCGGAGAAGGCACAGGCGATACAGGTCTGGAGCTGGATACCGTCCGGCAGGATGCGCTGGACGGCCGCCAGCGCGGCGGCGAAGTCGCTCTCGGCGCGCGCGGATTCGTAGACCGCGCCGTCGAGGTGGAGCGTGAGGTAGAGGTCCGGGTCGGCCCGGCGCAGGGAGAGCAGGCAGCAGCCGAGGGTGGCCTGGCGCAAGGTGCCTTCGACGAGGACGGGCAGCGGGAGGTCCCACTCCAGTACGCAGTCGGTGAGCGCGCCGTCCGCCAAGGCGAACATGCCGGCCTCCGGAGGCGTGCCCGACACCGGAGCCAGGCCGTCGAAGCTCTCGCCCTCGAAGTCGACCCCTCTGATCCGGATCCGGAGCTGCTGTCCGTCCGTGGTGAGGACGACGGCCTCGGAACCGCCCCGGTCCCGGTACCAGCCGGCCCACGACTCATCTGTCATGAGCAGGGACTGTAGCCCCTGCCCGGCGCGGCTCCGGTGCCGCCCTCCCTCTCCGCGGAGAGGCCGGACTGGACGTCAACGCGTGCGCGGCTCACGCCACATGGGCCACATCGACGGGCCGTCCGGAAGCTCGACGGCGCGGCCCATGAAGCGGAAGCCGAGCCGTTCGTAGAGCGTGCGGCTGCGGGCGCTGCTCGCCTCCAGGTAGGCGGGCACGCCGTCGTGGTCGCAGCTCTCCAGCTCCGCCCGGATCAGCTCGGCCCCGAGGCCCTCGCCCTGGCGGTGCGGAGAGACGCCGATCATGAGGAGGTAGGAGTGGGCGCGGTCGTGCGGGTGCACCTTCCCGGTCAGCCGTCCGACCAGTTCGCACCGCTCGTTGTCGGGGTCGGCGGTCTGCCGCATCAGGGCGGGTGTGGGGTCCTCCTCCTCGGGTGCGCCGGCGGGCACCGGCAGCCACAGGGCCACGGCCGCGCCGTCCTCGGCCACATCGATACGGCCTTCGGCGAGGGTGATGTCGGCGAAGACGCCGAGGAACCTGCCGTGCACCGCCCGCCGGTGCGCCTCGTCCGGGAAGACCCAGCTGCTGACCGGGTCGTGGTGGAAGGCCTCCTCCAGGACCGAGACGACCAGTTCCCTGTCGTCCTGGCCCGCCCGCTGTATCCGTATGCCCATGACCGGCTTCCGCTCCTTCGCCCGCTGCTCTCGACTCTCAGCTCTCGACCAACCTCCGGAATACTAGAGTTGATGGGTTCCTGAACCGGCCCGATCAGGCCGGTCAGCTGGTGCGGCGGGTGACGAATTCGGCCAGGGCCAGCAGGTCACCGGCTCCGTCCGGGTCGGGGACCGCGCGGGAGAGGTGGTGCACCGCCCGGGCCATCCGGTCGGCCGCGCAGACCTGCGCCCAGTCCCGGCCGCCGGCCCGGTCCACGGCGTCGGCGGCGCGGTCCACCTCGGCGGCGGTGGACAAGGGGCCCCGGTAGAGCGCGGCGAGTTCGGCGGCGGCCGGAGTGCCGGAGGTCAGAGCCGCCACCACCGGCAGCGACTTCTTGTGGGCGGCGAGGTCGGCACCGACGGGTTTGCCGGTACGGGCCGGGTCGCCCCAGATGCCGATCAGGTCGTCGATGAGCTGGAAGGAGAGGCCGGCCTCCCGCCCGAACCCGTCCATGGCCCGGACGGCCCGGTCCTCGGCCCCGGCGTAGAGGGCGCCGAGCGCACAGGCGCAGCCGAGCAGCGCGCCGGTCTTGGCGGTCGCCATGGTCAGGCACTCGTCGAGCGTGACCTCCTCCGGGCCGCGCTCCTCGAAGGCGCAGTCGGCCTGCTGGCCCGCGCAGAGCTCGATGACGCAGGAGGAGAGGCGGGCGGAGGCGCGCTGAGCGGCCGGGTGGGTGTCCTCGGCGAGCAGCCGCTGGGCGAGGGCCAGCATGGCGTCGCCGGTGATGATGGCGTCCGGGACACCGAAGACGGCCCAGGCGGTGGGCCGGTGTCTGCGGGTGGTGTCCTCGTCGATGACGTCGTCGTGGAGGAGGGTGAAGTTGTGCGCGAGCTCGACGGCGACGGCGGCGCGCACGGCGCGTTCCGGATCACCGCCCAGCGCCCGGGCCGCGGCCAGCACGAGCGCCGGCCGGATGGCCTTGCCCGCCTGTCCGGCGGCCGGAGTGCCGTCGGCGTTCTCCCAGCCGAAGTGGTACATCGCGATCCGGCGTATGCCACCGGGCAGCGATTCCACGGCCGTTCGCAGATGCGGGTCGACGATGGCGCGGGTGCGCTCCAGCAGCGCCGCGGCCTCGTGCCCTTCCGTCGCTGCGTCCGTACTGGTCATGGTCACGGTCACTCCCTGGGGCGGTGCGGTGGGGCGGGGCCCCGGCGGCCCGGCCGGTGTCGGCCGACCGGGCCGCCGGGGGTGACACGGGGTCAGCGCCAGCGGCTCACCTCCACGTTCTCCAGTACGCCGAGGGCGTCCGGTACCAGGATGGCGGCGGAGTAGTACGCAGTCACCAGGTAGGAGATGATCGCCTGCTCGTCGATGCCCATGAAGCGGACCGAGAGGCTCGGCTCGATCTCGTCCGGGATGCCGGTCTGCTGGAGGCCGATGACGCCCTGTTCGGCCTCGCCGGTCCTCATGCAGATGATGGAGCTGGTACGGGCGTCGGTGACCGGGATCTTGTTGGACGGGAAGATCGGCACGCCGCGCCAGGCCGGCACGTGATGGCCGCCGATGTCCACGCTCTCCGGGACGAGTCCGAGCCGGTTGCACTCGCGGCCGAAGGCGGCGATGGCGCGCGGGTGGGCGAGGAAGAGCTTCGATCCGCGCCGGCGCGAGAGCAGCTCGTCCATGTCGTCGGGGCTGGGCACGCCGTCGTGCGGCTGGAGCCGCTGGCCGTAGTCGCAGTTGTTGAGGAGTCCGAACTCCCGGTTGTTGATCAGCTCGTGCTCCTGGCGCTCACGGAGCGCCTCGACCGTGAGCCGCAGTTGCTGCTCGGTCTGGTTCATCGGCTGGTTGTAGAGGTCGGCGACCCTGCTGTGCACCTTCAGTACCGTCTGCGCGACGCTCAGTTCGTACTCGCGAGGCGCGGCGTCGTAGTCGACGAAGGTGTGCGGGACGACGGCCTCGCCGACATGGCCGGCGGAGAGGTCGATCGCCGCCTCGCCGTACTTGTTGGTCCGCTGGTGCGGGATGGAGAGCAGACCGGCGAGATGGGCGCGGAGCGGCTCCGCGCGCTCCGCCAGGTTGAACACGTCCGCACGGCTGAGCGTCAGCAGCGTGCACGCGGTGACGGCCCGGGCCGTGTACTCCCAGACGGCGTCGCCGTCGACCAGGCTCTGGTCGCCGAAGTACGCGCCGTCGGCGAGGACTTCGAGCTCCGTCTCGTCCCCGTAGAGACCGGAGCCGATCTTCTCGACCTTGCCGTGCGCCAGCAGGAAGACCCGGTCCGCCGCATCCCCCGAAGCGGCGAGCACCTCCCCCGCGGCCACGTCCCGCTGCTCGCACCTGCGGGCGAGCTCGGCGAGGACCTCCTCGTCCCCGAAATTACGCAGAGCGGGCAGCTCCCCCAGCTCGGCGGGGATCACGGCCACCCGGCCCCCGGTCTGGACGAACGTCACCCGGCCGTCACCGACCGAATAGCTGAGCCGACGGTTCACCCGGTACGTACCGCCCTGTACCTGCACCCACGGAAGCATCTTCAGCAGCCACCGTGAGGTGATCTCCTGCATCTGCGGCGCGGACTTGGTGGTCGTCGCGAGGTTCCGCGCAGCCGCCGTCCCCAGACTCTGCTGCGGCGGCGCCTGCGTGTCGCGAACCTCTTCACCAACGGACATCTGACGTCCTCTCGATCTTGGGCTGACCTGCTGGAGAAGCCTTTCAGCGGAGGACGCCGCCCGCCATTACACAAAAGAGTGTGACTAATCGGCCTTCGGTCGGGGCACGTTGCTCCTCGTCGCCCGGCGGACCCTAAAACTTGCATCGCAGATACCACTTACCTAGAATCAAGCCATGCGGCTGACCAGATTCACCGATGTGGCGCTCCGTGTGCTCATGCGGCTCGCGGTCGCGGAGGGCGCGGACCCGCCGACCACGCGCGAGGTGGCGGACACCATGCGGGTGCCGTACACCCACGCCGCCAAGGTCGTCGCCCGCCTCCAGCACCTGGGTCTGCTCGACGCCCGCCGCGGCCGGGGCGGTGGCCTCACGCTCACCTCGGCCGGACACTCCGCCTCGATCGGCGCTCTCGTACGGGAGCTGGAAGGCACGGACGACGTCGTAGAGTGCGAGGGCGACACCCCGTGCCCACTGCGCTCCGACTGCCGGCTACGCCGCGCCCTGCGGCAGGCCCAGGAAGCCTTCTACACCTCGCTCGACCCGATCACCGTCACCGATCTCGTCGCCTCCCCCACCGGCCCTCTCCTGCTCGGCATCGGCAGCGGCCCACCGCAGGACTGACCCGCGCTCCGACCGTCCCGGCACACCCGCCCCCAGCCACGGGCGGATTCCTTCGGCCCAAAAATAAGCATCCTGCATACCAATTCAAAAAGGAGCCTCTCCTTCATGCTCTCCGACCGGTCCACCGCCACCGTCCGTGCCACCCTCCCCGCCGTCGGCGCGGCCATCGGTGACATCGCCGACCTCTTCTACAAGAAGCTGTTCGCCGCCCACCCCGAGCTGCTGCGCGATCTGTTCAACCGGGGCAACCAGGCCTCCGGCGACCAGCGCAAAGCGCTCGCCGGCTCGATCGCCGCGTTCGCGACCGCGCTGGTCGAGCGTCCCGGCACCCGGCCCGACGTGATGCTGAACCGGATCGCGCACAAGCACGCCTCGCTGGGAGTCACTCCCGAGCAGTACGAGATCGTCCACACGCACCTGTTCGCCGCGATCGCCGACGTACTGGGTGACGCGGTCACTCCTGAGGTCGCCTCGGCCTGGGACGAGGTCTACTGGCTGATGGCGAACGCCCTCATCGCCATCGAGGCGCGGCTGTACGCCCAGCAAGGAGTGGTTGCGGGCGATGTGTGGCGGGAGTGGCAGGTCGCCGCCCGGATCGAGGAGACCGAGGACGTCGCCACCTTCCACCTGCGGCCGGCGGACGGCGGCGAGGCTCCCGCCTTCCGGCCCGGCCAGTACGTCTCCGTCCAGGTCGAACTGGCCTACGGCGCACGGCAGATACGCCAGTACAGCCTCTCCTCCTCGCCCGGCTCCCGGCTGCGCTCCATCACGGTGAAGCGCGTACGCGGAGAAGCGACGCCCGACGGTGAGGTCTCCCGCCACCTGCACGAGCACGCCCGCGCCGGCGACCGGCTGCGCGTCTCCGTCCCCTACGGGGACCTGGTCCTCGACCACCTGGAGGCGCCTCTGCTGCTGGCCTCGGCCGGAATCGGCTGCACGCCCATGCTGTCGATGCTGGAGTACCTGGCCGAGCAGGGCCACGACCGCCCGGTCACCGTCGTCCACGGCGACCGCTCACCCGCCGACCACGCCCTGCGCGCGCACCACGTCCAGCTGACGGAGAAGCTCCCGGAGACCGAGCCGCACTTCTGGTACGAGACCCCGGAGCCCGGCCACCCGGCCCACCGCACCGGCCTCGTCGACCTGAACGGCATCACCGTCCTGCCCGGCACCCACGCCTACCTCTGCGGCCCGCTCCCCTTCATGCGCACGGTCCGCACCCGGCTGCTGGACGCCGGAGTACGCCCGGCCGACATCCACTACGAGGTGTTCGGCCCGGACCTGTGGCTGGCGAGCGCATAACAGAGGGTGCGGTCGAGGCGGGCCACAATAGGCAGGTGAACCGCCCCGAGACCCTCCTGCGCCCGCGGGTGCCGTCCCCGCTCCAGGAGGTCCGGGACGACCGCTTCGGCCGGCGCGGGATCACACTCCTGCTCAAGCGGGACGACCTGATCCATCCCGACCTGCCGGGCAACAAGTGGCGCAAGCTCGCGCTCAACCTGGAGGCGGCCGCCGGCCGAACCGTGCTGACGTTCGGCGGCGCCTACTCCAACCACCTCCGCGCCACCGCCGCGGCCGGCCGGCTGCTGGGATTCGCCACCATCGGAGTCGTACGCGGAGACGAACTGGCGCACCGCCCGCTCAACCCGTCGCTCGCCCGGTGCGCCGCCGACGGCATGCGGCTGCACTTCGTGGACCGTACGACCTACCGCGCGAAGGCCTCACCCGAGGTCCTGGAGGGGCTGCTGAGCCTCTTCGGGGACGTGGAGGTGATCCCGGAGGGCGGCAGCAACGCGCTGGCCGCACAGGGCTGCGCAGCGCTGGGACAGGAGTTGCATGGGCTCACCGATGTGGCTGCTGTGGCCTGTGGGACCGGCGGCACTCTCGCCGGGCTCGCGGCCGGGCTGGACGCCGGACAGCGCGCGCTCGGCGTACCGGTGCTGCGTGGCGGCTTCCTCGGCGAGGCCGTCACCGCGCTCCAGCGGGAGGCGTTCGGCGGTCCGGCCGGTGACTGGTCGCTGGACGAGCGCTTCACCTTCGGCGGCTACGCCCGTACGACTCCGGAACTGGACGCCTTCGCCGCGGACTTCGAGGACCGGCACGGGCTGCCGGTGGAGCGGGTCTACGTCGCCAAGCTGCTGTTCGCGCTGGTGGCGCTGGCCGAGGAAGTGGCCTTCGCTCCGGGCACCCGGGTGAGCGCGGTGATCACGGGCACGCCCGGTACGCCGGGCCCTCAGGAGTCGTCCGTCTCCCGGTAGGCGGCCGCCTCCTCCAGGTCCAGCCGGCGCAGCAGCGTACGCATCATCTCGTCGTCGATCCGCCGCTCGTCCCGGAGCCGGACGAAGACCTCGCGTTCGGCCTCGATCATCTCGCGGGAGAGCCGCCGGTAGGTGTCGTCCGCCGACTCGCCGGTGACCGGGTCGGCCGCGCCCAGCCGCTCCCAGACGGCGTTGCGGCGGCGCTCCAGCACAGCGCGCAGCCGGTCGGCCAGCGGCGGCGGCAGGCTGTTGTGCGGGTCGGCGAGCAGCTCCTCCAGACGGGCCTCCGCGGCCACCGACGCCTCGCTCTGGGCCTGCGCCTCGATGAGCGTCTCGGCCTGCGGGTCGCGTCCCGGCAGCTTCAGTACGCGGACGAGGACGGGCAGGGTCAGCCCTTGGATCACCAGCGTGGCGATGACGGTGGTGAAGGTCAGGAACAGCACCAGGTTCCGGGCCGGGAACGGCTCGCCGTCGTGCGTGACCAGCGGGATCGAGAAGGCGACGGCGAGCGAGACGACCCCGCGCATCCCGGCCCAGCCGACGATCAGCGGCGCGGTCCAGTCGGTGCCCGGCTCCCGTTCCCGTACGCGCTCCGAGAGCCATCGCGGCAGATAGGTGGCCGGATAGACCTAGATGAAGCGGACCACGACGACCGCGACGAACACGATCGCCGCGTAGCCGAGCGCCGCCACCGCGCCGCCCGCTTCGAGCCCCTTCAGGACGAACGGCAGCTGGAGCCCGATCAGCGCGAAGACCGCGGACTCCAGGATGAAGGCGACCATCTTCCAGACCGCGGCCTCCTGGAGGCGGGTGGCGAAGTCGACCTGCCAGGAGCGGTGTCCCAGGTAGAGCGCGACGACGACCACGGCGAGGACTCCGGAGGCGTGCACCCGTTCGGCCGCCGCGTACGCCACGAACGGAATCAGAAGGGACAACGTGTTCTGGAGAAGGGCCTCCTTCAGATGCGTACGCAACCAGTGCAGCGGCACCATCAGCAGCAGCCCGACCCCGACCCCGCCGACCGCCGCCAGCAGGAACTCCGCGATCCCGGCGACCCACGTCATCCCCTCCCCCACCGCGGCGGCCAGCGCCACCCGGAAGGCGGTGATCGCGGTGGCGTCGTTCACCAGCGACTCACCCTGAAGGATGGTCGTGACCCGCGCGGGCAGTCCGACCCGGCGGGCGATCGCGGCAGCCGTCACGGCGTCCGGTGGCGCCACCACGGCTCCCAGGACGAGCGCGGCGGTCAGCGGCAGCTCCGGGATCACGAGGTACGCCAGCCAGCCCACGGCGACGGTGGCGAAGAGCGTGTAGCCCACGGAGAGCAGCGCGACCGGCCGGATGTTGGCCCGCAGGTCGAGGTAGGAGCTGTCGACGGCGGCCGTGTAGAGCAGCGGTGGCAGCAGCAGCGGCAGCACGATGTGCGCGTCCAGGTGGTACGTCGGAACGCCCGGGATCAGGCCCACGATCAGGCCAACGGCGACCAGGACGAGCGGCGCCGGAATTGGCGTGCGGCGCGCCGCACCGGCGACCGCCGCACTGGCCGCGACCAGCGCCACCAGTGGCAGCGCGTCCATCTCACCGTCCTAGGATCCGTCGTAACCTGCCCATCATGAGCGAGTGTGCGCACGTAGCGGATCTGCCACGCCCCGAGCCCGTACCGCTCGGGAAGACCTGTCCCGAGTGCCTGGCCGCGGGCACCCATCCCGTGCAGCTGCGGCTCTGCCTGACCTGCGGGCACGTCGGCTGCTGCGATTCCTCGCCGCTGCGGCACGCCACCGGGCACTTCCGGGAGACCGGTCACCCGGTGATGCGGAGCTTCGAGCCGGGCGAGAGCTGGCGCTGGTGTTTCGAGGACGGTTCGATCGTCTGACGTCTGGGTACGTCAATCCGGCGCCGGTTCTTCGTAATTGGGCGCCGCAGGCCCCTAGCCACTGTGTGTACTCATGGGTTTACCATGAGTGACGGCCGGGGGATGGGGTGCGGGCGACACTGCATCATGGATCCGATAGCGTCGCCGAGCTGAGAACCGTCGACCGACCTTATGGCTCCGGGCCACCCTTCCCGGAACCTCGAAAGAGTTTGTGCCACCTTGGAGGTGAGGGTGTCCCAGATCGCAGGCGAGCCCGGGAATCAGGACTTCGTAGAGGTCCGGCTGCCCGCTGCGGGTGCCTACCTGTCGGTGCTGCGAACGGCCACGGCCGGTCTCGCAGCGCGTTTGGACTTCACTCTCGACGAGATCGAGGATCTTCGTATCGCGGTCGACGAGGCCTGCGCGATCCTGCTTCAGCAGGCCGTGCCCGGCTCCGTCCTCAGCTGCGTGTTCCGGCTCATCGACGACTCTCTCGAGGTGACGGTGTCGGCCCCGACGACGGACGGCCGCGCACCCGAGCGTGACACCTTCGCCTGGACGGTGCTCTCCGCACTGGCCGGCAAGGTCGACTCGACGGTCGCCGACGACCGTACGGTCAGCATCAGCCTCTACAAACAGCGCGGCGCGGGCCCCGGGCCGGCGTGAGCGACGGGAACGGGGACGGTCCTGTGCGGGACGAGACGATCCGATCCGGGGTGGTGCGGCCGGCAGGCATCCCGGAGCAACAGGCCCGGCCGCATCCGGTGGACGGAGCGGACGGGCCTGAGAGCCTCAACGTCGCGGTGGAGCAGTCGCAGGAGCGGGCGGGCCAGATGAGCGAGCACGGGCACCACGATCCACACGACCGCAGCGGGGCCCGGGCCCTGTTCATCGAGTTGCGGGAGCTTCCCGACGGCTCGGCGGAGAAGGCGGAGCTGCGCAACCGGCTGGTGCGGATGCATCTGCCGCTGGTCGAGCACCTGGCCCGGCGGTTCCGCAACCGCGGAGAGCCGCTGGACGACCTGACGCAGGTCGCCACGATCGGGCTGATCAAGTCGGTGGACCGGTTCGACCCGGACCGGGGCGTGGAGTTCTCGACGTACGCGACGCCCACGGTCGTCGGCGAGATCAAGCGCCACTTCCGGGACAAGGGCTGGGCGGTGCGGGTGCCGCGCCGGCTTCAGGAGCTGCGGCTCTCGCTGACCACGGCCACCGCCGAACTCTCCCAGCAGCACGGCCGCTCGCCGACCGTGCACGAGCTGGCCGAGCGGCTCGGCATCTCCGAGGAGGAGGTGCTGGAGGGCCTGGAGTCGGCCAACGCGTACAGCACGCTCTCGCTGGACGTGCCGGACACGGACGACGAGTCGCCGGCGGTCGCGGACACGCTGGGCTCCGAGGACGAGGCGCTGGAGGGCGTGGAGTACCGGGAGTCGCTGAAGCCGCTCCTGGAGGATCTGCCGCCGCGCGAGAAGCGGATCCTGCTGCTGCGCTTCTTCGGCAACATGACCCAGTCGCAGATCGCGCAGGAGGTCGGCATCTCGCAGATGCACGTCTCCCGGCTACTGGCGCGCACCCTGGCCCAGCTGCGCGAGCGCCTGCTCGTCGAGGAGTAGGACGGCCCTCCGCAGGGCGCCACGGGTCCCGGGGCTCAGGCCTCCGGGGTCGCTCAGGCTTCCGGATTCGCTCCGGCGCCCCCGCGCAGGCCCAGGATCCGCGTGGTCGCCGGGTTGAGGACGAGCAGCAGGCCGGTCACGGCGACCGCCGCCAGGACGATCCCGGTCGGGATCAGCGCGCCTTGGGAGCGCAGCAGCGTCCAGGCCACCGGCAGCGCCATGATCTGCGTGATCAGCGCCGGGCCCCGGCTCCAGCTCCGCAGCAGCAGCAGGCCGCGGGCGGCGATGAGCGGGATGGCGCCCAGTGCGATCAGCGTGATGCCGACCGTCTCCGCCTGCTGCGGGCTCTCAGGACGCCCGAGCACCCCCATGACCAGCAGGTAGAGCCCGCTGACCGCGAGTGCGGCGCCTTCGAGGGCGTTGATCCCGGCGAGGGCGGTGATCCTTCGCGGACGCTCCGTCGCGGCGGGCGAGGGGGTGGAGGGGGTCGCTTCAGTGCTCACGCCCTTCAGGTTGGCATCTCCGGGCCCCGGAAGTGAAGCCGGGGTGCGCGGGCGCGGCGCACATCACGTACGAGGGATGCCGTCGCGGAGCGTGAACGACAGAGGATCACGGAGCGTGACCGGCTCGGAGCTGAGCGAACCGTGACTTCGGTACCGAACCACCCGGTAGGTACTCTGACGGGCATGCGCGCACTTCTCGTGGTCAACCCGGCAGCCACCACCACCAGTGCCCGCACCCGTGACGTCCTCATCCACGCTCTGGCCAGCGAGATGAAGCTGGAGGCGGTGACCACGGAGTACCGGGGTCACGCACGGGATCTTGGGCGGCGGGCGGCCGACAGCGACGATATCGACCTGGTGGTCGCCCTCGGCGGCGACGGCACGGTGAACGAGGTCGTGAACGGGCTGCTGCACCGGGGCCCGGATCCGGAGGGCCTGCCGAAGCTCGCCGTGGTTCCCGGCGGCTCCACCAATGTCTTCGCGCGCGCCCTGGGACTGCCCAACGACGCGGTGGAGGCGACCGGCGCGATCCTGGACGCTCTGGAGCACCGGACCGAACGCACGGTTGGTCTGGGTCTGGCCGCCGGCACTCCGGGCACCGAGGACGAGGCCGTACCCGAACGCTGGTTCACTTTCTGTGCGGGTCTCGGTTTCGACGCCGGAGTGGTCGGCCGGGTCGAACAGAAACGCGAGCACGGCAAGCGGTCGACGCACGCGCTGTACGTACGCCAGGTGGTCCGGCAGTTCCTGAACGAGGCCCACCGCAGACACGGGACGATCACGCTCGACGTGCCCGGCCAGGAGCCCGTCACCGACCTCGCGCTCTCCATAATCTGCAACACCGCTCCCTGGACCTACCTGGGGAATCGTCCGGTGTACGCCTCTCCGAAGGCCTCTTTCGACACCGCTCTGGACGTCCTCGGACTGAAGCGTCTGTCGACCTCGGCGGTGGCCCTGTACGGCACCCAGCTGCTCACTTCGAGCCCTGACAGAGGACCGCGCGGGAAGCACGCCGTTTCACTGCATGACCTCACGGACTTCACCTTGCATTCAAAGGTCCCGCTGCCCTTCCAGATGGACGGCGACCACCTAGGACTGCGTACGAGCGTGACGTTCACAGGCGTACGCCGTGCACTGCGTGTGATTGTGTGAGTGGAAGGGCCCAAAGTCCTTTAACTCGAACGTTTGGCCTGGCCCCCACCCCTTAGAAGTGCGGCTGTGACCTAGTCGACACCGAGGAATCAAAAAAAACTTTCCAGAAGGGGTTGTATCCGCCGCCGAGGTTTGCGAATCTCTACATGGCGATCGGGACGGCCCGCAACACCGGCCTCCACTGAGAGCCAGAACCCCTCCTCACCATCACAGACCACACCCAGTGTTTCTGGGAGTCGGCCCGTCATCTGTGGGGGGATTCGTGAAAGCGTTCACATTCACAAGCAACAAGCGTGTAATACCAAGGAGAGGTAGCAGCCATGGACTGGCGTCACAACGCCGTTTGTCGTGAGGAAGACCCCGAGCTGTTCTTCCCCATCGGCAACACCGGTCCTGCGCTGCTGCAGATCGAGGAAGCCAAGGCCGTCTGCCGTCGCTGCCCCGTCATGGAGCAGTGCCTGCAGTGGGCGCTCGAGTCCGGCCAGGACTCCGGCGTCTGGGGTGGCCTCAGCGAGGACGAGCGCCGCGCGATGAAGCGCCGTGCCGCTCGCAACCGGGCGCGTAACGCCAGCGCCTGACCGACGCCCCCCACGAACACGCCTCAGCCAGGCGGCGCGTACAGAGCGTGCGCACAGCCCCGCCTTCGAGTCGCAGCGCGCAGTACCCCGAAGCGCATCGCATCGTGAGCATCACGGAGCGGGCCCGGACCGTCACCACGGTCCGGGCCCGCTCTGTCTGCTTGTACGTGCTCCTACTTGTCACCGCGCACCGGCAGGTCCAGCACCACCTGGGTGCCGCGCTCCGGCGCCGGGACCATGCCGAACGTGCCGCCCAACTCGCCTTCCACCAGCGTCCGTACGATCTGGAGGCCCAGATTGCCAGCCCGCTGCGGGTCGAATCCCTCGGGCAGACCGCGTCCGTCGTCCGTCACGGTGATCAGCAGCCGGCCCTCGGTCGGCGAGCCGCCGCGTACGGCCGAGACCTCCACCGTGCCCTGGTCCGCCACCGCGAACGCGTGTTCCAGAGCGTTCTGCAGGACTTCGGTGAGCACCATGGAGAGCGGAGTGGCGACCTCGGCGTCCAGGATGCCGAAGCGTCCGACGCGCCGGCAGGTCACCTTGCCCGGAGAGATCTCCGAGACCATCGCGATGACCCGGTCGGCGATCTCGTCGAACTCGACGCGCTCGTCCAGGTTCTGCGAGAGCGTCTCGTGGACGATCGCGATCGAACCGACGCGCCGGACCGCCTCGTTGAGCGCCTCGCGTCCCTGTTCGGAATCCATCCGGCGGGACTGGAGGCGCAACAGGGCGGCCACCGTCTGGAGGTTGTTCTTCACCCGGTGGTGGATCTCCCGGATGGTCGCGTCCTTGGTGATCAACTCACGTTCGCGGCGGCGGAGTTCGGTGACGTCCCGGAGGAGGACCAGCGAGCCGATGCGGACGCCCTTCGGCTTGAGCGGGATGGCCCGCAGCTGGATCACCCCGCCCTCGCCCTCCACCTCGAACTCGCGCGGCGCGTAGCCGCTGGCCACCTTGACCAGCGCTTCGTCCACCGGCCCACGGGACGGCGCCAGTTCGGCGGTGGTGGTGCCGAGGTGGTGGCCGACCAGGTCGGAGGCGAGGCCGAGGCGGTGGTAGGCGGAGAGGCCGTTGGGGCTGGCGTACTGGACGACTCCGTCAGCGTCCAGCCGGATCAGGCCGTCGCCGACGCGCGGCGAGGCGTCCATGTCGACCTGCTGGCCGGGAAACGGGAAGGCTCCGGCGGCGATCATCTGGGCCAGGTCGGAGGCGGACTGGAGGTAGGTCAGCTCCAGCCGGGACGGGGTGCGCACGGTGAGCAGGTTGGTGTTCCGGGCGATCACGCCGAGGACCCGGCCTTCACGGCGTACGGGGATGGACTCGACCCGTACGGGAACCTCCTCGCGCCACTCCGGGTCGCCCTCGCGCACGATCCGGCCCTCGTCCAGGGCCGCGTCCAGCAGCGGCCGGCGGCCGCGCGGCACCAGGTGGCCGACCATGTCGTCCTGGTAGGAGGTGGGTCCGGTGTTGGGCCGCATCTGGGCGACGGAGACGTACCGGGTGCCGTCGCGGGTCGGCACCCACAGCACGAGGTCGGCGAAGGAGAGGTCGGAGAGCAGCTGCCACTCCGAGACCAGCAGATGCAGCCACTCGAGGTCGGTGTCGCTCAGAGCGGTGTGCTGGCGGACGAGATCGTTCATGGAGGGCACCTGTGGAGCGTACCCGGGGTTAACGGACGTGTTCGAACCGATCGGCCTGGCGGGCCGTGCCACAGGTGAGAGGGCCGTCGGCGCACAGGATGTCGATGGACAGGGCGCGGTCCACGGCCGGAGAATGTCGTGCGCATGGATGGACACAGGCAATTGGTCTAGTCCACAATGAGTTCACCAAGACCTCCGCTCTCCCCGCACAGGAGAGTGGACCGAGGCACCCGGCGCTCTCTGCCCTGACCGCGCCGGTGCCTCATGTGGCCGACGGCACCGCACACCGTCGGCCGGGCAGGGCCTGCCTTTTGGAACAGGCCGGATCAGCGAGCGGGGTCCGGTGCGTACAGCTGCAAGGCGGAGGAGGGAGTCGACGCGAAGCGTCGGCGACCGACGACAACGCCGCAGATGTGCGTGCCGGGGCCCGAGAGCCCGGCCTGTTCCGAAAGGCAGGCCCGCAGCTCCGGGCTGCGGTGCCGGATGGGCTGAGGGTCCCGTCCTGGCGCCGCGGCCCGCGGGTGTTTTCGGGGCCGTCTCAGCGGGTTTCCGTGACCTTCGCCAGCGCGCGTGGTGAGTCCGGGTCCTGGCCTCGGGCGATGGTGACCTCGTACGCGAGCATTTGCAGCGGCAGGATCTCCAGGATCGGCTGCAGCTCCTCCGGGACGCCCGAGGTCGGCAGCGAGAAGCCCGCCGACGCCGCCTCCACCTGAACCTTTGGTCCGACCACGAAGAGGTCCGCGCCGCGTCCGCGCAGCCGGTCCAGCACCGGCTGGAGCGCCTCGCCGCCCCGGCCGTCGGTGACCACGGCGATCACCGGAGAGATGTTGTCGACCATCGCCAGCGGGCCGTGGAGGAGGTCGGCGCCGGAGTAGGAGAGAGCCGGGATGTAGCTGGTCTCCATGAGCTTCAGGGCCGCTTCCTTGGCTGTCGGATAGCCGTAGCCGCGCGAGGTGATCACCATGCGTTCGGCGAAGCGGTAGCGGGAGGCGAGTGCCTTGACCTCGGCCCGGCGGCCCAGGATCGCGCCCGCCAGGTCGGGCAGGGCCGACGCCTCCTCCGTACCGTCGCCGCCGGCCAGGCCCGCCACGAAGAGGTAGAGGGAGAGCAGGGAGGCGGTGTACGTCTTGGTGGCCGGGAGCGCCTTCTCCGGGCCCGCCAGGATGTCGATGTGGTACTCGGATACGGCGGCGAGCGCGGAGTCCGGATTGTTCGTGACGGCGAGGGTGACCGCGCCGGCGTCTCGGGCGGCCTTCGTGGAGGCGACCAGGTCCGGTGAGCCGCCCGACTGGCTGACGGTGATCACCAGGACGTCCCGCAGGTCGGGCTTGGCCCCGTACGCCGTCGTGGTGGACATGGAGGCGAGGCCGCAGGGCAGGCCGAGGCGGATCTCCAGCAGGTACTTCGCGTAGAGCGCCGCGTTGTCGGAGGTGCCGCGCGCGGTGAGCAGGACGAAGCGCGGCTTCCTGGCGGCGATCTCGGCGGCCACCTCGCGGATGCGCGGCGCGCCCTGGTCGAGGATGCGCCGCAGCATCGCGGGCTGCTCGGCCATCTCGCCGGACATGATGCGGCCGGGCACATCGCGCTGGTCGTCCGGGGCGGGCGGAGAGGTGGCTGACATGTGGGGTGCCTCCCGATGCGGTGTCGTACCGGACAAGTCGACCAGGCGAAGCCGGGGTCCGCCAGTGGGGCCGGGCGGACGGACCGAACCACGAGCCGTTCACCGCACAGCTGCCCGATTCTGCTAGATTGGGACTTTGATTGGTCTATACCACACGGGTTCCACTCATCAGATCGGCAGGCACAGCGTGGAAGTTGTCATCGTCCCGGACGCCACGGCAGGCGGCGAACTGATCGCGGAGGCCATCGCCTCCCTGCTCAGCCGCAAGCCCGACGCCCTGCTCGGCGTTGCCACCGGCTCTACCCCGCTGCCCATCTACCGTGCGCTGGCGGCCAAGGTCGCCGCCGGCTCCGTCGACGCCTCGCGTGCCCGTATCTGCCAGCTGGACGAGTACGTCGGGCTGCCCGCCGGCCACCCGGAGTCGTACCGCTCCGTGGTGCTCCGTGAGGTCGTGGAGCCGCTCGGGCTCTCCGAGGCGTCCTTCATGGGCCCGGACGGCTCGGCCGAGGACGTCCAGGCGGCCTGTGAGGCGTACGACCGGGCGCTGGCGGAGGCCGGCGGGGTCGACCTCCAGCTGCTCGGCATCGGCACCGACGGGCACATCGGCTTCAACGAGCCGTGCTCCTCGCTCGCCTCGCGGACCCGGATCAAGACGCTGACCGAGCAGACCCGGGTGGACAACGCGCGCTTCTTCGACGACGACATCGAGCAGGTGCCGCACCATGTGATCACCCAGGGCATCGGGACGATCCTGGATGCCCGGCATCCGATCCTGCTGGCCACCGGTGAAGGCAAGGCGGAGGCCGTGGCCCAGACGGTGGAAGGGCCGGTCGCCGCGATCGTGCCGGCGTCGGCGCTTCAGCTGCATCCGCATGCGACGGTGGTGGTGGACGAGGCCGCGGCGTCGAAGCTGAAGTTGGCGGACTACTTTCGGGCCACGTATGCGGCCAAGCCGGCTTGGCAGGGGCTGTAGGGCGTACGGCTGTACGTGCGGGAAGGGCCAGGACACCGTGAGGCGTCCTGGCCCTTCCCGTTGTGCCGCCCGTCCGGCGAGAGGCTTTGTCCTCAATCGCCGGACGGGCTTGATGTGTGTCCGCCCGACACGCTTGGTCATCGCCGGACGGGCTTGATCGTGGCCGGGCTTGGGCTATGCCCCAGTCACCGCTTCCGCCGCCGCCTGGCCGCAGACCCTTGATGCGCCGTGCGTGGCGATGTGCAGTGAGCCTCTCGGCGTGGACGCCGGGACGCCCATCTCGACCACGATCGTGTCCGGACGGGCCTCCAGCAGGGCGTCCAGGGCCTCGCGCATCCAGGCGTGGCGGTGTTCGTCGCGGACGACCGCGACGATGCGCCGCTCCCCCGCCGCCGCGACCGCCTCGGCCGCCGGTGCGGTGCTCTCGCTGGTGTAGCGGCCTGCCTCGGTGCCGGGGAGGAGGCGGGTGAGGCCGGCGGCTATGCCCCACGGGGTCTCGTCGCCGACGGCGATGTTGGCCACGGCGGAGAACTCCGCCACGTACGCCGGCTCGGTCAGCCGGTCGCCGGTACCCGTGACCTTCACCGCGCGGCGGGCGGCCACCAGGCCGATGTCGGAGCTGACTCCGGTGCCGGGCGCGGTCCCCTCCTGCACTTCCGCGCCCGGCTCCGGGACGTCCCCCCGGGCCCCCTGCGTCCAGGACGCGAGGGCTCGTACACGGGCGGCCGCGTCCGCGAGCCGCTCCTCGGGCAGTTCCCCGCTCCGTACCGCCGCCACGAGGGCGTCGCGCAGGGCCAGCACCGTCTCCTCGTCGGCCAGCCCGCCGCCGACGCAGATCGCGTCGGCGCCCGCGGCGATCGCGAGGACCGATCCGCGCTCGATGCCGTAGGTCCTGGAGATGGCTTCCATCTCCACGCCGTCGGTGACGATCAGGCCGTCGTAGCCCAGTTCCTGACGGAGCAGACCGGTGAGGATCCGCGGACTCAGAGTGGCCGGGCGGTCCGGGTCGAGTGCGGGAAGCAGGATATGCGCGCTCATCACCGATTTGGAACCCGCCGCGATCGCCGCCCGGAAAGGCAGCAGCTCACGGGCGTGCAAGGTGTCGAGATCCACATCGATGCGCGGCGTCGCCAGGTGCGAGTCGACCGCGGTGTCGCCGTGGCCGGGGAAGTGCTTGGTGCAGGCGGCGACGCCGGCGGCCTGGAGCCCTTCCACGTACGCGGAGGTGTGCCGGGCCACCAGAGCGGTGTCGGCGCCGAAGGAGCGTACGCCGATGACCGGGTTGTCCGGGTTGGAGTTGACGTCGGCGGACGGCGCCCAGTTGAGGTTGACGCCGCACACGGCGAGGCGACGGCCCAGCTCGTAGGCGACGGCCCGGGTCAGGTCCACGTCGTCGACGGAGCCGAGAGCGAAGTTGCCCGGGAACGAGGAGCCGTCCCTGACCTCCAGGCGGGTCACGTCCCCGCCCTCCTCGTCGATGGCGACGAGGACATCGTCCCGCTCGGAGCGCAGCCGCGCGGTGAGGGCGGCGAGCTGCTCGGGCGATTCGATGTTGCGGCCGAACAGCCCGACGGAGGTGAGCCCTTCACCTACGCGGCGCAGCAGCCAGTCCGGTGCGGTGGTTCCGGTGAATCCGGGCTGGAGCACCGCGAGCGCGTCACGCGTCAGGGTGTCCGTGGTGGAAACGAGGGTGGTCATGGGCCCGCACTATCCCTTCACAGCGCCGGAGGTGAGCCCAGCGGCCATCTTCTTCTGAATGATCATGAAGAAGATGACGACGGGCAGGGCGATCATGGTGGACGCCGCCATGAGTGCGCCGTAGTCCGTTCCGCGCTCGGTGGTGAAGGTCATCAGCCACACGTTGAGCGTGTACTTGGAGTTGTCGTTGATCAGGATGTACGCGAAGAGGTACTCGTTCCACGCGTTCACCAGGGCAAAGATCGACGCGGCGGCGAGTCCGGGCGCGAGCAGCGGGAAGACCACCTTGCGGAAGGCGCCGAAGCGGGTGAGGCCGTCGACCATCGCGGACTCCTCCAGCTCCACCGGGATGTTCACGACGAAGCCGCGGATCATGATGGTGGCGAAGGGCAGCGTGGCGACGAGGTAGACGACGATCAGGCCCCAGTACTCGTCGATCCCGCCCATCGCGTTGAGCTGGGCGTAGATCGGGATGAGCATCGCCGTCGGCGGCAGCATCTGCACCAGGATCATGATCAGGAGCAGCGGCTTGCGGCCGAAGAAGCGGAACCGGCCGATCGCCAGGGCCGCCAGGGTCGCGATGACCATGCCGCCGACCACCGCGGTGACGGCGACGATCAGGCTGGACTGGATGGCGGTGGTGAAGTTCGGCTGGTCGATGGCGCGCACGAAGTTGTCGAAGGTGATCGACGTGGGCCACAGCGTCTGGTTGTAGCTGCGGATCTCGCGGTTGGGCCGCAGGGAGCTGATGACCAGCCAGTAGACCGGGAAGATCATGACGACGGCGATACCGAGGCCGATGATGTCCAGGTGGAGCCGGCTCTTCTTCCGGTCGGGTCGCAGCGCCTGTGTCTCGGTCGTGCTGCTCATTCGACCTCTCCCGTCTTCATGAGCTGGCGCAGGTAGTACACGGCCACGCCGGACAGCAGCAGCACCGTGATCAGGGCGATCGCGCTGCCCTGGCTGAAGGAGGTGGACTCGAACGCCTTGGAGTAGGAGTAGAGGCCGAGGGTCTCGTACTCCGGCTCGGGCTTGTTGCCGCGCAGCAGCCAGATCTGGCCGAAGACGTTGAAGTCCCAGATCACCGAGAGGGTGGCGACCATGGTGAAGACCGGCTTGATGACCGGCCAGGTGACGAACTTGTAGACGCCGTAGGCGCTGGCGCCGTCGAGCGCGGCCGCCTCCTCCAGCTCCTGCGGGACCTGGGTGAGGGCGGCGTACAGGGTGACGACCACGAACGGGATGGCGCCCCAGACGACCAGCAGGGTGATGATGCCGAAGCCCTGGATCGGGTCGAGGTACCAGTTGTGGCCGAGCCAGTCCTCGCCGACGACCTTGGCGATCAGTGTGTTGATCAGGCCGTAGTCGGAGTCGGCCATGAACCGGAAGATCGAGGCGGCGACCATCAGCGGCATCGACCAGGCGGCGATCAGCGCCACCGTCAGGACGAGCCGGACCCAGGTGGAGAGCTTGCGCATGAGCAGGGCGACCAGCAGCCCGATGCCCATGGTCAGCGTCACGCAGATGGCCATGAAGACGATCGTGCGGAAGGTGACCCACCAGAACTCGGAGTCGCCGAGGATGTTGGTGAACTGTTCGAGGCCCACCCAGGGGGCGGGCTCTCCGGACCACAGTTCGCGTCGGCCCATGTCCTGGAAGGACATGATGACCGTCTTGCCGAGCGGGTAGAGGTAGACGGCGGCGATCGCCACGATCGCCGGGAGAATCAGGAAGTAGGGGAGGAGTTCACCCTTCTTCCGCTTCCTCTTCTGAACTCGGGGCGCGTCGTCGGCGGAGGACGACTTCCCGGTCGGCTGCGGGTCGGGCGGTAGTGGGACCGGCGGCCCGACGGCCTTGGTATCAGCGGCAGACACGTGGCTGACCTTCCATCGCGGGTCCGAGGCGGGCCCCGGAATTCACGGCGTTCACTTGCGAGAAGAGGGCGGGGGCCCGGCAGCGATGCCGGGCCCCCGCCTGGCGACCGGAAGGTCAGGACTTCTTGTTGATCAGGGCGTTGATCTTGTCGTCGGCCTTCTTGGAGGCGTCGGCGACGGAGGCGCCCTTGAGGATCTCCAGGAGGACGTTCTCCAGGATCTCCTCCTTCTCGACGGAGGCCCAGCCCGGCGCGATCGGCGTGAACCAGGCGTCCGGCACCGCGTTGGCGATGGCGGCCGTCTCCGGCTTCGTCTTCAGCGGCTCGAGCTGCTTCTCGTTGTTCGGGAGGACGTTCTTCGACGCGAGGACGTCACCGCCCTTGGCGTTGGTGAAGAGGGCGATCCACTCCTGGCCGAGGTCCTGGACCTTGGACTTGGAGATCGTCGCGAGGTCCGAGCCGCCGATGAAGGACGGGAGGGCCTTGCCCTCGGGACCGGGGATACCGGCCGTGGCGATCTTGCCCTCGAGCTTCGGGTTGCCGTTCTCGCCACCCGTGACGCTGCCGGCCTCCCAGGCCTGGCCGTAGATCACGGCGGCCTTCTCGTTGGCCATGACGTTGGCGTGGTCCTGCTCGTCCTTCGTCTGGTCGGCCTTGTTGTACTTCTTGACCAGGTTGACGAAGTGCTCCAGGCCCTTCTGCGACTCCGGGGAGGAGAGCGAGCCCTTCCACTCCTTGGCGCCCTCGTCGTACGTGGCTATCTGGCCACCGTAGGCGGCGACGTAGGACATCGCGGCGTACCAGTAGCGGCCCGGGAAGTAGAGCGAGGAGGCGCGCTTGTCCTTCTTGCCGAGGGAGGCGGAGACCTTGTCCATCGCCGCGAGGAACTCGTCCTCGGTCTGCGGGAGCTCGTCGCTGCCGGTGCCGGCCTTCAGCATGTCCTTGTTGTAGACGGCCAGACGGGCACTGGCGTAGTAAGGAACGCAGTACGTCTTGCCTTCGAAGGTGCAGGTGTCCTTCAGACCCTTGATCCAGGTGTCCGAGTTCTCGTACTTCTTGGGGTCGATTTCCCCGAGCGCACCATTGAGGATGTACTGCATGGTCTCGGTGTTGCCGAGTTCGACAACGTCCGGGAATTTGTCGCCACCGAGGGAGGTGTCAAGCTTCTTGACCTTGTCGGCCCACTGCTGGTACTGAACCTTGACCGTGACACCGGGGTACTTCTTCTTGAACTCGGCGTTGACGTCCGAGACCAGCTCGGGCCAGGTCGACTGGGCCTCGCCCATGAGCCAGACGGTCAAGGTTTCCTTGCGGTCCTTCGGGTCCTGCGACGATGCCTTGTCGTCGGAACCACACGCCGCGACCGAAACCAACATGCCCGCGACACCGATAGCCGCGATGAGCTTGCGCTTCACGTCAAACCCTCCTCAGGGATGCTGCAACCCCACCCACCGCGAAGACATTCGACGAGTTCTGCTGGGGCTGGACCTGGTCTTTAATGGTTTAGACCAGTACCGGGAGCTTGGCCTAGACCTTTAGGGGTGTCAAGGGTGTATAAGAAGTGCACTCGCGTCCGTTATAGGACCGACACCTAAGGGAGGGCGACGACCCGTGACCGGACCGTGCCACCATGTGAGCCGCGACAGACGGAGGAGCCGGTGACGGCAGCAACGCAAGCGTCGGAGAGGCGGGCCATGGGTGCCGACGGGGGCAGTTCGGGGAGCGAGACCGGCAACGGTACGCGCACCGCGCGCGTACCGAAGTACTACCGGCTCAAGCGCCATCTCCTCGACATGACCGATACCTTGCCGCCCGGCACCCCGGTGCCGCCCGAACGCACCCTGGCGGCCGAGTTCGACACCTCGCGCACCACCGTGCGCCAGGCCTTGCAGGAGCTGGTCGTCGAGGGCCGGCTCGAACGCATCCAGGGCAAGGGGACGTTCGTCGCCAAGCCGAAGGTCTCGCAGGCGCTCCAGCTGACCTCGTACACCGAGGACATGCGCGCCCAGGGCCTCGAGCCGACGTCCCAGCTGCTCGACATCGGCTATGTCACGGCGGACGACACGCTCGCCGGTCTGCTGGACATCTCGACGGGTGGACGCGTACTGCGCATCGAGCGGCTGCGGCTCGCCAGCGGTGAGCCGATGGCGATCGAGACCACCCATCTTTCGGCCAAACGCTTCCCGGCGCTGCGCCGTTCGCTGGTGAAGTACACCTCGCTCTACACCGCGCTCGCCGAGGTGTACGACGTCCGCCTGGCCGAGGCCGAGGAGACCATCGAGACCTCGCTGGCCACGCCGCGCGAGGCGGGTCTGCTGGGGACGGACGTGGGGCTGCCGATGCTGATGCTCTCCCGCCATTCGATCGATGGCCAGGGCGAACCCGTGGAGTGGGTGCGATCCGTGTACCGGGGCGACCGGTACAAGTTCGTGGCCCGCCTGAAGCGGCCGACCGACTGAGGCGAGCACGGCGTACGGACAGGCGGTGGCCCGGGGTTTCCTTCCCCGGGCCACCGCTTGTTTTCGGTCATCCGCGATGGAACCGGATCGGGTGAACCGAACCGGGCCGCCGTCCGTGTCCCTACTGCGGAACTTCGGTGGAGACATCGGTGATACACGACCGGTATGCGGACAGGGGTTCCGGAGCACGGCCGTCCCACCTTAGATTTCGCGCACGTTACGACAGAGATCACGCGAGGGGACGGATCGATATGCCGGAATCGCCCACACCAGCACCACCGGTTCCACAAGCACCGGGACGACGGGCGCTGACGCCGAAGTCCATCGTCGTCTGGAGCCTGGTGGCCCTGGTCGGCGCGATCGGCTGGGCCACCCTCGCGCTCTCGCGCGGTGAGGAGGTCTCCGCCGCCTGGATGCTGGCGGCGGCGCTGGGCTCGTACGCCATCGCGTACCGCTTCTACTCCCGGTTCATCGCCAACCGGGTGCTGAAGGCGGACAAGAACCGCGCGACGCCGGCCGAACGGCTGGACAACGGTGTCGACTTCCACCCCACCGACCGCCGCGTCCTGTTCGGCCACCACTTCGCCGCCATCGCGGGCGCGGGCCCGCTGGTCGGTCCGGTGCTCGCCGCGCAGATGGGTTACCTGCCGGGCACGATCTGGCTCGTCGTCGGCGTCATCTTCGCCGGTGCCGTCCAGGACATGGTGACACTCTTCTTCTCCACCCGCCGCAACGGCCGTTCGCTCGGCCAGATGGCGCGCGACGAGATCGGGCCGGTCGGCGGGATCGCCGCACTGATCGCCGTCTTCATCATCATGATCATCCTGCTCGCGGTCCTCGCGCTGGTCATCGTGAACGCGCTCGCGCACTCGCCGTGGGGTGTCTTCTCCATCGGCATGACGATCCCGATCGCCCTCTTCATGGGCGTCTATCTGCGCATCCTGCGACCGGGCAAGGTCAGTGAGGTCTCCCTCATCGGCGTCGCGCTGCTGCTCCTCGCGATCGTCGCGGGCGGCTGGGTCGCCGAGTCGTCGTGGGCGGACTTCTTCACGCTGGAGCCGGGCACGCTGGTCATCTGGATGATCGTGTACGGATTCCTCGCCTCCGTGCTCCCGGTCTGGCTGCTGCTGGCGCCGCGCGACTACCTCTCCACCTTCATGAAGGTCGGCACGATCGCGCTGCTGGCGCTCGGCGTGGTCGTGGCGCTGCCGACGCTGAAGATGCCGGCCGTCACCGAATTCGCCTCCAGCGGCTCGGGCCCGGTCTTCGCCGGCTCGATGTTCCCGTTCGTCTTCATCACCATCGCCTGCGGCGCGCTCTCCGGCTTCCACTCCCTGGTCTCCTCCGGCACCACGCCGAAGATGGTCCAGAAGGAGACGCAGATCCGCGTGATCGGCTACGGCGCGATGCTGGTCGAGTCGTTCGTCGCGATCATGGCGATGATCGCGGCCTGCATCATCGACCCGGGTCTCTACTTCGCCATCAACGCGCCCGTCGGCGTGATCGGCGACAGCGTCCAGTCCGCCTCCCAGGCCGTCGCCAACTTCGGCTTCACCATCACGCCGGACGCCCTGGCACAGGCCGCCAAGGACGTCGAGGAGGCGAGCCTGCTCTCCCGGACCGGTGGCGCGCCCACGTTCGCGCTCGGCATGGCGGAGATCTTCTCCGCGGTGATCGGCGGAACGGCGATGAAGGCGTTCTGGTACCACTTCGCCATCATGTTCGAGGCCCTCTTCATCCTCACCACCGTCGACGCCGGCACCCGCGTCGGGCGCTTCATGCTCCAGGACATGCTGGGCAACGCCTACAAGCCGTTCCGCGAGGTCAGCTGGAAGCCCGGTGTCTGGTTCGCCAGCGCCGTCGTGGTCGGCGGCTGGGGCTACTTCCTCTGGGTCGGCGTGCACGACCCGCTGGGCGGCATCAACCAGCTCTTCCCGCTCTTCGGCATCGCCAACCAGCTGCTGGCCGCCGTCGCGCTGGCCGTCTGCACCACGCTGCTGGTCAAGTCCGGCCGCCTGAAGTGGGCCTGGGTCACCGCCGTACCGCTCGCCTGGGACGTGGCGGTCACCCTCACCGCGAGCTGGCAGAAGATCTTCTCGCCGGACGTGAAGGTCGGCTTCTTCGCGCAGCGCGACAAGTACCAGGCGGGCATCGACGCGGGCGAGGTGCTGGCCCCGGCCAGGTCCATGGACGACATGCGGACCGTCGTCACCAACTCCACCGTCGACGGAGTGCTCTGCGCGCTCTTCGCGCTCCTCATCATCGTGGTGCTCGTGGACGCCGGCCGGGTCTGCTACAAGGCCATCCGCGACCCGGAGAGCGTCAAGCTCCACGAGACGCCGTTCGTCCAGTCCAAGTTCGTCGCGCCGGCCTCGCTCATCGCCACCAAGGAGGAGAAGGCCGAACTGGCCGCCGCCGGTGTCGGTCCCGAGGGCGGCCTGCGCAAGGAGGAGGCCGCGGCGACGGGGAGCCGGACATGACCCTCGCGGACGTCCGGCGGGTGGCCGGGCGGATCCGCTGGTACGTCCGTGAGGTGACCGGCGAGGCGACGTACGACCGCTATGTGGCGCACGCCCGCTCGCACGATCCGGACACGCCGGTGATGACCCGCCGCGCCTTCGAACGCAGCCGCACCGACGCCCGCGAGGCGGACCCTCGCGAGGGCTTCCGCTGCTGCTGACCACCCGTCGGCCGATCGGGGCCGCCGCACCCCTCACAGGGGCGCGGCGGCCCCTTCTGGCGTCCGTGGACGAGCCCGGCCGGCGCTCGAATCCCGGTGCGCGGAGCCCTGACCGTACGAAAGGATGTGCCCATGACATCGCGCTCCCGGTCGCCCCGGCTCCGGCCCCTCCTCCTGACCGTGCCACTGGCCCTGGCCCTGGCGGCGGTGACGGGCTGCGGCACCGTGCCGGCGCCTGGTTCGAAGTCGCCGGCGGACCGCAGCTCCTCGGCCGAACCGGCGCCGGACCGGGCGGAGCTGGAGGCGCGGGCGAGCGCCGCGCAGCTCGTCGCGGAACATGTGTGGGTGACCGAGGCCGCGGGCTACGCCTTGGCGCGCCAGTCGGTCGGAGTGCTCGGTGACGACGGGTTCGGCAGCTCCTACACCGCGCCGGACGGCGGGATGCTCCAGCTGTCGGTGGAGCGCCGCCCGCACGCCGTGGCCGACTGTACGGACGGCTCCGCGCCCGTCGGCGGCGAGGAGACCCTGGTGACGTGCGAGCGGGACGGCGAACAGTGGTACCGCGCCACGGAGTCGGGCCACGCGTACGCCCAGGAACAGGGCGACCTCGTGATCACGGTGAGCGGGACGCGCGAGCAGGTGGACCGGGCGACGCTGCGGTCGGCGGCGCGGGCCGCCCACCGCGCCGACGACCACGAGCTGGACCGGGTGCTGCCGCCCGCCGGGGACGGCTCCGGACAGCAGCCGGTCGAGCGCGGCGACCTGCCGCCGGTGGGCGACGGCGCCCCGAACAACGATGTGGGAGCGAGTGGCTGATGGACCTGCCGATCGGAGTGGCGGAACCCGCCGACGCCGCCATTCAATTGCCGTGGGTCTCAGCCTTGGGCGGCCGAGGCCGAGGTGCTCGTGGCGATCGACGCGGACGGCGTGGTGCTCGGTGGTGTGACGTACGCCGCTCCCGGCACTCCGTGGCGCGATATCTCCGGTCGGACGAGGCTGAGTTCCGGATGCCGGCCGTGGCCCGCGCGGGGCGCGGACGGGGCGCGGGAGAGGCTCTCGTACGGGCGTGCGTCGAGCGGGCCCGGTCCGCCGAAGGCGTCCGCGGACTGGTGCTGTCGACGCGGCCCGCCATGCTCCCAGCCCATAGGATCTACCGTCGGCGCGGCCTTCCGCGGACCCCTGAGCGGGACGGGGAGCCGGTGCCGGGCCTGCGCCTCATGGCCTTCCGGCTGGAGCCGGAGGCAGCCTCATGAGGGGCGTAGCAAACCGACGCGACACAACATGTGGGGGCCGCAGCATCTAGCGGCCCCCACATGTATGCTCGACCTCGCTGTCGCCGCAGGGGAATCCGGTGCGAATCCGGAACTGTCCCGCAACGGTGTGATCAGTGTGCTTTGCACACCCGAAGTCCGAAGACCTGTCGACAGCGCGTCCGGCTCGATCGAACCGGACGCCAGACGTCCGGGCCTCGCGGATGGGCCGGTGGACGCCGTGAGCAGTGCTGCCCTGAGGGCATCGTGCTGCCCGGTTTCCCCGCTCGCCGCCGGCCCCCAGCCGAGCGAGGGAAAGCCCAGTGACCATCGCGCCCGCCGATCCGGTTTCAGCCACCGAATCCGCCGCCTCCACCACGTCCGGCCACGGCACGAACGACGGACCCGGAACCGCCCTGCTGCGGACCCTCACCGACCTCACCGTCGATCTGCCCGACACCGACCCCGGACGGGTCGCCGCCTCCGCGCTGCGCGGGCGCAACGCCCGCTCCGACGAGGCCGAGCTGCGCTCGCTGGCCACCGAGGCCGCCGCGGGCCTGATCTCCGAGGACCCGGCGTACTCCAGACTCGCCGCCCGGCTGCTGACCCGTACGATCGCCGACGAGGCCGCGAGCCAGGGCGCCACGTCCTTCTCCTCCTCGGTCGCCGTCGGCCACCGCGAGGGCCTGATCGCGGACCGCACCGCCGAGTTCGTGGCGCTCCACGCGGCCGCGCTGGACAAACTCGTCGAGCAGGCCCTGGCCGACGGTGCCGACGACCGCTTCGGCTACTTCGGTCTCCGTACGCTGCACAGCCGCTACCTGCTGCGCCACCCGCTCACCCGTCAGGTCATCGAGACCCCGCAGCACTTCATGCTGCGCGTGGCCGCGGGCCTCGCCGAGGACGCGTCGGTGCGGGCGCTGGACGAGGTCGCCGCGCTCTACCGGCTGATGAGCAAGCTGGACTACCTCCCCTCCTCCCCCACGCTCTTCAACTCCGGCACCCGGCACCCGCAGATGTCCTCCTGCTACCTGCTGGACTCGCCCAAGGACGAGCTGGACTCGATCTACGACCGCTACCACCAGGTGGCGCGCCTCTCGAAGCACGCCGGCGGCATCGGCCTCTCCTACTCCCGTATCCGCGCGCGTGGTTCGCTGATCCGCGGCACCAACGGGCACTCCAACGGCATCGTGCCGTTCCTCAAGACGCTGGACGCCTCCGTGGCGGCGGTGAACCAGGGTGGCCGGCGCAAGGGCGCGGCGGCGGTCTACCTGGAGACCTGGCACGCGGACATCGAGGAGTTCCTGGAGCTCCGCGACAACACCGGTGAGGACCAGCGGCGTACGCACAACCTCAACCTGGCGCACTGGATCCCGGACGAGTTCATGCGTCGCGTCGACGCGGACACCGAGTGGTCGCTCTTCTCGCCCGCCGAGGTGCCCGAGCTGGTCGACCTGTGGGGCGACGAGTTCGACGCGGCCTACCGCGCGGCCGAGGCCAAGGGCCTGGCCCGCAAGACCATGCCGGCGCGTGAGCTGTACGGCCGGATGATGCGGACCCTCGCGCAGACCGGCCAGGGCTGGATGACGTTCAAGGACGCCTCCAACCGGACCGCGAACCAGACCGCCGAGCCGGGCCGGGTCGTGCACTCCTCGAACCTGTGCACGGAGATCCTGGAGGTCACCAACGACGGCGAGACGGCCGTCTGCAACCTCGGCTCGGTCAACCTGGGTGCCTTCGTGGCGAACGGCTCGATCGACTGGGAGCGGCTGGACTCCACCGTCCGTACGGCCGTGACCTTCCTCGACCGCGTCGTCGACATCAACTTCTACCCGACCGAGCAGGCCGGGAACTCCAACTCCCGCTGGCGGCCGGTCGGCCTGGGCGCCATGGGCCTCCAGGACGTCTTCTTCCAGCTGCGCCTGCCGTTCGACTCGCCGCAGGCCCGCGCGCTCTCCACGAAGATCTCCGAGCGCATCATGCTGGCCGCGTACGAGGCGTCCTGCGACCTCGCCGAGCGCTCCGGCCCGCTGCCCGCCTGGTCCGAGACGCGCGCCGCGCGCGGTGTGCTGCACCCCGACCACTACGACACCGAGCTGAACTGGCCGGAGCGCTGGGACGCGCTGCGCGCCCGGGTCGCGAAGACCGGTATGCGCAACTCGCTGCTGCTCGCCATCGCGCCGACCGCGACGATCGCCTCGATCGCCGGTGTGTACGAGTGCATCGAGCCGCAGGTCTCCAACCTGTTCAAGCGCGAGACGCTCAGCGGTGAGTTCCTCCAGGTCAACGCCTACCTGGTGGACGAGCTGAAGAAGCTCGGCGTGTGGGACGCCCGCACCCGTGAGGCGCTGCGCGAGGCCAGCGGCTCCGTGCAGGGCTTCGCCTGGATCCCTGAGGACGTGCGGGCGCTGTACCGCACGGCGTGGGAGATCCCGCAGCGCGGCCTGATCGACATGGCGGCGGCCCGTACGCCGTTCCTCGACCAGAGCCAGTCGCTCAACCTGTTCCTGGAGACGCCGACGATCGGCAAGCTCTCCTCGATGTACGCGTACGCCTGGAAGCAGGGGCTGAAGACGACGTACTACCTGCGTTCGCGCCCGGCGACCCGGATCGCCCGTGCCGCGTCCGGCCAGGCGTCGGCCGCCGCCCCCATTCCCGTACAGCAGGCTTCGGCTCCCGACGCGGACGCCATCGCCTGCTCCCTTGAGAACCCCGAGTCCTGCGAGGCCTGCCAGTAATGAGCTCCACCGACAACAAGAACCTGCTCGACCCGGGCTTCGAACTGACCCTGCGTCCCATGCGCTACCCCGACTTCTACGAGCGCTACCGGGACGCGATCAAGAACACCTGGACCGTGGAGGAGGTCGACCTCCACTCGGACGTCGCCGACCTCGCCAAGCTGTCGCCGGGTGAGCAGCACATGATCGGCCGGCTGGTGGCGTTCTTCGCGACCGGTGACTCGATCGTCTCCAACAACCTCGTGCTGACGCTGTACAAGCACATCAACTCCCCGGAGGCGCGGCTGTACCTGTCGCGGCAGCTCTTCGAGGAGGCCGTGCACGTCCAGTTCTATCTGACGCTGCTGGACACCTATCTGCCCGACCCGGACGACCGGGCGGCGGCGTTCGACGCGGTCGAGGAGATCCCGTCGATCCGCGAGAAGGCCCAGTTCTGCTTCAAGTGGATGGACTCGGTCGAGAAGATCGACCAGCTGGAGACGAAGGCCGACCGCCGCCGTTTCCTGCTGAACCTGATCTGCTTCGCGGCGTGCATCGAGGGGCTGTTCTTCTACGGCGCCTTCGCGTACGTGTACTGGTTCCGCTCGCGCGGCCTGCTGCACGGCCTCGCCACGGGCACCAACTGGGTGTTCCGTGACGAGACGATGCACATGAACTTCGCGTTCGAGGTCGTGGACACCGTCCGCAAGGAGGAGCCGGAGCTCTTCGACGACGCGCTCCAGCAGCAGGTCACCGACATGCTGAAGGAGGCCGTCGAGGCGGAGCTCCAGTTCGGCCGCGACCTGTGCGGCGAGGGCCTGCCGGGCATGAACACCGAGTCGATGCGCCAGTACCTGGAGTGCGTCGCCGACCAGCGCCTGGCTCGCCTCGGCTTCCCGACGGTGTACGGCTCGGAGAACCCGTTCTCCTTCATGGAGCTGCAGGGCGTCCAGGAGCTGACGAACTTCTTCGAGCGCCGCCCGTCCGCGTACCAGGTGGCGGTGGAGGGCTCGGTCGGGTTCGACGACGAGTTCTAGGCCCGATCCGGACCCAGCCGAGCCCTTCCGGACTCCGTACAGGAGAAGGCCCCACCGTGCTGAGCGCGGTGGGGCCTCGCTGTATCGCCGGGCCGGTCGGCCTCCGCCCGTATCAGGTGGCTGCGGTCCCCTCCCCTAAGGCGCCGAGAATCGTGCCGCCCACCAGGCCGACGGCGCTCATGACGCTGGCGACGACCGCTGTGAGACCCGGTTCCGATCGGACCGGCCAGACGTCCATGTGCCCCTCAACTCCTCCGACAACAAGTTCACTTGTCAGAGGAACACACTTGGCCCTCCTGTTCGGCTCCGCCGGCCGACGCGGACGTGCGGCGGCTCAGGACCTGCTCGACCGCGTCGAGGCGGCGGCGCTGCCGGCGCAGCGTCAGGGGGTTGATGAGGAAGATCCCCGCCAGGCCGAGGTACTGGAAGGCCCTGACGTAGTCGCGGTTCGCGATCTGGATCACGGCGCTCGTGAGCCACAGGAGCGCAACGCCGCCCATCAGCCACCACATCAGTCGGCGCTGCTGGGCGTCCAACGTACGCCGTGCCCGCGCCGCGATCTCCATCGCGGCCGGCAGCTCCGCCGGGTCGTCCGGGACCTCACCGCGCTGGATCTGCCGGGCCACCCTCAGGTACCGCCTGGTGGACATACCCAGCTTCGCCGCCCGGCGATTCGCCCACCGCCACCAGAGCACGGCGGCGACTGCGGACAGCAGGACGAAGGAGGCGGCGAGCAGCAGTCCCGAGGAGACGTCCACGCCGTCCCCACCCAGGACCGCTCCCGCCAGGAAGCCCACCAGCGCGGCCATGGCGACCACGGCGAGTACCACCCCCACCGCACCCGCCCACATCCGACCTGCGCGTCCGTCTCCGGTGGTCCCGGCCATCCCCGCCCCTCCGGTCACCGTCTTCTCTTCACTCGGGTCACGGACGTCTCTTCGACGCTCTCCGGCGTCCATGGCGGCCGGTTGCCTCTCCGGTGCGCCTCGAAACCCGCGCGGCACGGCATGCGGTCCAGGACGAGACCAGGGCCGCCACCCGCGTCGGCGGCGCGGCACCGACGTGCGCGGGTGCCGCCTTCGCGCCGGGACTCGTACCGGCCCGACCGAAAAATATGGTTGGACCAGACCAAGCTTCGGCGTGCACACTCTCAGATCGATCACGCCCGACCGGGCCCGGCTCGCTCCAGAGAGGCGCACATGCCCGTCATCGAAGTGGCAGACCTCGTCAAGGAGTTCAGCCGACCCACACGGCAGGAGGGCCGCTTCGCGGGCCTCCGTACGCTGCTGACGCGTGAGCAGACCGTCAAGCGTGCCGTCGACGGCGTGAACTTCACGGTCGAGCAGGGCGAGATGGTCGGCTATCTCGGCCCCAACGGTGCGGGAAAGTCCACCACCATCAAGATGCTCACCGGCATCCTCGTACCCACCTCCGGCACGGTGACGGTCGCCGGTGCCACGCCCTGGCGGGACAGGTCCCGCAACGCCCGCCGGATAGGCGTGGTCTTCGGCCAGCGCAGCCAGCTCTGGTGGGACCTGCCACTGCGCGACTCGCTCTGGCTGATCAGCCGCCTCTACGACGTGCCGGAGGCCCGGTTCCGCGAGAGGCAACGGCAGTTCAGCGAGGTGCTCGGCCTCGGCCCGTTCCTCGACACCCCGGTCCGCCAGCTCTCCCTGGGCCAGCGGATGCGCGGCGACCTCGCCGCCGCGATGCTCTACGACCCGGACATCCTCTACCTGGACGAGCCGACCGTCGGGCTCGACGTCATCGCCAAGGAGCGGATACGCACCTTCGTCGCGGAGCTGAACCGCGCGTCGGGCACCACGGTCGTCCTCACCACCCACGACCTCGACGACGTCGAGGAACTCTGTGACCGGATCATCCTCATCGACCACGGCAGGGTCGCCTACGACGGCGCGGTGGACGAGCTGAAGAGCCGCTACGCGCCGCACCGCGAACTCGTGGTGCAGACCGACCGGCTGGAAAGCGTCGAGGGCGCGGAGGTCGTCCGCCGGGAGGACGGCAAGGTGTGGCTGCGCTTCGATCCCGTCCGCACCCCGCCCGCCGAACTGGTGGCCTCGGTGCTGGCTCGGCACCGGGTGACCGACCTCTCGATCGTGGAACCCGAGCTGGAGAGCGTCATCCACCGGATCTACGCGGACCGCGGATGACCGCGCCGACGGCCTCCGTCTCCGTCTCCGCGAAGCAGTCACTCGGGACGCTGCTCCAGGCCCATCTCGCCTGCGCCCGGATGGAGTTCCGCGCCGCCCTCACCTACCGCACGGCCTATCTGTCGTCCTTCGCGATGATGCTCCTCCAGATCTGGCTGCTGACGGTGGTCTGGAAGGCCCTCTACGACGGTCGTGCGGAGGTGGACGGACTCGGCCTCACCACCATGACGGCGTACGCGACGCTGACGACGCTGCAGTACCAGCTCGTGAGCCCGTGGCGGTCCTCACCCATCGACCAGCGGGTACGGGAGGGCAAGGTCGCCGTGGACCTGCTGCGGCCCGTCGGTTTTCCCGGCCAGATGCTCGCCGGCCAGCTCGGGTGGGCATCGGCCGCGGTCCCGGTCCTGCTGGTGGCACTGCCGTTCGCGCTGCTGATCGGCGCGGGCCGGGCACCCGTATCGGCGGCCGCCGGGTTCGCCTATCCGGTGGCGCTGATCGGCGCGCTGCTCGTGAACCAGCTGCTCGGGCTGCTGCTCGGCATGGTCTCCTTCTGGACCCTGGAGGTGAGCGGCGCCCTCATGGCCTACCGCTTCGTCGCACAGTTCTTCTCCGGGGCCCTGGTCCCGCTGTGGTTCATGCCAGGACCGGTGAGAGCCGCCGCGGAATGGCTGCCCTTCCAGGCCACCGCGTACACCCCGGCGGCCGTCTACCTGGGCCAGGTCGAGGGCCTCGGCATCGTGGCCGCTCTCGGTGTCCAGCTCGCCTGGATCGGCGCGCTCGGCACCCTGGCCGCGTTCGTCTGGTCGCGCGCCCGGGGCCGCGTCATGTCGCAGGGAGGATGAGGGACGATGCGAGGTCCGCGGGTCTATCTGCTGCTGGCCGGTGCGGCGTTCCGGGCCGAGTTCCAGTACCGGGGGAACCTGCTCATCAACATCATCGGCGGCCTGTTCTACCAAGGTGTCGGGCTGGCCTTCATCTGGGCGGTGCTGGACCGCTTCGGGCAGGTCGGCGGCTGGGGACTGGCGGAGATCGCCTTCCTCTACGGGATCAGGCTCACTGCCCACGGCCTGTGGCTGCTCCCGGGCCACCAGCTGATCCACGTCGACGAGGTCGTCATCGAGGGCGACTACGACCGCTATCTCGTCCGTCCGGTGCCGCCGCTGGTCCAGCTCCTCACCCGCAGGGTGCGGTTGAGCTCGCTCGGCGACCTGGCGGGCGGAGTGGTTCTCCTGTCCATCGCCTCGGCCTCCGCACCGGTCGACTGGTCACCGGGAGCCGTCTGCTTCCTCCTGCTCGCCGTCACGGGCGGTGCGCTGGTGGAAGGCTCCCTGCAACTGGCCGCCTCCGCGCTGGTCTTCCGGATGAAGAGGGTCTCGCCCATCAAGTTCGCCATCGACATGATCTTCAGCGACTTCGGCAACTACCCGCTGAAGATCTTCGGCCCGGTGGCCGGCTTCGGGCTGACCTTCGTCTTCCCGCTGGCCTTCGTCGCCTACCTGCCGGCGACCGTGCTGATGGACCGGGAGGAGGAACTCGCCGTGCCTGAATGGCTCGCCTGGGGTGCTCCGGCCATCGGCGTCGTCCTCATGTACACCGCGTACCGCTTCTGGGAGCGGCAGTCCCGCCATTATGAGAGCAGCGGGCACTGAGCGGGACCACCGGCGGGAGCCCCTTGGCAGAATGCGCCCATGAGCAAGATCGTGAACTACAGCATGGCGAACCGCGGAAAGATCGCACGATTCCTTCCCGGACAGGATCTGAGCGCCGGCTACGTACGACTGCTGGACAAGATGCGGGAGGCGGCCCGAGTCCGCCAGGACGACCTGGACCACCAAGATGTCGACTGGGGCCTGTCGGTGCAGGACGCCCTGGAGCAGCTCGTCTCCGGACGTGCCGACTCCACCGCCGAATGGGCCGGAAGCGCCTATTACACGGCTCTCCAGATCGTCATCGACCACAACGGCAGCGACATGTCCACGCTGGCGAGCTACCGCAGTCCCATCACCGTCTTCACCACGCTGGACGACCAGCTGAGCGCGGCGGGCGTCGCCGCGGACCTGCTGCCCAGTCAGTACATCTTCAGCGGACCGCCGTCCGAGATAGCGTTCCCCATTCCTCCGCCCGTGGAGGGGTCGCCGGAGATCGGGTGCTGGCCGATGCAGCAGGCCGGGACACCTCGGTCTTCTTCTCCGTCGTCGGCTGAGCCGGCGTCTCCTTCGGGACGGCGGACCGGCAAGGCGCTCTCCTAGGCCTTCGCCCAGCCCTTCGGGTAGGAGTGCCGCGTGACCTTATAGGGTCGCGCGGCACTTCGCGTCTCCGTGGGCTCCGCCTCCCTCCGTTCCGCGTCGCGCAGCTGACGGTCGATGCGGCGCTCGCGGATGAGGCCGACGGCGGCCGGGAAGGCGACGAGAGCAAAGAGGACGGTCACGGTCAGGTAGTTCAGGAAGAGGTTCATGGCTCTACTGTCGTCCGCCAGGACCACTTTCATCAGTGGCAGCACTGCCACACAGCATCAAATTACTGCCACACTCTCTCCATGCTGAAAAATGTCGCCGCTCTCCTGATCGACGAGGTCCATCCCTTCGAACTCGGCGTGCTGGCCGAGGTCTTCGGCCTGGACCGGAGCGAAGAGGGCCTGCCGGTCCACGACTTCGCGGTCGTCTCCGCCGGGGGCCCCGAGCTGCGGACCCACGCCGGCTTCACCATCCGTACCGAGCACGGCCTGGAGCGGTTGGAGGAGGCCGACCTCATCGCCGTACCGGCCGGCAGCAACTTCGTGGACCGCGAGTATCCGGACGAGGCCCTGGACGCGTTGCGGCGGGCCGTGGAGCGCGGGGCGCGGGTGCTGAGCGTCTGTTCCGGGGCGTACGTCCTCGGGGCGGCGGGCCTGCTGGACGGGCGCCGCTGCACCACGCACTGGCGCCACGCGGCCGAGCTTGCCCGCCGCTATCCGAAGGCCATCGTGGAGCCGGACGTGCTGTACGTGGACGAGGGCTCCGTCATCACCTCGGCCGGAACCGCCTCGGGCATCGACGCCTGCCTCCACCTGGTGCGCCAGGAGTACGGGCAGGACGCGGCCAACACCATCGCCCGGCGCATGGTGGTGCCGCCGCACCGGGACGGCGGCCAGGCGCAGTACATCAGCCGCCCGCTCCCCCGGAACGCCTGCGACACCGTCGGCTCCACGCTGGCGTGGATGGAGGGCCACCTCGACCAGGAGATGTCGGTGGAGCAACTGGCGGCGCAGGCGCACATGTCGCCGCGCACCTTCGCCCGCCGCTTCCAGCAGGAGACCGGCACGACCCCGTACCGCTGGCTGCTGCGGCAGCGGGTGCTGCTGGCCCAGCATCTGCTGGAGACCTCCGACCGGACGGTCGACACGATCGCCTCGCAGACGGGATTCGGTACGGCGGCGACTCTGCGCCACCAGTTCGTACGGACGCTCGGAACGACGCCGAACGCCTACCGGCGGACCTTCCGGGGCCCGGCGAGCACCGTGCCCGACGTCGCCTGAAGGCGGACGCCGGGCACGATCAGATGCTGGTGATCAAATACCGCACTGCGAGGCCGACCAGAAGCGGTTCGGCCCCTGGTTGACGTGCACGTGGTCGCCGTGGCCCGCGTAGCCCGGGCCGAGGTTCCGCGGAAGCCGTGGTAGCGGGCCTGCTTGGCCAGCGTGCACAGGGAGTGCGGCGAGGCGCCGAGGTCGACCGCGTCGCCGTACAGGTGACGGCTGTTGGTCGCGCCGCCGACGGCCGCGTTGCAGGAGGTGGAGCGGAAGCCGCTGGTCACGCGGATGGACTTGTCGCCGAGCGCGTGGCGCAGCGCCTCCAGCTTCCAGCGTCAACTACGGCAAGGGAAAAGGCAGTTATCTGCCACGGGTACGCGAAAGCCCGGCACCGGTTTCCCGTGCCGGGCCTCTCTCACGGACGACGTCCTCAGTCGTTCGGGACCGTCTCGTAGCGCGGCGTGCCCTCTTCCATCTGCCGGAGCGCGTCCTTGCGTTCGCGCTTGGAGAGCCGGTCGATGTACAGGTAGCCGTACAGGTGGTCCGTCTCGTGCTGGAGGCAGCGCGCGAAATAGCCGGTGCCCTTGACGCGGATCGGGTTGCCCTTCGCGTCCTGGCCGCGCACCACGGCGTAGTCGGGACGGGCGAGGGAGGCGTAGGCGGTCGGGACCGACAGGCAGCCCTCGTTGGAGTCGTCCAGCACCCGCGCCTCGGGGGCCAGCTCCTCCAGGACCGGGTTGCAGACCACGCCGGTGTGGCGGTTGCCGTCGTCGTCCGGGCAGTCGTAGACGAAGACCTTGAGGTCCACACCGATCTGGTTGGCCGCCAGGCCCACGCCCTCGGCCGTCTTCTGGCTGGCGAACATGTCGTCGATGAGCTGCGCCAGCTCGTCGCCGAACTCGGTGACGTCCTTGCACTCCTTGTGCAGCACCGGGTTGCCCACGACCGTGATCGGACGCGACGTACCGCGCTCCCGGTACGCCGCCTCGCGCTCCTCGCAGTCCTCGGTGTCGACGACGAACCCCTCGTCGTCCACGTCGATCCGCCCGTCCGTCTCCTGCTGCGACATGTCCGCCGTACGCCTTCCTGCAAAACCTGAACTCGGTGACCCCGCCGGACCCGGCCGGATGCCGGGATGCGCGGGAGGAACAGCACCGCGATCGGTGCGCGTACAGCCTACGGGCAGCGGTCAGCAGACTTCTTCGAGATCCCGCCACTCGCGGCTGTCCGGACTGTCGGCGACCCAGCCGTCCAGCAGCCCGCGCACCAGCCCGCCCGGCGCCGCCAGACCGCACTCGCGCTCGGGAACCCACAGGTCACCGCCGCCCGCCGTGCGGTGGCCGAGCGGCCCGGGATGGCCCGGCTCGCTGTGGTCGTGCGGGTCCAGGTGCTCGCCGTCGCCCTCGTCGCTCTCCATCCGGCTCTCCGAACAGGCCCGGCACAGCAGCCGTACGGACGAGGACCAGTCCTCGGCGGCGAACCCGGCGTCCGAGGCGAGCTTCTCCAGCGCGTCCCGGTCCTCCTCGGTGGCCGCCTCCAGCAGCACCACCCAGGTCGGCACGGGCGAAGGCGCCCAGAGCTCGATCTCGTCGAAGACCGGATACGAAGGTCCGGCGGCGGTGACCCGCTCGCCGTTCGGCACTCCGTCGTGCAGCACGACCTCGCCCCAGCGCCGTCCGGAGGACGGCAGCGGGATGGAGAGCACCTCCATCCGCGCCGGGTCGAGCCGGCGGCCCCAGACCACCTCGGCCTCGCCCTCCGGCGAGAGCCGCACCGCCGCGCTGCCCAGCTCCATGCCGGTCGGCTCGGTGGTGGCCGCGCTGTTCAGCCCGGAGCCGGGCACCTTGAGGCCGTACGCCTGCCAGGCCCGGCGCGCCAGCGGCCAGTCCTGGAGCGCGGTGGCGGCGATGCCGACGTTCCACCAGTCCGGTGCGCCGGACTCGCGGTCCAGCAGCGCGACCGCCCGCAGGCCCGCCGCGCGCGCCTGCTCCCAGTCGTGCCGGAACTTGTGGAGCAGCGCCAGATTGAACCAGGACTCCGAGAGCCAGGGCTCCAGATCCGCCGCGCGCGTCAGCAGCGCCCCCGCGTCCTCGTACCGGCCGTCGCCGATCAGCGTGAACGCGCGGTCCGTGGCCTGCCGCCAAGAGGCGGACGGCCGATGCCGTACCTTCCCGAAGATCCTCACGATTCCCGCCTGTCCCGACTGGACACCCTCGTTTTCCGCTCTGCTTTCGCATCCAACCATGCCCGGCCGGACGCCCGCTCATTACCCATGGGTTACCCAGCCCCGGCCCGGGTCAGACCGTCCCGGCCGAGGACTCTGGCGAGGGCCTCCACCACCTGCGGCTGGTGGTCGCATCCGGTGGCGAGCCCGCCCTCCTCCAGCGTCCCCAGCGGCCCGGCGACGCCTTCCCCGCACAGGTCCTCGTATGCGTTGACCGTCCTGACGATTCCGGCGGCGGGCAGCCGCTCCCGGTACGGATCGGCCTGCTGCTCGACCACCGAAGCGGCCTGCGGGTCCACTACAGGTCCGGCGCACCACCGCCCCGCCGAGCAGCGCGATCCGGCGCTGCTCGGCGGCGGGCAGCCGGACGGTGGTGCCCGGAGCAGTCCAGGGCGGTCAGCACCACGGAGAAGGTGAGGGCGGCCGCGGCGGCAGAAGCAAGGCGGCGGCGGGCAGCAGAGGCAGGAATCATTCGGCACCGGCCTGGGCGGAACCAGGGCCGATGTGGCGCCCGGCGGTTTCACAGGCGAGGCGGAGTGCGGCGAGCAAGGCCGCCGTGCTCCACGGAATGGCCTCGGAGATCGGGGCCGGGAGCGCGCAGCAGGCGACGGTGATCACCGCCGCCAGGATGCAGCCGCGCGCCGCCACCGATGTGCCTCTCACGCCCGCACCCGCCCCCATGGTTCCTGGAGGCGCCATGCCGGCGAGCCCGGCGGGTCCGCCGAGCCGCTACAGATGCGATGAGCACATTCGGGTGACTACTCCCGCGCGCTCGCGGTCTGATCCGCTCCGGCGACGGTGATGTCCTGTTCCGGCACGGCCTCGCCGGCGCGGATCAGGTCGATCCGGCCCATCACCTTGGAGCGCAGGTCGGTCGGGACCTCGTCCTGACCGCAGCAGCGCTTGACCAGCTTCTTCACGGCCTGCTCCAGGCCGTACTTCTCCAGGCACGGCGAGCACTCCTCGAAGTGCACCTCGAACTTGGTGCAGTCGCCCTCGGGCATCTCCCGGTCGAGAAACTCGTAGAGATGGTCGAGGACCTCCGAGCAGTCCGTCTCGTGCGGCTCTCCGCAGCTCATGAGGTAGAGCCCTTCCGATCGTCCGAACCACCGGCACCGGTCGCGACGAGCCCGCGCTCCCGGGCGTAGTCCTCCAGCATGCCGCGCAGCTGGCGGCGGCCGCGGTGGAGCCGGGACATCACCGTACCGATGGGAGTCCCCATGATGTCCGCGATCTCCTTGTAGGCAAAGCCCTCGACATCGGCGAGATAGACGGCGATGCGGAACTCTTCGGGAATCGCCTGGAGTGCCGACTTCACATCGGAGTCCGGCAGGTGGTCGAGAGCCTGGGACTCGGCGGAGCGCAGACCGGTCGACATGTGCGACTCGGCGCGCGCCAGCTGCCAGTCCTCGATCTCCTCGGCGGCGCTGCGCTGGGGCTCACGCTGCTTCTTGCGGTACGAGTTGATGAAGGTGTTGGTGAGGATGCGGTACATCCACGCCTTGAGGTTCGTGCCCTCGCGGAACTGGTGGAAGGAGCCGTACGCCTTGGCGTAGGTCTCCTGGACCAGGTCCTCGGCGTCGGCGGGGTTGCGCGTCATGCGGAGCGCGGCCGAGTACATCTGGTCGAGAAAGCCGAGGGCGTCCCGCTCGAAGCGCGCGTTGCGCTCGGCGGTCGTCTCCGGTGCGCGGCCGTCGTCGGTCCCTGTGTCGGTCCCAGTGACCGGACCCACCTCCTCCAACGATGTGGCGGAGCCGAAACCGGACCCGCTCGCCTCGGAGAATAGTCGACCTTGCTGGGAGACGGGCTGTCGATCAGCGCCGCCCTTCGACCGCTCACGGGTGGTCTTCGCCGCAGGCAGCACGGTCCACTCCAGTTCAGCGGCGTTCGAGCGGCTGGGGCAGATGGTCGAACCCATGCGACGGACTCCCTCTCCACGTACGACGTTGTTGTACCGACGTCCCGAACAACAGCGCCTCCGTACGCGGCATTCCCGTGGTCCGTGTCACCGGAGGGACGTGAGCCATCCGGTGATCGCTCCGGTGATGACGTCCATCGTCTGGGCCTCACTCCGTCCGGACTTCTTCGGTACGGCGAAGCCGTGGTCGCCGTACGGCACTTCCGTCAGCTCGTACGGGCCGGGCGGGAACTCCTCCGGTCGCCCGAACGGGTCGTTGCCGCCTTGGACCACCAGGGTCGGCACGCCGGTGGAGAGCAGTTCGTCGGCCCGGGATTTCTCCGGCTTGCCCGGAGGATGGAGCGGGAAGCTGAGCGCGAGGACGGCCGCCGCGCCGAGCTCGGTCGCGGTCCGGCAGGCGACCCGGGCGCCGGCGCTGCGGCCTCCCGCGACGACGGGCAGCCCGGGCGCGGCCAGCGCGGGCCACAGACCACGCCAGCCGGTGTCCAGGGTCTTCGGAGCGGGCGCCACCTTCTTGCCGGCCACCCGCCACGGCTGCTCCACCAGCGCGACGGTGACCCCGAGCGCGGGCAGGGCGGCGGCGATGGCCTGCAGGTCGCGGGCCTCGATACCGCCGCCGGCGCCATGGCTCGCGGCCAGCACGAAGCGGGGCTCGGTGGAGGCCAGGGCGTGGAACCAGGTGATCCGGGCCTCACCGGCGTCGGTCTGCACGTTCTGTTGACGGTTCACGCGGCCATCCTCTCCCGCGTGCCGCTCAGTACAGCGTGGACTCCTCCGGCGTACGGCTCAGAACAGCGTGGACTCCTCCGGCGCGGCCAGCTCCTCCAGCAGTTCCGGCCCGTTGTTGCGGACGTTGCTGACGGCGGTGGCGACCGGATAGGCGCGCATCAGTCCGCCGGGCGGCGGCTCCAGCAGCGCGCGCAGCTCGTCCTCGCCGGTGTGCGAGGGGTCCAGCCAGGTGTCCCAGCGGTCCGGCGTGAGCATCAGCGGCATCCGCGGGTGGATGTCGGCGAGCGCGCCGGGGCCCTCGGCCGGTGCGACAGCGAGCGGCGAGGTCTCGGCCTCGGTGGTGATCACCGAGCACGTCACCCACCAGGCGTTCTCGTGGTCGCCGGGCAGGGTCGGGTCGCGCCAGAACTCGTACAGTCCGGCCATCGCGAAGACCGAGCCGTCGGCCGGCGTGACGAAGTAGGGCTGCTTCCGCGCCCGCTTCTTGCCCTTCTTCTCCTCCAGCTGCCGCTCCTCCTTGCCGGTGACCCACTCGTAGTAGCCGTCGGCGGGCAGGATGCAGCGGCGCTGGGCGAAGGCGCGGCGGAAGGACGGCTTCTCGTGCACGGTCTCCGCGCGGGCGTTGATCATCCGGGCCGCGCCTTCGGGCGTCTTCGACCAGGACGGCACGAGGCCCCACTTCAAGGCCCGCAACTGGCGAACCGGACGCTGGTCGTCCGCGTCCTTAACAGGACGCTCCAGTACCGCGTAGACCTCTTTGGTCGGCGCCACGTTCCAGTCCGGCTCCAGGGTCTCGGTGGGTTCCCACTTCTCGATCCCGAAGAGTCCGGTCAGGTCCTCGGGCCGCCGACTCGCTGCATACCTGCCACACATAGGTGCCAGACTGCCACGACCGCCCGCCCCCGCCGCAAGGAGTCGCCCGGCCGATGAACAGCACCGAACTGGGCGATCTGTGGGATCGCCTCACCGGCACCCAGTCCGCACCCGAGCAGTGGCTGGTGGTGGTGACGGCCGCGCTGGCGCTCATCGCCGTCGTGCCGAACCCGATATGGCGCCTCGCGCGCAACACCATCACCATCGCGCACGAGGGCGGCCACGGCCTGGTGGCCCTGCTCACCGGACGCCAGCTCTCCGGCATCCGGCTGCACTCGGACACCAGCGGACTGACCGTGAGCCGCGGCAAGCCGACGGGCATCGGCATGATCCTCACAGCCGCGGCCGGCTACACGGCGCCTTCGCTGCTGGGTCTGGGCGGCGCCTGGCTGCTGACCAACGGCCGGATCACGCTGCTCCTGTGGATCGCGACCGCGCTGCTCGCGGCGATGCTGGTGATGATCCGCAATGTGTACGGGGCGCTCACCGTCATCCTGACCGGTACGGCGTTCCTGCTGGTGTCCTGGCTGACCTCCTCGGACGTGCAGTCGGCGTTCGCGTACACGGCGGTCTGGTTCCTGCTGCTGGGCGGGGTGCGGCCGGCGTTCGAGCTCCAGTCCAAGCGGCGCTTCGGCGGTGCTCCGGACTCCGACGCGGACCAGCTGGCCCGGCTGACCCACGCTCCGGCGGTGCTGTGGCTCTTCCTCTTCCACGCGGTGTCGCTGTGCTCGCTGATCGGCGGCGGGCGCTGGCTGCTGGGCTGGTGAGCTCCAGGATCGGAGAGCGCGACTCCGGTCCGTACCAAGATTTCGTTACGCGGCGGTTTCCGCCCATTTGTTGACGATCCGGGGCGGGCCCGGAGCCACTAAAGTAAAGGCCATGACCGAGAGTTCCGTGCACCCCGCCCTCTGGCCCGCACCTCACGCGACTGGAGCCGTCGACGCGACCGTCACCGTGCCCGGATCCAAATCGGTCACCAACCGGGCGCTCGTGCTGGCTTCGCTCGCCTCCGAGCCGGGCTGGCTCCGCCGCCCGCTGCGCTCCCGCGACACCCTGCTGATGGCCGACGCGCTGCGCGCGATGGGCGTCGGCATCGAGGAGACGATCTCCTCCTCGTCCGCCACCAGCCCGTCCGCCGCCGCCTCCTCGGACAGCACCGGCGAGGCCTGGCGCGTCATCCCGGCGGGGCTGCACGGCCCGGTCACCGTCGACGTCGGCAACGCCGGCACCGTCATGCGCTTCCTGCCGCCCGTCGCCACGCTCGCCGACGGTCCGGTCCGCTTCGACGGCGACCCGCGCTCGTACGAACGTCCGCTGACCGGCGTCATCGAAGGGCTGCGGGCGCTGGGCGCGCGGATCGACGACGACGGACGCGGTGCGCTGCCGCTGACCGTGCACGGCGGCGGAGCGCTGGACGGCGGCCCGGTGGCGATCGACGCGTCGTCGTCCTCGCAGTTCGTCTCGGCGCTGCTGCTGTCGGGGCCGCGCTTCAACCAGGGTGTGGAGGTCCGGCACACCGGCTCCGTCCTGCCCTCGATGCCGCACATCCGGATGACCGTCGACATGCTGCGGGCCGTCGGCGCGCAGGTGGACGAGCCGGAGACCGGCGGCGAGCCGAACGTGTGGCGGGTCTCGCCGTCCGCGCTGCTCGGCCGGGACCTGACGATCGAGCCGGACCTCTCCAACGCGCAGCCGTTCCTGGCCGCCGCGCTGGTGACCGGCGGCAAGGTCACCATCCCGGACTGGCCCGAGCGGACCACTCAGCCGGGTGACGCGCTGCGCGAGATCTTCACCGCGATGGGTGGCAGCTGCGAGCTGACCGAGCGCGGGCTGATCTTCACCGGCACCGGCAGGATCCACGGCATCGACGTGGACCTCGGCGAGGTCGGCGAGCTGACGCCGGGCATCGCGGCGGTCGCGGCGCTGGCCGACTCACCTTCCACGCTCAGCGGCGTCGCGCATCTGCGGCTCCACGAGACGGACCGGCTGGCCGCGCTCACCAAGGAGATCAACGAGCTGGGCGGCGACGTCACCGAGACGGCCGACGGGCTGCACATCCGCCCGCGCCCGCTGCACGGCGGCGTCTTCCACACGTACGACGACCACCGCATGGCCACCGCCGGTGCGATCATCGGCCTCGCGGTCAAGGGCGTGGAGATCGAGAACGTGGGCACGACCGCCAAGACCCTGCCGGACTTCCCGGACATGTGGACCGGAATGCTCGGGGTCTAGAACATGCGCCGCTACGGGAAGAACCCCGACGAGGACGACATCCGCGTCCGCCCCAACCGCAAGGGCAACCGGCCGCGTACGCACATCCGGCCCAAGCACGAGGACGCCGAGGACGGCATGGTCCTCACCGTCGACCGGGGCCGGCTCACCTGCCTCGTCGACGGCCGGACCGTGGTGGCGATGAAGGCCCGCGAGCTGGGCCGCAAGGCCGCCGTGGTCGGCGACACCGTCTCCATCGTCGGGGACCTGTCCGGCGAGAAGGACACGCTGGCCCGGATCGTGCGCATCGCCTCGCGCCGTACGGTGCTGCGGCGCACGGCCGACGACGACGATCCGTACGAGCGGGTGGTCGTCGCCAACGCCGACCAACTGGCGATCGTCACCGCGCTGGCCGACCCGGAGCCGCGCCCGCGCATGATCGACCGCTGTCTGGTGGCGGCGTACGACGGCGGCCTCACCCCGCTGCTGGTGCTGACCAAGTCCGACCTGGCCTCGCCGGACAAGCTGCTGGAGGCGTACACGCCGCTCGGCGTCCCGTACATCGTGACCAACCGCGAGGAGCTGGAGAACGGCGGCGCGGCGGAGCAGGTGCGCGAGCAGCTGGACGGCAAGATCACCGCTTTCGTCGGGCACTCCGGCGTCGGTAAGACGACGCTGGTCAACGCGCTGGTGCCGAAGGACCGGCGGCGGACCACCGGCATCGTCAACGCGGTGACCGGCCGCGGCCGGCACACCACCACCTCCGCGCTCGCGCTGCCGCTGCCCGACGGCCGCGGCTGGGTCGTCGACACTCCCGGCGTACGGTCGTTCGGACTGCACCACGTCGACCCGTCACGCGTCATCAACGCCTTCCCGGACCTGATGCCGGGCACCGAGAACTGCCCGCGCGGCTGCACCCACGACGAGAACCAGCCGGAGTGCGCGCTGGACGCCTGGGTGGCCGAGGGACACGCGGATCCGGCGCGGCTCGACTCGCTGCGGCGGCTGCTGGCGACCCGGGAACGGCGCGAGGGCGACTGAGCCGGAGCGCACCCGGTTCTCGCGCCACGGGCATGTTTGCCGGTTTCAACGATCGGCAGAGGCATAATCGCACCGTGCGGGACCGATCGGTCCACCCCGTCACCTACGCAGGAGGCAACGGACGATGGCATGGCTGCTGGTCGTGGTCGCCGGACTGCTGGAGACCGGTTTCGCCGTCTGTCTGAAGCTCTCGCACGGCTTCACCCGGATCTGGCCGACCATCGCGTTCGCCGCGTTCGCCTTGAGCAGCTTCGGCCTGCTGACGATGGCCCTGAAGAAGCTGGACGTCGGACCGGCGTACGCGGTGTGGACCGGCATCGGCGCGGCGGGGACGGCGATCTACGGCATGGTCTTCCTCGGTGACGTCGTCTCGACGCTGAAGCTGGTGTCGATCTCGCTGGTGATCATCGGAGTGATCGGGCTCCAGCTGTCCGGCTCCGCGCACTGAGCGGACCGGCGGGGCGCGATCACATGGGAGAGCGCGAGCCGGAGTGCGGTCTCGCAGCGTTCCGCGGCCGCCGAAAGTGAGGCGGGCGCGTGCGACGCGGCCACCATGCGGTCCCTGGCCAGCGCGAGGAGCCGGGCCGGGTCCGGGACCTCATGGCCCGGGAGCTCATGGCCCGGCCGGGGCAGTCCCTCGGCCCAGAGTCCCGTGAGCAACCCTTTGACCAGCGGATCCGCGCGGGCGGCTCGTACGGTCCAGCGCGCCACGGCGACCGGATGCGCCGGCGCGGGAGCCGTCAGTGCGCGGTCCACGCCGGTCAGATAGCGGTCGGCGGCCTGGCACAGCACGGCGGTGGCCAGACCGGCCTTGGTGGAGAACTCGTTGTAGAGGGTCTGCCGCGAGACACCGGCGAGCGCGGCGACGTCGGCCATCCGCACCGTGTGCCAGGGCCGGTCGGCGAGCGCTCTGAGAGCGGCGTCCAGCAGGGCGTCTCGCGCTGTCGGCATCGCCGCCTCCCACGCCCGGGGCCGTGCCGGGGGCCTGCGGTTCAGAGTTGAGGCGCTCATGGCGACTGTCAAGGGTCCGCGTACGGGGACGGGGGCCGGTGGCCTATGCCCCGTACAGCTGGATACTGTGACGGCATGCCCGACTACCACGATGATCTGCGCCTCGCCCATGTACTGGCGGACGCCGCTGACGCGGCGACCATGGACCGGTTCAAGGCTCTCGACCTGAAGGTGGAGACCAAGCCGGACATGACGCCGGTGAGCGAGGCCGACAAGGCCGCCGAGGAGCTGATCCGGGGCCATCTCCATCGGGCCCGTCCGCGCGACGCGATCCTGGGCGAGGAGTACGGGGTCGAGGGCACCGGGCCGCGGCGCTGGGTGATCGACCCGATCGACGGCACCAAGAACTACGTACGCGGTGTGCCGGTGTGGGCGACGCTGATCTCGCTGATGGAGGCCGGTGAGCAGGGCTTCCAGCCGGTGGTCGGTGTGGTCTCCGCGCCGGCGCTGAACCGGCGCTGGTGGGCGGCGAAGGGCGCCGGCGCGTACTCCGGGCGCAGCCTCACCTCCGCGACCCGGCTGCATGTGTCGAAGGTGGAGACGATCGCGGACTCCTCGTTCGCGTTCTCCTCATTGAGCGGCTGGGAGGAGCAGGGCCGCCTGGACGGCTTCCTGGACCTGACGCGGGCCTGCTGGCGGACGCGAGGATACGGGGACTTCTGGCCGTACATGATGGTGGCCGAGGGTTCCGTGGACATCTGCGCGGAGCCGGAGCTCTCGCTCTGGGACATGGCGGCGAACGCGATCATCGTCCAGGAGGCGGGCGGCCGCTTCACCGACCTGGAAGGAACCGACGGTCCCGGCGGTGCGAACGGGGCCGCGTCGAACGGTCTGCTCCACGACGAGCTGCTCGGCTACCTCAACCAGCGCTACTGAGACCTGTGCCTGCTGGGGAGTGCGGCGCGTGATCGCGCACTCCCCCGGTGTGCGCCCGGTCCACCCCTTGTCGGCCCGCCCCAAGGATGCAACTCTGAGAGTCCCCCCACTTGTGAACTTGTGAATCGACTCACAGAGTCGGCGCACCGAGGAGGTGGCTCGTTTCATGCTCGTCCGTGACGCCATGAGCACGGTGGTCCTCACCATCGGCCCCACCCACACGCTCCGCCAGGCCGCCAGGCTGATGTCGGCCCGCCGCATCGGAGCGGCCGTCGTCCACGACCCGGACACCTGCGGGCTCGGGATCATCACCGAGCGCGACATCCTCAACGCGATCGGATCGGGCCAGAACCCCGATCAGGAGACCGCGTCCGCCCACACCACCACCGAGGTGGTGTTCGCCGCCCCGGCCTGGACCCTGGAGGAGGCCGCGGAAGCCATGACGCACGGCGGGTTCCGGCATCTGATCGTGCTGGACGACACCGGCCCGGTCGGCATCGTGTCGGTGCGTGACATCATCCGCTGCTGGGCGCCGAGCCGTCGAGGTACGGTGGCGGCCGCCGGGTCGGCGTAATCCTCTGCGAACGCCCGGTGGGCCGGATCCCCGTGAGGGAGCCGGCCCACCGTCGACGGCAAGCGTCCGATCAGCCGCGAAGGGCCTGGACCGCGGCTTCCAGCCGCTTGCCGAAGTCTCCGTCCGCCTGGCGGAAGTTGTCGATCGCGCGCTCGGCGATGTCGTCGCGCGAGACCTGGGAGATGAACCCGGCGAGGTTGTCGATCAACCGGCCCTTCTCGTCCTCCGACATCAACCGGTAGAGGTCTCCGGCCTGCACGAAGTCGTCGTCATCGGCGTGACGGGGAGCCTCGGTGCTGCCGGTGGTGCCGCTGACCGGCACGGGCTGCCAGAGCGGGCGGTCCGTCTGGACGGGGCCGCCGAAGCTGTTCGGCTCGTAGTTCTTGGCGCCCTGGTGCCGGCCGTCGTAGAGGTGGCCGTCCCTGCTGTTGGTACGCGCCTCGGTGGCGTGCGGGCGGTTCACCGGCAGGTGGTCGGCGTTGATGCCGACCCGGTAGCGGTGCGCGTCGCCGTACGCGAAGAGCCGGCCCTGGAGCATCTTGTCCGGGGACGGGCCGATGCCCGGCACGAAGTGCGCGGGGCTGAAGATCGACTGCTCGACCTCGGCGAAGATGTTCTCCGGGTTGCGGTTGAGCTCCAGCTTGCCGATCTCGATCGGCGGGTGGTCCGCGTGCGGCCACACCTTGGTGAGGTCGAACGGGTTGAAGCGGTACGTCGCCGCGTCCGCCGCCGGCATGATCTGGACCTGCACCGTCCAGGACGGGAAGTCACCGCTCTCGATCGACTCGCGCAGGTCGCGCTGGTGCGAGTCCGGGTCGACACCGGAGAGGCGGACGGCCTCCTCGGTGGTGAGGTTCTTGACGCCCTGGTCGGTCTTGAAGTGGTACTTGACCCAGAAGACCTCGCCGGCCTCGTTGTTCCACTGGAAGGTGTGCGAGCCGTACCCGTTCATGTGGCGCAGCGTGGCCGGGATGCCCCGGTCGCCGAAGAGCCAGGTCACCTGGTGCGTCGACTCGGGCGACAGACCCCAGAAGTCCCAGACGTTGTCCGCCTCCTGCGAGCCGGTGTACGGGTCGCGCTTCTGGGTGTGGATGAAGTCGGGGAACTTGATGGCGTCCTTGATGAAGAACACCGGCGTGTTGTTGCCGACGAGGTCGTAGTTGCCCTCCTCGGTGTAGAACTTCAGCGCGAAACCGCGCGGGTCGCGCACGGCGTCGGCGGAGCCGAGGTTGCCGGCGACCGTGGAGAAGCGCAGGAACGTCTCGGTCTCCTTGCCGACCTCGGAGAGGAACTTCGCCCGGGTCCACTGCGACACGTCACGGGTGACGGTGAAGGTGCCGTACGCGCCGGCGCCGCGGGCGTGCACGACGCGCTCCGGGATGCGCTCCCGGTTGAAGTGGGCGAGCTTCTCCAGCAACGCCTGGTCCTGGACCAGAACCGGACCGCCGACGCCCGCGGTCTCGCTGTTCTGGTTGTCGGCCACCGGCGCGCCGGCCTCCGTGGTGAGCGGTCCCTGCGTCACGTGCGCCTCCTGCGTCATGTCCTGTACAGCCATCTGTTTTCCGTACAGCCCTACCCCTTGGCCAATGCTGTTCTCGATCCTACAATAGACATTGTCTAAGTCAATTGAAGATCCAAAGTCACACCCGATCGGGATTCGATCCCTCCACTGTTAGGCTGGGCTGCATGAGTGACCTCCTGGAACGACTCCGTGGACGCGGCTGGCGCATGACGGCGCAGCGGCGTGTCGTGGCCGAGGTCCTCGACGGGGACCACGTGCACCTGACGGCTGACGAGGTCCACGCGAGGGCCGTCGACCGGCTGCCCGAGATCTCGCGCGCCACCGTCTACAACACCCTCGGCGAGATGGTGTCCCTCGGCGAGGTGCTGGAGGTCTCCACCGACCGCCGGGCCAAGCGGTACGACCCGAACGCGCATCGCCCGCACCACCACCTGATCTGCGGCCAGTGCGGTGCCATCCGCGATGTGCATCCGGCGGGCAACCCGCTCGCGGACCTGCCGACGGATGAGCGCTACGGCTTCACGGTCTCCGGCGTCGAGGTGACGTACCGCGGTCTCTGTCCGAGCTGCGCCGCGTCTGCGTGAGCCTGGCGTCGGGCCCGTCTCCTTGAGGCGGGCCCGGTCCGCTGTCCGCTTCCGGACATGACGAAGGCCCGGATCCCCTGAAGGGATCCGGGCCTTCGTTCTTCAGTAGCGGGGACAGGATTTGAACCTGCGACCTCTGGGTTATGAGCCCAGCGAGCTACCGAGCTGCTCCACCCCGCGTCGGTGAATGCAACATTACGTCAACGGGTTGGACGGCGCAAATTCCTTCACACCGATCCCGGACTGCCCCGAGGGCCTACGCGGTCAGCTCCTGGTGCAGCGCGTCGCGCAGCCGGGCCGCCCGCTCGGCCACCTCGGCCGGGCCCAGCTCCACGGCCCGCGCGCACCAGCGCTGGCCCTCGGTCAGCTCACCCCGGCGCGCGGCGAGCAAAGCCAGCCGCAGCGCGGCCCGCCCGTGACCGGCGTTGGCGGCGCGGCTCCACCACAGGGCCGCCTCGCGCTCGCTGCCCTCGCGGGCCAGCAGCAGCCCCAGGTTGAAGGCGCCGTTGCGGCTGCCCGCCTCCGCGGCCTCCCGGTACCAGTGTGCGGCGCTCTCCACGTCCCCGCGGGCGGCGGCGAGCATGCCGACCCGGACCTGGGCGCGGCGGTGGCCCTGCTGGGCGGCGCGCTCGTACCACTCCTCGCACTCGGTCTTCTCCGGCATCGGCTCACCGAGCGCGGGCGGACCCGGCGGCGGCTGGCGCGCGTCCAGCACTCCGGCCAGCCGGAACGCCGCCTCGGCGCTGCCGCCGCCCGCCGCGCAGCGCAGATGGCGCTCGGCCTCGTGGTCCTCGCCGTCGCGCAGCAGGGCCATGGCGACCTGGAGCGCGGCGTCGGTGTGCCCGGCCGCCGCCGCCCGCTGGTACCAGCCCAGAGCCGTACGGTCCTCGTCGCGTCCGGCGTGCAGGATGCCGAGGTTGAAGGCGGCGTCCACACTGCCCGCCTCGGCCGCCTTGGAGAACCAGGGCTCGGCGCCGGTGTGGTCGCCGGCCTGGAGCAGGAGCACGGCGAGCGCGTTGGCGGCCTCGCGGTGTCCGGCGTAGGCGGCACGGCGGTACCACTGCTCGGCCTGCGGCGTACGGTCCTGGGCGGCACAGAGCAGCCCGAGGTTGTACGCGCCGTTGACGTCACCGGCGTCCATGGCGGCCCGGTACCAGCGCTCGGCGGTCTGCTGCTCGCCGCGCGCCGCGTGCAGGGCGCCGAGCGCGTTGGCGGCGTTGCCGTCGCCGTCCTGGGCGGCGCGCAGCCACCAGACGGCGGCGCTCTCCTCGTCGCCCGCGTCGCGCAGCAGGAAGCCCAGCGCGCAGGCGGCGCGGGCCTCGCCGTCCTTGGCGGCGGTGAGGTACCAGCGGCCCGCCTCCTTGAGCTCGCCGCGCTGTTCCAGGATCGCGCCGAGGTGGAGTGCCGCACGGCGGTGGCCTCGGGCGGCGGCGCGGCGGTACCACTGCTCGGCCTCGCCGATGCGTCCGGCGGCGGGACCGGCCACGGGGCTGTCGCCACCGGCTCCGTCCTTGTTCTCCTTGGTGCCCCGCTCGCTCTTGGCCAGCGCGGCGGGGACGGCGGGGTCGGCGGCGAGGCCCAGACCGCTCCGGCCGGCGCCCCGGCCCAGGCCGAAGGCGTCGTGCGGGTCCTCGACCGCGTTCCGCTCCAGCGTGCGGGCCAGCCGGTAGGCGGCCTCCCGGTGGCCCTGCTCGGCGGCGGCGCGCAACCACCGCTCGGCGCCGATGTCGCCACGGTGCTCCAGCAGGTCGGCGAGCGCGTAGGCGCCCAGCGCGTGGCCCTGCTCGGCGGACTGCCGCAGCCAGTACTCGGCGCCGGGCTCGTCGCCGCGCTCGCGGAAGTGGCGGCCCAGCGCGTGCGCGGCGGCGGCCGAACCGGCCACGGCGGCGATGCGCCACCAGCCCGCGGCCTCGTCCGGGTAGCCGCGCTGGTGCAGCAGGACGCCCAGGTTGTTGGCTGCGGCCCGGTCGCCGTCGGCGGTGGCGGCGCGGAGGTAGGTCTCGGCGCCGTCCAGCTCGCCGCGGCGCAGCAGCAGCGCGCCGAGCACGCTCATGGACGCGGTGTCCCCGGCCTCGGCGGCCCGGCGGTGGCGCGCCTCCGCCTCGGCACTGTCCGCCGCGTCGACGGCGTCGGTGATGCCCGCGTCGGCGTCGGTCCTGTCCGTGGCGGCGTGCGTGACGCCCGCGTCCGGCGTGGTCACATCCGTGACGCCCGTGGCGCCGGTGGCGTGGGCCGCGGCCGCACGCACGGCGTCGGAGCCGGCGTGCGTGCGGCCCACCGTCGCGGCGGTCTCGCTCGTGGTACGCCCCCTGCCCCGGGCCGGCGCCTCGACGGCGGGTCCCGCTTCACCGGCGGTGGTGGCGTCCCGCGGTCCGGGTGTGCTCGCGCCGGCGGCTCCGGCGATGACGGCAGCGAAGGCCGCATCTGCCACCTTGTCCGCCTTCTGGTCGCGCCGCTGCACAAACCGCCCTGTCTCCAACAGAGTTGCCCTGTCCCCCATAAATACCATCGTCGCACCACCTGTAACCCGCGTACACCTGGTATATCGCGGCCAGTGAGGTCACTTCAGCGTTTTGTCGACATACCCACAGAGAGACAAGTCAAACACGTCGGAACCCAACTGGTGCCCAGCGAACCGCACTTCACGCCCACGGAACAAGAAAGACACGACGACATGACGAAGGCCCGGATCCCATAGGATCCGGGCCTTCGTCTTCAGTAGCGGGGACAGGATTTGAACCTGCGACCTCTGGGTTATGAGCCCAGCGAGCTACCGAGCTGCTCCACCCCGCGTCGTTGTGTTCAAACCGTACCACGACGCGGGGTGGAGCTTACTCAGGTGCCCTGGTCGCCGCCCTGCTCGGTCCCGCCGCCCTCATCAGGCTTTTCGTCGGGCTTCTTCGCCGGATCGGCTCCGTCACCCTTCTCCGGCACAGCGGCCTCGCCGCCCTCGGCCCCACTCGTGGGCTGAGCCGTGGCCGCCCGCTCCAGAGCTTCCTGGAGCGCGTCCTGGGCCTTGCCGTAGGCGGGCCAGTCCTGCTCCTTCAGCGCCGCCTCACCGTCCTCGTACGCCTTCTGAGCGTCCGCGATGGCCTCCTTGAGCGCGTCGCTGCCGGTGGCCGGCGGCTTGGTGGTGTCCCCCGGCGGATCATTGGGATCGGGCGGTGTGGTGTCCACGTCGCCGTCGACCCCGAAGACCGCGTTGAGCGCGTCTCCCAGGTTGTTCTCGAAGACGATCTTCGAGCCGAACGAGGCGGCCACCTTGCGCAGCAGCGGATAGTTCTGGTTGCCGCCGCGCGTGTAGACGGGCTCGATGTAGAGGAAGCCGCCTTCGAGCGGAACCGTCAGCAGGTTGCCGTAGTCGATGTCGGAGTCCGTGCCCTTGAGGTTCCTCACGAACTCGGCGACGTCGTCGTTACCGTTGAGCTCACTCTGTACCTGACCCGGGCCCTTCACCGTGGAGGTGACCCGGAGCAGTCTCATCGTGCCGTAGTCCTTGCTGGCCGCGTCCGCGTTCACCGCCATGAAGGCACCGAGGTTCGGCCGCCCCCTGGGCGTGAAGGTGGTGGTCAGCGAGAACGCCTGCTGGTCCTGGCCCGGCATCTTCATGGACAGGTAGTACGGCGGGACGGAGCCCGACTCATTGGTGGTCGGGTCGGCCGGCACCTGCCACGCGTCGGAGCCGCTGTAGAACTGCGCGGGGTCCTCGACGTGGTAGCGGGTGAGCAGCTCACGCTGGACCTTGAAGAGGTCCTGCGGGTACCGCAGGTGGTCCATGAGCGTCTGCGGGATCTTCGAGCGGTCCTCCACCGTGCCCGGGAACGCCTTGCGCCAGGTCTTGAGGACCGGGTCCTCGGTGTCCCACTCGTAGAGCTTGACCTTGCCGTCGTACGCGTCGACGGTGGCCTTCACCGAGTTGCGGATGTAGTTGACCTGGTTCTGCTGGGCGACGACCGCGCGCTGGTTGGTGGTGAGCGAGTCGGCCGTGGTGTCACCGAGCGTCGTACGGGAGGCGTACGGATAGCCGTTGGTCGTGGTGTACGCGTCGACGATCCACTGGATCCGGCCGTCGATGACCGCGGGATAGGCGTCGCCGTCGATGGTCAGCCACGGGGCGACCGCCTCGACGCGCTCCTTGGGCGTGCGGTTGTACAGGATCCGCGAGCCGTCACCGATGGCTCCCGAATACAGGATCTGCGGCTCGCTGAACGAGACCGCGTACGCGGCGCGGTTGAACGTGTTGGAGAGGCTGACCCCGCTGTCACCCTGGTAGCTGGTGGTCTTCTCGCCGTCCTCCTCGTAGTCGAGCTCCTTCTGGGGCCCGCCGACGATGGAGTACTGCTCGGTCTTCTCGCCGTAGTAGATCCGCTGCTCGTACTTCCCGAACTCACCGGTGGACGGCAGACCCGACTCGGTGAAGTCCGGGGACCCCGTCGGGTTGGTGCCGGTGGTGGTGCCGCGGGCCGCGATGGCGCCGTAGCCGTGGGTGTACGTGAAGTGGTCGTTGATCCAGTTCCGCTTGGGCAGGCCCTGGATGTTCAGCTCACGCAGACCGATGACGGTGTCCTGCTCCTTGCCGTCCTCGCCCTTGTAGCGGTCGACGTCCAGCGTCTTGGGGAACTGGTAGTAGTTCCTGCGCTGCTGGAGCTGCTGGAAGGCCGGGGAGACGACGTTGGGGTCCATCACGCGGTAGCTGGCGGCCGTGTTGGCGGCGGCTCGCAGCTTGGTGTCGTCGCTCGTGGTGGCCTGGCCCGAGTAGTCCTCCATCTGCGCCTTGTCGATGTCGTACGCATCGCGGGTCGCGTCGATGTTCTTCTGGATGAACGGCGCTTCCTTGGCCTGCTCGTTCGGCTGGACCTGGAACTTCTGCACGATCGCCGGGTAGAGACCGCCGATCAGGATCGCGGAGAGCACCATCAGGCCGAAGCCGATGACGGGCAGCTGCCAGGTGCGGCGCCACAGGGTCGCGAAGAACAGCACCGCGCAGATCGCCGCGATGCAGAACAGGATGGTCTTCGCCGGGAGATAGGCGTTCGCGTCGACGTACCGCAGGCCCGTCCAGTTGTCCGCGGCCTTGAAGTCACTGGACTTCACCGCGAGCCCGTACCGGTCGAGCCAGTAGGCCACGGCCTTCAGCGCGACGAAGATGCCGAGCAGCACCGAGAGGTGGCCGGTGGCCGCGCCGGTGGCACGGGCTCCGGGGCTGGTGATGCGCAGCCCGCCGTACAGGTAGTGGGTCAGGGCGGCGGCGATCAGCGAGAGCACGGTGGCCGCGAAGCCGAAGCCCAGCAGGAAGCGGTAGAACGGCAGGTCGAAGGCGTAGAAGGAGACGTCCAACTTGAACTGCGGGTCCTTCGTGCCGAACGGTACGCCGTTGACGTACATCAGCCAGGTGCGCCACTGGCCGGAGGCGGATGCTCCGGCGATCAGCCCGACGAGCGCGGTGACGGCGAGCAGCACCCACTTCTTGAAGGGGGCGACGCTCATCCGGTAGCGGTCCAGGCTCTGCTGCTCCAGCGACATCGCGCTCAGCGGCGGCCGGAGCCGGTGCGCGAGCCAGATGTTCAGACCGATGGCCAGAGCCATCAGCAGTCCGAAGACGAGGAAGAGTCCGATCTTGGTCCACAGGGTGGTGGTGAAGACGGAGGAATACGCCACCGACCGGTACCAGAGCCAGTCCGTCCAGAACCCGGCGAACATGACGAAGGCCATGGCGAGAACCGCCAGGACCCCCAACGTCATGAGCAGGGTGCGGGCCCGCCGGGACGGGCGGCCGACACTGATCCGTGGCCCGGTGGGGCCTCCGCCGCGGTCCGGCATCTGGAAAGCCAACGTGCGCACCTCGAAGTTCGCGGTCGTGTGGAGCGGCCCCAGCGGTCGTAGAGCCCACCTATGCAACTTACTGAAGCTTTACCTAGTTCCCGATACCGGGGCCGAAGGAGGCAGGATATTGCCCATGCCCAACGTTTCTCCCGCAGGACCTCCGATGGCCGCGAGCCCGCTCACCGTCGCCGTCCTCGAAATCGACGCCTATGCCTCCACTCTCGGCTGGGACCAGCCCGCCCGGCTGTTCGCCCTGGTCGACACCGCCCGGCTGCGGGCCCAGGAGCCGGGTCTCGCCGCTCAGCTCGGCCTGGACGACACCGCCTCCCCGACCGCTTCCCTCACCCCGATCGAGCAGGAGGAGCTGCCCGCCGGCACCGCCCTGGACGATTTCCTCGCCACCATCGCCTGGCCCGACTCCGTGGTGGGCTGCGCCATGACCGTCGAGCGGCTGATGCTGCCGCCGTCCGCCGAGGCCTCCGTACCGGAAGGCCTCAGCGACAAGCAGCTCACCCGGTGGGTCGCCAAGCACCCCGACCGGCAGGAGGTGCGGATGACGGTGGCCGTGCTGCGGGACGGGGCGCGCGACTCCGCCGTACGGCTGCGCGAGAAGGACTCCCCCACCGAGGTGCTGACCGGCGCGGGTCTGGTGCCGGGGCTCGCCGAGGCCCTCGCGGCGACGTTCGAGTCCTGACCGGCCTGCTGTCCGCCTCCCGACGCGCTGTCAGCCGGCCGAGCAGCTCGGCAGCGCGTCGGTCTTGCCGGCGCTGATCTTCTCCAGCGACTTCTTGGCGTCGTCGAGGGTCTTGACCCGGACCAGCGTCAGCCCGTCCGGGGTGTCCGAGGCGGCGGCGGCGCAGTTGTCGTCGGGCGTGAGGAAGTAGCGGGCGCCCGCGTCCCGGGCGCCGACGAGCTTCATGTTGATGCCGCCGATCGGGCCGACCTTGCCCGCGTCGTCGATGGTTCCGGTGCCCGCGATGAACTTGCCACCGGTCAGATTGCCCGGGGTGAGCTTGTCGATGATGCCCAGGGAGAACATCAGACCGGCGCTGGGGCCGCCGACGTCCGCGAGCTTGATGTCGATCACGAACGGGAACCGGTGGTCCGTCCCGGCCCTGATGCCGACGACCGCCCGCTCCTTGCCGCCCTCTTCCGCCGGCGGCGCCTTCTGGGTGGTGATGGTGACCTTCCGGCCGCCTTCGGGGGCCCGGCCGGCCTTCTCGGCGGCGGCCGCCTCCCTGGCCGGAATGATGGTGAAGGTGACGTCCTCGCCGGGCTGGTGCTTCGTGACCAGCCCGGCGACGTCGTCCGGCTCCTTGACCGCCGTACCGTCGACGCTCTTGATCACGTCACCCGCGTGCAGTTTGCCCTCGGAAGGGCTGTCCTTGACCACGCTGGAGACGATGACCTGGGTGGCGACCGGGATGTCCAGCTCCTTGAGGGCGGCCACCTTGGCGCTCTCCTGGGACTGGCTGAACTCCTCGGCGTTCTCCTGGGTGGACTGCTCCTCGGTCTTGCCGTCCGGGTAGAGCGTGTCGTGCGGTACGACGACGCTGTCGTGGGCCAGCCAGCCGTAGACGGCCTGGCCCAGGTTCATCCGGTAGTCAGCTCCGGTGACCCGGACCGTCGTCATGTTGAGGTGCCCGGTGGTCTCGTACGTGTCGGAGCCCTCGATATGCAGGACCGGCTCGCCGCGCGCATCGCCCAGGGTGTTCACCGTCGGCCCGGGGGACATCTCCGAGTACGGCACTTTGATCACCATGCCCGCGCAGAGAAGCGCGATGAGGACGAGGGCGGAGGCGAGCATCGTCGCGGTGCGGCGTGGCATGGAACGACAGTACGGGAAGGGCCTGTCCGTCCACCCTCGGGGCCGGTCCGTCCGGGCAGGGGCAAAAGCGCGGCGGAGAGGTGGTCACGCGGCGTTCGACGGCCTCAGAGTGCCCCGGAACCGGAGTGCGATTTCTCCATCGCGTCACGGAACCTGGCGTACCCGGCGAGTTCGGTGACATCGCCGGTCGTGCGGTTGCGAGCAGCCCAGCTCGCCCATATCGCACCACCGACAGCAGCGAAAAGTGGAATCAACAGCCAAGCGAGTGCCGCCATCACGACCTCCCTACCCCATGAGCGATCGAATGATCGATCTGCAGATTAACGATCCGGAAGACCAACGCTCACGGCAGGGGTGCGGTTACGCAAATCGGGGCTGATGCGGCCCGGTCCGGTTTGCGCTCAGCAGGCGCCGACCCACTCCTCCGTACCGTCGGAGAAACGCTGGTGTTTCCAGATCGGAACCTCGTGCTTGAGGTCGTCGATGAGCTTGCGGCAGGCGGCGAAGGCCTCCGCTCGGTGCGGGCAGGCGACGGCGACGACCACCGCCAGATCGCCCACCTCCAGTTCACCCACCCGGTGGACGGCGGCGAGGCCGCGGACCGGGAAGTCGGCGACGACCTTCTCCGCCACTCGGCGCAGCTCGTCCTCGGCGGAGGGATGGCAGGAGTAGCCGAGTGCGCCGACGTCCTGTCCGCCGTCGTGATTGCGCACGGTGCCGACGAAGAGCGCGATGCCGCCCGCGGCGTCGTCCCCGACGGCACGGAAGACCTCGTCGACGGAGAGTTCGCTCTCCCGGATCGCCAGCAGCCGGATGGGGTCCGAAGCCGCCTGCTCGCCGGGGTGGTCCTGGGTGCGTGCCATGACCCCATCGTGCCTCACGGCACCGACAACACGGAATTGCCTGTTCGACCGGCGGACGCGCGGCCGCGTTGGAGCCTCCTACAGACGCCTGCCCGGCCCTGTGGACGCGGTCAGATGCGGCGGCGCGCCTTGCGGGCGCGGCGGACCAGGGCGGCCGTGCCGAGCAGGGCGACCGTGGCGCCGGCGGCCGTGGCCGTGGCGGCGGCGGCGTCCTTGCGGCCGAGGCGGCGTCCGGCGAGCGTGTGGCGTCCCTCGACCTCTTCCAGGAGCGCTCCGAGGACCTCCTCGTTGGTCCACTGCGGCCGCCATCCCACGTCGTGCAGCCGGCTCACACTGACGACCCAGGGGTGCATCGTGTACGCCAGGTCACCGGCCGGGGACGGAGTGAGTCCGATCCGGTGCAGCCGCGCGGCCGCCCCCAGGGCGACGGCGGAGGGCAGCTCCATCCGGCGTACGCCGCTGAGCTCCTCGACCTCCTCCTGTTCGAGCCAGCCGTCGCAGCCGACCGCGAACTCTCCGTCGATCTTCTCCAGCGCGGCGTACTCCAAGGCCGTCACCAGATCGTCGACATGGCAGAACTGCCAGGTGGGCCGGGAACCGGCGACAACCAGGAGACGCGGTGACTCGAAGTAGCGGGTCAGCGCGGTGTCGGTGCCGCCGACCAGGACCGTGGGGCGCACGACGGTGACATTGAGGCCCGGGTGGGCGCGGGGCGCGCGGCGGCCGAGGCGTTCGATCTCCAGGAGGTCGCCGACGCCGGTGGCCTCGGCGGTGGCGCGCAGCTCGGCGTCCTCGGAGAGCGGTACGTCGTTGTCGGCGAGCGCCCCGTAGACCATCGCGGAGGTGCACAGCACGACCCGGTGGACCCCGGCGGCGGCAGCGGCGGTGAGCACGGTCTGCGTGCCGCGTACGTTGTACGCGGTGCGGGCGGCGGGGTCGGTCTCCAGGTCGAGGTCGAGCGCCAGGTGCACGACGACGTCCGCGCCTCGCAGCTTCTCGGCGATGGCCGGATCACGGACGTCCAGGATGTGCCAGGTCGCCTCGGAGACCTCTCCGCGGCGTTCGTCGATCGCGATGACCTGCTTGACCTCGTCGGATGCGGCGAGGTGGGCGGTCAGCAGCTCGCCGACGCCGGTCGCGGCACCGGTGACCGCGACGACGGGGCCCCGGTTCCTGGGGGTCCTGGGGCGTTTCTTCTCGGGTGTGATCTCGGGCGGCGGGTCGGTCAGGTTTCGCGCTGCGCGAACCTGCGGATCTGGGGAACTCACCGGGCGTCTCCAGCGGTTGTCTTCAGTACGTACCCGAATGACGCGTACGTACCAGGTGGCGTCCATCCTGCCGCAGGCCGGGAGTCGGCGGAGCACTGAGGCCCGAAGCGGGCGTGGTGTCTACGCTGGATGGTGATGTCGGGCAGTCGCCGTCGGTTCGAGCCGGCGGCCCTACGAGCCGAGGAAACCCGTGAGTGACACCCCATTCGGATTCGGCCTTCCGCCGGAGGAGCCGGAGAACGGCGACGAGGGCAAGAAGAAGGACCCCACCGAAGGTGGGCAAGGCGCGGGCGGGCCGGGAAACCCGTTCGGTATCGGGCCGGGAGCGGGCGGTGACAACCCGTTCGCCGCAATGTTCGGCTCGATGAATCCGAACGATCTCGGCGCGGCCTTCCAGCAGCTCGGCCAGATGCTGAGCTACGAGGGCGGTCCCGTGAACTGGGACATGGCCAAGCAGATCGCGCGCCAGACCGTCTCGCAGGGCACGGCCGACGGCACCAAGGACGCCAGCGTCGGCCCGTCCGAGCGGACGGCGGTCGACGAGGCGCTGCGGCTGGCCGATCTCTGGCTGGACGGCGTGACGTCGATGCCTTCCGGTTCGGTCTCCACCGTGGCCTGGAGCCGCGCGGAGTGGGTCGAGGCCTCGCTGCCGGCCTGGCAGCAGCTGGTCGACCCGGTGGCCGAGCGGGTGGGCCTGGCGATGGGCGATGTGCTGCCCGAGGAGATGCAGGCCATGGCGGGCCCGCTGATCGGCATGATGCGGTCGATGGGCGGCGCCATGTTCGGCCAGCAGATCGGCCAGGCCGTGGGCACGCTGGCCGGTGAGGTGGTCGGGTCGACGGACATCGGGCTGCCGCTGGGCCCGGCGGGCAAGGCCGCGCTGCTCCCGCTGAACGTGGAGCAGTTCGGCAAGGACCTCAGCGTCCCGCAGGACGAGGTGCGGCTGTATCTGGCGCTGCGCGAGGCTGCTCACCAGCGGCTCTTCGCGCATGTGCCGTGGCTGCGCTCGCACCTGTTCGGCGCGGTCGAGTCGTACGCACGCGGCATCAAGGTCGACACCAGCAAGCTGGAGGACGTGGTCGGCCAGTTCGACCCCGCCAACCCCGAGCAGCTGCAGGACGCGCTCCAGCAGGGCATGTTCCAGCCGGAGGACACGCCGGAGCAGAAGGCCTCCCTGGCCCGTCTGGAGACGGCTCTGGCGCTCGTCGAGGGCTGGGTGGACGCGGTGGTCCACGAGGCCGCGAAGTCCCGGCTGACCTCATCGGACGCGCTGCGCGAGACGATGCGCCGGCGCCGTGCCTCCGGTGGTCCGGCCGAGCAGACGTTCGCCACGCTCATCGGTCTCCAGCTGCGCCCGCGCCGGCTGCGGGACGCCTCGCGACTGTGGGCCTCGCTCACCGACGCCCGGGGTCTGGAGGGCCGCGACGCGCTGTGGGAGCACCCGGACATGCTGCCGACCGCGCACGACCTGGACGACCCGGACGGCTTCGTCCACCACGAGCAGGCGGACTTCTCCGAGCTGGACAAGATGCTCGGCGAGGCGGCGAAGGGCCCGCAGAAGCCTTCCGAGACCAAGGAGAGCGACGAGGACAAGGGTGAGGGCGGCACGGAGGACGGCAAGGACGGCAGCGACCGGTGACGCTGCACGACGACGCCACCCTCGTACTGAAGGGTCACGCTTCCGAGGGCGAGGCCGGCGGTGACCAGGCGGAGCTGCGCCAGGCCTATCTGGACCATCTGGCGCTCCATGCCGACGGCATGTGGAAAGCGTGCGGGGCCGGGCATCTGACGGCCAGCGCGCTGGTGATCGATCCGGAGCGTGAGAAGGTGCTGCTCACCTTGCACCGCAAGCTCCGGATGTGGCTCCAGATGGGCGGGCACTGCGAGGAGCAGGACGCCACCCTGGAGGCCGCCGCGCTCCGCGAGGCGACGGAGGAGTCCGGCATCACCGGCCTCACCCTGCTGCCGGGCGGCCCGGTCCGGCTGGACCGGCACCCCATCCCGTCGCCGTGCAACTGGCACCTGGACGTGCAGTACGCGGCGCTGGCCCCGGCCGGAGCGGCGGAGCGGATCAGCGAGGAGTCCCTGGAGCTGCGCTGGTTCGGCTACGAGGAGGTGGCCGGTGTGGCCGACGCCTCCGTCGTACGGCTGCTGGAGGCGACGCGCGCACGCCTGTAGCGAGAGCGTGTGCGTAAGGGGCGGCCTCTATGGAGGCCGCCCCTTACGGCTTTGTTCTGCGGGTGGAGGTCAGTTCCAGGCGTTGTTCTGGTTCTGACCGTGGGAGCCCTGCTGGCCCATGCCGAACTGGGCGCGGGCGCCCTGGCCGATCTGGGCGTTCTGCGGGGGCATGACCTCACTCGGCTGCACCAGCGCGAAGCCCTGGCCGAGGAAGCTCAGCTCCCAGCCCTCGCCGGTGTTGCCGCGGCGCCGGAAGACCCCGCTGGAGTGCGTCTGGGCCTGCATCTGCACCCGCAGGGCGCTGGACCAGGCCACGATGGCGTCGGCGTCCACGTTGACGTACTTCTCGGGCGTGACCTGCATCATCAGCGGCTGGCCGGAGGTCATGAGGGCGACCTTGCCGGTGCCGGTGATGTTGAGCTGGTACTTGCCGCTGCCGGAGATGCCGTACTGGCTGTCCACCGCGATGACCTCGGTGTGCAGCGAGGAGTCGAGCGCGAGGACGTAGGCGCTGTCCACGGTCATCCCCTCGCGGTCGACGTCCACGACATGGATGTACTGGGCGAGGTTGGCGAAGTAGACCGTGCCCTGGCCGGACACGCGCATCAGGTCGAGGCCCTCACCGGTGTGCGCGCGGGCGCGCCGCCGGCCCTGCGACTGGTACTCGCCGTCGAAGTCCATCAGTCCCTGGTAGGCGACCATGGCGCCCTTACGGGCCAGGATGTCGTCCTGGCCGGTCAGCGCCACCCGCAGGAGCTGCGGGTTCTGGATCGTGTACCGGTCCTGGGACTGCTGCTCGGTGTGGTTGAAAAGCGGACTCTGCATGGTGTGTTCCCCTCCCCTCAGTGCCGGATCCGCAGGCGGTCCGTACTGTCCTCGCTCGGCTGGACGACGACGATGCCCTCTCCGGAGAAGGCCATCTGGTACGCCTCGCCGCTGCCGCGGCCGATCAGCGCGCCGGCCTTGAAGCTGCGCTTGCCCTTCACCTTGAGGTTCGTGGACCAGGCGACGAGGGCGTCCGGGTCGACGTACGTCTCGTCGTCGCCGCGGCCGCAGTCGACGACGATCGGCGTGCCCCGGGAGGTGATGGCGACCCAGCCGGTGCCCTGGACCACGACGTTCCACAGCCCCTGTCCGGCGAACTTGGCCATCCCCTTGACCTTCTCGACGCCCCAGGTGAGGTGCGCGTCGAAGGCGAGGAGGTTGGTGCCGTTGACCGAGATGGCCTCGTTGTTCAGGTTGATGACGACGACGTCGGCGCCGTAGTCGGCGAGGTAGAGCAGTCCGTCGCCGGAGCACTTCATGACGGGCGCGCCTTCGCCGGTGATCCACTGGGAGGCGACCTGCCGGGCGGCGGGCGGGTTGGGCTCGTACTGGATGAAGCCCTCGTACGCCACCATCGAGCCGGTGCGCGCGTAGAGGTCCTGCCCGGAGGCCATGGCGACCTTGAGCATGGCCGAGCCGTGGTTCTCCATCCGGGCCGTGACGGGGGTCGGGGCGAAGCCCGCGAGTTGCTGGTTCATGACGGGCTCCCTCTAGACCTCGTAGGGCTGGACGACGATGAAGTTGCCGGGCGCTCCCCGGAACTGGAGGTTCACGGTCTCGCCGCTGTGTCCCGGGTACGCGTTGCGGCGCAGCCGGACCTGGCTGGAGACGATCACCTGGGAGGCGGCCGACCAGGCGACCACCGCGTTGCAGTCGGCGAACGTGGTGGGCGTGACGGGCAGGACGACCGGGGTGCCGTGGGTCTTGATGATCACGGTGCCGGTGCCCTGGAACTGCATGGTGAACAGGGCGCCGCCGGGGATGCCGTGGCCCTCGACGCGGCGGACCTCGTACTGGAGTGACTCGTCGAAGGCGAGGACGCTCTCGGCGGAGACGCAGATCGCGTCGCCCTGGAGCTCGATCGGGTGCAGATACGAGCCCTCCTCGGCAAGGAAGACCTGGCCGCGGCCGGTACAGCGCATCAGCTGCATCTCCTGGCCGGTGGCGTTGCCGACGGCGCGGCCGACGAAGCCGGCACTCTTGTAGCCGAAGTCGACCTTGCCCTGGTACATCACCATGCTGCCCTGACGGGCCAGCACGCCGGCGCCGCCCATGGTCAGGTCGACGCGCATGAGCTGCTTGTTCTGTGGGGTCCAGCGCTGCCCGGTGGGCGTCTCCTTGTACAGCTGGAGCGCCGCGTGGAGCCCGGCGCCGGCCGCCGGAGCACCCTGGGGCACGCCTTGCGGCCCGCCGGCGGGCTGCTGCCCGAAGGGGGCGGGCTGTCCGTACGGTGCCGGGGCCGGCTGGCCGTAGGGCGGCGTGGGCGGGGCGCTCTGGCCGGGGACCTGACCGAACTGCGGCTGCGGGGGCGGCGGCTGGTGGCCGGGCTGGCCGTACGGGGACGGGGCCGGGGGCGCCTGCGGGGTGAGCGGGGCCGCGATCGTGGGCGCGGCGTGCATGGGCTGCTGCGGCGCGGGGGCGGGCGCGGGCGGAGCACCGAAGGATGGCGCGGGCTGCGGGGCCTGGGGAGCGGCTGGGGCGGGCGGGGCGCCGAAGGCCGGGGGCGCGGTGGCCTGGGCCGGCGGGGCGAAGCCGGGTGGGGCCTGCGGGGCGGCCGGCGCCTCTTCCTCCTCGGCGACCTCGCCGCCGAAGTTCCTCAGGAGCGCGTCGAGGCCGCCGTCGAAGCCCTGGCCGACGGCGGCGAAGCGCCAGACGTCCTTCAGGTAGAAGTCGCCGAGCATCACCGCGCGCTCGGTGGTGAACTCCGAGCCGGTGAAGGCGTATCTGACCACTTCCTCGCCGCCCGCGACGATCCGGATGTAGCCGGGGCCGACCTGTGACATCTGGCCGGCACCGTCGAGCGTCGCGGTGAAGGAGAGCCTGTGGATGGTGGTCGGGATGCGGTCGAGCGTGACGCGGAAGGACTCGGTGTCGCCGGACTGCGGACCGAGAAGCTGAATGGACTCCTCGGGCGATTTCGGCTGGTTGAAGAAGATGAAATACCGGTCGTCCGAGAGCTGTTCGTCGGCATCCAGGCCGAAGCAGCTGATGTCGAAGGTCAGCCCAGGGGCGGCGATCTGCACACCTACGTACAGATCTGTCCCCGGTGTGAGATCACTGATCTTGGCCTTGTGGCCTCGTTGGAATTCCCTGGCCATACGTAACGACCGTCCCCCATCCCGAAGGTGAATGCGTCGCGTCAGGCTAACCGCAAACCGCGACATCCGGCCAAGCCGGTACACACCCGGTACAGAACCAGCGGGAACGGCCCGCCGGGCTCACTCCTCGGGTGTGGCCGACGAGCGGGGCAGCTGGTCGGCCGCCACCACCCCCTCGAGGTAGCCACGGGCCCGCTCGGTACGTGGATACGCCTCCAGCAGCCGCCAGAACTCCGGGCCGTGACCGGGGACGAGCAGATGGGCCAGCTCATGGAGGAGTACGTAGTCGACGACGTACTCCGGCATGCCCTGGAGCCGGTGCGAGAGGCGGATGCTGCCTTCGGCAGGGGTGCAGGAGCCCCAGCGGGTGTTCTGGTTGGTCACCCAGCGAACGGACGCGGGTCGGGCCCTGCCGTCGAAATACTGAACGGACAGCCGCTCGGCCCGCTCCGTGAGCTCGGCGTCGCCGAGGACCCGCTTGCTCTCCTGGGCCGCGAGCTTGTCGAGCATCACGCCGACCCAGCGTCGCTCCTCCGCCTCCGACATCCGGGCGGGGATGAGCACGATCGTTCGGCCGCCCTCCCGGTAGGCGGAGACCGACTTCCTGCGCCGGGTGCTTCTGCGGACCTCGACCGCGCTCGTCGCCGGGGCGCGGGGCGCACGGGCGGCCGCGCCGGGCTGACGGCTCACGGCGCTGCGCATGGGAATCTCCCCGGCGACGCCGGGTGACGGGTCTGCGGGCACGCCTCGACGTTACCCGCTGTCAGTGGAGGAAGTCCCGACTCCGGGTCCGTTCGCCACCGATCCTCTCCACTCTCCGCACCTCGCTTCGCACCATGAGCCACATTATCGAATGACTAATCCCGCTACCTGTGGATAACTCCGCGCACGCTTCGCCGCCAGCGCGCATTCTGGCAATGGCTCGACGCGGCCGGGAATCCTCCCGGGCACGCGGTCACGACACCGATCGGGGGAAAGCCGTGCGTCTCGGGGAAGAAGTCCTGCATCCGATGTTGAAGCCCGCGCTGCGCCGGGCATGGCGCGGGCGGAACACCGTGCAATTCGGGGTGACACCCGCGCACGCCGTGACGCTGGGTCCGGTGGACATCGCGACGGGAAGCTTTCTGGAACTGCTCGACGGAACGCGCGGCCTGCCGCTGCTGCGCGAGGAGGCCCGGGCCCTGGACCTGTCGGACCGTCATGTCGACGTCCTGGTCCGCCGGCTGGCGGAGGCGGGCCTTCTCGACGATCCGAGAGCCGCCGGCGTGCAGGCGGATGTCCTGCGCCACCGGGCCGAGATGATGGAGCGTCAACGCCCCGATGTCGCCGCGCTCTCCGTCGTCCACCCCGGTCCGGGCGAGGGGCTGCGGCGGATGGCGGCCCGGCGGGCGATGCGGGTCCAGGTGCGGGGTGCGGGCAGGGTCGGTGCGTCGATCGCCGCGGTGCTGTCGGGCTCGGGGGTGGGCCAGGTGGAGGTGCTGGACGGAGGCCGGGCCGAGCCGGGGGACGTGGCGCCGGCCGGGCTGCCGCCCGCCGCCGTCGGGGAACGGCGCGATGTGGCGGCCCGCCGACTGGTCCGCCGGGCCGCTGCCGGGCCCGCGCCTCGGTCGGCCGGGGCGGAGCGGGGCGCGGGTGAAGGGGCGCCCGGGCTGTCGCTGATCGTCGTGGCGCCTCGGGACGGCCTCTCGGTGTACGCGCCGGTCCCGGACACCGCGGCGCCCTGGATCGCGTCCGGCACTCCTCATCTCTATGCGGGAGTCATCGAGGCCACCGGGGTGGTCGGACCGCTCGTGCTTCCGGGCGGCACCGGGTGCGCAGGGTGTCTGGAGCTGCACCGCGCGGACCGGGATTCGCAGTGGCCCCGGATGCTGGCGCAGTGGCGCTCGGGTCGGCGGGGCGCGGTGCCCGCCTGCGATCTGGGGCTGGCCACGGCGGTCGCCGGTCTCGCAGCGGCCCACGCCTTGTCCTTCCTGGACGGGGAGCTGCCGGCGAGCACCGGGGCGCGCTGGGAGGCCGCGCTGCCGCTGCTGGACTGGCGGAGCCAGCGGATCGGCCCGCATGCCGACTGCTCGTGCGGAGCGGTGGCACGGGCCGAGGGGGAAGGGGCCTCCGGCTCCGTTCCGGCGCAGGACACAATGGCTGGGTGACCGCTGCCGCCGGAGAGACACCGGCGGCCCGAGCGGCACGGCGGTCTGGGAACTGGAGGGGCACATGTCTGATCTTCCCCGGAAGGCGGTTACGCGTACGGCCAAGCTGGCCGCGCTCCCGCTCGGCTTCGCCGGCCGTGCTACCTGGGGTCTGGGGAAGCGGATCGGTGGCAGATCCGCCGAGCTGGTCGCCCGCGAGGTGCAGCAGCGCACGGCGGACCAGCTGTTCAAGACCCTGGGCGAGTTGAAGGGCGGGGCCATGAAGCTGGGCCAGGCCCTCTCCGTCTTCGAATCGGCGCTGCCCGAGGAGGTCGCGGGGCCCTACCGGGCCGCGCTGACCAAGCTCCAGGAGGCCGCGCCACCGCTGCCCGCCTCCACGGTCCACGCGGTGCTGGCGGAGCGGATCGGCGAGGACTGGCGGGAGTATTTCCTGGAGTTCGAGGACAAGCCGTCGGCCGCCGCGTCGATCGGGCAGGTGCACCGCGGGGTGTGGCACGACGGCCGGGAGGTCGCCGTGAAGGTGCAGTATCCGGGTGCGGGCGAGGCACTGCTCTCGGACCTCACCCAGCTCAGCCGCTTCGCCCGGCTGCTCGGCCCTCTGGTCCCGGGGATGGACATCAAGCCGCTCATCAAGGAGATGCGCGACCGGGTGTCGGAGGAGCTGGACTACGAGCTGGAGGCGGAGGCCCAGCGGGTCCACGCGGAGGAGTTCGCGGACGATCCCGATGTGGTGATCCCTGGGGTGGTGCACCAGTCCGACCAGGTGCTGGTGACGGAGTGGATGACCGGGGTCCCGCTGGCCGACGTGATCGCGGACGGTACGGCGGAGCAGCGGGACCGGGCCGGGCAGTTGCTGGCGCGCTTCCTCTTCTCGGGTCCGGCACGCACCGGCCTGCTCCACGCAGACCCGCACCCGGGCAACTTCCGGCTACTGCCGCCGGCGGAGGCGGCAGACGGTTTGGCCGCCTCGGAGGCTTCGGATGCCTCGGACGAAGAGGGTGCCGAGGCCGGTGCGGGTGCCGAGGCCGGTGCTTGGCGACTGGGGGTGCTGGACTTCGGCACGGTGGACCGGCTTCCGGGCGGGCTGCCGGGGACCATCGGTGAGTCCCTGCGGATGACGCTGGAGGGTGACGCGGCCGCGGTGTACGGGCTGCTGCGGGACGAGGGCTTCGTGAAGGAGTCGATCGATCTGGAGCCGGACGAGGTCCTCGAGTACCTGCTCCCGATCATCGAACCGGCGCAGGTGGAGGAGTTCACCTTCACCCGGGGCTGGCTGCGGGACCAGGCGGGCCGGATAGCCGATCCGCGCTCCCCCGCTCACCAGCTCGGCAGGCAGCTGAACCTCCCGCCGTCCTACCTCCTGATCCACCGCGTCACGCTCAGCACGATCGGGGTGCTGTGCCAGCTCGGCGCGGCGGTCCGGCTGCGGGACGAACTCGAAGCCTGGCTGCCGGGGTTCGTCGCGGAGGCCGAGGAGTACGAGGAGGCCGAGTACGCGCCGGAGGGCGAGGAGCCGGAGACGGTTCCGGAGGGCGACGCGTAGCCGGGTCACCACCAGAGGGAGTCGAGGCGGCTCTCGATCGCTCTGATGTGGAGGCGGGCGCAGGTCTCGCAGAAGTGGAGGAGGTGGCCGTCCTCCACGGAGGAGAGCCAGGTCACCGGGGCCGTGTCGCCTTCGGCGGCGGTGCCGCAGCGGGCGCAGACCACCGGTCCGTTGGCGGGTTCTTCGGGGGGATGCGTGTCCTCGTCCACCTCGTGACGATATCCCCGTCTCCGGGACCCGGCAGCACAACGCACCGCGGGGCCGCCCTCGTCGGACGGCCCCGCGGTGGGGTGGTGCTACGGCATGGAGCGGAGAGGCGGGGCCTCTCAGTGCATGACGGCCATGGCCAGCGCCCGGCGGGCGCGCAGCGAGGCGCGCTCCGCTCGGCGCTGCATCCGGCGGGCGGCGACGAGGCGCACCGCCTGGCGGTCCACCTCGGCCTCCCGCAGGCGGTCGTGCATATGCGCACGGGCCAGGGCTTCGGGGATGAGTTGCATCTCGCGGGTCCTGTTCTGACGCGAGTCGTTCGCGCCGATGATGGTGACGTCAGGGGTTGCGGAGCCGACGGGCTCCTGCGTGGGGGTGATCATTGGTGCCTGATTCCGGGGGTCATGGGTCTGCGGGCGGTCGATGGTTCCTGCGCGCAGCCACCGCGTGGGGGCGGGGGCGGCGGAGCCGGCGATCACGCTGCGACCGGGTTCTTGCGCGGACGGCCACGCGGCCGCTTGCGGGCCACGACGACACCCTGGACGAAGAGCTCACCGCCCCAGACACCCCACGGCTCGCGCCGCTCCTTGGCACCGGCGAGGCAGGCCTCGACGAGCGGGCAGGTCCGGCAGAGGGACTTGGCGTACTCGACATCCGCCGGGGACTCGGCGAAGAAGACCTCCGGGTCGTACGAGCGGCAGGGGACGGGTACGCCGAGGTTCTCGATGGCGTCGTCGAGCGCGGTGAGCGCGGTGAGGGGGAGCAAGGTGGAGTCCTCCGTGGAGCCGGGCGGGGAGATCAAGTCGGACTGCGGTACTGACGGGGCGTGCGCTTCGAGTTGCACGGTGGGTGGTGTCCTCGTCTGGTCGTGCCGGCCTGTTGGCCGGTTGGCGGCTGGTACTGCTGGCCCGAGGCGCCTTGGGCATGTCCCGTCCGTTCGGACAAAACAAAAGGGCCGCGGATCCCGAGTGGGGTTCCGCGGCCCTGAGGCGCCGGCCTGATGCTGCATCAGGCTGGATCGCTCCAGGGTTCAGGCCCACGGAAGGCCCACATCGTGTGGTGCTGCTGCGTCTGCTTCTGGACTCCGGCACCGGCTGCCGCAAAGGCATAGGCCTGAGCCTGTGCATCCTTCGCTACTGCTGCCGCCGGTGCCTCGATCGGTCGCTCATTGCGCTCCCGCATCACGGGGAGGTTCGCCAGGGACAGCGGACTGACGGCGGAGATGCCGGACAGACCGGTGGCGCGGAGCGAAGCAGCCGAGGAGCGGGCGAGGCCGAGCGAGCAGGCGGAGACGACCGAAAGACCGGTCATTTTCTGGGTTTCGATGATGCTGATCACTTCAATCGCCTCCTCTCGGCGTCTAGGGTGACCGGCCGGAGCCGGTCGCGCGTATTCGGATAAGTACAGCACGGATTCAGGGCTTCAGAGAAGTCGCTGTTCCCGTGGTTAAGAACCTATGGTGACGACTGGGGCGTGCGCAAACTATTTTCTGGACGAGTTTTTCTCAGCCCTCCGCGCCGGCCTCCTCGGACCCCTCATCGACCGTCTCACCTGCGCAGATGGCGAGTACGTCGGCTCCGAATCGGGTCAGCTTCCGGTTGCCGACGCCGGCGATGACGACCAGCTCGCCCTCGGTGGACGGCACGGCTTCGGCGATGGCCATCAGAGTCTTCTCGGTGAAGACGCAGTAGTCGGGCTGGCTCAGCCGGGCCGCCTGGCCGGCCCGCCAGTCGAGCAGCCGCCCGTACAGCGCCTCGTCCATGTCGGACGGGCACTCCTCGCACCGCATCAGCTTCATCTCGCCCGCGTCGGTGAGGGTCCGGCCGCAGACCCGGCACCGCACCGGCTGCCGTGGCCTGCGCTCGACCGCGTCGGTCCGCCCGGACACTGCCGCAGCGGCCCGGCCGGTGCCCCGGTCGATCCCTCCGCCGCCTCCGGCCCCGCCCCGGGCGCCGACCGCCGTGGAACCCGGGCGCAGTCCGTTCAGGAACCGGGTCGGCCGACGGTTCGCCCGGCCGCCCGGAGAGCGCGCCAGGGACCAGGAGAGCGAGAGGTGGAGGCGGGCGCGGGTGACGCCGACGTACAGCAGGCGGCGCTCCTCCTCGACCTGCTCGTCGGTCTTGGCGTACGCGATCGGCATCATGCCCTCGGTCAGACCGACCAGGAACACCGCGTCCCACTCCAGCCCCTTCGCGGCGTGCAGCGACGCCAGCGTGACGCCTTGGACCGTCGGGGCGTGCTGGGCGGCGGCCCGCTCGTCCAGCTCGCGGACCAGGTCGGTCAGGGTCGCGCCCGGCCTGGCCGCCTCGAAGTCCTCCGCGAGGCGCACCAGCGCCGCCAGCGACTCCCAGCGGTCGCGGACGGACCCCGATCCGGCGGGCGGGCGGGTGGTCCAGCCCTTGGTGGAGAGCACCGCCCGCACCTGGGACGGCAGCCCCTCCGCCGCGTCGAGCAGCGAGTCGTTGCGCCCGGCGCGGGCCGCGCCGCGCAGGGCGGTGCCCGCCTCGCGGACCTCGGCCCGCTCGAAGAACCGCTCGGCGCCGCGCAGCTGGTAGGGCACGCCGGTGTCCGCCAGGGCCTGCTCGTAGACCTCGGACTGGGAGTTGACCCGGTAGAGCACGGCGATCTCTCCGGCCGGGACGCCCGCCGCGATCAGGTCGCGGATGCGCCGGGCGGTCGCCTCGGCCTCGTGGGGCTCGTCCGGATACTCCGCGTAGACCGGCTCGGGGCCCTTGTCGCGTTGCGAGACCAGCTCCAGCCGGTGGTCGGCGGCCCTGCCGCGGGCCTGGCTCAGCAGGCCGTTGGCGAGGTGGACGACCTGAGGCGTGGAGCGGTAGTCCCTCACCAGCTTGACCACCGTCGCGCCGGGGTGGCGGGTGCGGAAGTTCAGCAGGTGGTCCGGGGTGGCGCCGGTGAAGGAGTAGATCGTCTGGCTGGCGTCGCCGACCACGCAGAGGTTGTCCCGGTCGCCGACCCACAGGTCGAGCAGCCGCTGCTGGAGCGGGCTCACGTCCTGGTACTCGTCGACGACGAAGTGCTGGTACTGGCCGCGCACGTGGTCGGCGATGTCCTGGCGGTCCTGGAGGATGCCGACGGTCAGCAGCAGCACGTCCTCGAAGTCGATCACCGAGCGGTCGCGCTTGAGCTGCTCGTACGTGGAGTAGATCTGGGTCAGGACCGCCGGGTCCCGGGGGGCGTCCCGCTGGGTCTTCGCCACCGCCGCCGGATAGTCGGCGGGGACGGTCTGGGTCACCTTGGCCCACTCGATCTCGCCGGTGACATCCCGCAGCTCGTTGCGGTCGAGCCGGAGCTCGCAGCGGGCGGCCGCCTCGGCGACCAGCTGCACCTTCCGCTCCAGCAGCCGGGGCAGCTCACCACCGACTGCTTTCGGCCAGAAATACTGGAGCTGCCGGAGCGCCGCGGAGTGGAAGGTCCGCGCCTGGACACCGGTCGCGCCGAGCTGCCGGAGCCGTCCGCGCATCTCGCCCGCGGCCCGGTTGGTGAACGTGACGGCGAGGATCGTGGCGGGCTGGAGGATGCCCGCCCGCACTCCGTACGCGATGCGGTGGGTGATCGCGCGGGTCTTGCCCGTCCCCGCTCCGGCCAGCACGCACACCGGTCCGTGCAGGGCGAGCGCCACCTCGCGCTGCTCGGGGTCGAGCCCGTCGAGCACGGCGTCCGGAGTCTCGGGAACCTGCGGGAAGAGGGTGGAGTGCGTTGCTGCTGTCACCCCGCCATGCTGCCAGGTCCCACGGGACGGATGCGGCGGTTGTCCACAGGGGTGAGGTATTCGTCGTACTGATGCGGGGAGACGAGGGCCCCGGTGCGGTGGCGGGAATGGTCGCCGCCTCCCGTACGTTCCACCCGGTGCGGGAAGGCGGCCCAGGCCGCCTGGCCGCGTGTTGACGCTGCCGGCCGCGCAGCGGGACGGACGAGACAAGGGAGCGCCAGCGACATGGCGGGCACTGTGACGATGTACAGCACCACCTGGTGCGGCTACTGCCGTCGGCTCAAGAGCCAGATGGACCGCGAGGGCATCGCGTACAACGAGGTCAACATCGAGCACGACGCGGACTCGGCGGCGTTCGTCGAGAAGGCGAACGGCGGAAACCAGACGGTCCCGACCCTCCTGATCGTCTCCCCTTCCGGCACCGAGTCGGTCATGACCAACCCGTCGCTGGCCCAGGTGAAGCAGGCCCTGGTCGCCTGAGGTCGAGCGCTCGGCGCACCGCACTTCCACCACTGCCCCCGGCGGATCGCCGGGGGCGGTGGTGTGTCCGCGCTCAGTTCGTACGGTTCAGGCTGCCCGGCCTCGGCAGCGGCTTCCCGTACCAGAGCTCGATCAGCCGGGCGGCGATCGAGATGCCGAACGGAGGCATCACCTCGCCGGACTCGAAGGCGGCGGTGAGGTCCTCGCGGGAGAACCAGCGGGCCTCCTCGATCTCCTCGCCGTCGACGGTGATCTCCGAGGAGGTCGCGCGAGCCATGAAGCCCAGCATCAGGCTGGACGGGAAGGGCCACGGCTGGCTGGCGATGTACTCGACCTCGCCGACGGTGACGCCCGCCTCCTCGTAGACCTCGCGGATCACGGACTGCTCGATCGACTCCCCCGGCTCGACGAACCCGGCGAGCGTGGAGAAGCGGCCTTCGGGCCAGTGCACCTGGCGGCCGAGCAGCGCGCGGTCCTGGTCGTCGGTGACGAGCATGATGACCGCCGGGTCGGTGCGCGGGTAGTGCTCGGCGCCGCAGGCCTGGCAGCGACGGATGTGCCCGGCCGCCGCGATGACGGTGCGTTCGCCGCAGCGGGAGCAGAAGCGGTGCAGGCGCTGCCAGTTCTCCAGGGCGACCGCGTGCACCATCAGGCCCGCGTCGCGCGGGCCGAGCAGCAGTCCCGCCTCGCGCAGTCCGGCCGGGCGGGCCGACTGGTCCATGCGGCCGGGCAGCGAGTCCTTCTGGAGCGCGAAGTAGCTGACGCCTTCCTCGTCGGTGCCGAGGAAATACCGGTGGGTCTCGGTGACCGGGGCCTCGAAGGCCGGGGTCATCACGATCGCGGTGCCGCCTTCGGGGGTGTCGTCGATCAGCACCTGCCCGCCGGAGACGACGAAGACACGGGTCGTCGGGTGGCTCCACGCCACGGCCAGCCACGCCTCGTCGAGACGGTGGTGCGCCGCGCGGTCGATACCACTGGGCGCGGTGAGGCCGATCGGGCGGTCTGTGGTGGCGTTGTCGAAGGTGCTCACAGGTACTTCCTACTCCCCCTGGGTGGATCGGATGTGCACAGGTTCGTGGAGGTGTGCAGAGGATTCAGAGCGCCGTGGCCATCTCGCCCCACAGGTACGCGGTCGTCTCCACGCCCTTCAGCAGCAGGTCCAGCTCGACCTTCTCGTTCGGCGCGTGCCAGCCGTCGGAGGGTACGGAGATGCCGAGGAAGAGGACGGGTGCGCCGAGCACGTCCCTCAGGTCGGCGGCCGGGCCCGAGCCTCCTTCGCGGGTGAAGAGGACCTTCTTGCCGAAGGCGCGGCCCATCGCGCGGGCCACCGCCTGGAGGGCCGGGTGGTCCAGCGGGGTCAGACACGGGCGGGTGGCGGGCTGGAACGTGATCCGGTGGCGGACGCCCGCCGGAACGCGGGACTCCATCCAGGCGCGGACCGTCTCCTGTACGCGGTCGGGGTCCTGGCCGTCGACCAGGCGGAAGCTGATCTTCACCATCGCGGAGGACGGGATGATCGTCTTGCTTCCGGCGCCCTGGTAGCCGCCGCCGATGCCGTTGACCTCGGCGGTGGGACGGGCCCAGACGCGCTCCAGCGTGGAGTATGCGGCCTCGCCGGAGGCCGCCTGGGACTTCGCCGTACGGAGCCAGGTCGCCTCGTCGAAGGGAAGCTGGGCGAACAGGGCCCGCTCGGCGTCGGTGAGGTCGGTGACGCCGTCGTAGAAGCCGGGGATCGCGACGCGGCCGTCCTGGTCGTGGAGGGCGGCGACCAGGCGCGCGACCTCGGTGGCCGGGTTGGGGACGGCGCCGCCGAACGAGCCGGAGTGGATGTCCTGCGCGGGGCCGTACAGCTCGATCTCGCACTCCGCGAGGCCGCGCATGCCGGTGCAGACGGTCGGCGTCTCCTCGTCCCACATGCCGGTGTCGGAGACGATCACGGCGTCGGCGGCGAGGCGGTCCGCGTACTGCTCGGCCAGGGCGCGGAAGTTCGGTGAGCCCGACTCCTCCTCGCCCTCGATCAGCAGCTTGAGAGTGACGGCCGGAGTCGTACGGCCGGTGGCGGCGAGGTGGGCGCGGACGCCGAGGGTGTGGAAGAAGACCTGGCCCTTGTCGTCGGCGGCGCCGCGTCCGTACATCCGGCCGTCGCAGATCACCGGCTCGAACGGGTCGGTGTCCCAGCCGTCCTCGCGGGCGGCGGGCTGCACGTCGTGGTGGCCGTAGACCAGGACCGTCGGGGCGTCCGGGTCCTCGCTGGGCCACTCGGCGAAGACGGCCGGCGCGCCAGGCGTCTGCCAGATCTCGGTGACCGGGAAGCCGGTCTCCTTGAGCTTGGCGCTCAGCCACTCGGCGCTGCGCCGTACGTCCCCGTCGTGCTCCGGCTGCGCGGATACGGACGGGATGCGCAGCCACGCGGCGAGGTCGTCGAGGAAGGCTGCGCGGTGCTGTTCGGTGTACGTACGGACGGCGCTGTCCGGGGTCTCGCTCATGCTCTTGAGCCTATCCGTCCCGCGGGGCGGGCTCGTCCAGCAGGATCCGCTCCAGCTCCGCCCGGCCCGGCAGTCCCTGCGGGTGGACGGTCTCTCCGCTGCGTACGTAGAGGAAGGTGGCGGTGACGGCTTCGATCGGCAGATCGTGCAGCTCGGCCCAGGCCAGCCGGTAGACGGCGAGCTGGAGCGGGTCGGCGGTGCGGTGGCGGGTGGTCTTCCAGTCGACGATCTCGTAGGTGTCACCCGTGCGGTAGACGGCGTCGATCCGGCCCCGGATCACCCGGCCGGCGAGGGTGATCTGGAACGGGGTCTCCACCCGGTACGGCGTGCGCCGGGCGTACGCCGTGCGCTCGAAGGCCTCCTTCAGCTCGGCCAGGTCGCGCTCGTCGGCGATCTCCGCGTCGTTCTCGTCGCCGCCGGGCAGCTCGTCGGGGCCGAGCATGGGCAGCGGCAGCTCCTCGTACCGGGACTCCACCCAGGCGTGGAACCGCGTGCCCCGGCGGGCGGCGGGCTGCGGTGGCCGGGGCATGGGCCGGGCCAGCTCCTTGGCGAAGGCGTCCGGGTCCTCGGCCAGCCGCAGCAGCTGGGTGGCGGAGAGCGAGGCCGGGACGAGGACGTCGTGCACGGTGGCGCGGGCGCGGCGCAGCTCTCCGGCGAGCGCGTTGAGATCCCGGTCCCAGGAGGCGAGCGTGCGGGTCTCCTCCGGCGTGAGGTGGTCGGCCGGTTCTTCCTGCGGGTGGCGGGCGGCGGGGATGTGCGGTGCCGGGTCCCGTACGGGCTCCGGGGCCGGTGCGTCCTGGGTGTCCGGCGTACCGGCGGGGCGCTCGGCGGGGAGCGCGTCCCAGTCCCAGTCCTCGTCGGCCGGTGGCTCGTCGTCCCAGGGCTCGTGCGTCGGTACGTCGTCGGGTCCATACGCTGGTACGTCGTCGGGTCCGGGTCCGTACGCCGGTGGCTGCTCGTCGCCGTGGACGGCCAGGCGCTCCAGGTGGGCCAGGACCGTGTCGCGGGCGGCTCGGCGGCGGGTGAGGGCCGTGGCGTCCAGCGGGAGCGGCCAGGCCTGGTCGGTGTCGGGCGCCGCGAGGGCCGGGTTCTCCTCGTCCTCGGCGGGCTCGTCGGCCCACGCCTCGATCTCGCCGTGGCCCGCCGCGCAGTGCTCGTACAGCGCCTCCAGGAACGCCGACGGGCCGCGCGTCCTCTTCTGGGACGGGCCCCACCAGTGGCCGCAGCCCAGGAGGAGCGAACGGGGCCGGGTGAAGGTGACGTAGCCAAGGCGCAGCTCCTCCGTGTGCTGGTGCTCCTTCATCTCCTCCTTGAACGCCTTCATGCCCTTGGCGTCGAACGTGTCCACTTCCGGGAGCGTCGCCGCGTCGCCGCGCAGAGCGTGCGGGAGCACCTTGGCCTGAGCGGTCCAGGCGTCCCGTGAGCGGTCGCTCGGAAACTGGCCGGTGACCAGGCCCGGCACGGCGACCACGTCCCACTCCAGGCCCTTGGACTTGTGCGCGGTGAGGACCTTGACGGTGTTCTCGCCGCCGGGCAGCGCGTTGTCGAGGCCCTTCTCGTACTGCGCGGCGGTCCGCAGGAAGCCGAGGAAGGCGAGCAGCGACGCCTCGCCGTCCAGCGAGGCGAAACGGGCCGCTATGTCCAGGAAGTTGGCCAGCGTCTCGCGGCGGCGGGCGGCCAGCGCCTGCGGCGACGCCGACAGCTCGACCTCCAGACCGGTGGTGGCCAGGACGCGGTGCAGCACGTCCATCAGCGGGTCCGCGAGCGAGCGGCGCAGGTCGCGCAGCTCACGCGCGAGCCGGGCGAAGCGGACCCGGGCCTCCGCCGAGAACGGCAGGCCGTCGTCCGCCGCGTCCGCCGCGATCAGGAAGGTGTCCAAGGCGTCGGCGAGCGATATCACCTCGGCCGGGTCGGTGCCCTCGACGGCCTCCGCGAGCCGCCGGTCCGGGTCGGCGTCGTCCCCGTGGGCGGCGCGGTGGACGAGGAGGCGGGCGCGGCGGCCCAGGAGCGCGAGGTCGCGCGGGCCGATGCGCCAGCGCGGGCCGGTGAGGAGGCGGACCAGGGATGCGTTGGCGCCCGGATCCTGGAGGACTTCGCAGACGGCGACCAGGTCCGCCACCTCGGGCAGGTGCAGCAGCCCGGCCAGGCCGACCACCTCGACCGGGATGTCCCGGGCGACCAGGGCCGCCTGGATCTGCCCGAAGTCACCTGCGGTGCGGCACAGGACGGCGATCTCGCCGGGCGGAGTGCCGGTGCGCACGAGGTGGGCGAGGGAGTCGGCGAGCCAGTCGATCTCCTCGGTGTGCGTGGGCAGCAGCGCGCACCGGACCGTTCCGTCCCGCTCGGCGCCGGGCGCCGGACGCAGCGCCTCGACGCCTTCGTGCATCGCGCGCAGAGGTTCCGCGAGGCCGTTGGCGAGGTGGAGGAGGCGGCCGCCGCTGCGCCGGTTCTCGCTGAGGCTGTAGCGGGTGGCGGGCGTGCCGTCGGCGTGCGGGAAGTGCTCGGGGAAGTCGTCCAGGTTGGCGACGGAGGCGCCGCGCCAGCCGTAGATGGCCTGGCAGGGGTCGCCTACGGCGGTGACCGCGTGGCCGGTGGGCACCTGGCCGGCCGGCCCCGGTTCCGTACCGCTGCCGAACAGCGCCGACAGCAGCAGCCGCTGCGCCACCGACGTGTCCTGGTACTCGTCCAGCAGCACGACCCAAAACTCGTCCCGCAGGATCGCTCCCACCTCCGGCCGGGTCAGGGCCAGCTCGGCGGAGAGGGCGATCTGGTCGCCGAAGTCCAGGACGTCGCGGCTCCGCTTGGCGGTGCGGTAGCGCTCGGTGAGGCCGAGGAGGGAGCGGCGGGCCTCGGCGGTCTCGGGGATCTTGCGCAGGTCGGCGTTGCTGAGCTTGGCGGTGGCCAGCTCGTGCAGCAGCTCGGTGTCGTACGTCTCCAGCGCCTCGGGCCGTACGAGGTGTTCGGACAGCTCGCCGTCGAGCGCCAGGAGGTCGCTGACGAGGGTCGGGAAGGAGCGGGTGAGCGCCGGATACGGGCCCGGGGCCTCGCGCAGCACCTTTGCTGCCAGCTGGTAGCGCGTGGCGTCGGCGAGGAGGCGCGTGGAGGGCTCCAGGCCTATGCGCAGGCCGTGCTCGGTGAGGAGGCGGCCGGCGAAGGCGTGGTACGTGGAGATCGTCGGCTCGCCCGGCGGGTGGTCCGGGTCGATGACCTCGGGGTCGGTGACGCCGGCGGCGATCAGCGCCTTGCGGACGCGCTCGGCCAGCTCGCCCGCCGCTTTGTTGGTGAAGGTGAGGCCGAGGACCTGCTCGGGCGCGACCTGGCCGGTGCCGACGAGCCAGACCACGCGTGCGGCCATCACCGTGGTCTTGCCCGACCCGGCTCCGGCCACGATCACCTGCGGGGCGGGCGGCGCGGTGATGCAGGCCGTCTGCTCCGGGGTGAAGGGGATCCCGAGGAGCTCCTTGAGCTGCTCGGGATCGGTGATGCGTGAGGACACGTGAGAAACGGTAACCGGGCCCACTGACAATCCGATCCGATGCGGGCGGCCCCGGCCCTACTCCACCACCTGCCGGCCCTCCGGCTGCGCGCTGCACGAGGCGCGGAACGTGCAGTGGGCGCAGTGGGTGCCGGTGGTCGGCGTGAACCGTTCGTCCAGGACCTTTCCGGCGGCCGTGGCCAGCAGGTCCGAGACCCACTCGCCGGCCGGCGGTTCCTGCGCCTGGACCTTGGGAAAGGCGTCGCCGCCCTCCTTCTTGGGAGCGGGCTGGCGGAGCTGGACCAGTTCGGCGCCGCCGGGCTCGGGCCGCCGGCCGTCGAAGACCTCGTCGACCGCGCCCTCGCGGACCGCCAGCTGGTAGACGGCGAGCTGCGGGTGGGTGGCCACCTCGTCCTTGGTGGGCGCGCTCTTGCCGGTCTTGAAGTCGACGACGTACGCCCGGCCCTCGGCGTCCTCCTCCACCCGGTCCATCGAACCCCGGATGCGGACGGCGTACTCGCCGGCCTCCAAGGTCACGTCGAAGTCGTGCTCGCTGGCGGCGGGCGTGCGGCCGCCGCGGTCCAGGACGTGCCAGTGCAGGAAGCGTTCCAGGGCGGCGCGGGCCTGGTCCTTCTCCTGTTCGGACTTCCAGGGGGCGTCGAAGGCCAGGCCGTTCCAGACGGAGTCCAGGCGCTCCATGAGGACGTCGAGATCGGCGGGCGTACGGCTGGAGGCGACCTCGTCGGCGAGTACGTGGACGACGTTGCCGAACCCCTGCGCGGCGGTGGCCGGTGCGTCGGCCTTCACCTCGCGGCCCAGGAACCACTGGAGGGCGCAGGTGTTGGCGAGCTGGTCCAGTGCGGAGCCGGAGAGCGTGACGGGCTGGTCGCGGTCGCGCAGCGGGACGGCGGAGCGGGTCGGCTCGTCCAGGCCCCACCAGCGGGACGGGTGGGCGGCGGGTACGAGCTGCTGGCCCTCGTCGTCGGTGAGCGCGGCGAGCCGGGCGAGGCGGTGGGCGGCGGCGTCCCGCAGCGCGTCGGAGGCGGCCGGGTCGACGGTGGTGGCGCGCAACTCCGCGACGAGTGCGGCGACGGCGAGCGGGCGGCGCGGGCGGCCGGTGACATCGCGGGGTTCGACGCCCAGCTCGGTGAGGAAGCGGGAGGGCTGGTCGCCGTCGTCGGCAGGAGCCTTCACGGCGGTGACGATCAGGCGCTCGCGGGCGCGGGTGGCGGCGACGTAGAAGAGGCGGCGCTCCTCGGCCAGGAGTGCGCCGGGCGTGAGAGGTTCGGCGAGCCCGTCGCGGCCGATCCGGTCCGCCTCCAGGAGCGAGCCCCGGCGGCGCAGGTCGGGCCAGAGCCCTTCCTGGACCCCGGCGACGACGACGAGCCGCCACTCCAGGCCCTTGGAGCGGTGCGCGGTCATCAGGCGTACGGCGTCGGGTCGGGCGGTCCGCCGGGAGAGGGTGTCGGCGGCGATGTCCTGGGCGTCGACCTCCTCCAGGAAGTTGAGCGCTCCGCGCCCGCCGGTGCGTTCCTCGGCGCGCGCCGCCGTCTCGAACAGGGCGCACACCGCGTCCAGGTCCCGGTCGGCGTTGCGTCCGCCCGCTCCGCCGCGCAGCGCGGCCCGCTCCAGCCTGCCGGGCCACGGAGTGCCGTTCCAGAGGGTCCACAGGGCCTCCTCGGCGGTGCCGCCGCCTTCGAGGAGCTCGCGGGCCTTGCGCAGGAGCGCGCCGAGGCGCTGTGCGCCGTGGGCGTACGCCGGGTCATGTGTGACCAGGCGTTCGGGCTCGGCGAGAGCGCGGGCGAGCAGTTCGTCGGAGGGGGCGGGCACCGTGACTCCGGCGGCGCGCTCCTCGTCGCGCAGGGCCCGGCCGAGGCGGCGGAGGTCGGCGGCGTCCATGGAGCCGAGCGGTGAGGTGAGGAGGGTGAGGGCGGTCTCGGTGGTGAGCCAAGGGGCGGTGACCGGGGCTGTCTCCTGTCCGCCCTCGTCCTGCCCCTCGTCGGCCGCCCGGCCCGTGCGCTCCTCGTCGGCCCGGCCCGTACGGAGCGCCGCCGTCGCCACCGTCCGCAGGGCCGTCAGCAGCGGGGCCACGGCCGGTTCGTGGCGGAGCGGGAGGTCGTCGCCGTCGACCTCCAGAGGGACGCCGGCCGAGGTGAGGGCGCGGCGGACGGCGGGGAGCGAGCGGCCTCCGGCCCGTACCAGCACGGCCATCTCGCGCCACGGAACCCCGTCCTCCAGGTGGGCGCGGCGCAGCAGGTCCGCGATGTTGTCCAGCTCCGTGGAGGCGGTCGGATAGGTGTACGTCTCCACCCGGCCGCCTTCCCGGACGGCCTGGAGCTCGCGGTGCGCGCGGACGGTGTCGGCGGGCAGCCGGGTCAGCGGCATCCGGCGGGTCAGCAGCCGGGTCGCCGCGAGCAGCTCGGAGCCGGAGCGGCGCGAGGTGGTGAGGACGCCGACGGGGGCCGGGGTGCCGTCGGCGCGCAGGAAGGTGTCGGGGAATTCGAGGATGCCGTTCACATCGGCGCCCCGGAACGTGTAGATCGACTGGTCCGGGTCACCGAAGGCCACCAGCGTGCGCCCGGCGCCCATGTCTCGCCCTCGGAGCACGGCACCCGCGCCTGCCACGCGCCTCCCGTCACCCGCGTGCGCCGCGCGCACCTCGTCCCCGGCGTGCGCCCCGCGCCCGGCGCTCCGAGAACCGCCCACCCGGTTCCCCGCCAGCGCGTGCAGCAGGCGTACCTGTGCCGGGTCGGTGTCCTGGTACTCGTCGACGTACACCGCGTCGTACGCACCCGCCAGCTGCGCCGAGACCTCCGGGCGCTCCGCGAGCAGGACCGCGCGGTGCACCAGCTCGGCGTAGTCCAGGACGCCCTGCGCGTCGAGCACGTCCAGGTACTCGGCGAGGAACTGGGCCGCCGCGCTCCAGTCCGGGCGGCCCGTGCGGCGGGCGAAGGCGGCGAGCGCGTCCGGGCCGAGGCCCAGTTCGCGGCTGCGGGCGAGCACGGCGCGCACCTCGTCGGCGAAGCCGCGCGTGGTCAGGCAGGCGCGCAGTTCGTCGGGCCAGCGGACGTGGGCCAGGCCTTCCTTCTCCAGGTCGAGCTGGCCGGCGAGCAGGTCGCGGACGGTGACGTCCTGTTCGGGCCCGGAGAGCAGCCGCAGCGGATCGGCGAAGAGATCGGCGTCCTGGTGGGCGCGGACCAGGGCGTAGCAGTACGAATGGAAGGTGGTGGCCTGCGGACCGCGCGCCGAGCCGAGCCGGGCCGCCATCCGGTCGCGCAGCTCGACGGCGGCTTTGCGGCTGAAGGTGAGGACGAGAATGCGGGCCGGATCGGCGCCCCGGTTCACCCGGGCCGCCACGGACTCCACGAGCGTGGTGGTCTTGCCGGTGCCGGGACCCGCGAGGACGAGCAGCGGTCCTTCGGTGTGATCAACCACAGCGCGCTGGCCTGCGTCCAGGAGAGGAGGCTCCACGGAACCCGGCGGAGTGCGCACCAGGCGGTACGCGCCCGTGGTCCGCGGCCGTGTCTCACGGTGCGGACTGTGCCGGGTGGAAGAGGAGGAGCTCACGTGGATCGCCGGTCCTGGTGGGTTCACGGGCCGTACAGGTCGTACGGCCCGAAAAGGGTCGTTCACAGAGGTCGTAGAGGGACGAGGAGAGGAGGCGCGCGTGAAGCGCGGTGACGACGCTACGCCAGCGGGCGCGCGGGAGGCGGCGGGTGCGGTGCGTCTCTGGTCACGCACCGGCCCGCGCCCGGCCGGACGCGGTCGCGGGCGGCCGCCGTCAGGTGTGAGTTTCCTCGCCCTGGCCGGCCGGACCGGCGGACTCACCTCCGCTCCCGTCCCAGCGCGCCCGGCGCATGTCGAGCCGCGGAAGGTGGCCGTCCGCCTGCCGCGACGCCTCACGCAGCGGCGTCCCCTCCGCGCGGTAGTGGTCCAGCGCCCGCAGCTCGTGGCCCGGCAGCAGCGCCCCGTCCGCCCGCACCACGCGCCACCACGGCACGGCGGATCCGTACAGCGCCATGGCCCGTCCGACCTGCCGCGGGCCGCCGTCGCCCAGCCACTCCGCGACGTCGCCGTACGTCATGACCCGGCCCGGCGGGATCAGGTCGGCGACGTCGAGAACCCGCTCCGCGTACTCCGGCAGCGCGCCCGGCTGCTCGTCGCCCGTCTCGTCCTGGCTCATCCGTCCCATCCTGCCGTACGCCACCGACAGCGCGGCCGGAACCGTCTCGGTACGGTCACCGAGCGTGCGCGCAGGTGCAAAGGGGCGTATGTTGCGCTTCCCGCGCCCGGGCGACGCACCCTGATGCCCCCCTCCGTCTCCGGGCCGTGCCACCATCATCCGGGCGGTGACCGGTGATACGAGACCACGAAGACGAACCAGAGGCGACGAAGGAGCAGGGCGTGCAGCCACCGAAGGCGGCGGACGCCTCCGATGCCGGAGAGCGCCCACCGAGTGCGCCGGAGCACGCCGGAGAACGTCCGCCGCGCACGCCGGATCCCGCCGTGGATCATCCGTCGCCTGCGCCGGAGCCCTCCGAAGAACGCCTGCCGCGCACGCCGGAGCCCTCCGAAGACCGCGCCTCGCGTACCCCGGAGCTCGTCGAGGAGCGTCCGGAGGAGGTCCCGGACCCCGCCGCCGTACTCCGTACCGACGGTCCCTCCGCGGCCACCGCGTCCACCAGCGGCCATCTGACCGGCTCCACGCTCGCCTCCGCCGAGGCCGCCCTGACCGACCGGGTCTCCGGCGACGAGCCGCTGCTCCCGGCCCGGGTGCACCGGCCCTCCGACCTGATGCGGCTGCTCATCGGCATCGCCGCCATCGCCGTGCTGTTCGCGATCGCCGCCTTCGCGCAAGGCACCACCACCGGGCTTGAGGACGACATCTCCAAGGGCACCGAGCAGGCGCCCGATCTGCTGATCAAGATCGCCGGACTGGTCTCCAGCATCGCCGTGCTGCTCGTGCCGGTCGCCTTCGCCATCGAACGGCTGATCAAGCGGGACGGGCTGCGCATCGCCGACGGCGTCCTGGCCGCCGTGCTCGCCCACGGCGTCACCCTCGCCACCGACCTCTGGGTCTCGCGCTCCGCGCCCGGCACCATCCAGGAGGCGCTGACCCAGCCGCAGCCGGGCGCCGGACTGACCGACCCGGTGCACGGCTACCTCGCTCCGGTGATCGCGTACATGACCGCCGTCGGCATGGCGAGACGGCCGCGCTGGCGGGTCGTGCTCTGGGCCGTGCTGCTGCTCGACGCGTTCGCGATGCTGGTCGGCGGCTACACCACGCCGTTCTCGATCATCCTGACGGTCCTGATCGGCTGGACCGTGGCGTACGGAACGCTGTACGCGGTCGGCTCGCCGAACGTCCGGCCCACCGGCCAGCACCTGATGGCGGGGCTGCGGCACGTCGGCTTCCGGCCGGTCGCCGCGATGCGCACCGAGGACGCCGCCGACAGCGACACCGCCGACCCGAGCGACCGGGGCCGGCGGTATCTGGTCACCCTGGAGGACGGGCCGCCGCTGGACGTGACGGTCGTCGACCGGGAGCAGCAGGCCCAGGGGTTCTTCTACCGGGCCTGGCGCCGCCTCACGTTGCGCACGCTCACCCAGCGCCGCTCGATCCAGTCGCTGCGGCAGGCGCTGGAGCAGGAGGCGCTGCTCGCGTACGCGGCGATCGCCGCCGGGGCAAACGCGCCGAAGCTGATCGCCACCTCCGAGCTGGGGCCGGACGCGGTGATGCTCGTCTACGAGCACATCGGCGGCCGGTCGCTGGACCAGCTGGAGGACGAGGAGATCACCGACGACCTGGTGCGCGGCGCCTGGCGTCAGGTGAAGGCGCTCCAGTCGCGCCGGATCGCGCACCGCAGGCTGACCGGTGACGCACTGCTGGTGGATCGTTCCGGCAAGGTGTTCGTGACGGACCTGCGCGGCGGTGAGATCGCCGCCGGCGACCTGGTGCTGCGGATGGACGTGGCGCAGCTGCTCACGACGCTGGGACTGCGGGTGGGAGCCGAGCGTTCGGTCTCCGGCGCGCTGGCCGTGCTCGGCCCGGACGCGGTGGCGGACTGCCTGCCGCTGCTCCAGCCGATCGCGCTGAGCCGCTCGACCCGCGCGACGCTGCGCCGGCTCGCGCGGGAGCGTTCGCAGCAGGAGCGGGACGCGGTGCTGGAGGCCTCGCGAGCGGCCAAGGAGGCGCGCGCCCGGGACGCGGCGGAGGCGTCGGCCGGGGCCGAGGCCCAGGCCGAGCCCAAGTCCGGTCACAAGGCCGAGCGGAAATCGCTGCGGACCGAGAAGCAGGCCGAGAAGCGGGCCGTGGACGACGCGCTGGAGGAGGCCCGGGAAGGCGATCTGCTCGCGCAGATCCGCCGTCAGGTGCTGCTGATCCGGCCGCAGGCGCCGGTCGAGCCGGTCCGCCTGGAGCGGATCAAGCCCCGGACGCTCTTCAGCTTCATCGCCGGAGCCATCGCCGCGTACTTCCTGATCTCCCAGGTCACCCAGGCCGACTTCGGCGTGCTCGTGGAGCAGGCGGAGTGGGGCTGGGTGGCGGCGGCGCTCGGCTTCTCGGGGCTCAGTTACGTGGCGGCGGCGATGAGCCTGCTGGGCTTCGTGCCGGAGCGGGTGCCGTTCCTGAAGACCGTGCAGGCGCAGGTGGCCGGCTCGTTCGTGAAGATCGTCGCTCCGGCCGCCGTCGGAGGCGTGGCGCTGAACACCCGCTTCCTGCAGCGCGCCGGCGTGCGCCCCGGTCTGGCCGTGGCGAGCGTCGGAGCCTCGCAGCTCTTCGGGCTCGGCTGTCACATCCTGCTGCTGGCCCTCTTCGGCTATCTCACCGGTACGGAGAAGACGCCGGACTCGCTCACGCCCTCCCGTACGGTGATCGCCGGTCTGCTGACGGTCGCGGTGCTGGTGCTGGTGGTGACGGCCATTCCGTTCCTGCGGAAGTTCGTGGTGACCCGGGTGCGCTCGCTCTTCGCCGGGGTCGTGCCGCGCATGCTGGACGTGGTGCAGCGACCGCAGAAGCTGGTCACCGGGATCGGCGGGATGCTGCTGCTGACCGGCCTGTTCGTGCTCTGCCTGGACGCGTCGATCCGCGCGTTCAGCGGCCCGGACGTCACCCAGCTGAGCTACGCGAGCATCGCGGTGGTCTTCCTCGCCGGCAACGCGCTCGGCTCCGCAGCGCCGACGCCGGGCGGGATGGGCGCGGTCGAGGGTGCGCTGACGCTGGGCCTGATCGCGGTCGGGCTGCCGATGGAGGTCGCGGCGCCGGCGGTGCTGCTGTACCGCGTGATGACGCTGTGGCTGCCGGTGCTGCCGGGCTGGATCGCCTTCAACCAGCTGACCCGGAAGGGCGAGCTGTAGGTATCCGGAGGGGCGCACCACCCGCATGGACCGCGCCCCAGCGCGCTCCCCGGCGCCCCGCCGCACGATGGAGCCCATGAGGACTTCCCCCGCTCTGCGTGCCGCCGCCCTCGCCGCCACCGCCACCGTGCTGCTGCCCCTGGCCGGCTGCTCGGACGGCGGCGACGGAGGCGGAGAGGGCCGCTCGACGCCTTCCGGGGCCTCGACCGCCTCGCCCACCGCCACTTCCCAGGAGCTGGCGTCGCAGAAGCTGGAGTGGTCGCCGTGCCCGGCGCCGAACGTGGCGCAGGGCGGTGGTGAGTCGCCGTCGCCGCTGCCCGGCGGCGCGGTCTGGGAGTGCTCCTTCATGGACGTACCGCTGGACTACGCGGATCCGGACGGCCGCACGATCGAGCTGGCGCTGATCCGAGGGAAGGCCAAGGACCAGAAGCGGCGGATCGGTTCGCTCCTGTTCAACTTCGGCGGGCCCGGCGCGTCCGGAGTCGCGACCCTGCCGGCCTTCGGCGCGGACTACGACCGGCTGCGCGGCCGGTACGACCTGGTGAGCTTCGACCCGCGCGGAGTAGGGCGCAGCGAGGGTGTGGAGTGCGCGGACGACGCCCAGCTGGACGCGATGTACGAGGAGGACTCCACGCCGGACGACGCGGCCGAGGAGAAGGAGTTCGTCGAGGGCCAGAAGGACTTCATCGCCACCTGTAAGGAGAACTCGGGACCCGAACTGCCTTATGTGGGCACCACGAACGCCGCCCGCGACATGGATCTGATGCGCACGGTGCTCGGTGACGACAAGCTGCACTATTTCGGCATCTCCTACGGCACCGAGCTCGGCGGCGTCTACGCCCACCTCTATCCGGACAAGGTCGGCCGGGCCGTCTTCGACGCGGTGGTCGACCCGACGAAGGACGCCGAGCAGTCCTCGCTCGGCCAGGCGCAGGGGTTCCAGCTCGCCTTCGACAACTTCACCAAGGACTGCGCGGACCGCGGCGACAAGTGCGCCCTGCCCGGCGCCACCGGCGAGGAGGTCGAGCAGTGGATCGCCGGCTTCCTGGCGAAGCTGGAGAAGGAGCCGATCGACGGGCTCGGCGACCGGGCGCTGACACAGACGCTGGCCACCACCGGTATCGCCTCCGCGCTCTACTCCAAGGAGACCTGGCCGCTGCTGGAACAGGGCCTGGACGAGGCCGACGGCGGCTCCGGCGCGCTGCTGCTGGCGCTGGCCGACTCGCTGAACGGCCGTTCCGAGGACGGGCGGTACGACAACTCCAACGCCGCCAACATCGCGATCAACTGCGCCGACAACAAGCAGCGCTTCACGCTGGAGCAGACCAAGGCGGCCCTGCCGGCCTTCCGCAAGGCGTCACCGATGTTCGGCGAGTACCTCGGCTGGGGCCTGATGGGCTGCACCGGCTGGCCGGTGGCGGGCGCCTGGGTCACGCCCGACGTCAGCGCTCCCGGCTCCGCGCCGATCCTCGTCATCGGCAACACCGGTGACCCGGCGACCCCGTACGCGGGTGCGAAGGCGATGGTGGAGAAACTCGGCAAGGGAGTAGGCGTCGAGCTGACATACAAGGGCGAGGGCCACGGTGCGTACAACAGTAAGAACACGTGTGTACAAGGAGCCGTCGACGGCTATCTCCTGAACGGTACGGTGCCGAAGTCCGGCACGGTCTGCGAGTGATCCGCACCCGGCCGACAGCCTTTAGCATGACGGGACATCACGAACGCCCGACGCGTCACCACCGGCTTCGGGCCACGGGGACGGGAGCCGGATCATGCGTGTGCACCGAGCGGCGGTACGGGCCGGAGCGGGCCTGCTGGCGGCGGGACTGCTCGCGGGCTGCGGGCTGCTCTCCAAGGAGCCGGAACCGTCCGCGACCGCGGACGGCCGCCCCGGTGACGCCTCCGCCTCTCCGTCACCGAGCCTGAACGAGACCCCGAAGACCTCGCCACTGCCCGCCGCGCTCACCTCGCAGCGCCCCGACTGGCAGCGCTGCAAGCCTCCGCGCAACGGCGGCGCGCCCAGCTCCGAGTGGCGCTGCACGAGCGTCGAGGTGCCCTTGGACTACGCGAAGCCGTCCGGCGGGACGCTCTCCGTCGCACTGATCCGCAAGGAGGCCCGGGACAAGGACCGCCGGCTCGGCTCGATGCTGTTCAACTTCGGCGGCCCGGGCGGCTCAGGCGTCGAGATACTGCCGCGCGCGGCCTCCTCGTACGAGAAGCTCAACTCCCGCTACGACCTGGTGGGGTTCGATCCGCGCGGGGTCGCGGCCAGCTCCGGAGTGAACTGCCGCACCGACGAGGAGCAGGAGCGGGCCCTGCGGAGCGTCGACCTGACACCGGACACGGCGGCCGAGGAGGCGGCGTTCCTCAAGGACGGCGCGGACTTCGGCGCGGGCTGCGAGCGCCGGTCCGGCAAGGTCCTCCCGCACGTCGGCACGTCCAACGCCGCCCGCGACCTGGACCTGATCCGCCAGGTCCTCGGCGACGACAAGCTGTCGTATTTCGGCTTCTCCTACGGTACGGAGCTGGGCGGGACGTACGCGCACCTCTTCCCGCAGAACGTGGGCCGCACCGTGCTGGACGCGGTCATCGACCCGACGGCCGACGGCGTCGGGCACGCGCGCAATCAAGCGAGGGGCTTCCAGCGCGCTCTGGAGAACTACTTCAAGGACCGCGGCGAGAACCCGAAGACGGCCTCGGAGCGCATCGCCCGGCTGCTGGCGGGCATCGACCGGAAGCCGCTGCCGACCGCGTCCGGCCGCGAGCTGACCGAGTCCCTCGCGCTCACCGGCATCGTCACCCCGCTCTACTCGCAGTCCAACTGGCCCGCGCTGACCGCCGCTCTGGACGAGGCGGAGAACAAGGGCACCGGCGACGGGCTGCTCCAGCTCGCCGACTCGTACAACGGACGGGACGAGGACGGGCGTTACGACACCCAGGCCCACTCCCAGCGGGCCATCTCCTGCGCCGACTCCAAGGCCCGCCCGACGGTGGGCGAGGCCCGCGCGCTGCTGCCGGAGTTCCGCAAGCTCTCATCCGTGTTCGGGCCGTTCCTGGCCTGGGACACGGCGGGCTGGTGCGCGCAGTGGCCGGTCGACGGCGAGCACGAGACGCCGGAGACCAGCGCGCCGGGCGCGGGCCCGATCCTGGTCATCGGCACGACCGGCGACCCGGCCACGCCGTACGAAGGGGCGCAGCGGATGGCGGACGAGCTGGGCAAGGGCGTCGGCATCATGCTCACCAACAAGGGTGAGGGACACGGGGCTTACGGCGAGGGCGACTGTGTGACCCGGGCCGTGGACGACTACTTCCTGGACGGGAAGGTTCCGGAGGACGGCACGACCTGCGGGTGACGCGCACGGGAGAAGGGGCCGGTCCACACGAGGTGGTCCGGCCCCTTCTCCGTAGGTACTGCGTGACGCTCTAGTAGATCGGCTTCTCCGGCTCGATCTGGTTGACCCAGCCGATCACGCCGCCGCCGACGTGCACCGAGTCGGCGAAGCCCGCCGACTTGAGGACCGCGAGGACCTCCGCGCTGCGGACACCCGTCTTGCAGTGCAGGACGATACGGCGGTCCTGCGGGAGGTCCTGGAGCGCGTTGCCCATGAGGAACTCGTTCTTCGGGATCAGCTTCGCGCCCGGGATCGAGACGATCTCGTACTCGTTCGGCTCGCGGACGTCGATGATCTCGATCTTCTCGTCGCCGTCGATCCACTCCTTGAGCTGCTTGGGAGTGATCGTGGAGCCGGCCGCCGCCTCCTGGGCCTCCTCGGAGACGACGCCGCAGAAGGCCTCGTAGTCGATGAGCTCGGTGACGGTCGGGTTCTCGCCGCAGACCGCGCAGTCGGGGTCCTTGCGGACCTTGACCTGGCGGTACTGCATCTCCAGGGCGTCGTAGATCATCAGGCGGCCGACCAGCGGGTCACCGATGCCGGCGAGCAGCTTGATCGCCTCGGTCACCTGGATCGAGCCGACCGACGCGCACAGCACGCCCAGCACGCCGCCCTCGGCGCAGGACGGGACCATGCCCGGCGGCGGCGGCTCCGGGTAGAGGCAGCGGTAGCAGGGGCCGTGCTCGGACCAGAACACGGAGGCCTGGCCGTCGAAGCGGTAGATCGAGCCCCAGACGTACGGCTTGTTCAGCAGCACGGCCGCGTCGTTGACCAGATAGCGGGTGGCGAAGTTGTCCGTGCCGTCCACGATCAGGTCGTACTGGGCGAAGATCTCCTTCACGTTCTCGGCCTCGAGCCGCTCCTCGTGAAGGACCACGTTGACGTACGGGTTGATGCCCAGCACGGAGTCCTTGGCCGACTGCGCCTTGGACCGGCCGATGTCGGCCTGGCTGTGGATGATCTGGCGCTGCAGGTTCGACTCGTCGACCTCGTCGAACTCCACGATGCCCAGCGTGCCGACACCGGCCGCGGCGAGATACATCAGAGCCGGAGACCCGAGACCGCCGGCGCCCACACAGAGCACCTTGGCGTTCTTCAGGCGCTTCTGCCCGTCCATCCCGACATCCGGGATGATCAGGTGGCGGGAGTACCTGCGGACCTCGTCGACGGTGAGCTCGGCGGCCGGCTCGACCAGGGGTGGCAGCGACACAGGAACCTCAACAATGCAGGTGGTCGGATTTACGTATATCGACTGCACGTCCATCGACTACGTACGGTTGTTCTTCCGGTAACACTGCCACGCCCCTTCTCATTCCGAGATACCGGGTCCGATCCGCGAGACGATTTCGTCCCAGTACCTGGGCAGCGCGGCGAATGGATCGCTTTGTCCGTTCCGTCCGTCGCCGCTCCGCCCGCCCCGGTCCGTGAAGAAGATCGTCCCGGCGCCCTGCCAGCGGGCGACGCGCATCGCCTCGTCGAGATGGGTGCGCGGTACCCCGTGGACGAAGTGCGCGAACCGCTCCGGCGGATAGTCCGCCGTCCACTCGGCCACCTGTGACCAGCGGTAGTCGGTCCACGGGCCCTGGAAGGTGACCAGTTGGTCGGCCGCCTCGGCATAACCGGGGTACGGGTGGGTGCCGTGGCCGAGGACCAGGCGGCCGCCGTCGTCCGCGCTGTCGCTCTCCGCGAGGAGCGCGTGGAGCGTGCCGGTGAGCCGGCGTACGCCGGGCAGGTCGGCCCGCTCGGCGGAACAGCGGGCGAGGTAGAAGCCGCCGACCCGGTACCAGTCGATGAAGGCCCGGGCGTCCGCGATCAGCTCGTCGAACGGCCGGGTGCCGTAAGCCAGATCGAGGTGGCCGAGGAGCCGGCCGCCGCAGGCGCGTACGGAATCGTCCGGAGCCTCGCCGTGCAGCGCGCGTTCCCGGGCGTTACGGAGTCTGCCGGCCACCTCCAGACAGTGCGGGTCGGGCCGGGTGCCGGGGCCCTCCGCGATGTTGAGGACGGCCCAGTGCAGCGGCGTGCCCGGGCGGATCAGCTCGGCCCACTCGGCCGGAGCGAGCAGCGGGTGGGCGTAGCCCGGGACGCCGAAGCCGAGCTGTTCGCCGCCGGCGATCCTGCGGGCGTCGGCGGGAGCGGTCAGATACGGCACGCCGCCTCCATCCAGATGTCCGCGAGCGACTCCTCCAGGTTGATCCGGGGCCGCCAGCCGAGCCGGTCCCGCGCGGTGCGGACGTCGGCCTGCTGCCAGGCGCCGCAGCCGTCCGGGTACGGCGACGGGGTCGCGGAGAGGTGCTCCATCACCGACTCGGCGGAGGTGCGCGGGGCGCCGATCGGCAGGCGCGGAGGCGGCGAGTCCAGCTCGTGGAGTGCGCCGGCGTATCCGGCGACCCGCGCCAGTACGGCGGCGGCGTCGCGGAGGCGGACGGCGCGCCCGGTACCGATGTTGATGACGCCTTGCGCGGCGGAGAGCGAGGCGGCGTGGACGGCCCGCGCCACATCCCGTACGTCGACGAAGTCCCGCTGCACACCGAGGCCGCTGAGCTTGAGCTCGCCGTCGCCGGACTGCATGGCCCGGCGCATCGCCTCGGCGAGCCGGCCGAGCGGCGATCCTGCGGGCGTGCCGGGGCCTACGGGTGAGAAGACCCGGAGGACGACGGCGTCGAGGCCCGAGCCGAGGACCAGCTCGGTGGCGGCGAGCTTGCTGACGCCGTACGGGCCGCCGGGGCGCGGGACGGCGTCCTCGGCGGTGGAGGAGCCGGGCTGCGATGGGCCGTACTCGGAGGCGCAGCCGACCTGGACGAGCCGGGCTCCGCAGCCGCTGCGGCGCAGGGCCTCGCAGACGGTGGCGACGGCGACGGTGTTGTGGCGGGTGAGGTCGCGGGCTCCGCCGCGGGTGGCGCCCGCGCAGTTGACGACGACTCCGGGGTGGACGGCGTCCAGGAAGCGGGTGAGCGCTCCCGGGCTGCCGCCGGCGAGGTCGAACCGGACGTCCGCGTCGTCGCCGCGGCCGAGGGCCGTGAGGTGGACAGCGGGGTCGGCGAGCAGCCGGTCGGCGACGAAGCGGCCGAGGAATCCGTTGGCTCCGAGCAGCAGCACCCTCATCGCGCACCGCCTCGGTGCCGACGGCGGGCTGCCGGTGCGGGGGACTGGGGGGTCATGGCGGGTTTCTCCTTGGTGGGTCGGTTCGCCGGTCGGCGCGTTGTCGGACAGGGCCCGCGGCGTCGGCTCCGCGGGAGTGGTGCGATGGTGCGGTTCTGGTGGCGGCGGTCTTCCTGCGGGGGTACGGGGTCGGTCAGGCCCTGCTGTGGGCGGAGGCGCGGGAGAGTGCGGCGCAGGCGTGGACCAGGAGTCCGAGCGCCGCCGCTCCGCAGGCGAGAGCGGGGACGGCGCCCGGGCCGCCCGCCGCGACGAGCGCGTGGACGGGTCGGGCGAGGGGTTCGAGGCCGGGCAGCCGGCCGGCGAGGACGAGGGCGGGAGCGGCGGCCTCCACGGCACAGGCGGCGGCGAGTGCGGCGGTGCCCGGCTCGGGCAGTCCGTGCGCGGCGAGCAGCCGGGCCAGGAAGAGCAGCACTCCCAGGGCGGCGGCCGCGACCGGCAGTCCTTGGGAGCCGAGGCCGAGACCGGCCAGGAACAGCAGAGGCAGCAGAGCGCAGAGGAAGAACGCGACGGCAGCCAGGAGCAGGGGACGCACTCCGGCACCGAACTCCTCCAGTGCGCGGCTTCCGGTGAGTTTGCGGTGGGCCCGCACGGTGAAGAGGTGCGCGCACCAGGCCGCCGGGGCGAGCGCGGCGGTGAGGCCGAGCAGCGGGGCCGGGTCGGCCGCCCACGGCCCGTCCGGGCCGCCGCTGACGACCTGGCCGATCAGCCCCTCGCCGTACACCGCGAAGCTCAGGAGCCAGCAGGCGTACATCCCGGCGCGGCCCGCTCCTTCAGGCGCGCGCAGAGGTCCGCGGCCCAGGCAGAGCCGGAGCGCGAGGCACGCCAGGAGTGCGCCGGAGAGGGTCACGGCAACCCGCGCTCCTCCGCCGAGCGCCCCTTCGGTGACCCGGAGCAGCCCTGCGGTGGCGAGGCAGGCGGCGCCGGGCAGCAGCGCGAGCAGCGTCCACCCGGCGCGCGCCTCGGTGTCGGGACCGGGCGGTGGAGGTGCGGCCGGTGAGGGGCCGGCGGGTGTGCGGGCGTACAGCTCCTCGGCGAGCGTGAACACGTCCCGGTGGCGGTAGCGGGCGGCGGTCCGGTCGGTGAGGCCGTGGGCCTCGAGCCCGGCGGCGATCTCCAGCGGACTCACGGCCCGTTCGCACAGGTCGCGGTGGTGGTGCATCAGGGACTTCACGGGGTCGGCGGGGCCGCGGCGCGCGGGAGTCGCCGGCCTGCGGTGCGCCGCGCGCGGCGCGATCTCCGCGGGGCGGTCTTCTCCGTGGTCGGGGCCGATCTCGTGGTCACGCATCGCCGTCCTCCGGTCCGCCGGTGGCCGCGCGGACACACACGGGCTCCGGCTCCGACCCGTCGGCCCAGCTCGTCACGGAGGGCTGTGGCTGGGTCCAGTGGCCGAGGAGGCGGGACTCCGCCGGAGTGGCGAAGAGCAGAGGCTCGCCGTCCGCGTCCACCACGTCGGCCTCCCGGCGCACCGGCGCGTGCGAGATCAGCTCCAGGTAAATGCCGCGAAATGCCGCGAGGTTCTGTTCGACGGTGAAGAGTTCGAGCGCGCGGGCCCGCGCCGCCGCACCAAGCCGCGCCCGGCGCTCAGGGTCGCGCAGCAGCGCGATACAGGCGTCCGCCAGCGCTCGCGGGTTGCGCGGCGGCACCACCAGTCCGGTGCCGCCGATGACCTCCACGACGGCTCCGACGTCCGTGGAGACCGTGGCACGGCCGCAGAACATCGACTCGACGAGGCTGATCGGGAAGCCCTCGACTGCGCTGGAGAGCACGGTCACGCCGCCCGCCGCGTACGCCTCGGCGAGGTCGGGCACCTCGGGCCCGCCGATCTCCTCGAAGGTGACCGGGCTGACGCCTTCGGCGTGAATGCCGGTGGCCTCGTCCGGGAAGAGCTGGGCGGCCAGCGCGCGGCAGTGCGCGAGGTACGTGGTGGCCTCGCGCTCGTCCGAGGGCGCGCCGAAGATCCGCAGCCGGGCGGCTGGTTCGGCACGGCGGACCTCGGCGAAGGCGTGGAGCAGCGCGATCAGGTCCTTGGCGGGCTCGATCCGGCCGACCCAGACCAGCGTGTCCGGGCCGCCCTGGTCGTCGTGCTCACCGACCCGGGCGAACCGCTCGGCCGCCATTCCCGGGTAGACCGTGCGCTGCTTGGCGGGGTCGGCGCCGCACCGCTGCTGCCAGCGGCGGACGTGCGTGTTGCCGGGCGTGATGAGCGCGGCCTGCCGGTAGACCTCGGCGGCCAGCAGGCCGTGGAAGGTGGCGAGGAGAGCGCGCACCGGAGCGCCGAAGGGCGCATCCGGCGCGGCGAGGTGGTGCGCGCGGAGCTGTACGCCGTGCTCGGTGACCAGGAGCGGCACACCGAAGAAGCGTTTGGCCAGCAGCCCCGGAATCGCGGCCGCTCCGCCGGACGCGGCGTGGCAGAGGTCGACCGCGCCGAGGCTCTCGGAGGCGTACCAGTCGAGCGAGAGCGGGCGCAGGACGCGCTCCAGTTCGGCGGCGAAGGCGAGGTGGTCCACGACGGTGGCGCTCTGCACGGTCCGGCCGGTCCCGCGCGCACGGGAGGCGGCCTCCAGGATCCGTACGGTGGTCTCGGAGCGGAGGGCCGGGTGGAGTCCGCCGCGCTCCCGGGCCAGCTCGGCGAGACCGTAGAGGCCCTCGGTGAAGAGTCCGCCGTCGGTGGCCGGTTCCGTACCGGCGTCCTCGGTGGCGCAGATCGCGGTGGCCAGCGCCCGCAGATGGCCGGCGAAGCGCCTGCGGTCGCGCCGCCCGTAGGAGGCGCCGCCGCCGGTCACCAGCCTGGCGAGCAGACCGCGTTCCCCGCTGCCGCGCCGGGTGCCGTCCTCGGGGGTCCAGAGCGGCGCGGTGCGCACCCGGCTGACGTGGTGCGGCAGCCGGACCCAGCCCTGGTCCTCCTGGTGGGCGGAGCGGCTCAGCGCGAAGAGGTCGAACTCGTGCTGCGGCAGTCCGCGCACCAGACGGTCGCACCAGAGCCTGGACTCACCGGCCGCATACGGATAGCCACCGTCGGTGAGCAGTCCGATCCGCACGAGTGCACCCCCGATCTCCCTTGTGGGCGGCCGCCGTTGGAACGGCGACTCACAGCGGGACGACGTTAAGCGGATACGTCGGTGGCGCGACGGACGGTTGTCCGTCGCACCACCGAAAGGGGTGAACCGTCGTAACTTTCCCGCCTCGACCGCGTTCCGTCGCGATACAGCGGTCGGTTGTCACGGAGGGTCAGGCTGCGGCCAGCTCCTTGCGGGCCGCGCGGCGGGCCGCCGCAACGCCGGGATCGAGCGCGGGAACGGCCGCCAGCAGCTGTTTCGTGTACGGGTCGCGAGGGTCTCCGTACACCTCGTCGGCCGGGCCCTGTTCGACGATCAGGCCGCCGCGCATCACCGCGACCCGGTCGCTGACCTGCCGGACCACGGCGAGGTCGTGGGCGATGAAGACCAGGCCGATGGAGAGCTCCTGCTGGAGTTCGGCGAGCAGCGCGACGACCTGGGCCTGGGTGGTGACGTCGAGCGCGGAGACCGGCTCGTCGCAGACGATCACCTTCGGATCGGCGGCCAGCGCGCGGGCGATCCCGATGCGCTGGCGCTGTCCGCCGCTGAACTCGTGCGGGTAGCGCTCGAAGTGCGCCGGGTCGAGCCCGACGCGCTCCAGGAGTGCGCCCACCCGGTCCCGTACGCGCCCCTCGTCGCGCTCTCCGGCGGCCCGCAGCGGGTCGGCCACGGACTCGCCGACCGAGCGGCGCGGGTTGAGCGAGGCGACGGGGTCCTGGAACACCATCTGGAGCTCACGCCTGAAGGGCCGCAGCTCCTTCTCCGACAGCGAGCCGATCTCCGTACCCCCGTAACGGAGGCGGCCCGCCGTCGGGTCCAGCAGGCGCACCAGCATCCGGCCGAGCGTGGTCTTGCCGCTGCCGCTCTCACCGACGATGCCGAGCGTCCGACCGGCGTGCACGGCCAACGAGACCCCGCCCACGGCCGCCACCTTCCCGCTCCCCCGGCCGAACTCACGCCGCAGACCGACGGCTTCGAGCAGCGGTACGGAGTCCTCGGCAGTGCGCGGTGGAGGTACCGGTACCACCCTGCGCGTCTCCACTCTCGGCACCGCTGCCAGCAGCTCCTTCGTGTACGCCTCACGCGGCGATCCCAGCACCCGGGCCACCGGCCCGCGCTCCACCTCGCGGCCGCCGCGCATGACGAGCACCTCGTCCACGCTCTCGGCGGCCACGCCCACGTCGTGCGTGACCAGCAGCAGCCCCGTGCCGGTCTCCTGGCGGAGGTCGTGCAGCAGGTCCAGGATCTGGGCCTGCACGGTGACGTCGAGAGCGGTGGTCGGCTCGTCCGCGATCAGCAGGCGCGGTTCGCAGGCCAGGGCCATCGCGATGAGCGCCCGCTGCCGCATCCCGCCGGAGAACTCGTGCGGCCGGAGCCGGGAGCGGCGGGCCGCGTCCGGGATGCCGACCCGGTCCAGCACCTGGACGGCCAGGGCTCGGGCGGCCTTGCGGGAGACGCGGTGGTGGACCCGGCGGACCTCGGCGATCTGGTCGCCGATGGGGTAGTACGGGTCGAGCGAGGAGAGCGGGTCCTGGAAGACCATGGCCGCCTTCGCGCCGCGCAGCGCCCGCAGTCCGGCGTCGTCGGCCGCGTTCACGTCCGTACCGGCGACGCGGACCGTGCCGCCGACCCTGGCGCCTGTGCCGCGGTGCAGGCCCAGCAGCGCGTAGGCGGAGGCGCTCTTGCCGGAGCCGGACTCGCCGACCACGGCGAGCGCACCGCCCGCCTCCAAGGTGAACGAGAGCCCGTCCACGGCCCGTACGGACCCGAAGTCGACCGTGAGACCGGAAACGTCGACCAAGAGGTCACGCGTTGTCTTCAGTAGGTCGTGCGTTGTCATGAAAGGACCACCCGTCGGTCGGCCAGCGCGTACAGCAGGTCCGCGACGGCATTGGCGAGGACGACGAAGAACCCGGTCACCAGCACCATGCCGACCACCACCGGCAGGTCGACGACTTTCACCGCGTGGACCAGCTCGCGTCCGATGCCCGGGATGCCGAAGAGGGACTCGGTGAGCACCGCGCCGCCGAACATCGAGCCGAAGTCCAGCGCGCTCAGCGCGATGACGGGCGCCACCGCGCCCCGGAGCGCGTGCCGGCCGACGATGGCCCGCTCCCCGACCCCGTACGCCCTGAAGGTGCGCACATGGTCCTCGGCGAGCGTCTCCAGCATGGCGCTGCGGGTGAGCCGCGCGTACTTCGCGGACTCGATCAGCGCCAGCGACACCCACGGCAGGAGCAGGCCCCAGGCCCACTGTTCGGGGTCCTCGGCGAACGGCACGTAACTCGGTGCGGGCAGCCACTGGAGGGTGGAGCAGAACACGATGATGAGCAGCAGTCCGATCACGAAGACCGGCGTGGCCGAGCCCGCCAGCGTGATCCAGGTCAGGACGCGTTCGGTGAGCCGGCCGCGCCGCCAGGCGGAGAGCACACCGGTGCCGACGCCGAGCAGCAGCCAGCCCGCGAAGGCGCCGATGACCAGCGAGCCGGTGACCGGGAGCTTGGCCAGGATGAGCTGCGTGACCTGCTGGTCGGACTGGTAGGAGACGCCGAGGCAGGGCGCGGAGCAGTGCTCCACGCCGGTGCCGGTGGAGAAGTCGCGCCCGGCGACGATGCCTTGGAGGAAGTGGCCGTACTGCACGTACAGCGGGTCGTTCAGCCGCAGCTGCTCGGTGACCTGCGCGACCTGGGCCGGCGAGCAGCGCGGGCCGCAGGCGATCTGGGCGACGTCGCCGGGGGCCACGTAGAAGATGCCGTACAGGATGGCGGTCAGGGCGAACAGGACGAGGACGGCCCCGCCGAGCCGCCGGATGAGAAACCCGGTCATGCCGCGTCCTCCTTGGTCTGCTTCGCGCCGACGCGGGTCTGCTTCATGCCGACGCGCAGGCGGGACGCGGCGCGCGGGTCGAGTGCCGTACGGACGCCTTCACCGAGGACCGTCAGCGCTAGGACGGTGACGAAGAGGAGTCCGGCCGGGAGCAGCAGATAGGTCGGGGCCGCCTGGTACCAGGTGTCGGCCTCGGTGAGCATCTGGCCCCAGGACGGCGTGGGCGGTTTGATGCCGACGCCGAGGAAGGAGAGGGCCGCCTCCACGATGATGTTGGACGGGAAGGCCAGGGCGCCGTACGTGATCACGGGAGCGGCGAGCGAGGGCAGCAGTTCGCGGCGGGCGATGGACCACTTGCCGCGTCCGCTGAGCCGGGCCGCCGAGACGAAGTCGAGCGACTTCAGCGTGAGCGCCTGGGCCCGCACGATCTTCGACGTACCGGCCCAGTTGATCCCTCCGATGACCAGCGCGATCAGGACGGGCCGCGGGAAGGTGTCGGGGACGATCGCCAGGAGCGCGAGCGCGATGACCATGATCGGCAGAGCGACGTTGATGTCGGTGATCCGGCTGAGGAGCTGGTCGACCCAGCGGCTGCCGAGCGCGGCGGCCAGGCCGATGATCAGACCGAGAGTGATCTGCAAGGCGGTGGCGACGAGGGCCACGCCGAGCGAGACGCGGGCGCCGTGGACGATCCGGGCGAACAGGTCGCGGCCGGTCTGCGGTTCGACGCCGAGCCAGTGGTCGGCGCTGATGCCGCCGAACGATCCGATCGGGACGCCGCCGGCCGCCGAGTCGACGAGGTCGGGATGGTAGGTGTTCGGGTCCTGGCCCGCCAGTGCGGTGAGCAGCGGCGCGGCGAGCGCGGCCAGGACGAGCAGGAGGACGACGAGGGCCGCGGCGAAGGCCGCGCGCTGGGCGCGCAGCCTCCGCCAGAACAGCCGGGCCCCGGAGGCGGGCGCGACGACCGGTGCCGCTCCCGCCTCCTGGACCAGCAGGGCTTCCGACATGGTTACGTGACCGCGACCTGTTACTTGACCGCGACCTGGGAGACGTCGAGGACGCCGGTCCAGTCGCTGATGACGACGTTCTTGACGTCCTGGCCGTACAGCCGCTTGTAGACGGGGTGGAACAGCGGCACGGTCAGCGCCTTCTCACCGATCTTCTGGTCGAGCGCGCCCCAGCGGCCGGCGGCGGCCTTCAGGTCGGTGAGCTTGTTGATCTCGTCGATCTCCCGGTTGACCTCGGGGTCGTTCAGGAAGCTGGTGTTGTAGTTGGCGCCGTTCTCGACGATCTGCCGGCCGTCGAAGATCGGAGCGAGGAACGGGCCGCCGGACGGCCAGTCGGCGCCCCAGTGCGCGAGGAAGAAGCCGGGCTCCTTCTTGGCGTCGTGGATGGTGTCGGAGTAGTCGTTGTCCTCCAGGCCCTGGAGCTTGACGGTGATGCCGGCCTTCTTGAGCGCGGCCTGGAGCGCGGTGGCGATCTCCGGGCTGGTCTCGAAGTCCTTGGCGTTGGAGTGGGTCAGCGTGACGGTGAGGCCCTGGTCGTAGCCGGCCTCCTTCAGCAGCGCCTTCGCCTTCGCCGGGTCACCGGTCTTCCCGGCCGGGAAGTGGTCGTAGGGCGTGTGGCCGAAGGAGTCCCGCTCCGGGAGGAAGGTGGTGGCGGGCTCGGCGAGTGAGGAGCCGCCGGCCGCGTTGACGACGGAGGTGCGGTCGACGGCGTACGAGATCGCCTGGCGCACCTTCGGGTCGTCGAAGGGCTTCACCTTCGGGTTGAAGGCGATGTAGTTGGTGTAGCCGAAGTGTCCGGTGCCGACCCGGGCGGCGAGCTTCTTGTCGCTGCTGACCTTGGCGAGTTCGGCCGGGCCGAGGTTGGTGTCGGTGGTGACGGCGGCGGCGTCGGGGCCCTGGGACGCGGAGAGCCGCTGGTTGATGACGGCGGCGTCGAGGCCGGAGCGGACGTCGATCCGGTCGGGATAGGCCTTGCGCTCCTCGTCGGTCGCGGCCGACCAGTGCGGGTTGCGCTCCAGTACGAGCCGCTCGCCGTCGTTCTCGTTGGTGACGACCTTGTACGGACCGGAGGAGACCGGGTGCTCCTCGTACTTGGTGCCGGTGTCCTTGGCCTTGGGTACGGGAGTGGTCTGGGTCTGGGTCGCCAGGTACGGGAACTCGCCTTCGGGCTTGTTGAGCCGGAAGACGATGGTCCGGTCGTCGGGCACCTCGATGGAGTCGAGGCCCTTCTTGTCCTTGTACGGGCCCTGGTAGTCGGCGCCGCCGATCAGCCAGTCCCGCAGGTAGGGCGCGCCGCCGGAGAGCTCGGGCGCGAAGGAGCGCTCGATGCCGTACTTGATGTCGGCGGAGGTGATCGCGGTGCCGTCCTCGTACTTCAGACCCTCCTTCAGCGTGTACGTCCAGACCGTGGCGTCCTTGTTGGGCTTGCCGAGGTCGGTGGCGAGGTCCGGGACGACCTGCGCGCCGTCGGCGCCGTCCTCGCGGTTGCGGGTGGTGAGGGTGCGGAAGACGAGGGAGGGGACGTTGCCGCCGCCGGAGGTGTAGAGCCGGGCGGGGTCGAAGTCCTGCTGGGTGTTGCGGTTCAGGACGGTGAGCGTGCCGCCCTTCTGCGGCGTGCCCTCGGCTCCGGAGCCGCTGTCGCCGCCCTTGCTGTCCTCGGGACCGCAGGCCGCGGCACCCGCGGCCAGGACGAGGGTGACGGTGGCCGCGGCCACGCGGCGCGATATGACGGACGGTTGACGCATCGGAAGATGACCTCTCGGTGTACTGCGAAAGCAACGCGGAAAAAGGAAAGGAGAATCCGCGCAGGCGACAGCACGAGAAAGGCCCTGGGCCATGGAACGGGCCGCGTAGAGGAAATGCCGCGCCTGCGGACGGAGTGAGGTCCAGGCGCGGCGGTCACGGGCCGTCCGGAGCCGTTCGGAAACTCACGGATGGGTCACGCGAAAAGAGAAAAGCCGGCAGCGCGCTCGGACAGGCGTCAACGACAGAGAACGTCGGCTACGCAGTGCCCGGTCACGCCGAGAAGCGCCAGCTCAAGGGCGGCGATCTCGGAAGGTGCGGGGCTGCGTGACATGCCGAGAAATATGAACGACCGCCTTGACCGCTGTCAAAGCGGAACAGGACGGCCGTCTCGGTATGCGGACACGCGTCGTCAACTACCGGGGTACACCCAGGGGTTGGGCTTGCACTTGATCCCGTCGATGTCCAGGGATTTGGTCTGCTGCTGCATCACCGGCGCCGGAGCGCCGGGCGTGCGACAGCTCACATGATCGTGTCCGAGCCGGTGGCCGACCTCGTGATTGATGAGCATCTGACGGTAGGCCAGCATCTGCTTCGGGCCGAAGGTGGCGGAACCCTGGGCCCACCGGTAGGCATTGATCATCACGCGGTCGGTCGAGGCGGAATCGCACGAGACGTTCTGGACCGTCGTGTCCAGACCGGATTTCGCACACCATTCACCGGTCGTCCCGGGACTGGCGAGCGTGATCACGAAATCGGGGCTCCCGGAGGAGATCCGCTCGAAGGTCATCGCACCGTTGTGCGCCCAGCTCCGGTCGTCGTTCAGCGTCTTCTGCACGGCCTCGGCGAAAAGGCCGGCGTCGAGGGAGAGGCCCTTCTCGACATCGATCCGGTAGCGGTACTTCTGTCCCTTGCCGGGCGCCTTCGCCAGTCCGGGAACGGCCTCGAACGCGCCGCTCGCCTTCAGGTCCGCGGCGAGCGGAAAGGGCTCAGCCATCTTGGCCGCGTACGACAGGGGCTTGACCTCGGGAGGCCTGGTGGCGGGCTGGTCGGGCGTCGGGCGGGCGTCCGAGCGCGAGGCGTCGTCGCCGCCGTCCCGCTCCACACCGGCCGCCCGCTCCGCCACCGCCGTCCGGCCGGCGGAGTCCTCGGCGACCTGTCCGGCGACCACGACCGCGAGCACGGTCGTCACCGCGGCGGCGGCGATCCCGGTGAAGGTCCGCCCCTTGCCGCTCCTGGGCTCAGGCCGTTCGGCGGGATCGCCGTCCGGGCCGTCGCCGGGTCCTGCCGGAGGTCCGGCGTCGGAGGTCCCGGAGGTTACGGCCGAGGCGGGCGCATCGGCGTCGAAGGCGTCGACGAACTCGCGGCGCGGGCCCGGCATCGCACCAGGTCCGGCGGCCGGCTGACGCACCGTTCGCCCGTCGGCGGCGCGCTGAGCGGCCCGCTGGGCGGACACCTGGCGGGCCACGGCCTGTTCGCGGGCGGCGCCGTCCTGGTCCTGGCGGGCCGGAGCGCCGTACGGCTGTGCGCAGGAGGGGTTGCCCAAAGACGCCTGCCGGGTGCCCCAGCCGCCGCCCGGCTCGTGCTGCTCGGGGTGGCCACCGCGCACCCGCGGAGCGTCCTGGAAGGGCGCGGCCGGATAGGGGGCGTCGAGGAACGCGGTGTCCCGGTGCGGTGCGTGCCCGTCGGCGGAGGGCGCGGGGCCCTGGCGCCTGCGCCGGCCGCCGCCGGTCGCGGTGGCGGGGCGGGGTACGGCGCGCCGGCCGCCCGGATCCGCCGCTGCGGCGTCCGGGCGGGTGGCCTCGGCGCTCTTTCGGCTGTGTCGTCCCACGCCCCGGATCAGCTCCCGCCACAATCGTCCAGCAGTTCCCGGAACGCCTGGGCTACCGCCTCCGGGTACTCGATCATCGCCACGTGCCCCGCGTCGGGCAGGGTCAGCAGCCGGGCGTCGCGGAAAGCCGCGGACGCCCTGCGTGCCATCCGGTACGAGACGAGCTGGTCCCGTCCGCCGTACACGAGCTGGGTCGGTGCGAGCACCCGCTCGGCCTGGCGCCACAGTCCGTGCTGGCCGCCCAGGGTGTACGCGTCCACGATGCCCCGGGCCGAACGCGTCATCGCGTCCCAGAAGTACGGCAGCTCCAGCCGGCGCTCCATCTCGGCCACCGCGTTGCGGAAGGCTTCGTCGGAGACCCGTTCCGGATCGCCGTAACAGAGTGCCATGACTCCGCGGGTCCGCTGCTCCGCCGTCCAGCCCTTCGTGAGCCGGGCGAACAGCGGAGCGATCCCCGGCATCGCCAGGAGACCGGTCGGCACGGCGGGCCGCTGCACCCGCCACTCGGGCAGCGCGGGCGAGATCAACGTGAGGGTGCGCACCAGGTCGGGGCGGACGGCGGCGACCCGGGTGGCGACCGCGCCGCCCAGGGAGTTGCCGAACAGGTGGACGGGTCCGCGCTCGGCGCCGTCCAGCAGCCGGATCACCGCACGGGCGTGCCCGGTGATCGAGTAGTTGCCGTCGTCCGGCGGCGGCGAGTCACCGAATCCGGGCAGGTCGACGGCGTCGGGATCGACCACGTCCGTCAGCAGCGGCATCAGCGCCGACCAGTTCTGCGAGGAGCCGCCGAGGCCGTGCACGAAGAGCGCGGGGGCCAGTCCCGTCCGGTCGGCGGGCCGGGAACGGACGGTCAGCGTGAGCCCGGGAAGGGCCACGGAACGCAGCCGCTCGCCCTCGGCGACCCGGACGGCGCTGACCGTGGGAGCCACCGCGGCGGCGACGGCTTGGGCACCCGGCAGCTCGGTCGAAGACATGCGCCAATGTTACGAGACGATCACGCCGCCGTTCATGTGTTCGCGGTCACAGGCCGCATCGCGGGGTAGGTGTGTTGCTCCTACGCTTCAGAGGAAGCGGCTACAGGGGAAGAAAGGGAGTCACCATGACGGTCGACCCGAGCGACCCGGACACCTTCGAGAGCACTGAGCCGGAGGCACCGGGTCCGGAAGCGCCGGAGGCGGATGCCGCCGAGCAGCGGACGGACATCCGGCCGGAGGAGGACGAACCGGCGGAGAGCGTCGACCCGGCCACCGCCGACGAGGCCGATGCGGCGGAACAGCGCAGGGTGATCCCGCTGGACGAGGACGATTACCGGTAGACCGCCCCGCTTTGTCCCGGGCCCCGGAGAACTGTGGCTTCCACCCGCGTCCGGTCCGTGAAATTCTGCGTCCGCGCCGCGCGCACCGGGGTTACCCAAAAGTACGATGGCTGTACGGCGCAGCGTGTACGGATCGGCTGTGCTGGAACACACATTTGGGAGGCGGCGTGAGCGCCATCGAGCAGACAGAGGCAGCGCGCCCGCGGGGCACGCGCCTTCCCCGCCGCGCCCGACGCAATCAGCTGCTGGGCGCCGCGCAGGAGGTCTTTGTCGCACAGGGCTACCACTCCGCGGCGATGGACGACATCGCCGAGCGGGCCGGCGTGAGCAAGCCGGTGCTCTATCAGCACTTTCCCGGCAAGCTGGAGCTCTACCTGGCCCTCCTCGACCAGCACTGCGAGTCGCTGCTCCAGGCCGTGGTGACGGCGCTGGCGTCGACGACGGACAACAAGCTGCGGGTCGAGGCGACGATGGACGCCTATTTCGCGTACGTGGAGGACGAGGGCGGCGCCTTCCGGCTGGTCTTCGAGTCCGACCTGACCAACGAGCCCGCCGTACGCGAGCGGGTCGACCGGGTCTCGCTCCAGTGCGCCGAGGCGATCTCCGACGTGATCGCCGGGGACACGGGCCTGTCCAAGGACGAGTCCATGCTCCTGGCGGTCGGCCTCGGCGGCGTGTCGCAGGTGGTGGCGCGCTACTGGCTCTCCAGCGGCTCCAGCATCCCGCGCGACACGGCGGTGCAGCTGCTCACCTCGCTGGCCTGGCGAGGCATCGCGGGCTTCCCGCTGCACGGCGTCGAGCAGCAGCCCTGAAGCCCTCCGGGCGGCGCGGACACCCTGGCGTGGCCGCGTCCCGGAGCGTGTTCGCTGCGGGCGTTGCCGGTCGGGCCGTGAGCCGTGGTCCCACCGGGCTAATGTGGCTGCGTACGGCGCGGTTCGCCGCGCAGGGACTGACCGTCGGAGGGACATAGCCGTGGAGGTCAAGATCGGGGTGCAGCACTCGCCCCGCGAGATCGTTCTGGAGAGCGGGCTTTCCGCCGAGGACGTCGAGAGCGCGGTCGCCGCCGCACTGGGCGGCAAGGCGGAGCTGCTGAGCCTCACGGACGACAAGGGCCGCAAGGTCCTGGTGCCGGCCGACCGGATCGCGTACGTGGAGATCGGTGAGCCGACCACGCGGCGTGTGGGGTTCGGCGCGCTGTAGTCCTCGGACGCGGTGAGCACGGGAGCGGCCCGGCGGGATCTTCCCGCCGGGCCGCTCCCGCATGCCCTGCGGAAAGACCTGGTACGCCGTGGGAGCCGGAGCCGTACCCGTAAGGGTTTCCCCAGCTCCGCGGAGGGTTGTACGGCATGGGCCAGGGGTAGTAGCGCCTACGACCGATTTGCCCGCCCCGCACACCCCCGCGAGGTGATCGTTAGTGCTCTGGGAATCCTTCGGCGCCGCCGCGCTCGGACTCGTCCTCGCCTGGGCGGCCGTCCACTCTCTGGCCGACCGGCTCCCCTCCGCCCGTGCTGTTTATCTCACCGGTGCGCTGGGGGCGGTGTTCGGAGCGTTCCTCACGCACTCGGCGCTGGGCCCCGGCCATGGCGTGGCGACCCTGATCGGCGCCGTCTCCGTCGGGGCGGTGACGCTGTCGCTGCTGATCCGCCCGCGCGGCCGCCGCCTCACGAGGTCGGCGGCGGCCCAGTAGCCCGGCGTCACGCGGTCCTACGCGGCCAGCCCCAGCGCGGCCATGCGCTTGGTGTGGGCCTCGGTGATCCGGGAGAACATCCGGCCCACCTCCGCCAGGTCGAAGCCGTCCGCGACGCCGCCCACCAGCATCGTCGAGAGCGCGTCGCGGTCGGCGACCACCCGCTGGGCCTGCGACAGTGCCTCGCCCATCAGCCGGCGGGCCCAGAGCGCGAGCCGCCCGCCGAGCCGGGGGTCGGCCTCGATCGCGGCGCGCACCTTCTCCACGGCGAAGTTCCCGTGGCCCGTGTCGTCGAGCACGGCGAGGACCAGGGAGCGGGTGTCGGTGTCCAGCCGGGCCGCGACCTCCCGGTAGAAGTCGCTGGCGATCGAGTCGCCGACGTACGCCTTGACCAGGCCCTCCAGCCAGTCGGACGGTGCCGTCTGGCGGTGGAAGTCGTCCAGCGCCTTGGCGAACGGCTCCATCGCGGCGGTCGGGTCCTCGGCGACGGCGGTGAGCCGGTCGGACAGCTGCTCGAAGTGGTGGAACTCGGCGGAGGCCATCTTCGCCAGCTCCGCCTTGTCCCCGAGGGTCGGCGCGAGTTTCGCGTCCTCGGCGAGGCGCTCGAAGGCCGCCAGCTCGCCGTAGGCGAGGGCGCCCAGCAGGTCCACGACGGCGGCGCGGTACTGCGGCTCCGCGGAGGCGGTGGCCCAGTCCTGGGCGGCGATTCCGGTCGCTCCGGGCGCTTCTTCGGGGTGGTCAGTGGCGTTGTCAGGCGTCTCCATGAACCGCACAATAGCCCGCCGGACGAGGGACGGAACGGCCCGGCGAGAAGCGGACATCACACCGATCCGATGAATTCGTCCAACACACATGCGCGAATCCGGGGTACAGTGGTATTGCGCTTACTGAGCATTTTCCTGTGCCAGGGGCGCGTCCTTTGAATGAGGATGCCCGGTCGGTGGCCCGATCGGCTCCGACCCGACAGCCCTCCACGCGGTGCGTACGACACGTACGACTGCAGATGAGGGGCCCCCTCAGCGGCACGAGCGCTCGAGCGACGGCAGTGGTCCCGCGCCACCCGGCCCATCCACGGCCGGATGACCAACCCCGGCACGGTACGACCCCCAGCGTTCGCCTCGGACCGCGTCTCACAGAAGAGGCAGCACCCTGACTACGTTCCGCGACCTCGGCATTCTTTCCGAAACGGCCGAAGCCCTCGAGGCAGTCGGCATCATGTCCCCCTTCCCCATCCAGGAGATGACGCTTCCCGTAGCGCTCTCCGGCTCCGACGTCATCGGCCAGGCCAAGACCGGCACCGGAAAGACGCTCGGCTTCGGGCTCCCGCTCCTGGAGCGCGTGACCGTCCCCGCCGACGTCGAGGCCGGACGCGCCACGCCCGAGCAGCTGACCGACGCGCCGCAGGCGCTCGTCGTCGTCCCCACCCGTGAGCTGTGCCAGCAGGTCACCAACGACCTGCTGACCGCCGGCAAGGTACGTAACGTCCGCGTTCTCGCGATCTACGGCGGCCGGGCCTACGAGCCCCAGGTCGAGGCCCTCAAGAAGGGCGTCGACGTGATCGTCGGCACCCCGGGCCGTCTGCTGGACCTGGCGGGCCAGCGCAAGCTCGACCTCTCCCACATCCGCGGGCTCGTCCTCGACGAGGCCGACGAGATGCTGGACCTGGGCTTCCTGCCCGACGTCGAGCGCATCATCACGATGCTGCCGCCCAAGCGCCAGACGATGCTGTTCTCGGCCACCATGCCCGGTGCCGTCATCAGCCTCGCCCGCCGCTACATGTCGCAGCCGACGCACATCAACGCCACCTCGCCCGACGACGAGGGCACGACCGTCAAGAACACGGTCCAGCACGTCTACCGCGCGCACAACATGGACAAGCCGGAGATGCTCTCGCGCATCCTCCAGGCCGACGGCCGCGGGCTCGCGATGATCTTCTGCCGTACGAAGCGGACGGCCGCCGACATCGCCGAGCAGCTGGAGAAGCGCGGTTTCGCCTCCGGCGCGGTCCACGGCGACCTGGGCCAGGGCGCCCGCGAACAGGCGCTGCGCGCCTTCCGCAACGGCAAGGTCGACGTCCTCGTCTGCACCGATGTCGCCGCGCGCGGCATCGACGTCGAGGGTGTGACCCACGTCGTCAACTACCAGTCGCCGGAGGACGAGAAGACCTACCTCCACCGCATCGGCCGCACCGGCCGCGCGGGCGCCAAGGGCATCGCGATCACGCTGGTCGACTGGGACGACATCCCGCGCTGGCAGCTGATCAACAAGGCGCTGGACCTGAAGTTCCCGGACCCGCCGGAGACGTACTCCACCTCGCCGCACCTCTTCGAGGAGCTCGGCATCCCGGCGGGTACCAAGGGTGTGCTGCCGCGTGCCGACCGGACCCGTGCCGGTCTGCGGGCGGAGGAGGTCGAGGACCTCGGCGAGACCGGTGGCCGCGGCCGCAAGTCCACCGCGCCGGCTCCGGCCCGCGAGGAGCGCGAGCCGCGTACGCGTACGCCGCGTCAGCGCCGCCGCACCCGTGGTGGGTCCGCCGCCGAGGGCGCCGCGACGGTGCCCGCGCCCGCCAAGGAGGCCACGCCGGTCGCTCCGGCCGGTGACGAGGCCGCCGAGGCGCCGCGCACGCCGCGCCGCCGTCGCCGTACGCGGGTGAGCGCCGCCGAGGCCGTGGCCGAGACGGCTGTGGCCGAGACGGCTGTGGCGGTCGCCGAGGCTCCGGCCCAGGTGGCTGCCGCTCCGGTGGCCACGGCTGCCGAGACCGTGGCCGCTGTGGTCGAGGCCGAGCCGGTCGCGGAGACCGTCGCCGAGGCCAAGCCGCGCCGCCGTCGCAGCCGCGCCGCCGCGATGCCGGTGGCCGAGGCCGTGGCGCAGGTTCCGGCCGCCGCCGCTCCGGCGGAAGCCGGGTTCCAGACCGTGGCCGCCGCCGCGGGCATCGCGGAGCCGGTCGCCGAGCCGGTCGCGACCAAGCCGCGCCGCCGCGCCCGGATCGTGAAGCCCGCCGACGAGGTGGACTTCCAGATCGCGCCGGCCTCCGAGCCGGAGCCCCAGTCGAAGACCCGCCGCCCGGCCCGCGCCACCAGCCGGCCGAAGGCGGAGTCGAAGCCGAAGGCGGAGGCTGCTCCCAAGGCGTCCAAGGCCGCCAAGGCCGAGGCCGGTGCGGAGGCCGCGTCGAAGCCGAAGAGGGCGTCGCGGGCGAAGGCCACGGCCCCTGCCGAAGCCGTTACGCCGGAGGCTCCGGCCGCCGCCGAGGCCGAGGCCAAGCCGCGCCGCCGGGCGACCCGCAGCGTCACCTCGACCGCGACCCAGGAGGCCGCCGTGGTCTCCGAGGCCGAGGCCGTGGTGAGCGAGGCCGCCGCCGAGGCGAAGCCCCGCCGCCGCCGCGCCACCCGCGCCGCCGGCAAGGCCACGGTGACGACCGAGAGCTGACGGTCCGGCGAGACCGCTCGAGGCCCCGGCCCCGGCCCCCGCAGACGCGGGGGCCGGGGCCTCCTCGCTGCCAGGACACGGCGCCTCGGCACGGGCACCCGGCCGCACCGCGCCACGGAGACCCGCCCGCCCGGTCGTGCCCCACGCCCACCGCGGCGATAGCCTCGCTCCATGAGCCGCCCGCCCACCTTCACGCCGCCCGCCTGCGCCACCTCCCGTGTCCTGCGTACCGAGCGCGGCGACTTCGCCGTCCTGGACGCCGTGCCGGCCACCGCTCCCGCACGCGCCACCGCACTCCTGCTGCCCGGGTACACCGGCAGCAAGGAGGACTTCGTCGCGCTGCTCGAACCGCTGTGCGCGGCCGGGTACCGGGTCGTCGCCGTGGACGGTCGCGGGCAGTACGAGTCGGAGGGGCCGGAGCGTCAAGAGGCCTACGGGCAAGGAGAGTTGGCGCGCGATGTGCTGGCTCAGGCCGCCGCGCTGACCGGAGGTGACGGGACGCTGCACCTGCTCGGTCACTCGCTCGGTGGCCAGATCTCCCGCGCGGCCGTCCTGCTCGACGCCACCCCGTTCCGCTCGCTGACGCTGATGTCCTCCGGCCCGGCCGAGATCGTCGCCGGCCAGCGGGACAAGGTGAAGATGTTGAGCGACGCGCTCTCCGTGCTCTCCATGGAGGAGGTGTGGCAGGCGATGCGGGCCCTGGATCCACCGCAGGAGGCGGACACCGGCGACGGCGAGGACATGCGCCGGCGGTGGCTGCGCCACAACCCGGCGCAGCTGATCGCCACCGGCGCCCAGCTCTCCGCCGAACCGGACCGGGTGGACGAGCTGGCCGCTCTCAAGCTTCCCGTCCACGTCCTGTCCGGCGAGCGCGACGACGTATGGCCGGTGGAGCAGTTCGACGCGATGGCCCGGCGGCTCGGCGCGCACCGCACCACGATCGGCGGCGCCGAGCACTCCCCCAACACCGCCCGCCCGCACGAGACGGCCGAGGCGCTCGCCGCGTTCTGGGACACCGTTCCCGACGCCCAGGAAACCGCCTGAGGCTCAGTACTGCGACTGCAGGTGCTGCCAGAAGCCGTCGCGCAGGGCCCGGCGCAGGTGCGCGTGGCCACGTAGCGAGTGCTGGAGGAGACGTTCGGCCTCCACCAGCAGGTCCTGGTCGACCGAGCCCGGCAGGTAGGGGTGGCCGGGCAGCAGGTCGGCGAGGGATTCGCGGCCGCGGGCGGCGAGCCAGGCGGCGGCGATCTGGGCGCCGACGAAGCGGACGTCCTCGCGTGAGGGTGCCGGGGTGTCGTCCTCGTACGTCGTGACCGGGCGCCGGGTGACGTAGGGGCGGCAGAAGTCCAGGTCGAACGTGCGCTGGCTGTCGACCTCCCAGAGCAGCGGTTCGGCCTGGTTGCGGCCCTCGCCGGCCTCGATGCCCCAGAGGTGGACGCGGGCGCCGTAGCCCTGGGCCGCCTCGACCGCCGAGACCAGGTCCTCGTCACCGCCGATGAGGGCCGCGTCGCTGATGGCGCGGTGCCGGGCCAGCGATTCCAGGTCGGTGCGGATCAGCGAGTCGACGCCTTTCTGCTGGTTGTTGGCGTTGAGGTTGCCGAGCCGCACCTTGACGTCCGGGAGTTCGGCGATGGCCTGCTGCTCGGTGGTGTGGATGCGGCGCCTGGCCCCGTCGTACCAGTACACGCGCAGCAGCCGGCTGTCCGCGAAGATCGTGCGGGCCCGGTCGATGAAGGCCTCGATCAGCCCTTCGGCATCGAGATCGAAGGAGCGGCGGTCCTCGGTGCCGGTGACGAGCAGCCCGGCCGCGGCGTACACATAGCCCGCGTCCACGAAGATGGCGTGGGTGGAAGGGGTCTTGGAGACCTCCACGAGCATGCGCTGGAGCAGCTCGTTGGTGCGGTCCAGACGCTCGACGATATCCGCCGGGTACTTAGACATCCAAAAAATTTCCTTAGCGTAGGGAATGTTTGTACCAGGCAAGCCGTTGTAACACTCGTGGAACGCGAGGGAAGCCTCGCGTTCCTATCCTCGCGGGTAAGCCGTATCGCCCGCGCCAGAAGTTCTCCAGCAGGAGGATCAGACGAAGGGAAGCCCCATGCGCTTCGAGATCATGCGACTCGACGACGTCGACGGTACCGCCGTGGACAGCACCGTCGTGGACGCCGCCTCCGTCAACCGGATCGTGCAGAAGGCCGCCGCCATAGGCCAGCGCATCTACATCCGGCCGGCCGACAGCTCGGCCTCGTAACGCTTCATGGGTCATGGGCTTCCGCACATTGACGCCTGATCACGCATTGCGCCGCTAAAGACGAAGCGCCCCCGCACGGAAGGACCGTGCGGGGGCGCTGTGGTGTGCGGGGACGGGCTCAGGAGGTCTGGATGACCTGCGTGACGCCGTTGATGATCTGCTGTACGGCAATGGCCGAGAGCATCATCCCGGCGAGCCGGGTCACCAGGACCACACCGCCGTCCTTGATGATCCGGATGATCACCAGCGAGTAGCGCATCGCGAGCCAGAGCACCACGTGCATGGCCGCGATCGCCGACCAGACGGAGAGCTGGCCGCCGAGGCCGTCGGCGTGCTGCACGGCCAGGATGACCGAGACGATCGCACCGGGACCGGCCAGCAGCGGCATGCCCAGCGGTACGAGCGCCACGTTGACGTCCTTGGTCTGCGTCGGCTCGTCCGTCTTGCCGGTCAGCAGGTCCAGCGCGATGAGCAGCAGCAGGAGACCGCCCGCGATCATCAGAGCGGGCACGGAGACGTGCAGATAGTCGAGGATCTGCTGGCCGAGCAGACCGAAGACGGCGATCACGCCGAAGGCGACCGCGACGGCCTGGAGCGCCATCCTGCGCTGCACCTTGGCAGGGCGGCCCGCGGTGAGGGCCAGGAAGATCGGGGTGATTCCGGGCGGATCCATAATCACGAAAAGGGTGAGGAAGAGTGATCCGAAGACAGCGACGTCGAACACAGTGAGCCTTGCGAGAGATGAGCGGGCGGTACGGGAGCGCACGGGCCCGGCCGGTCCGGCGTCGGCGTACGACGGCAGACAGGAGGGGCGCGCGAGGAGTGGGACGTGGTGCGGTGGAGAGCGTGGGGCCTACCGGCGGGCGGTTCCGCCCGCGCCCGGCACCGGGAAGGCTCCCGTGGCGCGCCGGGTGATCTCGCCGTAGATCTCGGGGTCGGTGGTGTACTCGCCGAGCCCGACGGTCTTCCGGCTGCCGTGGTAGTCGCTGGAGCCGGTCGGCAGGAGTCCCAGCTCGCGGGCGAGGCCGCGCAGCCGGGCCCTGGTCGGCTCGTCGTGGTCCATGTGGTCGACCTCGATGCCGTCGAGTCCCGCGGCGGCGAGCGCGGCGATCGTGGTCTCGGGGACCGTCGCACCGCGCTTGGTGGCGCCGGGGTGGGCGAAGACGGTGACGCCGCCGGCCGCCTTGACGAGCCGGACCGCCTCGAAGGGATCGAACTCGTGCTTCTCGGCGAACGCCCGGCCGCCGTTGCCGAGCCAGTCGGGCGTGAAGGCGTCGGAGACCGTGTCCACCACGCCCGCTTCGACGAGAGCGGCGGCGACGTGCGGACGGCCGACCGAGCCGTCCCCGGCGATCCGGGCGACCTGCTCCCAGCTGATGGGCACGTCGAACGCCCGGAGCTTGCGGACCATCTCCTGGGCGCGCGGCACCCGGTCGTCGCGGACCAGTTCGCGGGCGCGCTCCAGCTCGGGTTCGGCGGGATCGAAGAGGTACGCCAGCATGTGCATGCTCACGCCGTCGACGCGGCAGGAGAGCTCGGCGCCGGTGACGAGGGTGAGCCCTTCGGGCAGCGCGTCGATGGCCTGCTTGTGGCCGCCGACGGTGTCGTGGTCGGTGAGCGCGACGACGTCCAGACCCGCGGCGGCGGCGTTCGCGACCAGCTCGGCGGGGGTGTCCGTACCGTCCGACGCGGTGGAGTGGGTGTGCAGGTCGATACGCACGACGGCTGACTCCAGGGCTCGCGGGCGGACGGGGGACCGCTCAAGGGTAACCGCCGCACGCCAGGCCCCAGGCCGGGATCGGCCCTGCTCCGGCGTGATCTAGCGCTCGCCCGGCCCCTGCCGCGGCGGCGCCTCCGGCGCGGCCAGCAGGCGCGGAGTCAGCGCGCCGCACGGGACCAGGTCCACCTCTTCCCCGGCGTCCCGCAGGTCGGTCAGCACCAGCTCGTCGTACAGCAGCAGTCCCGACTGCTCCGGCCACAGGATCGCCCACAGCCACAGCCCGCGCGCCTCGCCGGCGAAGACCGCCCGGTCCTCCGGGGCGTTGCGGACGTGCCAGAGCGGTGCAGGACGGCCGGCGGCGTGCACCTTGGCGTCGGGCGCGGAGTCGACGTTCAGGTGATGTCCTGGGTCGAGGCCCTCGATCCCGGCGTACCGCGCACCGAGTCCGACACCCAGCTCCTCCGCGACGAGCAGCAGCTCACCCATGCCGCCCAGCGGACCCGGACCCGAGCAGGCCACCACGGTCGCGCGGCCGCCGCTGCGGTCGTCGCCGGCGCTGGCCACACCGGTGAACAGCCAGCCGACGGGGAGCGGCCACGGCATCCAGACGGGCACCTGCGAGCGGTGCACCACGACGCCGAGGGCCTCGACGCTTGGCGGGACGACCGGCTGCATCGGGTGCACCTGGCCGTGCGCGGAGCACTGCCAGGCGTCGGCGAAAAGACCGGGCGCCCTGACCCGGCCACCGCACTTCGGGCAACTGGGTTCGCCCCTCATAGAGCCCCACGGTCCTCCCCGCCGGTCGCCGCGTCAAGGACGATCACCCGTCCGCAGCGTGGCTGCGACCGGCGAAAATAGATGTAGCTTGCATTTATTAGTGTGCCTAACTTATTCTGTGCATGACGCATCGACTTGAAGGAGAGAAGGAGCTCAGCCCATGCCAGGAGGTCAGTCCGTGTCAGGAGAACAGTCCGTGTCCGGAGGTCAGTCCGTGTCAGGAGAGGACCCGTTCGACGAAGGGGCCGCGGCGCCGAGCATCCTGCGCCAGCCGAAGGCCGTCTGGGCCACGGCGGGCGCCTCGGTGATCGCGTTCATGGGGATCGGCCTGGTGGACCCGATCCTGCCGTCCATCGCCCAGGGGCTGGACGCCACACCGAGTCAGGTGTCGCTGCTCTTCACCTCGTACTTCCTGATCACCGCCGTCGCCATGCTCGTCACCGGCTTCGTCTCCAGCCGCATCGGCGGCCGCAAGACCCTGCTCGCCGGCCTCGCGCTCGTCGTCGTCTTCGCCGCGCTCTCCGGCACCTCGTCCTCCGTCACCGAACTCGTCGGCTTCCGGGCCGGCTGGGGCCTGGGCAACGCACTCTTCGTCTCCACCGCGCTCGCGGTGATCGTCGGAGCGGCGGCGGGCGGCAGCTCCGCGGCGATCCTGCTGTACGAGTCGGCGCTCGGCCTCGGCATGGCGTGCGGGCCGCTGCTCGGCGCGCTGCTCGGCGACGCCAGCTGGCGCTACCCGTTCTTCGGTACGGCGGCGCTGATGGCGATCGGCTTCCTCTGCATCGCCGCGTTCCTCAAGGAGCAGCCGAAGCCCGCCGTCAGGACCTCGCTGCTCGACCCGGTGAAGGCGCTGGGCCACGGCGGACTGGCCTCGGTGGCGGCCTCGGCCTTCTTCTACAACTACGCGTTCTTCACGATCCTGGCGTTCACGCCGTTCGTCCTGGACATGACCCCGTACAAGTCCGGCGCGGTCTTCTTCGCCTGGGGCCTGCTGCTCGCGGTCTTCTCCGTGCTCGTCGCTCCGCGCCTCCAGCGCCGCTTCGGCTCGCTCAAGGTACTCGGCGCCTCGCTGGTGCTGCTCGCCGCCGACCTGCTGGTCCTCGGTTACGGCAACCACACGACGGCCATCGTCGCCACGATCGTCTCCGGTGCCTTCATCGGCATGAACAACACCGTCTACACCGAACTGGCCCTCGGCGTCTCGAACGCGCCGCGCCCGGTGGCGAGCGCCGGATACAACTTCGTCCGCTGGTTCGCCGCGGCCGCCGCGCCCTTCCTCGCTCCGAAGATCGAGGAGTGGAGCGACGTCCACATCCCGTTCGTGGTGGCAGCCGTCGCCGCGCTGGTCGGCGCGGCCGTCGTCGGCGTACGGCGTACGGCGCTGGTCCACGAGGCCGAGGAGCTGGAGCCGGTCCACGCGCTGGAGGACAGCGTGACGGTCTTCGCCGACCGGTGAGGGTCGCAGGTAAGGACCTCAGTCCAGCGGTACGGACGTGCGCAGCGGGTCGCGCAGGTCCATGCCGTGCGTCAGCCACCGCTCCTGGAGCTCCTGCGCGCCGCGCACCCGCTTCCAGGCGGCCTCGTTGGGGGTCATCGGCAGCAGCGGCAGGTAGTGGACCGGGTCCATCGGCTCGTCCAGCTCCAGGTCCTCCACCAGCCCGCCGGACTCCGCCACCAGCACCGAGGTGAACGGCGCACCGGGCCAGAGCGGATCGCCGAGGTCCAGCGACGCGCCCGGCGCCACGATGAGCCCTTCGACCTGCGGTGAGGCGGCCAGCACGGCGAGCGGCCGCAGCACCTGGTCGGTGTCGGCGAGCCCGGCCCGTACCGACAGGACCAGCTCGGCGCGCGGGCCCTTCACCGGGTCGGCGAGCGGTGACGTGGGGTCGGCCATGGGCTGGGCGGACATGCCGAGCGTGGCGTAGCGCACCACATCGCCGTCGAGGAAGCGGAGCACCTCGATACGGTCCGTACCGAGGAACGTCACATCGGCGCGGGCGTCCGGTTCTCCGAGGGCCGAGCGGAGCCGGGCTTCGACGAGAGCGAGAATTTCTGCCATCCGGCGAGCATAGATTGCGCATGGAGTGGGCAAAGTAAGGGATCCGCTCCGGAGCGGCTGATAGCCTGGCCGCCAGTCGGGACAGCACGCAGAAGCGTCGCTCTCCGTCCCGACGACACGTCGTCCCCCACGGGGGACCGGCCGGAGGAGGTGGGGACTGCCATGGATCCAAGTCGACCGTGCAGTACCGATCACCCTTCCGCGTACCGCTGTTCCCGCTGAACTTCCCGTTGACCTGACGCCTCGCCGGCATCCGCCGGCGGCCCGGTGACGGTCGTTCGCACCGCGAAGAGCACCAGGAAATCCGCGGAAGAGTCTTTCGTTCTCTGCCTGTCTGTTGCGAACACCCTTTTGCCTGTCTGTTGCGAACGCCGTCATCGCGCCCGCGCGGTGGAGCCCGCTTTGCGGACGTGAGCGCACGTCCCCATTCCGGGCTGTTCCACGCCCTCGCCGACGGCCCTCCGTGAAGGAGCCAGCCATGTCGATGATCCGTGACCTGCGCGCTGCCGTGCGCCCGTCCCTGCGTCCCTCCCTCCGTAAGAACAGCGCTCCGCACAGCGCGTACGACACCACCCGTGACCCGTCCGCCTCCAGCGCCGTCGTCGACTGCGCGGTCTACCGCGACGGCAGCCGGCTGGACGGCGCCGCGACCCCGACGCCGCGCGAGGCGATGCTGGAGGTGCGCGAGAAGGGCGGCTTCGCCTGGATCGGGCTGCACGAGCCGACCGAGGAGGAATTCGCGGGCATCGCGCGGGAGTTCGGGCTCCACCCGCTCGCCGTGGAGGACGCCGTCCACGCGCACCAGCGGCCCAAGCTGGAGCGGTACGACGACACGCTCTTCACCGTCTTCAAGACCATCCACTACGTGGAGCACGCCGAACTGACCGCGACCAGCGAGGTCGTGGAGACCGGCGAGGTGATGTGCTTCACTGGCCGGGACTTCGTCATCACCGTCCGGCACGGCGGCCAGGGCTCACTGCGCGCGCTGCGCCACCGCCTCCAGGACGACCCGGAGCTGCTGGCCAAGGGCCCGTCCGCCGTGCTGCACGCCATCGCCGACCATGTGGTCGACGGGTACATCGCGGTGGCGGAGGCGGTGCAGGACGACATCGACGAGGTGGAGATCGACGTCTTCTCCACGCCGGCCAAGGGCGGGCAACGCGGTTCGGACGCGGGACGGATCTACCAGCTCAAGCGGGAGGTGCTGGAGTTCAAGCGGGCCGTCTCGCCGCTGCTGCGGCCGATGCAGCTGCTGAGCGAGCGGCCGATGCGGCTGATCGACCCGGACATCCAGAAGTACTTCCGCGATGTCGCCGACCACCTCGCCCGGGTCCAGGAGGAGGTCATCGGCTTCGACGAGCTGCTGAACTCGATCCTCCAGGCCAATCTGGCGCAGGCGTCCGTCACGCAGAACGAGGACATGCGCAAGATCACCTCCTGGGCGGCGATCATCGCCGTACCGACGATGATCTGCGGGGTCTACGGCATGAACTTCGACTACATGCCCGAGGTGGAGTGGAAGTACGGCTATCCGCTGGTGCTGGGCGTCATCGCGGCGGTCTGTTTCTCCATCCATCGCATCCTGAAGCGCAACGGCTGGCTGTGAGCGCGGGAGGACCTATGCTCCCGCCCATGACTGATGCTGCCGACGCGCTGCTGGAGAAGGCCCTCGTCGAGGAGGCCACGAAGAAGTCCGGCCTCGTCTGGGTCCGGGCCACCGGGCCCGCCCGCGCGGTGTGGCACGTCTGGCACGAAGGCGCGGCCCACCTCGTCGGGGACGGTCCGGGCGAACAGCCGCTGCCGGAGGGCCTCACCGACGGCGGGAGCGCCGAGGTGACCGTGCGCAGCAAGGACAAGGGCGGCCGGCTGGTCGCCTGGACGGCGGCGGTACGGGTGCTGGTGCCGCACTCCGAGGAGTGGGAGGCGGCCGTCGCCGAGCTGAAGGGCAAGCGGCTCAACGCGCCGGACGCCGAGGTGATGACGGAGCGGTGGGCGCGGGAGTGCGCGGTGGTGCGCCTGACGCCCGAGTCGGTCACCACCGAGCTGCCGGACACCTCGCTGGCCGCCGCTCCGCTGCCGACCGCGGCGACCACGAGGCGGCCCGTACCGGCCGCGCTGCCGCGGCTGCTGCTGAAGCGGCGCCGGAAGGACTGAGAAGGCCGCTCAGCCGGAGGACTTGGGGAGCTTGCCGCCGTAGTCGACGGTGTCGTCGTCCTGCGGGGCCTCCAGCGCGACCGCGCGGCCCCAGTCGGCCAGCGTGACGGTGCCTCCGCCGCCGCCGCGCGCCACCCGTACCGGATACGGCTTGCCTTCCAGCGACACGTCCAGCGCGCCGCCCTCGCCCTTGCCGCCGAGGAGCTGGATGGTGCGGTGGCCGGTGACGGTGTCCCGGGCGCCCTTGTTCAAGGTGCCGTGCAGCGTCAGCAGGCCGTCGAGGAGCACCTTCTTGTCGGTGAAGCCGCGCAGCTGGCGGTAGCTGGGGTCGTCCTCGGGCACCTTCACGTACTTGCCGCCCAGCTTCTCGGCGGCCTCCTGGTCGGAGCGGCCCGCCTTGCCGTCCTCCTCGTGCAGCCAGAAGTCGGCGTCGGCCTTGATGAAGAGTTCGTCCTCGATCCGCAGGAGGACGAAGCTCCGCTTCTTGGAGGAGACCGAGCCCGTGCCGCCCATGTCGCTGAGCTTCATGTTCAGCATGTAGGTGCCGCCCTTGCTGACCAGCGTGCCCGCCAGCCGCACGCCGTCCGCGCTGTCGGCCGCCGCTCTGGCCTTGGTGTCGATCTGCTCGGCCGAGAGTTTCCCGACCCCGTTGGTCCCCTTGTCCGGGTCCTCACCCGCGCAGGCGGTGAGGGCCGCGACGAGCCCGCCGCAGAGCACGACAGCGAGCGCGGTCCGGCGATGATTCCGGACGGCCGGGGCAAAAGAGGTCACGGGTGTTCTGCCTCTCAACGGCGATCGGGGGCAGAGCGCAGCGTACCCGGGGTCCGCGCGCCGTCCGGCAGCCAGCCGTACGGACGGGTCCGCCGGGGCGCGCCACCACGGCAGGGGCTAGCCTGATCATGGCGTACGGCTGTCCGCGTACGGCGGAACGCGCTGGTCCGCGACAGCGTCGGCCGGACCGGAGCGACGAGAGCGACAAGGAGGCGGAGCATGGCGGCAGGAGCCCCCAGGGTCTTCGTCTCGCACCTGTCCGGAGTACCCGTGTTCGATCCGAACGGGGACCAGGTCGGCCGGGTCCGCGATCTGGTGGCGATGCTGCGGGTCGGCGGACGGCCGCCGCGCATCCTGGGCCTGGTCGTCGAGGTGGTCAGCCGGCGGCGGATCTTCCTGCCGATGACCCGCGTGACGGGCGTCGAGTCGGGCCAGGTCATCACGACCGGCGTGGTCAACATGCGGCGCTTCGAGCAGCGGCCCACCGAACGGCTCGTCCTCGGCGAGTTCCTCGACCGCCGCGTGCGGCTGGTGGAGACCGAGACGGAGGTCACCGTCCTGGACGTGGCGATCCAGCAGCTGCCGGCCCGCCGGGACTGGGAGATCGACAAGTACTTCGTCCGCAAGGGGCGCGGCGGGGCGCTGCGCCGCAAGGGCGAGACGTTGACGGTGGAGTGGTCGGCGGTCAGCGGCTTCTCGCTGGAGGAGCACGGACAGGGCGCCGAGAGCCTGGTCGCCACCTTCGAGCGGCTGCGCCCGGCCGACGTCGCCAACGCCCTGCACCACCTCTCGCCGAAGCGCCGGGTCGAGGTGGCCGCCGCGCTCGACGACGACCGGCTGGCCGACGTCCTGGAGGAGCTGCCCGAGGACGACCAGGTGGAGATCCTCGGCAAGCTCAAGGAGGAGCGGGCCGCCGACGTCCTGGAGGCGATGGACCCGGACGACGCGGCCGACCTGCTCTCGGAGCTGCCCGAGGAGGACAAGGAGCGGCTGCTGACCCTGATGCGGCCGGACGACGCCGCCGACGTACGGCGGCTGATGGCGTACGAGGAGCGGACGGCGGGCGGTCTGATGACGACCGAGCCGATCGTGCTGCGCCCGGACGCCACGGTGGCCGACGCGCTCGCCCGGGTCCGTCAGCAGGACCTGTCGCCGGCGCTCGCCGCACAGGTGTACGTGTGCCGCTCGCCCGACGAGACGCCGACCGGCAAGTACCTGGGCACCGTGCACTTCCAGCGGCTGCTGCGCGATCCGCCGTTCACGCTGGTCAGCTCCATCGTCGACAGCGACCTGGTCCCGCTGCCCCCGGACACCCCGCTGCCGACCGTGACCAGCTATCTGGCCGCGTACAACCTGGTCTCGGCGCCCGTGGTGGACGAGAGCGGCTCGCTGCTGGGCGCGGTGACGGTGGACGACGTCCTGGACCACCTGCTGCCCGAGGACTGGCGCGAGACCGACTTCCACGGCGAGGGGGGCATCCGCCATGGCCGGTGAGGAGAGGGCGAAGGCCGCCTCGACGGGCTCCTCGGGCCTGATGCGCCCGCCGCGCACCCGGATCGACCAGCCGAAGTCGCCGCGGCGCCGGCTGCTGCCGGAGTACGACCCCGAGGCGTTCGGCCGGTTCTCCGAGCGGATCGCGCGGTTCCTCGGGACGGGCCGGTTCATCGTCTGGATGACGCTGATCATCATCATCTGGGTGGCGTGGAACGTCTGGGCGCCGAAGGAGCTGCGCTGGGACGAGTACCCGTTCATCTTCCTGACCCTGATGCTCTCGCTCCAGGCCTCGTACGCGGCTCCGCTGATCCTGCTGGCGCAGAACCGGCAGGACGACCGGGACCGGGTCACCCACGAGCAGGACCGCAAGCAGAACGAGCGGTCCATCGCCGACACCGAGTACCTCAGCCGGGAGATCGCGGCACTGCGGATGGGCCTCGGCGAGGTCGCCACCCGGGACTGGATCCGCTCCGAGCTCCAGGACATGGTGCGGGACATGGAGGACCGGCAGATCCTCCTCACGTCCGAGAGTGACGAAGGCGACCGCTGACGGGTTACCCGCCCGCAGGGCCCGGCGCCGTAACATCGTCTGTATGGCTACGGAAGACGCGGTGCTTGAGGCACTGGCGACAGTGAACGACCCGGAGATCCACCGCCCGATCACCGAGCTGGGCATGGTGAAATCGGTCGAGATCGATCCTGACGGTGTAGTCGCTGTCACGGTGTATCTCACGGTCTCCGGCTGCCCGATGCGCGACACGATCACCAGGAACGTGACGGACGCGGTCGCCCGCGTCGAGGGTGTCTCCCGCGTGGAGGTCACGCTCGATGTCATGAGCGACGAGCAGCGGAAGGAGCTGGCGAGCTCGCTGCGCGGCGGCACCGCCGAGCGCGAGGTGCCCTTCGCCCAGCCCGGCTCACTGACCCGCGTGTACGCGGTCGCCTCCGGCAAGGGCGGCGTCGGCAAGTCCTCGGTGACGGTGAACCTCGCGGCGGCGATGGCGGCCGACGGGCTGAAGGTCGGCGTCGTGGACGCCGACATCTACGGCCACAGCGTGCCCCGGATGCTCGGCGCCGACGGCAAGCCCACCCAGGTCGAGAACATGATCATGCCGCCGTCCGCGCACGGCGTGAAGGTCATCTCCATCGGCATGTTCACGCCGGGCAACGCGCCCGTGGTGTGGCGCGGCCCGATGCTGCACCGGGCGCTCCAGCAGTTCCTCGCCGATGTGTTCTGGGGTGACCTGGACGTCCTGCTGCTCGACCTGCCGCCGGGCACCGGTGACATCGCGATCTCCGTGGCACAGCTCGTGCCGAACGCGGAGATCCTGGTCGTCACGACCCCGCAGCAGGCGGCGGCCGAGGTGGCGGAGCGGGCCGGTTCCATCGCCGTACAGACGCATCAGAAGATCGTCGGCGTCGTGGAGAACATGTCGGGCATGCCGTGTCCGCACTGCGACGAGATGGTCGACGTCTTCGGTTCGGGCGGCGGCGCCCGGGTGGCGGAGGGCCTGACCCGGACGGTCGGCGCCGAGGTGCCGGTGCTGGGCTCGATCCCGATCGACGTACGGCTGCGCGAAGGCGGCGACGAGGGCAAGCCGGTCGTCCTGTCCGACCCGGACTCGCCGGCCGGCAAGGCGCTGCGCGGAATCGCGGAGAAGCTGGGCGGCCGCCAGCGCGGCCTGTCGGGAATGTCGCTGGGAATCACCCCGCGCAACAAGTTCTGACCTGACCCAGCCCGTCCGGCGCTCGAGGACATCTTCTCCGCCCCGGCGCCGGACGAGGCCGAGCACATCCAGCCCGTCCGGCGCTTGAGGACGGCTTCGGTCTACGCGTAGTCCGTGATGTCCTTGATCACCGCGAACCCGAGACCATACGCACTCATCCCCCGCCCGTACGCCCCGATGTGCACACCTTCGTGCGCCGACCCGGCCAGCACCCAGCCGAACTCGGACTCCCGGTAGTGGAACTCCACCGGAACGCCGTCCACCGGCAGGGAGAGCTTCGACCACGGCGCGGAGCCGAGGTCGTCGGCGAGGGTGAACGCCGTCTCGGTCTGCTGGTCCAGCCAGTCGTCGCGCAGCGTGTGGTCCATCTGCGGCGGCCAGGTGTACGCCAGCAGGCCCGAGCCGGCCAGCCAGGCGGCCGAGGAGACCGTGGTGGCGTCCAGGACACCCGTACCGTCACCGCTGCGTCTGACGGGGCTGGCGGCGACCGTGATGACGGCCGCGAACCGCTCCTTCTCGGCGGTGGAGCCGTCCGTCTTCACCGAGGGCTCGTCACCGTGTCCGGTGGAGCCGTGCTGCACCGTGCCGTCCGCCGCCGTGCCGACCTGCATCAGCCAGCGCGGTCCGGTGAAGGCCTCGTCCAGCCCGTACCAGGAGAAAGGTGCCTCCAGGTAGCCGTCGACGGTACGCCGCCGGGCCGCCGGCACCTCCTCCGCCGTGACCGTGCCAGGGGCACCGTCCGTATCCACCCGACTCGTCGTCTCCATCTGAGCGGCCGCCTCCTCGATCAGTCCTGATCCGGAGCGGCCCGCCCCCCGCGGGCGTGGGCGTCCTCGCAACCGGACAGATGGAGAATAGCCATACCGTCCGGACGAGTCGGGATTGACCTGGCGTCAGGTGGCGTCCGCGTCGAACGGCGGCCTCTCGGGCTGTGCCTGCTGCGGAGTCTTCTTCAGCAGGTCAGGAGTGGTGTCGCCGGTCTTGGTGAGGCTGGGCGAGGTGGAGGTGGCCGACGCGCCCGCCGATCCGTTCGCCGCACTGTTGGCGGAATCCTGCGCCGGCGTGCGCCCGTTCACCGCGTCGGTGACGTCGGAGAGCTCCTTGCGGAGGTCGAAGCTCTCGCGGATCTCCTTCAGCCCCAGGTCGTCGTTGCCGTCCATCAGCTGCTTGCGGACGAACGTCTTCGGGTTGAGGTCCTCGAACTCGAAGTCCTTGAACTGCGGGCCCAGCTCCGAGCGGATGTCGTCCTTGGCACTGTCCGAGAACTCACGGATCTTGCGGATGGTACGGGTGACGTCCTGGATGAGCTTGGGCAGCTTGTCGGGGCCGAAGACCAGCACGGCCAGCACTCCGAGCGTCAGCAGCTCCAGTGCGCCTATGTCATTGAACACCTAGCTGCTCCTTGTGTTCTCCGCCTGATCCCGACTTCTCCGACCGGTCCCGGCCAGGTGGGACGGGTGCCCGGACCCGTTCAACGGTACCTGGCCGACCTGTCCGGGCGGTACCTCGCCGTGTCGCTCACGTGCCGCTCGCCGAACCGAGCGTCAACGTGACGGACATCTCCTTGCCGCCTCGGGTCAGCCGCAGCTCCAGCCGGTCGCCCGGACGGTGGGCGCGGATCTTCACGATCAGCTCCTCACCGCTGTGCACCCGCTGGCCCTGGACCTCGGTGATGACGTCGCCGGATCTGATACCCGCCTTGGCGGCCGGGCCGTCCTTGGTGACCGCGGGGCCGTCGCCGGCGCCCTTCGTGCCGACCTTGGCGCCGTCGCCGGTGAACTTCATGTCCAGCGTGACGCCGATGACCGGGTGGGTGGCCTTGCCGGTGTTGATCAGCTCCTCGGCGACGCGCTTGCCCTGGTTGATCGGTATCGCGAAGCCGAGGCCGATGGAGCCGGACTGGCCGCCGCGCTCGGCGCCCCTGCCGCTGTCGGCGGCGCGGATGGCGCTGTTGATGCCGATGACATGGGCCTGGGTGTCGACGAGCGGGCCGCCGGAGTTGCCCGGGTTGATCGGCGCGTCGGTCTGGAGGGCGTCGACATAGCTGATGTCGCTGCCGTCGCCCTTCTCGCCGCCCGCGGTGATCGGCCGCTGCTTGGCGCTGATGATGCCGGAGGTGACCGTGTTGGACAGGTCGAAGGGGGCGCCGATGGCGACCACCGGGTCGCCGACCTGGACGTTGTCGGAGTTGCCGAGCGGCAGCGGCTTGAGGCCCAAGACCCCCTTGACCCGCACGACGGCGAGGTCGTAACCGCTGTCCTTGCCGACGAGCTCGGCGGCGGCGGTCTCGCCGGTGCTGAACGTGACGGTGATGTCGCCGCTGGATCCGGCCGGAGCGACGACGTGGTTGTTGGTGAGGATGTGGCCCCGGCCGTCGAGGACGAATCCGGTGCCGGTGCCGGACTCGGCGGTACCGCTGACGTGCAGGGTCACCACGCTGGGCAGAGCGCTGGCGGCGATGCCCGCGACGCTCTCGGGCGCCCGGTCGCCGTTGTCGTGGCTCGCCTGCGGCAGCTCGACGGTGGTCAGGCCGCCGGTGCGCTCGACGTACGCGCCGACGCCGCCGCCGATCCCGCTGGCGACCAGGGCCAGCAGCAGCATTCCGGCGAAGGCCCCGCCGCGCCGGTTCTTCCGCCGCCCCGGCTCCCTGCCGGCCGGCGGCCCCACCTGCGTCAACGGCTGCCCCGGCGCACCCCACGGGTCGTACTGCAGCCACTGCGAGGACGGCTGCAGCGCCTGCGGAGGTATGGAGGCGGCTTGCGGCTGCGGCAGGGGCGCTGCCTGCGGTGGTACGGAGGTGGCCTGCGGCTGCGGTGCGGGCGCTGCCTGCGGTGGTACGGGGGTGCCGTGGGCCGGGGTCGGCCGCTGGACCGGCGGCGCGGGCGCCCACGGCCCGGGGCCGCCGTACGGCGGGGTGCTGTAGGCGTCGGGCTCGTGCAGCGGCAGCCCGGCGGGGAGGGAGGAGTGCGGGTCCTGGCCAGGGGCGGGCGTGGAGGCTGGGGCGGCCGGGTGCGCGGCGGTGTCGGTCGGCCTGGGACCCTCGGCGGGCGCGGGAGCGGGCGGGTGGTCGGTGGGCGCGGGGCTCTCCGGCTGGGCGTCCTGCGGCTCGTCGCGGCCGGGGCGGGCCGCCGTGGGGCGGCTCCACCACTTCGCCTGCGGCCCGGTGGGCTTACCGTCGTCCATGCTCTCCCCGCAACTGGCCTCTGCACGCCCCACAGAGGCGTCCCTCCCCGGAATTCAACCAGGTTTGCGAATCCCCGCGCAGGGGTCCCGTCGTGGTTCGGCCAGCTCCCGTCAGCGTCGCGGCAGGAGCGGGCTCGCCAGGTCGTTGGTCGGTGCGGGCTGCGGCGGCGCCGACGGGGTGAGCGCCTTCGCCGACGATCCGCTGCCCAGCAACGCCGCGAGGAGCGGGGTGGAGCCACCGGTCGGACGTATCAGCGGCGGCACGGACGCGTTCAGCACCGGGAGCGTGAAGGGGTGCCCGCCCAGGGCCGGAGCGGAGAACGGCGGCGGGACCGCCGTCTGTGCCCGCGGCGACAGAGGCGGCTTCACCGCCGGAGCGGGCGATGCCGGAGGAGCGGTGAGCGAGGGCGCGGGTCGGTACGCTCCGGTCGACGACACGTCGGCCGCCGAGCGGTTGACGGCCAGCCGGTCACCGCCGCCCACCGACTGGGCGCCGCCGCGACGGCTGACCGCCGCTTCGGAGCCACCCGCGCGGGTCTCCGCGTCGAGCGGGATGACGCTGTTGCCGCTGCCCTCGGCGCGCAGCAGGGGGTCCGGGCCGGAGTCCAGCGGCAGGGTGCCGCCGAGTGCGATGGCCGCCAGGGAGACGGCGCCGGCCGCGGCGAAGGCGAAACGCCGGCCGCGCCACGGCGAACGCTCGGCGTCCCGGGCCACGTCGTGGAAGCGGAAGGCGGAGCGAGTGCCGCCGGGCAGGACGGCGGTGGAGCCGTGGGCCGCCGGAAGATAACCGAAGTCGTCCAGCGGGGACGGCGGTACGGCGGAGTCGCGGCGGGTGGAGCCGGAGGAGCCCAGCGGGGTGAAGAACTCGTCGGCGAAGGGCCGGCCCGAGCCGAACGGCCGACCGGAACCGGTGTCGTCGCCGCCAGGACCCCCGGGGAGGCCCTGCAGGCGGGCCAGGAATCCCTCGGAGGGCGAGGGTACGGCGGACAGGGCGAAGGCGCTCTTGAGGCGGCGCTGGGCGTCGGCCTCGACCTTGCACCGGGCGCAGGTGGCCAGGTGGGCGAGCACCCGCTCGCGGGCATCGTGATCGAGCTCACCGTCGACCAGCGCGGCGAGCCGGTCCCCCAGATGCGCTTCGGCGGGGGTGGAACCGGTCGGACCTGTGCCACTCACGCCGTTCCACCCTCCCCTGCCAGGACCGCGTCCGCCAGGGAGCGCTGCTCGGCGCGGGCTTCGGGCGAACGGTGCTTGAGCGCCTTGCGCAGGTGCGAGCGGCCGCGGTGGATACGGCTGCGCACGGTGCCGAGCTTCACGCCGAGCGTGGCGGCGATCTCCTCGTAGCTGAGGCCCTCGATGTCGCAGAGGACGACGGCGGCACGGAACTCGGGCGCGAGGGTGTCCAGCGCCTGCTGCACATCGGCGTCGAAGTGGGTGTCGTTGAAGACCTGCTGCGGCGACGGCTCACGGCTGGGCAGCCGCTCGGCCGCGTCGTCGCCGAGCGAGTCGAAGCGGATGCGCTGCTTGCGCCGGACCATGTCCAGGAAGAGATTGGTGGTGATGCGGTGCAGCCAGCCCTCGAACGTGCCGGGCGTGTACGTCGACAGCGAGCGGAAGACTCTGACGAAGACCTCCTGCGTGAGGTCCTCGGCGTCGTGCTGGTTACCCGTCAGCCGGTAGGCGAGGCGGTACACGCGACCGCTGTGCGTGCTGACGATCTCTTCCCATGAGGGCGGGGTCCACGCCTGATCCGCATCGGAGGCGAAGGTCGCGGTCGGTGCGGAGTTTTCGGAAGAACGGTCAGCAATGTTGGTCACGGATTTCGGCTCACCGGCCGACCTGAGAAGGCGCCGCAGCACCCCGCCCCGATCCACAGGCGCAGCCGCACCTCCCCTATCGGCTCTGGTGGTGTCCAGTGGAGCCCCTACCATAGCCACCTCGCCCGTTAGCTCCGGATAAGACTTTTCCCTGCTGGGGCCGGGCGTCGCCCGGAACGTCCTCGCAGCTCACCGGTCCGATCCGCGGGCCGGGTCACTGCGCTTTCCCCACTCCTTGCACAACGCCCGGTCCCATCTGCGGGTTCCCGGGTCCAGCGGATACAGTCACCGTTGCGCCAACTACGGGGACAGGAGAGGGTCATTACCGCCAACCGGCAGACGAGCTGGGGCCTCGCCGACGCCTTTGTCGCCGAGGACGAAGCTCTGCACCGGGCCAGGGAGCACTCCCGTGAGCTGGGGATCCGCTCGGTCTCCCCGGGCACCGGTGCCGCGCTGCGCCTGCTGGCCGGTGCCTCCGACGCCAAGGCGGTGGCGGAGATCGGCACGGGCACGGGCGTGTCCGGCATCTACCTGCTGCACGGGATGCGGCCCGACGGTGTGCTGACCACGGTGGACCCGGAGCCCGAGCGCCAGCAGTTCGCCCGGGAGGCGTTCCGCGAGGCGGGCTTCGCCTCCAACCGGGCCCGCTTCATCCCCGGCCGCGCCCTCGACGTACTGCCCCGGCTCGCGGACGGCGGGTACGACCTCGTCTTCTGCGACGGCGACCGGCTGGAGAGTCTCGACTGCCTCGCTGAATCGTTGCGCCTGCTGCGCCCCGGCGGGCTGGTCTGCTTCGAGGGCGTCTTCGCCGACGGCCGTACGGTCGATTCCGCCGCGCAGCCGGCCGAGGTGCTGCGGCTGCGGGAGCTGCTGCGCGCGGTGCGCGACAGCCAGGAGCTGATGCCGACGCTGCTGCCGGTCGGCGACGGGCTGCTCTGCGCGGTCCGGCGCGCCTGAGCACCGTACCCGTGACGACGCCTCTGAACGCACCACTGCCCGGTACGGAGATCCGTACCGGGCAGTGGTGAAGGTGATGGGCGTTCCGCGTCAGCCGACGACCTTCTTCAGCGCGTCGCCGAGGGCATCGGCCTCGTCCGGAGTCAGCTCGACAACAAGCCGACCGCCGCCTTCGAGCGGAACGCGCATGACGATGCCCCGCCCCTCCTTTGTCACCTCGAGCGGGCCGTCGCCCGTCCGCGGCTTCATGGCCGCCATGCTCGTTCCCCTTCCTGAAACCAGCTCATCGCAACCGGCGGCCCCATGACAGGCGCTGCCTCACCGGCATCGAACACATTGCTTCTTCGCCATTATCCCGCATCAAGGACCCCTATGACCAACATCGCTCTGCATCGCTTGCGCAACGCGCTCTCTCAAAACCACCCAATTCGGCGATCCGGCTGCGATACTGCGCCGCCCCGGAGCCCCAGGTGAGAGCCAATTGTTAGACGCAGGTCACATCTACGCGCCGCTCCGCGTCGGCCATGCTTGCCTCCAGTGGCAACGATGCCCGAGCAGTGAGGGGATGGACCGCAATGGCCGACGAGCCGACCGTGCTGTACGACGTGAGCGAGGGTCTCGCGACGATCACGATCAACCGACCCGACGCGATGAACGCCATGAACACCGCGGCGAAGATCGCGCTCCGGGACTCCTTGCGGGCGGCGGCCGCGGACTTGGCCGTACGGGCGGTTCTGCTCACGGCCACCGGGCGCGCCTTCTGCGTGGGCCAGGATCTCAAGGAGCACGTCGCCACGCTGGCGGCGACGCGTGAGGCGGGCGACGGCAACGCGCTGAGCACGGTGCGGGAGCACTACAACCCGATCGTGCGGGCGATCACGGAGATGGCCAAGCCGGTGGTGGCCGGGGTGAACGGTGTCGCGGCCGGAGCCGGGTTCGGGTTCGCGCTGGCGGCCGACTACCGGGTGGTCGCCGAGACCGCCTCCTTCAACACCTCTTTCGCGGGCGTCGCACTCACCGCCGACTCGGGCGTGTCCTGGACCCTGCCGCGGCTGATCGGGCCGAGCCGCGCCGCCGATCTGCTCTTCTTCCCGCGCTCGATCTCGGCGCAGGACGCGTACGAGCTGGGCCTGGTCAACCGGGTGGTGCCGGCGGAGAAGCTCGCGCAGGAGGCCGCGCAGGTGGCCCGGGCGCTGGCGGACGGGCCGACGGTGGCGTACGCGGCGCTGAAGGAGTCGATGGCGTACGGCGCCGGGCACACGCTCGCCGAGACGCTGGAGAAGGAGGACGAACTCCAGACCCGGGCGGGCGCGTCGCAGGACCACACCATCGCGGTGGAGGCGTTCCTGAAGAAGGAGAAGCCGGTCTACCTCGGGAAGTAGCCGGTCACCCGGCGGTGGCGCCGCCCCGGGCCACGCAGTCCGCGAGGTGGTCGTCGACCAGGCCGCACGCCTGCATCAGGGCGTAGGCGGTGGTCGGGCCGACGAAGCGGATCGAGCGCTTCTTGAGCTCCTTGGCGAGGGCGGTGGACTCCGGTGTCACGGCGGGGACATCGGTGAGTGCGCGCGGGGCGGGGCGGCCGTCGGGGTCGGGGGCGTACGACCAGATCAGCTCGTCCAGCTCGCCGGCCGGCCAGTCGGCGAGCACCTTCGCGTTGGCGAGGGTGGCGTCGACCTTGGCCCGGTTGCGGATGATGCCCGGGTCGGCGAGGAGCCGCTCCCGGTCGGTGTCGGTGAACTTCGCGACCTCGGCGATCCTGAACCCGGCGAACGCCGTACGGAACGTCTCGCGGCGGCGCAGGATCGTCAGCCAGGAGAGGCCGGACTGGAACGCCTCCAGGCAGAGCCGCTCGAAGAGGACGTCGTCGCCGTGGACCGGGCGGCCCCACTCGGTGTCGTGGTAGGCGAGGTAGTCCTCGGTGGACAGGCCCCACGGGCAGCGCAGCCGCCCGTCCGGGGCGAGCAGGGCTCCGCCGTCGCTCATCGTCCGGACTCCTCGCCGCGGTCCGCCGGGCCGCTGCCCAGGTCGCCCGGCTCGGCGGGCCGGTCGCCCGGACGCTTGAACAGATCGGTGCCCGTGCTCACCGCGGACGCCTGCGCTCCGGCCAGAGCGGACTCCAGCTCCGCGATCCGGGCGTCCCGCTCGGCCAGCTCGGCGCCGAGCCGGGAGAGGGCCTCGTCGACATCGGCCATCCGGTAGCCACGCGCGGCCATCGGCAGGCGCAGCGCCTCGACGTCCGCGCGGCCGACCGGACGGGTCGCGGGCAGCGGGTCGGTGAACCGCTGGGGCTCCACGTCCTGGAGCACGGCGCTCCCGCCACCGCCGACCACCGCGAGGGTGACCGCGGTGACGACCACGACCATCGTGAGCAGCAAGAACCAGAACACGCGCATCTCCCGGGGGGCTGAGACCTCGACCGGCTCCGATCGTGCCATGCGGCACTGACAAAGTCGGGGCCGACCATGAAAGGCCTTAGGGTCGCAGGCGAGCGATCCGCGGGCGGGCTGCGGGATGTCGGCGGGCCGCCGGCGGGCTATTCGAGGAGGAGACACGGGATGCGGAGCGGTGCACTCAGGCTGGGGCGGCGGGAGTTCGGGCCGCACGAGCCGGTGATCATGGCGATCGTGAACCGGACCCCGGACTCCTTCTACGACCGGGGCGCCACGTTCCGGGACGAGCCGGCGCTCGTCCGGGTCGAGCAGGCGGTGGCCGAGGGCGCCGCGATCATCGACATCGGCGGGGTGAAGGCCGGTCCCGGCGAGGAGGTCAGCGCCGAGGAGGAGGCGCGCCGCACGGTCGGGTTCGTCGCGGAGGTCCGCCGCCGCCACCCGGATGTGGTGATCAGCGTGGACACCTGGCGGCACGACGTGGGCGAGGCGGTCTGCGAGGCCGGGGCGGATGTGCTGAACGACGCGTGGGGCGGGGTCGATCCGAAGCTGGCGGAGGTGGCCGCGCGGTACGGGGCGGGTCTGGTGTGCACGCACGCGGGCGGCGCGGAGCCGCGCACGCGGCCGCACCGGATCGCGTACGACGACGTCATGGCGGACATCCTGCGGGTGACGGTGGGTCTGGCGGAGCGGGCGGTGGCGCTCGGGGTGCGGACGGACGGGGTCATGATCGATCCGGGGCACGACTTCGGTAAGAACACGCGGCACTCTCTGGAGGCGACGCGTCGCCTTGAGGAGATGGCGGAGACGGGGTGGCCGGTGCTGGTCTCGCTGTCCAACAAGGACTTCGTGGGCGAGACGCTGGACCGGCCGGTGAAGGAGCGGGTGATCGGGACGCTGGCGACGACGGCGGTGTCGGCGTGGCTGGGGGCGCGGGTGTATCGGGTGCATGAGGTGGCGGAGACGCGGCAGGTCCTGGACATGGTGGCGTCCATCGCCGGGCATCGGGAGCCGGCGGTGGCGCGGCGGGGGCTGGCGTAGGTCTGCCGCCCGCCCGGCGGGCGGGGCCTGGGGCGCTGCCCCTGGGCCCCGCTCCTCAATCGCCGGACGGGCTTGATTTTGCCGGCCTGGCCGTAGACCTCGGGGACGAGAAGGCGGCTACCGTCCGACCTCCTTCGTCACCAGTGTCACCGCTTCGTCCACGTCGTCCGTCACGTGGAAGAGCAGCAGGTCCTTCTCCGAGGCCTTGCCGCCCGCCACCACCGTTTCGCGGAGCCAGTCGACCAGGCCGCCCCAGTACGCCGTGCCGAAGAGGACGATCGGGAAGCGGGTGACCTTGCCGGTCTGGACGAGGGTGAGTGCCTCGAAGAGCTCGTCCAGGGTGCCGAGGCCGCCGGGCAGGACCACGAAGCCCTGCGCGTACTTCACGAACATCGTCTTGCGGACGAAGAAGTAGCGGAAGTTGACGCCGATGTCGACGTGCGGGTTCAGCCCGGACTCGAACGGCAGCTCGATGCCGAGGCCGACCGAGACGCCCTTCGCCTCCCGCGCGCCCTTGTTCGCGGCCTCCATGGCGCCCGGGCCGCCGCCGGTGATCACCGCGAAGCCCGCGTCGACCAGCGCCTTGCCGATCTGGACCCCGGCCTCGTACTCCGCCGATCCGGCCGGCGTGCGGGCCGACCCGAAGACGCTGATCGCGCTCGGCAGTTCGGCGAGCGCGCCGAAGCCCTCGACGAACTCCGACTGGATGCGCATCACCCGCCACGGGTCGGTGTGCACCCACTCGGAGTCGCCCTCGGAGTCCAGCAGCCGCTGATCGGTCGTGCCGGGCTGGACCTGCTCCCTGCGGCGCACTACCGGCCCCAGCCACTGTTCCTCGGGCGCCACCGCACCCTCGGGGACCTCCGCGCCTTCAGGGATCCGTGCGTCCTCGGCGTTGCCCATGTTCCGCTCCCTCCACCGACCTGCGTCGTCCTGGGTCGGGCCGTGTCGTGCTGCGTCCGGCCAGCGTAGATCGGCGGAGGTTACGTACGGGGGAATGCCGTGCGTCGGGCGGTCAGCCGGTCAGGCGGTGAGCCAGGAGCGGAGGCGGTCCTCGCAGTGGGTGATCTTCTCGACCACCACGTGCTCGTCGCGCTTGTGGGCGTAGATCGGGTCGCCGGGGCCGTAGTTCACCGCCGGGATGCCGAGGCCGCCGAAGCGGGAGACGTCCGTCCAGCCGAACTTGGGCCGGGCCGTGCCGCCGACCGCCTCCATGAACGCCTTCGCGGCCGGGTGCGAGAGGCCGGGCATCGCCGCGCCGGAGTGGTCGTCGATGACGATCTCGGCGACGCCGCAGTCGGCGAAGACCTCGCGGACGTGGGCGATGGCCTCCTCCTCGGTGCGGTCGGGGGCGTACCGGTAGTTGACGACGACGGTGCAGGCGTCCGGGATGACGTTGGTGGCGACGCCGCCTTCGATGCCGACCGCGTTGAGGCCCTCGTGGTACTCCAGGCCGTCGATGACCGGGCGGCGCGGCTCGTACGCCGCCAGCTTCGCCAGGATCGGAGCGGCCGCGTGGACGGCGTTGGACCCCATCCAGCTGCGCGCGGAGTGCGCCCGCTCGCCCGCTGTCCGCAGGTGGACCCGGAGCGTGCCCTGGCAGCCGCCCTCGACCTCGCCGTCGGAGGGCTCCAGGAGTACGGCGAAGTCTCCGGCGAGCCAGTCCGGGTGCGCGGTGGCGATGTGGCCGAGGCCGTTGAGGTGGGCGGCGACCTCTTCGTTGTCGTAGAAGATGAAGGTGAGGTCGCGGTTGGGCTGCGGGACCGTCGCGGCGATCCTGAGCTGGACGGCGACACCGGCCTTCATGTCGGTGGTGCCGCAGCCCCAGAGGATGCCGTCCGCGTCGAGGCGGGAGGGGACGTTGTCGGCGATCGGCACGGTGTCGATGTGTCCGGCGAGGACGACACGCTCGGCGCGGCCGAGGTTCGTGCGGGCGACGACGTTGTTGCCGTAGCGGTCGACGGTCAGATGGGGCAGGGCGCGCAGCGCTGTCTCGATCGCGTCGGCGAGTGCCTTCTCCTCCCCGCTGACCGAGGGGATGTCGACGAGCCGGGCGGTGAGCGCCGGGCCGTCCAGGGTCAGGTCAAGCGTGCTGTCGGACATGGCCACGACCCTAGAGGACCGAGGCGAGGGCCTGGTAGCGCCCCCGGAGGACCCGGGTATCGGTCCCGGAGGACCCAGGTATCGGTCCCGGAAGACCCGGGTGCTGGTCCCGGAGCACCTGGATATCGGTTCCCGGCCGTACCCTCCAGTACGGTGGGCCCCGTGTCCCGGACAGCCAGCCCCGCCCGTCGCCGCCGCAGCCGCCTTCTCCGCTACGCGGCCGGCTTCACCGTGCTCGCCGCGCTGGGTGGTTATCTGGCCGTTCAGTACGACTCCTCCACCACCGAGTCCGCGCCGCGCTGCGTGGTCCGGGCCGCCGACGGCGACCATACGTACGAGATGAGCCTGCACCAGGCGGCCAACGCGGCGACGATCTCCGCCGTCGGGACCACGCGCGGGATGCCGGAGCGGGCGGTGACGATCGCGGTCGCGACGGCGATCCAGGAGTCCACGCTCCGCAACATCAACTACGGCGACCGCGACTCGGTGGGCCTGTTCCAGCAGCGGCCCTCGCAGGGCTGGGGCACCGTGGCGCAGATCATGGACCCGGTCTACTCGGCCGGTGAGTTCTACGACCACCTGGCCGAGGTCCCCGGCTACTCGCGGCTCCCGCTGACCGTGGCGGCGCAGCGCGTGCAGCGCAGCGGGTTCCCGCAGGCGTACGCGAAGCACGAGCCGGACGCCGCGCTGCTGGCCGCCGCGCTGACCGGCCGCGAGCCCGCCGCGCTGAACTGCACGCCGTCGGCGAAGACCGGCGAGGCTCCGGGCGACGCGGCGCAGGTGCGGGCCGAGCTGGTGCGCACCTTCGGCAAGGACGTCCTGCCGGCCACGAAGGCGGCGGGCGCGTCGGCGGCCGCCACGGTCTCGGTGCCCGTACCGGCACCGGCGCGGACCGAGGCGGAGGACCGCGCGCCGCAGCGCGGCTGGGAGCTGGCGCACTGGGCGGTGGCGCACTCCCAGGAGCTGCGGATCGAGCGCGTGAGCTACGCCGACCGGGTCTGGGAGGCCGGACCGGGCTGGCGGACGGAACGTACGAAGGACAAGGAACCGGACACGACGGCCGTCGGAATCCGGGTCGCTCAGTAGTACGGCCCGTCACCCGGAAGGGCCCTTGCGGCCGCCTCTCAGGACCCGTCCGACCACTCTCCCGGCGCTCCGTTCATCCCGCACCGATTCCCTTGCCGCTCAAGGGAAGTGACGGTTCATCGAACGCCTTCGGAATGGATCGTTTGCCCGGGTTCCTCCACTGCGGATTATCCGACGCATTACCTACTCTTTACCTTTGCTCACCGCAACTTTCCCTCCCCTCGGCCCTGTTGTGTCAGTGCGTCCGGCTCACCGGACCCGAATCACTGACCTCCCGTCGAAGGAGCACCATGTCCCTCCCCCTGACCCGTCGGATCGCTCGTACCGCGCTGCTGATCGCCGCGGGTGCGGCCCCCGTGGTCGGTGCGGCCGGCGCCGCGAGCGCCGCAGAGCTCCCGCAGACCCCGGACCTCGGCGGTCTGACCGCGCTCGACGGTGCCAGTCTCGGCAACACCGTGGACAGCGCCGCCCAGCAGGGCACCCAGGCCGCCGGTGAGACCGGCGGCCGCCTCGTCGGCACGGCCCTCCCGGCCGCGGGCAAGACCGTGGGCCAGACCGCCAAGGTGGCCGCCCCGGCCGTCCAGGACACCGCCGGCCAGACCGCGGGCAGCGCGGGCGAGGCCGTCGGCGGCGTCGCCGGTGCCGCCGGTGGCGGTCTGCCGACCGACGCGCTCGCGGGCGGCCTGCCCATCGGTGGCCTGCCGCTGAACGGCCTGCCGATCGGCTGACCCACCGCCGTACGACACGTGCGAGAGGGGCCCGGGACGTGCGCACGTCCCGGGCCCCTCTCGTACGTTCACATCAGGACAGGCGCTTGACCGCCGCCGCCACGCGCTCGTCGGTCGCGGTGAACGCCACCCGGACGAAGCGCTCGCCCGCCGGGCCGTAGAAGTCGCCGGGCGCCACCAGGATGCCCAGCTCCGCGAGGTACGCCACGGTCTCCCAGCACGGCTCGTCGCGGGTCGCCCAGAGGTAGAGGCTCGCCTCGCTGTGCTCGATCCGGAAGCCGTGGGCCTCCAGCGCGGCGCGCAGGGCCAGGCGGCGGTCGGCGTACCGGGCGCGCTGCTCGGCCACGTGCACGTCGTCGCCGAGCGCGGCGACGGTGGCGGCCTGGACCGGAGCGGCCGTCATCATGCCGCCGTGCTTGCGGATCAGCAGCAGCTCACCGAGGACGGCCGCGTCGCCCGCGATGAACGCGGCCCGGTAGCCGGCCAGGTTGGAGCGCTTGGAGAGCGAGTGGACGGCGACGATCCCGTCGTAGTGGCCGCCGCAGACGTCCGGATGGAGCACCGAGACCGGCTCGGCGTCCCAGCCCAGCTCCAGGTAGCACTCGTCGCTGAAGACCAGCACACCGTGCTCGCGCGCCCAGGCGACGATCCGGATCAGCTCGTCCTTGGCCAGCACCCGGCCGGTCGGGTTGGACGGCGAGTTGAGCCAGAGCAGCTTCAGCCCGGCCGGATCCAGCTCGGTCGGGTCGTCGTAGGCGACGGGCTCGGCGCCGCAGAGCCGGGCGCCGACCTCGTACGTCGGGTAGGCGAGCCGCGGGTAGGCGACCTTGTCACCGGCGCCGAGCCCGAGCTGCGTCGGCAGCCAGGCCACCAGCTCCTTGGAGCCGACGACCGGCAGCACGTTGGCATGCGTCACGCCGACCGCGCCGAGGCGGCCCTCCACCCAGCCGGTGAGCGCGTCACGCAGCGCCTCGGTGCCCCACACCGTCGGATAGCCGGGACTGTCGGCGGCGGCGACGAGCGCCCGCTGGATCACCTCGGGCACCGGGTCCACCGGCGTACCGACGGAGAGGTCCACGATGCCGTCCGGGTGGGCCTGGGCCGTGGTCTTGTACGGCGTGAGCCTGTCCCAGGGGAAGACCGGGAGGCGGGAGGAGACTGCGGACACGGGGACTCTGCTTTCTCGGGCTGTTCGGGGACCAGCGGCCGTACGCGACCCGGGGCCGCTCAGGCTCAGGCCGCGGCCGTACGGGAAAACGCCTCGGCCCCGCACGGTGACAAGCCGTACGGGACCGGGCTGCGCACGTGGTACCGCCAGGATTACTGGTTCTGCGGCGGCAGTCCGGCGACGAACGCGTGGTCGCGCTCGATGAGACCGAGCTTGGAGGCACCGCCCGGCGAGCCGAGATCGTCGAAGAACTCGACGTTCGCCTTGTAGTAGTCCTTCCACTCCTCCGGGGTGTCGTCCTCGTAGAAGATGGCCTCGACCGGGCAGACCGGCTCACAGGCTCCGCAGTCGACGCATTCGTCCGGGTGGATGTACAAGGACCGCTGGCCCTCGTAGATGCAGTCGACGGGGCACTCTTCGATGCAGGCCTTGTCCTTCACGTCGACACAAGGCTGCGCGATGACGTAGGTCACGCTGTCGTTCCTCCTCGGTAGGGCGTTGGCTCTCGCGCGGGAGCGCGGCGTCGTCGATGCCCGCCCCTAGTATCTCCGTTCTCGGGCACGATCCGAACAGGAGGGGCGGACTGAGCTGTGGAATTCACCATGGGCGGACGGCTGGAAGTCCGGATCACACCGGCTGACGTGGGTAAACGCGTATCGGTCCGACGGCGTTCCGCGCAAGGCGGCGCGGGCGCGGAGTTCACCGACACGGTCGGCGTTCTCACATCATGGGACGGCGGTGTGGTGGCGATCACACCCAAGAGCGGTGAGTCCGTCCACATCGTGGAATCCTCCCTGGTGGCGGGCAAGGTCGTCCCGGCGGCTCCGGCCCGCAGGCGGGGCCCGGCGGCCTCGTTCGCGGAGCTGGCGGCCGTCACCGCCCGCGCCTGGCAGCCGGTGGAGAGCGAACCTCTGGGCGACTGGCGGCTGCGCGCCGCCGGCGGTTTCACCCGGCGCGCCAACTCCGCGCTGCCGCTCGGCGATCCGGGTCTGCCGCTCGGCGAGGCGTTCGGGCGGGTCGAGCGGTGGTACGAGGAGCGCGGCCTGCCTCCGTACATCCAGACGGCGACCGGGGCCGAGGGCGCGCAGGAGGCCCTCTGCGCGGAGCTGGAAGGCCACGGGTGGCGCCGCGAGGTCACCGCGGAGGTGCGGATCGCCGCGCTGGCGCCGGTCGGTGACCTGGACGTGGATGTCTCGGCGGTGCGGCTGGGCCGTGAGCCGGACGACGCCTGGCTCGCGCGCTACCAGCGCTTCTCCACGCCCGGCCCCGAGGTGCTCCAGGTGTTGGGCAGCGGCCCTTCGGTCTGGTTCGCCACGGTGGCCGGCGGCGAGGACGAGAGCCGGGACCGGGCGCCTGCGGCGATCGGACGGTGTGTGGTGGACGGGCGGTGGGCCGGGTTCATGGCCGTCGAGGTGGCTCCGGAGCACCGGCGGCGCGGGCTGGCCACCGCGGTGATGGCGGCTCTGGCCCGGCGGGCCCTGGACGAAGGCGCATCGGCGGCCTGGCTCCAGGTGGAGGAGGACAATGAAGGAGCGCGGGCGCTGTACGACGGTATGGGTTTCGCGGCGCACCACCGCTACCACCACTTCCGGCCCGCGTAGCGGAGCTGAAGATTCCGCGGTCGCGCGGGAGCAGGCACGAGCAGGAGCATGGTTCGCATATGAGCGCGCAGGATTCCGGTACGGCCGACCGCCGGCGGCAGTTCGCCGAGGAGGCCCGGTCCGAGCGGCCGGATCTGGCGCTGCTCTGTCTGCTGCTGGGCGCGGAGGCGGGCCCGGTCGGCCCGGAGGAGCCGCGCCCGGTCGATCCGGACGGGCCGTCCGCCGATCCGTACGGGATCGACGCGGCGCAGATCGAGCTGGACCGGCTGGCCGGGCTGCTGCCGTACGGCTCCCGCTCGCCGGCCGCCTGGGCCTCGGCGCTGGCCGAACTGCTCGGTGAGCGGCACGAGTTCTGCGGGTCGTCCGCTGACTACCAGCGGCTGGAGTCCTCGCTCCTCCAGCAGGTGCTGCGCCGCCGCCGAGGACTGCCGATCCTGCTCTCGGTGGTCTGGATCGAGGTCGCCCGGCGGGCCGGCGCGCCGGTGTACGGCGTGGCGCTGCCGGGCCACTTCGTGGTCGGCTTCGGGGACCCGGCCCATCAGGTGCTCGTCGATCCGTTCACCGGCGGCGCTCCGTTGACCGGTGAGGACGCCGATCTCCTGGTCACCGCGGCGACGGGCGCGCCGCTCGAGCCGTCGATGCTGACGCCGGCGCGGCCGTTGGAGATCGTGCTGCGGATCCTCAACAACATCAGGGCCTGGGCCGCCGCCCGGCCCGAACGCACGGATGTGGCCCTCTGGGCGGTGGAGCTCTCCCTGCTCCTGCCCTCGCACCCGGCACGGCTGCGCTACGAGCGGGCCCAGCTCCTGGTCCAGCGCGGTGAGTTCCAGCGCGGGGCGGCGGAGATGGAGGAGTACGCGGAGGTGCTCGACACCATCGAGCCGACCACGGCCGAGTCGGTCCGGCACCAGGCCCAGGCGGCCCGGGCCCTGCTGAACTGAGCTGGACCGGACTGAACTGGGCCTACGGCCGACCGGGACCTCTGGTACCGACGGAATAACGGCCGACCGACGGAGGCTGGCAGCTGAACTCAGCCAACAGCCGTTGAAAGCGGCTGGAATGGTGCGCTCCCGCCCGCTCATGCCCCACCTCATGGAGCCGGATCCGCCAGTCCGCCACGCCGTGTGCTCCCGCTGTACATCCGAACGCCCTCATCCGCGCCCATCAGGCACGGGAATCCGCCAATTCGTCGGCATAGCCGAATGCGCATGCGCTCCACTGGAGACCCATCACCCGACGCGCACGCACCATCGCAATGCGATACCTCTGTCGTGCGCGCGCCAGGAGAGAAATGCCGAGGGCGGCTTGATGACAACCGTCCTGCTGGTTCACACCGTGCCGCTGTGGCGTGCTTCGCTGGCTTCCCTGCTCGGTGCGGGGCAGGGAATAGAGGTGACGACCGCCGACCGGGGCGCGATACGTGCGGCGCTCGCCGGCCTCGGTCCGGAAGCGGGACCAGCACCGGATGTGCTCCTGACCGACCTCGCCTGTCCGCCTGTACAGCGCGAGCCGCAGACAGGCGAGCGCGTACCGGTCGATGTCGGTGCCGCGCCGGTCGGGCGGGGCGACGAAGGCCGGGTTGGCGACGATCTGGCGACGGCGGTCGGCGGCCGGTGAGGCGGCCTCGAAGTCGAGCAGCGCGATCCGGCCGGACTCCTCGTCGACCATGACGTTGCTCATGTGCAGGTCGCTGATGACGATGCCGCGGGCGTGGACGGCCTCGACGGCTCGCTCGACCTTCCCGTACAACTCCGCGGCCCACGAAGCGTGTTCGGCGAGCAGCTCGGGCGCCGGGTTCCGGCGGGCGAGCGGGAAGCGGCGGGCGAAGACGGTGTTGGGTGTGATGCCGGGCAGGTACTGGAGGACCAGGAAGTGGTGGCCGCCGACCTCGAACGCGTCGTGCACGGCCGGTACGCAGTCGAGTCCGGCCAGGTGTTCCAGCGTGGTCCGCTCCCGCTCCAGCCGGGCGACGGCGTCCGCGCCATCGGCGGCGAGCCCGGCGTACGGGCGGGCCTCCTCGAGGACGACCTGCTCGCCGGTACGGCTGTCACGGCCGAGGTAGACCCCACCGCCGTTGGAGAAGTGCAGCGCCTTCTCGACGGTGTACGGCAGGTCGCCGAGGCCGACGGCGGCGCGGGCTTCGAGGTGCGGTCGCAGGAAGTCGGGCACGGTCACCCAGGCCGGTATCCAGAAGGCCGGACCCCGGTCGTCCGGGACCAGGCGGCCCTGCGGATCGGCGACAGCGGGCACGGGCCGCCCGTCGGGGCCCGTACAGAAGCGGGCGGCGAACGCGCCGTACCGGGTGTGCACCGGGCCGTTGCCGCAGCGCAGGTCGCTGAGGATGTACGGGCCGTGCTCGCCCTCCAGCAGCTCCATCAGCGCGGCGCACACCTCCGGGAACGTGTCCTCGGAGTGCGGATACACGGTGATGAACTTGCCGCTTCCGGCCCGGTCCGCGTACTTGGAGTTCCGCAGGGCCAACAGGCCAGGAGACGGTATGCACTTGAAAGGCAGCCGGTGGGCCAGGCAGTGGGCCGCGACCCGCTCCAGGACCGACTCGGCGTTGTCGGCGGCGGCCGAGATGTGGATCTTCCAGCCCTGCGCCGGCAGCCGCAGCCCGTCCGGACCGAAGGAGAGCCAGTCACCACGCCGGGACCGGGTCCACCCGTCCGGTGCGGCGCCACGGACGGAAGCGTAGAACGCGCGCTCCTCGGCGCCCTCCGCGAGGGAACGGTGGGGTGCGTCGTAGAAGCGGCGGTCCGCCTGGCAGTACGCGGCGTACTCCGGATTCACGACATTCCCTCCGCTCGGTCTTTGCTGGCGAGAGAGAAATTGTCATAACGACGAGCATCGCCAATAGTCACCGATGTCACGATTCATACACGCGCGCGATCCATGCGGACCGCATCGCGCAACGGTGCTTTCCCTGCTGCGGGCGGGGGCGCGCGCGGGGCGCGTCCGACCGGCAGCGCACAAATGGTCCGTCCTCGCCGACGTACGGAATCAGCCTGCGGAGCGGGTGCCAGACGGTCGCGGCCCGTTGGACGAGTTGGGCAGACGGCACACGCGAACCCGCTTCACCCATGCCCGCGTTCAGCCCGCCGCGCTCACCAACCCGTCTCCGGCCGGTGTACGGAAATAGAGCACGGACCGGCCGTCGCGGCGGCGGCGCACCAGTCCCGCGTCCAGCAGGACCCGCAGATGGCGGCCGACGGATCCCAGGCCCTGCCCGGTCAGCGCGGTGAGCTGGGTCGTGGTCAGCGGCGAGGCCAGCAGCACCAGAACTCCGGCCCTCGCCGGGCCGATCAGCGTGCCGAGCGCCTGCGGTACAGGGGCTCGGCCGGTGTCGGCGAGCGCGCCCGTGCACGGGTAGACCACGCCGTAGCGGTACGGGATGTCCCAGCAGACCCAGCCGGCATCGGCGGTGACCGGCGTGAACACCAGCTGTGCGCCGCCGAGTTCACGCGGCGGGTTGTCGTACGTGTTGATCTGGAGCCGGCTCTCCCCGAGCCACCGCATCCCCGGCCGCATCCCGTCCAGCGCCTGCGCCCAGCCACCCCGGCTCAACTGCGCGGCCCGGGCGATGACATCGGCCTCCAGCACGCGGCGCCGGGCCGGCCACTCCGGCTCCACGGCCCGCTTCCACACCCACTCCAGGACGTCGGCGCTCCGCCGCGCCAGGTCGTCCCGGTCCAGCGTGGCGGGCAGCGGTCGGCCCAGGCTCCGGACGAGATCGGCGCGGGCCACCTCCGGCGGTGTCGCCCGGACCCGCGCCAGCTCCCGCTCGAACGTGTCCGGCTCCTGTCCGGCGGGCGGCGGGACCGGGGCGGGAGTGAGGAAGTCGGCGCTCCAGCGAGGGGTGAAGGCGGCGCGGACGATCCGGGCGGCGAGCGGATCGTCGGCCTGGAGCCGCCGGTAGTCGGGCAGCCACCGCTCCAGCCAGGCACGCTCACGCGGATGCGCGGCGGCGGCCCGCTCCAGGGTTCTCAGGCTCGCCAAGGTCTCCGCGAGCGGCGAGACGACGAAACGGCTGCTCGCGAGGGTGTCGGTGGAGATCTGCCACCAGCCCATGAGCCGCTCCTGGACTCTCGGTGTTCTCGTCGGCCGGCGAAAAGCGGCGAGCCACGTTTCGCGTATCCGCGAAAGAGTAACCACCCCGCGGACCGCCCTCGCACACTCCGCTGATGCGCACCTACCGCGAACTCTTCCGCATCCCGGAGTTCCTGCCTCTCTTCACCACCGTCTCCGTGCAGGTGGCGGCCCAGACGGCGACCGGCCTCGCCCTCGGCACCCTCGTCTACGCCGCGACCGGCTCACCGCTGCTGTCGGCGCTGGCCATGTTCGGCCCGTCGCTGGCCCAGCTCGCCGGGGCCCTCACCCTGCTCTCGGCGGCGGACCGGCTGCCGCCGCGCGCCACGCTGACCGGCCTGGCGCTGCTGTTCGCGCTCGGCACCGGCGTACAGGCGGTGCCAGGGATGCCGCTGTGGGCCGCCTTCGCGGTGCTGCTGGCGCTCGGGGTGGCCTCATCGCTGGGCGGCGGCGTGCGGTACGGGCTGCTCAACGAGATCCTGCCGCAGCGGGGCTTCCTGCTCGGCCGGTCCGTGCTCAACATGTCGTCGGGCACCATGCAGATCGTCGGGTTCGCGTTGGGCGGGGTGCTGGTGACGGCTCTCTCGGCGCGCGGCACGCTGCTGGTCGGGGCCGGCCTGTACCTCGTGGCCGCCGCACTCGCCCGGTTCGGCCTCACCGCCCGGCCGCCTCGCGCCACCGGCCGGGCCTCCGTCCGGAAGACCTGGCGGACCAACGCACTGCTCTGGTCGTCCGCGCCCCGCCGCTCCGTCTACCTCGCTCTGTGGGTGCCCAACGGGCTGGTGGTGGGATGCGAGTCGCTCTACATCGCGTACGCACCCGGACACGCCGGGCTCCTCTTCGCCTGCGGGGCGGTGGGGATGCTGGCCGGGGACACGCTGGTGGGCCGGTTCGCACCGGGGCGGTGGCGTGCGCGGCTCGGCGCTCCGCTGCGGCTGCTGCTGGCGGCCCCGTACCTGCTGTTCGCGCTGAACCCGGGGCTGCCGGTCGCGGTGGTGGCGGTGGTGCTGGCGAGCGTCGGCTTCAGCGCGAGCCTGCTGCTCCAGGAACGGCTGATGGCCCTGACCCCGACGGAGCTGAGCGGTCAGGCGCTGGGGCTCAGCTCCTCGGGGATGCTGGCGATGCAGGGCGTGGGCGCGGCCCTCGCGGGGTCGATCGCTCAGGTGACCTCGCCGGGGACCGGGATGGCGGTGGTCGCGGCGCTCTCGCTGGCGGTGACGGTGGCGCTGGCGCCCGGGCTGCGGACGGGACGCGGGCAGGAACCGGCAGGCAGACTGCAAGGGAGCGGATCATCCCGTACGAAGGAAACGAAGGAGACGACGACCTCGTGACCAGCCAGGACACTCCCAACTCCCCCGAGAGCACTGAGAAGAAGACGCCGGGCAGCCAGCGGGAGGCGATGCTCGCGGGCGAGCTCTACCTCGCCGACGACCCGGAGATCGCGGCGGACGCCTTGCGCTCGGCGCTGCTGAACGAGCGCTTCAACGCCACGTCGGCCGGCGACCCCGAGGCCCGCCGCGCGGCCCTGGCCGAGCTGCTCGGCGAGCTCGGCGAGGGCGCCGAGATCCGGCCGCCGCTGCGGGTGGACTACGGGCACCGGATTACGGTCGGGCCACGCACGTTCGTGAACTTCGGCGCGGTGTTCCTGGACGTCGCCCGCATCACGATCGGCGCCGACGTCCAGATGGGCCCGAACGTCCAGCTCCTCACCCCGACCCACCCGATCGACCCGGAGCCGCGCCGCGCCAAGTGGGAGGCCGCGCAGCCGATCACGATCGGCGACAACGTGTGGCTGGGCGGCGGCGTGATCGTCTGTCCGGGCGTGAGTATCGGGGAGAACACGGTGGTGGGCGCGGGCGCGGTGGTCACGAAGGACCTGCCGGCCAATGTGGTGGCGGTGGGCAACCCGGCGCGGGTGATCCGGAAGATCGGTGAGGGTGAGGAGACGGGGCCGACGACTCCGTAACCGTGAACAAGGGGTCGTGGACCGAGCCGCTCCACGGCCCCGCCTCCATCCTGCTCGAACCCCCGGCCCCTCCCCTGGACCCCTACGCCTCCCGCCACGCCTCCGTGGCGCACGCGACCTCGAAGTGCCACCACCCCTCCTCCTCGCCACGGACGAGCAGCTCCTTGATCGCGCGGAGGTCCGCGCCGCCCGGCACGGTGAAGGCGACGAGCGGGAAGTCCGCGCTGAAGACCTCGCCGCCGAGCCCGAACGGAGCGAGCCGCTCGTGCACGGCGCGGGCGTCCCGGCCGAGCGGCCCGTCCGGCGCGGGCAGCACGCGCACGGTGCAGTTGCCCGAGTCCGCCACCCGCCCGGTGGACCAGTGCACTCCGTCCGCGTCGGTCGTGAACCGTACGGTCTCGCCCTCGGCCACTCCGTCCTGGAGGAAGGGCACGTTGTCGACCCGGGCGGTGTCGGCGCTCAGCCGGGTCGCCCACAGCCCTTCGGTGTCGTACGGCAGCCAGTCCTCGCTCGGGACGGACCGGAACCAGACCTTGATCCGCCGCCCGGCGTCCCGAGGCGGGCGCGGCGGACCGGCGTCGGGCGAGCTCATGGCCCCATGGTCCCCCGTGTGCCGCGCACCCGCTCGTCCGGCCTCGCGCCGACGGCGGCCACCGCACACAGGCGGGACATCAGTTCATGAAGTCAGCGAGCACCCCAACTGGCCATGAATGCGTCCAATCGCCGCGCCACTGACGTCAGTTGTTGCGAATCCGGACTCTCCCACGAGACACCTCACGCGCACCTCTTGACGCGTACAGGCCGACCGGGGAAACATCACCGTAACGAGAGAGCGCTCTCTCGCATTCTCCCCACACGCGCTCTCCCGCCCGTCCGTCGTGCACACGTACCACGACCCAGGAGACGTACCTTCATGCATGCTCCCCCCACCGCACCAAGCACCGCACCGCGCTCCGCACCCCGCCGGCCCCGCCGGTCGAGAGCTCTCGGGTTCGCCGCGCTCGCCGTTTCGCTGCTCATGGCCGTCCCCACCGCCCAGACGGCGTTCGGCGAAGAGGTCCAAGGAGACCGGAAGGCCCAGGCCGCCGTCCCGGGCGGCGGTGACCTCGGACCGAACGTCCATGTCTTCGACCCCTCCACGCCCGACATCCAGGGCAAGGTCGACGAGATCTTCAAGAAGCAGGAGTCCGCGCAGTTCGGCCTCGACCGCTACGCGCTGCTCTTCAAGCCGGGCACGTACGACAACATCAACGCGCAGATCGGGTTCTACACCTCGATCGCGGGCCTCGGCCTCAACCCGAACGACACCACGTTCAACGGCGATGTGACGGTCGACGCGGGCTGGTTCGACGGCAACGCCACGCAGAACTTCTGGCGCTCGGCGGAGAACCTGACGCTCAACCCGGTCTCCGGCACCAACCGCTGGGCCGTCTCGCAGGCCGCGCCGTTCCGCCGGATGCACGTCAAGGGCGGGCTCAACCTGGCGCCCGACGGGTACGGCTGGGCCAGCGGCGGCTACATCGCGGACAGCAAGATCGACGGCGAGGTCGGGCCGTACTCGCAGCAGCAGTGGTACACGCGTGACAGCTCGGTCGGCGGCTGGGGCAACGGCGTCTGGAACATGACGTTCTCCGGCGTCGAGGGCGCACCGGCCAACAGCTTCCCGGAGCCGCCGTACACCACGCTCGACACGACCCCGATCTCGCGCGAGAAGCCCTTCCTCTACCTGGACGGCGACGACTACAAGGTCTTCGTCCCGGAGAAGCGGGAGAACGCGCGCGGTGTGTCATGGGCGAACGGCACACCGGCGGGTGAGTCGATCCCGCTGGACCAGTTCTACGTGGTGAAGGAGGGCGCGGACGCGGCCACCATCAACGCGGCCGTGGAGCAGGGCCTGCACCTGCTCTTCACGCCCGGCGTCCACCACATCGACGAGACGATCACCATCGACCGTCCCGACACGGTGGCCCTCGGCATCGGCCTCGCGACGATCATCCCGGACAACGGCGTGACGGCGATCAAGGTCGGTGACGTGGACGGCGTGAAGCTCGCGGGCCTCCTGGTCGACGCGGGCCCGGTGAACTCCGAGACGCTGATCGAGGTCGGCCCGGAGAACGCCTCGGCCGACCACTCGGCCAACCCGACGTCGCTCCAGGACGTGTTCGTACGGATCGGCGGCGCGGGTCCCGGCAAGGCGACCACCAGCATCGTCGTCAACAGCGACGACACGATCATCGACCACACCTGGGTGTGGCGCGCGGACCACGGCGAGGGCTGGGGCTGGGAGACGAACCGGGCGGATTACGGAGTCCGGGTCAACGGCGACGACGTGCTGGCGACCGGACTGTTCGTCGAGCACTTCAACAAGTACGACGTGGAGTGGTACGGCGAGCGCGGCCGCACGATCTTCTTCCAGAACGAGAAGGCGTACGACGCCCCGAACCAGGAGGCGATCCAGAACGGCGACACGAAGGGCTACGCGGCCTACCGGGTCGACGACTCGGTCGAGGAGCACGAGGGCTGGGGCATGGGCAGCTACTGCTACTACAACGTCGACCCGACCATCGTGCAGGGCCACGGCTTCAAGGCACCGGTGAAGCCCGGCGTGAAGTTCCACAGCCTGATCGTGGTCTCCCTGGGCGGCAACGGCCAGTACGAACACGTGATCAACGAGGTCGGCTCCCCGACCTCCGGCACGGACACGATCCCCTCGCAGGTGGTGTCCTTCCCGTAGCGCTTTTCCCGCTACGGGACCTGTACGGAAGCGGGACCCGGCTGCTGATGAGCGCCGGGCCCCGCTTCACTGCTTTCTCCCGTGCGTACGGGCCGGAGGCTCAGCCTTCGCCGGTCAGGTTGATGGTGACCGTGCGGGCTTCCGGGGTCTTGCCGGTCAGGGCCGTCTTCATCGCCTGGGCCACGTCGTCGGCGTCGACCGGGTGCTTCGTGCCGTCGGCCTTGACCGCCTCGATGCCGTCGAAGACCCCGTCCAGGAGGGTGTTGATCGCGTCCTTGTCGTAGACGTCGACCAGCCGGCCGTCGACGGCCTTCATGGAGAGGATCTGCGGCAGCGAACGCGCCGGACCGAACTGGATCTGCTTCGGGCCCGCCTTGATGGTGATCAGGTCGGACATCGCGGGCTCGGCGAACTCCTTCATCGCCCGGGTCAGTTCGGCCTGGGTGATGGTGGGTTCCCTGGTGGCGACGGGCAGTTCGACCACGCGGGCCTGGCCGGTCTGCACCTGGGCGCGGTAGGCGTCGCGGACCGAGATCAGCGACTGGCCGACGTCCAGGGTCTTGCCGGGCTTGCCCGGTACCGCGACCGCCTTGTTCGGCTCGAAGCGGATCGTGCCGTCCTGGGCCGAACCGGCGACGCCCGCCAGGTCGGTCAGCGCGACGCCGAGCTTCTCCTCGTCGACCGGGATCACCGGGTCCGCGGTACGCGCTCCGCCGAAGAGCGAGCCGATCACCGAGACCGGGTTGTAGTCGCTGCCCGCGGCACCGCGCACGGTCTCCTGGCTGTCCAGGACGAGACCGGCCTTTTCCGGGTCCAGCTTCTGCTCCTTGCCGTCCACGGAGAGCGTCAGCGGCGCCTTGGACCGCTCGCCGAGCGCGGCTTCCAGCTTGGTGGCCGCCTCCTCCTTCGTACCGCCGCCGATGTCGACACCGAGCACCGTGGTGCCCTTGGGGACCTCGGAGTGGTTCAGCAGGAGTCCGGCGCCGTAGGCGATGCCGAGCAGCACGACCGCGGCCACGGCGAGGAGGACCAGCTTGGAGCGGCCCTTCTTCGTGGGAGCGGGCGCGGGGGCCGGAGGCGTCGGCGTCGGTCGCGCCGCGCCACGGCCGGGCACGGGCCCGCCGCCTCGGCCGCCGGGGCCGTCCGCGAACGGGTCGCTTCCGCCCGGGCCTCCCGGGAAGGGGCCGCCGCCGGAGCCGGGGCCGCCCGGGAACGGGCTGCCGGAGCCGGCCGGACCGCCCGGGAACGTCGAGCGGGGCTCGCTGGGCACCACGGGGATGCCGCTCGTCAGCGTGTCGCCCGAGACATGGCCGCCGGGGCCGGAGTCGGGCGCCGGGGACTGCGGCGTCAGGATCGCGGTGTCGTCGGAGAGCCGAGGCGGTACGCCGCCGGAGGCGCCGCCCGGAACCATCGGGCCGGGACCGCCGCCGCCCGGGACGCCGTCGAGGTTCGGGGTCAGCGACGAGGTGCCGGTGGCCGGGCCCGTCGTGGGGCCGGACGGGCCGGGTGTACCAGGCGTACGGACGCCGAGGTCGGGCGTGGAGCGGGGGCCCGCGCCGGGAGGCTCGGTGCTGTAGCCGTCCAGAGCGCTGCCGGAGCCGGGCGCGCCGGGGCCGGGGATGCCGGAGCCGGAGGTGCCGGGGCCGCTGCCGGGTGCGGCGTCGGAGAAGTACGGCAGGTCCGGGCGGGACCGGCCGGTCTCGGCTGGGCCGCCACCGGGGCCCGCCGGGCCGGGGCCGCCCGGAGCGCCGGAGGCACCCGGCCCGCCGGGAGCGCCCGGGCCGACCGCGCCGAGCGGGTCGCCAGGACCACCCGTACCAGGCGCTCCACCGGAACCAGGCGCACCGCCCGTACCGGAAGCCGGTGCCGGGGCCGGGTTCTTGCGTGGGGCGAACCAGTCGCTGCCGCTCTTCGCCTTGGCCGGCTCGTCGGACGGGGACGGGTCGGCGGAGCCGCCGCCGTCCCGGGCCTGGGCCGGTGCGGACGAGGAGGCCGGGCCACCGGACGCACCGGTTCCGCCCGACGCGCCGTGGTTCAGGCCCGAAGGTGCGGACGGTGGCGTGCCGGGGCGCGGCGTGGATCCGGTGCGCTCCGCGTCGGGGCGGCCGGTGGCGATGTCGCTCTCCGCCATCGGCGTACGCATCACGACCGGCGGGATCGGACGCGACCCGGGGATGTTGATCCGGATGCGCGTCGTCAGCGTCGTCTCGGTCTTCGGCTCGTCGGGCCGTGGCGGATCGACGGATTCCGGGGTCTCGTCCGAGCCGGCCGGCGAGGAATACTGGCGGGATCCGTACGGCGGCGTACCCGACGGGTACGCGGCTCCGCCGCGCCCCTGGGGCCCGGAGGACGAACTGTCAGTTTCACGACTCAAAGCAGGTTCTCCCGATTGGCTCCGCCGCCCGTACTTCCCCCATGCCGCAGGCCAGGGGACGGCTCGGCGCGCGCACCACCATACTGGCCGCCGCCGTAGGACACTCCGCGACCGGGGAAAACCTCCACCTCGGCATCACACCTGTGGGGGGCATTCCGGGCGCGGACTTAGCACTTCAGATACCGGACCGGCCGTTACGCGTGGCTGATTGCGGCACTTTGGAGGTCGTGGCGCACATCACAGCGACGGCGGTCCCGCCGAGCATGAAGAGCACCAGGCCGAGTTCGTCACCGAAGACGTAGTCGCCTTCCGGCCGGCCGGACAGCAGAAGGAACACGGTGACGAACCAGCCGACCGCCGGCGCGAGTGCGCCGATCTGCGTGCCGGTCAGGATCCGGCCGCCGTAGAAGAGGCCGGCCGACCCGGCCAGCGCGATGATCAACCCGCCCGGGAACCAGGCCGCTTGGACCAGCGTCCCGGCGAGCGCGACGAGAGCGCCGAGCACCGCGAGCCCGAAGTAGGCCGCGATCCGGGCCGGGTTCGGCCGCGCGGTGAAGCCGGTGTCTTCCGGCACGCGCGGCGGTGCGTTGGTGCGCGGCGCGTAGCTGCTCGGCACGCCGGAGCGCGCGCCCTTGGCTCGCGCTGCCTTGGTACGCGCCGCCTCACCACCTCGCGCACCGGCGCGGTCACGGCCCTTGCCGGAGTTCCCGCTCATGCGCCCGCCTCCGAAACGGAATCCGTCCCGGCACCCGAAACGGAACCGGAAACCCCATCCCGTACGGCATCCGGCCCGATCCCCGCGAACAGGTCGTCCTCCCGAGCTCCCCCGCCGACCCCTGGCACACCGCGCACCAGCTGGTAGCACTCCGTCGTCAGCAGCGGCTGGCCCAAGTCGTTGGAGAGCGCGAAGAAGGCGTCCTCGCCGGCCACCGCGATCTGCGTCGCATGCGCGCGCATCGCCGCCGCCTTCGCTCCGGCGTACGCCGATCCGTCGATCTCCGCCGTGATCTCGTCGCCGTCCACCACGCCCGGGACGTCGTCCACGGCCGCGATGCCCGGAAAGAGGTCCGGGGCCGTGGTGCGCAGGTGGTCGAAGGCGGCCTCCACCACGGTCCGCTCCACGCGGTTCCAGTAGACCTTGGCGATGGTGTGCGCGGTGCCGGTGCCGTACGCCGGGTCGGCGGCCAGGTCGGTGGCGCGCATCGCGACCCGGTGGGCCTGGATGTGGTCGGGGTGGCCGTAGCCGCCGTCGGGGTCGTAGGTGATCAGGACCTGAGGACGGACCTCGCGGATCACCTCCACGAGCGGGGCGGCGGCCTCGTCCACCGGCGTGGACCAGAAGGCGCCGGGGCGCTCGTTCTGCTCGGTGCCCATCATCCCGGAGTCCCGGAACCGGCCCGCGCCGCCGAGGAAGCGGTGGTCGGCGACGCCCAGCTCCTTCATCGCCGCGGCCAGTTCGCCCACGCGGTGCGGGCCGAGCACGTCGTCCCGGTCGGCGGCGAGGCGGGCGAGGGCGGGCGGGATGACCTCGCCCTCCTCGCCGAGCGTGCACGTCACCAGCGTGACGTGGACGCCCTCGGCCGCGTACCTGGCCATGGTGGCGCCGTTGTTGATCGACTCGTCGTCCGGGTGCGCGTGCACCAGCAGCAGACGGCGGGCGGGGAGGTCCTTCATGGGGACCACCCTACGAGCCCGGCGGCCCCCGGTGTCCCCCGCTCCCCGCCGACCGCTCCGCCGGCGGGCGTACCCGGCCGGAAAGCGGGTACACGCGATCCGGAAGCGGATACGACGCGGTCAGAACTTGATGCTCCCGATCATCCCCGCCACGTTGGACGTGAGGTCCGAGATGGTCGGTGCCACGGAGGAACTCGCGATGTAGAACCCCAGCAGCACACAGACCACCGCGTGTCCGCCCTTCAGTCCGGATTTCCGGATCAGCAGGAAGACGATGATCGCCAGCAGCACCACCGCCGAAATCGAGAGCGCCACGGCGGTTCACCTCCATCAGTACGTTTGGTACGGGGACACGGGGATAGACGGAGCCGATGGGTTCTTACCCACCGAGCGCTACGGATCATAACTATCCGTGCCAACGCATTGATCGGGGCACAGCAGCACGAGGGGCGCACGGACCGCTGCGCGAGGCTAAGTTCGGGGCCATGACCTCACCGAAGCTGTCCTTTCCCCGCCAGCACGCACGGACCCAGCGGTTCACTCTCGGCGCACCGCGCGCCTTCACCGTCTCACCGGATGAGACGCGTGTGATCTTCCTGCGTTCCACCTCGGGCACCGACCGGACCAACCGGCTCTGGGTGCTCGATCCCGCTTCCGGCGAGGAGCGGCTGGTCGCCGATCCCGAGGCGCTGCTGGGGGGTTCGGCGGAGCGGCTGTCGCCGCAGGAGCGGGCCCGGCGTGAGCGGAGCCGTGAGGGATCGGCCGGGATCGTGTCGTACGCGGTGGACGCGGCGGCCGAGTTGGCCGCCTTCGCACTGTCCGGAAAGGTGTACGTGGCCGAGCTGCGGGCCGGTACGGCGCGGGCGCTGCCGGTGCCGGGCCCGGTCATCGACCCGCGGCCCTCGCCCGACGGCCGCCGTATCGCGTACGTGTCCAAGGGCGCGCTGCGGGTCGTGGACGCGGAGGGCGACGGCGACCGGGCGCTGGCGGAGCCGGAGGACGCCCATGTCACCTACGGTCTGGCCGAGTTCGTCGCGGCCGAGGAGATGCACCGCTTCCGGGGCTTCTGGTGGTCGCCGGAGTCGGACCGGCTGCTGGTGGCGCGGGCCGACGACAGCGCCGTACAGCGGTGGTTCATCGCCGATCCCGCGCATCCGGAGCGGAAGCCGGCCGAGGTGGCCTATCCGGCGGCCGGGACGCCCAACGCCGAGGTGCGGCTCTTCGTGACGGACCTGGAGGGCGCCCGTACGGAGGTGGTCTGGGACCGGACCGCGTTCCCGTACCTGGCCCAGGTGCACTGGTCCTCAGCCGGTGCTCCGCTGCTTCTCGTGCAGGCTCGTGACCAGCGCAGCCAGCGGTATCTGGCGGTCGACCCGGAGTCCGGTGAGACCCGGGTCGTCCATGTGGACGAGGATCCGGTGTGGCTGGACCTGTTCGGTGGCGTGCCCGCGTGGGCGCCGGACGGACGGCTCGTGCGGATCGCGGACGAGGGCGGCGCACGGGTGCTGGCCGTCGGTGACCGGCTGCTGACCGGGGCGCAGTTGCACCTCCAGGCGGTGCTGGACATCGGTGAGTCGGACATTCTGGTCTCGGCCGTCGCGGGCGAGGAGGCGCCGGCGCCGGAGACCGGTGAGAGCCATGTGTACCGGGTCAACGAGCTGGGAATCGAGCGGATTTCCGAAGGGGTCGGTGTGCACTCCGCCGTCCGCTCGGGCGACCTGACCGTACTGGTCTCGGCCACACCGGACGAGCCCGGATCGGCCGCCTGGGTCGTCCGGGACGGCAAGCGGCTGGTCCGGATCGCGAGCCACGCGCAGGAGCCGGTGCTCGCTCCACGGGTCACGCTGACCGAGGGGGGCGCACGGCGGATTCCGTGCGCCGTGCTGCTTCCGTCGCACTACCAGGAGTCGGACGGTCCGCTTCCGGTCCTGATGGATCCGTACGGTGGACCGCACGGCCGCCGCGTGGTCGCCGCGCACAACGCGTACCTCACCTCGCAGTGGTTCGCGGACCAGGGCTTCGCGGTGATCGTGGCGGACGGACGCGGCGCGCCGGGCCGTTCGCCGGCCTGGGAGAAGGCCGTACGGGACGACTTCGTGCTGACGCTGGACGACCAGATCGAGGCCCTGCACGCGCTCGCCGAGGACTTCCCGCTGGATCTGGACCGGGTCGCCATCCGGGGCTGGTCGTACGGCGGTTACCTCTCCGGCCTCGCGGCGCTGCGCCGGCCCGACGTCTTCCACGCGGCCGTGGTCGGCGCTCCGGTGACGGACTGGCGGCTCTACGACACGCACTACACCGAGCGCTATCTCGGCGACCCGGCCGCGCAGCCCGAGGTGTACGCGTACAACGCGCTGATGACCGAGGACGGGCTGTCGCACGCCGCCGAGCAGGTGCGGCCGATGATGATCGTCCACGGGCTCGCGGACGACAACGTGGTGGTCGCGCACGCGCTGCGGCTCTCCTCGGCGCTGCTGGCGGCCGGCCGGCCGCACGAGGTGCTGCCGCTGAGCGGCGTGACGCACATGACGCCTCAGGAGCAGGTGGCGGAGAACCTGCTGCTGCTCCAGGTGGACTTCCTCAAGCGGTCGCTGGGACTGCCGCGCGCCTAGGCCGTAGCGCGCCCAACCGGCCGGAGCGACAAGACGACGCTCCGGCCGGTCCACGGCACCCGCACGGCCGTACGGTGTCCAGCATGGAGCGTCCGTATATCGGTGCGGCGACGGTGAAGTTGCCTGCTTGTTAACGGATATGAGGGTCGCTCGGCAGCCGGTGGGCGGTCGGTGCCCGGTCGGACGATAGATTTCCGTACCGACCGACAAATCACCCACACGGGGGAAGTACGTTGACGAACGACCTGCGCGGACCTGTGCGCCTCGCCGCCGTCCTGACCGCCTGTGCCGCCGTGACCGCCTCTCTCGCCGGATGTGGCGGCGGCGACGGCTACAACCTCGTCAGACCGCCCTTCTCGGACAGTCCGGCGTGCGACACGTTCACCGGCGCGATCCCGGACCGGCTCGGCGGCTACGTGCTGGAGAAGACCGACGTGGCCGGTGCGGGCGCCTGGGGTGACGGCGACGTCATCGTGTACTGCGGGATGCCCGAGCCGGAGGCCGGTGCGGAGTGCATCGACGAGGGCGGCGTCGACTGGGTCGCGCAGACGCCGGCCGACGACCGGACCGCCAAGATGTACGCCACCCACGGCCGCGATCCGGGCGTGCAGGTCCGGCTCCACCACGAGACCACCGACGCCGCGTCCGTCCTCTCGGCCCTCGGCCCGGCGGTGCAGAAGATCGAGGCCGGCGAGCCGTGCGCCGCCACCGGCAACTGACGACGTAACGCTACGAAGTGCCCTCGGGCCCGGAAGGCTCCGGCGGCTCTCCGCGGCTCTCCGAGCCGTCTGCGGGACCCTCCGGCCCGCGTACCTCCTCCACCGGCCGTCCCGGAGCGCCCAGCTCGCCTTCCGGCGGCACCACCTGCTTCTCCTCCGCGAAGTGGCACGCCGAGTCGTGCCGGGCCGGGCTGTCGACCAGCCGGAACTCCGCCGGAACGGCCAGCAGCGGCACCTCCAGCTCGCACCGCTCCCGCGCCTTCCAGCAGCGGGTGCGGAAGCGGCAGCCGGACGGGATGTCGGCCGGAGAGGGCACATCGCCGTGGAGGATGATCCGCTCGCGGTGCGCGCGGGCCTCCGGGTCCGGGACCGGGACGGCGGAGAGCAGCGCCTGCGTGTACGGGTGGGTCGGGTGGTCGTAGATCTCCGCGTCGGAGCCGATCTCCACGATCCGGCCGAGGTACATCACGCCGACCCGGTCGGAGATGTGCCGGACGATGGAGAGGTCGTGCGCGATGAAGACGAAGCTGAGGCTGAACTCCGCCTGGAGCCGGTCCAGCAGGTTGACGACCTGCGCCTGTACGGAGACGTCGAGCGCGGAGACCGGTTCGTCCGCGACGATGATCTCCGGGTTGAGCGCGAGGCCGCGCGCGATGCCGATGCGCTGGCGCTGACCGCCGGAGAACTGGTGCGGATAGCGGTTGATGTACTCCGGGTTGAGCCCGACCACGTCCAGCAGGTCCTGCACGCGTCGCCGCCGGCTGCCTTTCGGCGCGACCTCGGGATGGATCTCGTACGGCTCTCCGATGATGTCGCCTACCGTCATCCGCGGGTTCAGCGAGGTGTACGGGTCCTGGAAGACCATCTGGATGTTGCGGCGCACGGCCCTCAGCGCACGGCCGGACAGCTTCGCGATGTCCTCGCCCTTGTAGCGGATGGCTCCGGCGGTCGGCCTCTCCAGGTGGACGAGCATGCGCGCGACCGTGGACTTGCCGCAGCCGGACTCTCCGACGATGCCGAGCGTCTCGCCGGCGTGCAGGTCGAAGTCGACACCGTCGACGGCCCGGACCGCGCCGACCTGCCGCTTGAAGAGGATGCCCTGGGTCAGCGGGTAGTGCTTGGCGAGGTCCCGTACTTCGAGGATCGGCTCGCCTTCGACGTACGGCCGTGCGCTCTCACCCGCCTTGGACAGCAGGGTCGAGCCGGCCGCGTCACCCGTCCGGTCAGCGTCCATCGAGCGTCTCCTTCCAGAAGTGGCAGGCGCTCCGGCGCTGCTCGTCCACCTCGTAGAGCGGCGGCACATCGGTGCGGCACACGTCGCGGGCCATCGGGCAGCGCGGGTTGAAGGCGCAGCCGGGCGGGATGTGCAGCAGGTTGGGCGGCAGGCCCTTGATCGCGTACAGCTCCTGGCCCTTCTGGTCCAGGCGCGGGATCGACCGGAGGAGGCCCTTGGTGTACGGGTGGGCGGGCGCCTTGTAGATCTCGTGGACGGGCGCGGTCTCGACGATCCGGCCCGCGTACATCACCGCGATCTTGTCGGCCACGTCCGCGACGACGCCGAGGTCGTGGGTGATGAGGATGAGGCCCATGTTCAGCTCGCGCTGGAGCTCGGCGAGCAGGTCCATGACCTGGGCCTGGACGGTGACGTCGAGCGCGGTGGTGGGCTCGTCCGCGATGATCAGGGACGGCTCCAGAGCCAGCGCCATGGCGATCATGATGCGCTGGCGCATACCGCCGGAGAACTGGTGCGGATACTGGCCGACCCGCTCCTTCGCCGCCGGGATGCGCACCCGGTCCATCAGCTCCACGGCCTTGGCCTTCGCGTCCTTGCGGGACATCCCGCGGTGGACGATGTACATCTCGCCGAGCTGTTCGCCGACGGTGAGGACCGGGTTCAGCGAGGAGAGCGCGTCCTGGAAGATCATGGCCATCTCCTGGCCGCGGATCTTGCGCCGCTCCTCCGCCTTGAGCTTCAGCAGGTCCTGGTCCTTGAAGAGGATCTCGCCGCCGGTGATCCTGCCGGGCGGCATGTCGAGGATGCCCATGACCGCCTGCGCCGTGACGGACTTGCCGGAGCCGGACTCGCCGAGGACGGCCAGCGTCTCGCCTTCGGCCACCGAGTAGTCGACTCCGTTGACGGCCTTGGCGACGCCTTCGCGGGTGTGGAACTCCACGTGCAGATCGCGCACTTCGAGCAACATGGCAACCGGCTCCTCAGCGCAGCTTGGGGTCGAGGGCGTCGCGCACCGCGTCGCCGAGCATGATGAAGGCGAGCACGGTGATGGCCAGCGCTCCGGCGGGCCAGAGCAGCATGTGCGGGGCGTTGCGGATGTAGTTGGCGGCGGCGGAGATGTCGATGCCCCAGGAGACGGCCGGGTCCTTCAGGCCGACGCCGAGGAAGGACAGGGTCGCCTCCAGCGAGATGTACGTGCCGAGCGCGATGGTCGCCACGACGATGACGGGCGCGATGGCGTTCGGCGTGATGTGGCGCAGCAGCATCCGGGAGTTGGAGGCGCCGAGCGCGCGGGCCGCCTGGACGTAGTCGTTCTGTTTGGCGGTGATCACCGAGCCGCGGGCGATACGGGCGATCTGCGGCCAGCCGAGCAGGATGATGAAGCCGACGACGGGCCAGACGGTGGAGCTGGTGACGACGGAGAGGAAGACCAGGCCGCCGAGGATGACGGGGATGCCGAAGAAGACGTCGGTGAGGCGGGAGAGGATCGAGTCCCACCAGCCGCCGAAGAAGCCCGCGAGGCCGCCGAGGACGCTGCCGAGGAGCGCGACGCCGAGGGTGGCGCAGACGCCGACGGTGACCGAGGTGCGGGTTCCGTACACGACCCGGGTGTAGACGTCGCGGCCCTGCGGGTCGAAGCCGAAGGGGTGGCCGGGCTCGGAGCCTTTCTGCGCGTCGTCCAGGTTGGCCTGGAGCGGGTCGCCGCTCGCGATGAGCGAGGGCCAGATCGAGATGACCACCAGGAAGAGGATGACCAGCGAGGAGATGATGAAGACCGGGTTGCGCCGCAGGTCGCGCCAGGCGTCCGACCAGAGGCTGCGCGGCTTTCCGGCCGGTCCGGTGCCGTCGGGCCCGCCCGGCGTCTTCTCCAGGCTGGTGCCTTCCTCCATGGCGAGGTCCGTCGCGCCGCCGGCGCCCGCCTGGGAGATCGCTTCGTCCGGGGTCTGCGGCTCAGGCATAGCGGATCCTCGGGTCGAGTACGGCGTACAGGAGGTCGACGATCAGGTTGGCCGCCAGGAAGACGAGGACCAGGATGGTGACGAACCCGACGACGGTCTGGGAGTTCTGGCGCAGGATGCCCTGGTAGAGCTGGTAGCCGACCCCGTGGATGTTGAAGATCCGTTCGGTGACGATGGCTCCGCCCATCAGCGCGCCGACGTCGGTGCCGATGAAGGTGACGACGGGGATCAGGGAGTTGCGCAGCAGGTGCCGGATGACGACCCGGCGCCGTGGCAGGCCCTTGGCGACGGCGGTGCGTACGTAGTCGGCTCGGGCGTTCTCGGCGATCGAGGTCCGGGTGAGCCGGGTGACGTAGGCGAGCGAGACCGAGGCGAGGACGAGGCCGGGGACGAGGAGTTCGTCGAAGGTGGGGTCCGGCGAGACCGAGGGCTTGATGATGCCCCATTTGACGCCGAGGAGGAGCTGGAGCAGCAGGCCGGTGACGAAGGTCGGGACGGCGATGACGACCAGGGTGAGGATGAGGACCGTGGTGTCGATCGGGCGGCCGCGCCGCAGGCCGGTGACGACGCCGAGGCTGATGCCGATGACGATCTCGAAGACGATGGCGACGATGGTGAGCCGGATGGTGATGGGGAAGGCGGTGGCCATCAGCTCGGTGACCTTCTGCCCGTTGAACGCGGTGCCGAAGTCGCCGGTGAAGAGGTTCCCCATGTACGTCAGGTACTGCTGCCACACCGGCTTGTCGAGGCCGAACTCGGAGCGCAGCTGCGCGGCGGTGGCCGGATCGCACTGGCGGTCGCCGCAGAGGCCCGCGATGGGGTCGCCCATCACGTTCACCATGAGGAAGATCAGCAGCGTGGTGCCGAAGAAGACGGGGATCATCTGCAGCAGCCGCCGGATCACATAACGTCCCATGAGGGGCTCCGGGGGGGTCGGGGCGAACGGGCGGAGTGGCGGATGGGCCGGGGCCGGGGCGCGCGTCAGGCGCCCCGGCCTGGGTCCCAGCGGGTCAGTTGACCGTGATCTCCGTGTAGACCGGCACGCTGAACGGGTTCAGCTCGACGTTGTCGACCCGCTCCGAGTAGCCCGCGCTGCCGTTCTGGTACCAGAGCGGGATGGACGGCATCTGCTCGACGAGCACCTTCTCGGCGTCCTGGAAGGTGGTGATGGCCTTCGCCTTGTCGGTCTCGGCGTTGGCCTTGTCGACCAGGCCGTCGAAGTCCTTGTTGGTCCACTTGCCGTCGTTGGACGGGGCGTTGGTGTAGTAGAGCGGCTGCAGGAAGTTCTGGATGAGCGGGTAGTCCATCTGCCAGCCGGCGCGCCACGGGCCCGTCATCTTCTGCGTGGAGACCTGGTTGCGGAAGTCGGCGAAGGTGCCGACCGCGCCGCCGACGCAGGCCTGGTTGTTGCCCATGACGTTGTTGATGCTGTTGCAGACGGCGTCGACCCACTCCTTGTGGGAGCCGGTGTCGGCGTTGTACGAGATCTTCAGCTGGCCGCCCGGGATGCCGCCGCCCTCGTCGATCAGCTTCTTCGCCGCGGCCTTGTCGTACGTGCACTCCTTGCCGCACAGCCCTTCCTTGAAGCCGCCGTCCTCGCCGAGGACCGGAGAGGTCCAGTCGGTCGCGGGCGTGCGGGTCTTCTGGAAGATCTGGTCGGTGATCTGCTTCCGGTTGATCGCCATGGAGAGGCCCTGGCGGACCTTGCGGGCGTTGTCGGTGTCCCATTCCTTGTCGTAGAACGGGAAGGAGATCGTCTGGATGATGCCGGCCGGGGTATTGATGTACCGGTCGCCGAGGTCCTGTTCGACGTTACGGAGCTGGGAGGCGGGCACGTCGTCGACCAGGTCGAGGTTGCCGGAGGTCAGCGAGGTGTAGGCGGTGTTGTTGTCGGTGAAGACCTTGAGGTCGACGCCGCCGTTCTTCGCCTTGTCGTCGCCGGGGTAGTCGTCCCACTTGCGCAGGTTCATCGCGGAGCCCTTGGCGTACGACTCGACGGTGTACGGGCCGTTGCCGATGGGCTTGGAGAGCCAGGCGTCGTGGTCGGTGTAGAACACCTTGGGCAGCGGCGCGAAGGCCGCGTAGCCGAGGGTGTCGGGCCAGAGGGAGAACTTCTGGCTGAGCTTGGCGGTGAACGTCAGGTCGTCGACGACCTTGAGGCCGGAGAGGGTCTCGGCGGAGGCGGAGCCGGACTCGGGGTGGACCTGGTCGTAGCCCTCGATGTACTGGAAGAAGTAGGCGTTCTTCTGGTTGTTCTTCAGCGCCGCGCCGTAGTTCCAGGCGTCCACGAAGGACTTGGCGGTGATCTTCTCGCCGTTGGAGAAGGTCCAGCCTTCCTTGAGCTTGATCGTGAAGTTCTGCGCGTCGTCGGAGTCGATGGACTCGGCGAGCATGTTCTGCGCCTCGCCGGTCTTCGGGTCGTACCGGATGAGCCCCCGGAAGACCATGTCGAGGACCTTGCCGCCCTGCACCTCGTTGGTGTTGGCGGGCTCCAGCGGGTTCTGCGGGTCGCCCCAGGAGGAGCTGACGATGCCGTCGGCGCCGCTGCCGCCGCTGTCGTCGCCTCCGCCGCCGCAGGCCGTCGCTGCCAGGGCGACAGCCACCGCACATGCGGCCCACCGGGTCCGTGTGGCTCCGCGCATGAAGTGCCTCCTAGAGTCATCGAGTAGCTCAATGCCTCATACCACCTCATACCGCCACACACCGCATGCGGGCTTACCCCGTACGGGCACGGCCACGTCCGGACACGACGATGCCCGGCCCCCTTGGGAGGGGCCGGGCATCTGACGTGTGACTACCGGAAGCGGTTACGCCGCGTGAACTGCATCAGCCAACTAGAACGGACTTCTCCTCGGCGAAGTGGCACGCCGACTCGTGCGCGGCCGGGCCGCCCGCGGCGACGAAGCGCTCGGGGATCGCCAGCAGCGGCACCTCCGTGGCGCAGCGCTCCTCCGCCTTCCAGCAGCGGGTGCGGAAGCGGCAGCCCGACGGCGGGTTCGCCGGTGACGGAACGTCGCCGGTGAGGATGATCCGCTCGCGGCCCTCACGCGCGGAGGGGTCCGGCACCGGCACCGCGGAGAGCAGCGCCTGGGTGTACGGGTGCGTCGGGTGGTCGTAGATCTGCGCGTCCGTACCGATCTCGGCCATCTTGCCGAGGTACATGACGCCGACCCGGTCCGAGATGTGCCGGACGATGGAGAGGTCGTGCGCGATGAAGAGGTAGGAGAGGTTGAACTCGTCCTGGAGCTTCTCCATCAGGTTGATGACCTGCGCCTGCACCGACACGTCGAGCGCGGAGACCGGCTCGTCGCAGATGATGATCTCCGGGTTGAGCGCGAGGCCGCGCGCGATGCCGATGCGCTGGCGCTGACCGCCGGAGAACTGGTGCGGATACCGGTTGATGTACTCCGGGTTCAGGCCGACGACGTCCAGGAGCTCCTGGACCTTGCGCCGCCGGTCGCCCTTCGGAGCCACCTCGGGGTGGATCTCGAACGGCTCCCCGATGATGTCGCCGACCGTCATGCGCGGGTTCAGCGAGGTGTACGGGTCCTGGAACACCATCTGGATGTTCCGGCGCACGGCCTTCAGCGCGCGGCCGGACAGCTTGGTGATGTCCTGGCCCTTGTAGAAGACCTCGCCGGCGGTCGCCTTCTCCAGCATCATCAGCAGCTTGGCGACGGTGGACTTGCCACAGCCGGACTCGCCCACGATGCCGAGCGTCTCGCCCTGGAAGAGATCGAAGGAGATCCCGTCCACGGCCTTGACCGCGCCGATCTGCTTCTTGAAGAGGATGCCCTGGGTCAGCGGGAAGTGCTTGACCAGGTTGCGCACCTGGAGGATCGGCTCGCCCCGCTCGACCGGCGCCTCGATGGCGGCGACGGCCTCCTCTTCGGTGGCGGCGTCGACCGTCTCCACCTCGGTGACGTTAGGGGTGGCGTCCACGGACTCCTTGTCGAGCTCAGCCATGGATCGTCTCCTTCCAGAAGTGGCACGCGCTGCCGCGGCCCGGCAGGTCGGTGCCGTCGCGCTCGGTGACCGGGTGCAGCGGCGGGACGTCCGTACGGCAGATGTCCTCGGCCCTGGGACACCGGGGGTTGAACGCGCAACCCGGCGGGATACGCGTCAGGTTGGGCGGCAGGCCCTTGATCGCGTAGAGCTCCTGGCCCTTCTGGTCCAGCCGCGGGATCGAGTCCAGCAGACCGCGCGTGTAGGGGTGCGACGGGCGGCTGTAGAGCTCGTGCACCGGAGCGGTCTCCACGATCCGGCCCGCGTACATGACCGCGATCTTGTCCGCGACGTCGGCGACCACACCGAGGTCGTGGGTGATCAGGATGAGCCCCATGTTGTACTCGCGCTGGAGCTCCGCGAGCAGGTCCATGACCTGGGCCTGGACGGTCACGTCGAGCGCGGTGGTCGGCTCGTCCGCGATGATCAGGTCGGGCTCCAGGGCCAGCGCCATGGCGATCATGATGCGCTGGCGCATACCGCCGGAGAACTGGTGCGGGTAGTCGTCGACCCGCTCCTTCGCCGCCGGGATGCGCACGCGGTCCATCAGCTCGATGGCCTTGAGCTTGGCGTCCTTCTTGGACATGCCGAGGTGCGCGCGGAACATCTCGCCGAGCTGGTAGCCGACGGTCAGGACCGGGTTGAGCGAGGACAGCGCGTCCTGGAAGATCATCGCGACCCGGCGGCCCCGGATCTTGCGGCGCTCCTCCTCGGACATGGTCAGCATGTCCTGGCCGCGGAAGAGGATCTCTCCCTGCGGGATGCGGCCCGGAGGCATGTCCAGGATGCCCATGATCGCCTGAGCGGTCACGGACTTGCCGGAGCCGGACTCGCCGAGCACGGCCAGCGTCTCACCGGCGTCGACGGTGTAGTTGACACCGTTGACCGCCTTGGCGACACCTTCGCGGGTGTGGAACTCGACGTGCAGGTCACGCACTTCGAGCAGCGGGCCCTGGTGGTCGTCGTCGCTGCGGGGAGCGGGGACGTTCGCGGTTTTTTCGATCGTAGTCACGTACGCCTCCCTCAGCGCAGCTTGGGGTCGAGGGCGTCGCGGACCGCGTCGCCGAGCATGATGAACGCCAGCACGGTGATGCTGACGAAGCCGGCCGGGAAGAGCAGCGGGTGCAACGACTCGCGGATCCGCCCCAGCGACTGGTTGATCATGACGCCCCAGGAGATGGTCGGCTCCTGAATACCGACGCCGAGGAAGCTGAGCGTCGCCTCGGCCGAGATGATCACGCCGAGCGAGATGGTCGCCAGCACGATCAGCGGGGTCAGCGCGTTCGGCAGCACGTGCCGGAACATCAGCCGGCCGGTGGAGGCACCGAGCGAGCGGGCGGCGGTCACGTAGTCGGACTGCTTGGTCTGCATGGCGGTGGACCGCATGATGCGGGCCATGCTCATCCAGCCGAGCACGGTGAGCGCGGTGAGCACACCCCAGATGCCGCCGATGCGGAAGCCGTCGTCGTCACGGAAGCTGTTGAGGATGACGATGGCGCCGACGAGGAACGGAATACCCATCACGATGTCGATGCCGCGCGAGATGAGCGCGTCGACCCACCGGCCGTAGAACCCGGCGACGAGGCCGAAGATCAGGGCGATGATCGCGGATCCCGCGGTGGCGAGGACGCCGACGGTGATCGAGGTGCGGGTGCCGTAGATCGTCCGGGCGTAGACGTCGCAGCCACGGGCGTCGTAGCCGAACCAGGCGTCGGCGCTGGGCTTCTGCAACGAGCGGCCCAGCTCGCACAGTTGCGGGTCGGCGCTGGCGAACAGCGACGGGAACGCGGCCATGGCGACCAGCACCAGGATGATGCCGGACGGGATCAGGAAGAGCGGTCGGCGTACGAGGTCGCGCACCGCGTCCTGGAGGAGGCTGCGCGGCTTGGCCAGCTCCTTCACGGGGGCCTTGGGAGCCTCGGCCGGAGTGGCCGGGGGCTCCTCGCCGGACGCCGGGGCGACGGAAGTCTTGGTTGCGTCACGCATAGCGAATCCTCGGGTCAAGCACGGCATAGAGCAGGTCCACGACGAGCGCCATCACCACGTAGACGATGACGAGAAGGGTCACGAAACCGACCAGCGCCGGTCCGTCCTCGATCTGGATCGCCTTGAAGAGGTTGTAGCCGACACCGGGGATGTTGAAGATCCGTTCGGTGACGATGGCCCCGCCCATGAGCGTTCCGAGGTCCGCGCCGAGGTAGGTGACCACGGGGATCAGCGAGTTCCTCAGGACGTGGATGCCGGTGATGCGGGACGGGGAAAGGCCCTTCGCCTTGGCCGTACGCACGTAGTCCATGCGCAGGTTCTCCGCTACGGAGGCTCTGGCGAGGCGTGCGATGTAGGCGAGCGAGACGGAACCGAGCACGAGGCCGGGCAGAAGGTAGCTGACGAAACCTTCGTTGGTCCCCGAGACGGGGAAGATGCCGGCCTTGACGCCCAGGAAGATCTGGCTGACCTGCCCGAGGACGAAGATCGGGACAGCGATGACGGTCAGCGTGGAGAGCAGGACCAGGTTGTCCAGGAACTTTCCGCGCCGCATGCCCGCCATCACACCGGCGGCGACACCGATGATCATTTCGAAGACGAAGGCGATGCCGGCGATGCGGAGGGTCTCCGGCCACGCGTCGGCGATCATTTCGCTGATGGGACGGGAGCCACTGAGGCTCGTCCCGAAATCACCCTGGATCAGCCCGCCCAGGTAGTAGCCGTAGCGGATCGGCAGGGGGTCGTCCAGGTGGTACTGCGCGGTCAGCGCAGCTCTGGTGCCCTCCGGGACAGGTCGCTCTCCGTACAGGTTCTGTACCGGATCGCCGCCCATGGCGGTGACGAGAGCGAAGACCAGAAAGGTGGTCCCGATGATGACCGGGAGCATCTGGAGCAGCCGTCTTGCGACGTAGCGGCCCATGGTTCCTCCTCGTGGGAACGACGGGGGGCGGATTGGGTCCGCCCCCCGTCGTCAGGCCCTAATTTTTGCCTACTGCGTCATGCGAAGACGCAGGTCAGGACTTTTCGACCTTGGTGAGCTCAACCTGGTTGAAGACGTTCAGCTCAACGTTCTTGACGTTGGTCGAGTGACCGAAGACGTTCTTGCCGAAGCGCAGCGGGATGACCGGCATGTCCTTGGCGAGGACATCCTCAGCGGCCTGCCACTTGACGATGGCCTCTTCCTCGGTCTTGGCCTCGCGACCCTCCTGCACCAGGCGGTCGAAGTCCTTGTTGCTGTACCCGTAGTAGTTCGAGGAACCGTTGGTGGTGTACAGCGGGCCCAGGTAGTTCTCCATGGACGGGTAGTCCATGATCCAGCCCATGCGGAACATGCCGGAGAACTTCTTGTTCTCGACCTGCGTCAGCAGCTCGGCGAACTTCGGCACGGCCTGGCTCACGCACTCCAGGCCCAGGTTCTTCTTGAGCTGGTCACACGTGGCGTTGATCCACTGCTCGTGACCGCCATCGGCGTTGTGACCGATGTTGATCTTGTTGCCGGCGATGCCACCGGCCTCGGCGAGCAGCTTCTTGGCGGCGGGCACGTCGAACTTGCAGGCCTCGCCACAGGTGTCCTCGCGGTAGCCGCCCACGACCGGGGAGACGAAGGAACGCGCGGAGGACTGCGAACCCTGGAAGACCACCTTGATGATCTCGTCGCGGTCGATGGCCATCGAGATGGCCTTGCGCACGCGCGGGTCGCTGTACTTCTTGTCGTACGTCGGGAAGGCGACGAACTGGAAGGTGGAGGCCGGCGACGTCTTGAAGCGGTCACCGAGCTCGCTCGGGGCGGTGCCCATGACCTCGGTCGGGATCTGGTCCACGATGTCGAGGTTGTTGGCGAGCAGGTCGTTGTACGCGGTGTTCTGGTCCTGGAAGATCCGGAACTCGACCGAGTCGACCTTCGGCTTCGCGCCGAGCTTGTAGTCCGGGTAGGCCTTGACCTTCACGAACTTGTCGTGGTTCCACTTGCCGTCCATCTGGAACGGACCCTGGCCGATCGGGGCTTCCTCGTACGCCTTGACGTCGGCGAGGGCGGCCTCGGGCACGGGGTAGAACACCGTGTAGCCGAGGACCGACTTGTAGCCGGCGAACGGGGCCTTGAGGGTGACCTGGATGGTCTTGTCGTCGACGGCCTTGAGGCCGGTGAGCAGCTTGGCCTTCGGGGCGGCGGCCTTCTTCGGGCCTTCCTCGCCGTCCGGGTCGACGGGGTTCATCTCGTCGTAGCCCTGGATGGTGCTGAAGAAGTAGTTGCCGTCGGCCGTGTTCGGGCCGTAGGCGCCCCAGTTCCAGGCGGCGACGTAGTCCTTGGCGGTGACGGGCTTGCCGTCGTGCCAGGTGGCGTCCTTGAGCTTGATCGTCCAGACCTTGTTGTCCGGGCTCTCGATGGACTCCGCGGCGGCCAGCACCGGCTCGTTCTTCGCGTCGAAGTCGACGAGCGGCGTGAACAGGCCCGAGAGGACCTGCGAGCCACCGGACTCGGTGACCGACTGCGGGATGAGTCGCTTGGGCTCGGCGATGTTCATGCTGAACCCGCTGCCGGACTTGCCCTTGCCACCCTCGTCGCTACCGCCGCCGCCACAGGCGGTTGCGGCCAGGGCGACGACTATCGCGCACCCGACCATCTTGGAACCACGCATGGGTTCTCCTCCTCAAGAGTCCACTTTTGATCACTGCAAGAGGGGCACTGGTACGTCGCCGACACCCCTGACGGCGATGAACAGTGACCCCGAAGTGTGCTCGTGAGTCGGCGCTCCCCACAGCGCGTGACCCATTGACCCGAGCTCAATGGAGCCAACTATTGAGTACGGCCGGGCCGTAAACCACACTTAAAGGGTCTCGGTTTGACAACATCACCGGCCCTTGGATGCCCGAAATCCGGACAAAGTGATCCTAGACAGACGCCCGCGAAACGGACTGTTAACGCAACTTCCGGAGGGCGACGCCCGATAACCGGACACATGCATCAGGAAAATGGATTGCGTACCGACCCGTCCCGAACCACATTCTCCCACCGGAACCAGGGCCCTGACAGGCGTATTGCCGACCCGGCCGGACCGGAGTGTGACGTTCCATCAGAGCGTTTCCCGTTGCACACATTCCGGCTGCGACCGTAAGGAACGGGCAGGCCGGCGTACGGGACAAGCGAAAGGTCCGGCCTCCACAGGTCGTGGAAGGCCGGACCGATCTCGTCGTACCTCAGGCCGTACCGCCGGGTGCCGAGAACCGCCTCGGCGCCCGCTACGGGGTTACGTGCCCGCTCCTGCCGGGTTGCGTCAGCGCTTGGCGCGGGAGGCGGCGCGGCCGCGCTCCTTCGCGTCCAGGACGACCTTGCGGATCCGCACGGTCTCCGGGGTCACCTCGATGCACTCGTCCTCGCGGCAGAACTCCAGGGACTGCTCCAGCGAGAGCTTGCGGGCCGGGACCACGTTCTCCGTGGTGTCCGCGGAGGCCGCGCGCATGTTGGTGAGCTTCTTCTCCTTGGTGATGTTCACGTCCATGTCGTCGGCGCGGGAGTTCTCGCCGACGATCATGCCCTCGTAGACCTCGGTGCCGGCCTCGGTGAAGATGACACCGCGCTCCTGGAGGTTGACCATCGCGAACGGGGTCACCGAACCCGAACGGTCCGCCACCAGCGAGCCGTTGTGACGGGTGCGCAGCTCGCCGAACCACGGCTCGTGGCCCTCGAAGATGGAGTGCGCGATGCCGGTGCCGCGGGTCTGCGTCAGGAACTCCGTACGGAAGCCGATGAGGCCGCGGGACGGAACGATCCACTCCATGCGGACCCAGCCGGAGCCGTGGTTCGTCATGGTCTCCATACGGCCCTTGCGGGTCGCCATGAGCTGCGTGATGGCGCCGAGGTGCTCCTCGGGCGAGTCGATCGTCATGCGCTCGATCGGCTCGTGCGTCTTGCCGTCGATCTGCTTGGTGACGACCTCGGGCTTGCCGACGGTCAGCTCGAAGCCCTCGCGGCGCATCTGCTCGACCAGGATGGCGAGCGCCAGCTCACCACGGCCCTGGACCTCCCAGGCGTCGGGACGCTCGGTGTCCAGGACGCGGAGCGAGACGTTACCGATCAGCTCGCGGTCCAGGCGGTCCTTCACCTGGCGGGCGGTGACCTTGTGGCCCTTGCCGCCCTTGCCGACGAGCGGCGAGGTGTTGGTGCCGATGGTCATCGAGATGGCCGGCTCGTCGACCGTGATCAGCGGCAGCGCGATCGGGTTCTCGGGGTCGGCCAGGGTCTCGCCGATCATGATGTCCGGGAAGCCGGCGACGGCACAGATGTCACCCGGGCCCGCCACCTCGGCCGGCTTGCGGGTGAGCGCCTCGGTCATCATCAGCTCGGTGATGCGGACGTTGGACATGGTGCCGTCACGCTTGATCCAGGTGACGGTCTGGCCCTTGCGCAGCTCACCCTGCTCGACGCGGCAGAGCGCGATACGGCCGAGGAAGTTGTCGGCGTCCAGGTTGGTGACGTGGGCCTGGAGCGGCGCGTCCGCGTCGAACTCCGGGGCCGGGACGTGCGAGAGGATCGTGTTGAAGAACGGCTCCAGGTTCTCGCTGTCCTGCGGGACGGTGCCGTCCTCGGGCTTGGTCAGCGAGGCGACGCCGTCACGGGCGCAGGCGTAGACGATCGGGAACTCGATCTGGTCCTCGTCCGCGTCGAGGTCCAGGAACAGGTCGTACGTCTCGTCGACGACCTCGGCGATCCGGGAGTCGGGACGGTCCGTCTTGTTGATGCAGAGGATGACCGGCATCTTCGCGGCCAGCGCCTTGCGCAGCACGAAGCGGGTCTGGGGCAGCGGACCCTCGGAGGCGTCGACGAGCAGCACGACCGCGTCCACCATCGACAGACCGCGCTCGACCTCGCCGCCGAAGTCGGCGTGGCCGGGGGTGTCGATGATGTTGATCGTGATCGGGTCCCCGCCGTCCTTGGGGTGGTACTTCACCGCCGTGTTCTTGGCGAGGATCGTGATGCCCTTCTCACGCTCCAGGTCGTTCGAGTCCATCATGCGATCGTCGAGGTGCTCGGCGGCGTGGGCGGCGAACGCTCCGGCCTGCTTGAGCATGGCGTCGACCAGCGTGGTCTTGCCGTGGTCGACGTGGGCGACGATGGCTACGTTACGGATGTCGTGGCGCGTGGGCATGGGTGGCTTGCGCTTCTCTCGGATCGTGGGATCAGGCGTCTCAGTCGGTCTTCGAGTCCTCGTACGCCCGCCGGGCGGCACGCCACGGCTCGTCCCATGGTACGGGCCTTGCGCACGCCGGGCTTCCCGGGCCGATCCGCGAACGCGGTCTTCCCGTGTGATTCAGGCGATATTCAGCCGGTGTCAAGGAGCGGTGGCAGCTGAGGAAAGGCCGCATGAGGGGGGAGGGTGTGAGGAGGTCGAACGGCCCGGGTCGGGGCGGATACCACCTTGCCCGCCGGGGTCGCCGACGGGCAAGGGTTTTGAGCAGCATCTGAGCTTGTGCAAACCGTTGACCTGCTGTTTTCTCCGCTGACCTGGTGGTTCTTCCGGTGACCTGCCGGTAGCTCCGGTGACCTGCTACTTCTTGCGGTCTGCGGCGGAACCTGCCGCTTGCCGGTCCGTGAACCCGATGTCCTGGTAACGGGGGGCCGCGAAGCCGAAGGCGCCGACGTTCGCGAGCTTCTTGTCCACCGCGACGAGCTGCGGGCGCTGGTAGAGCGGAATCGATCCGGCGGCGGCCCAGATCCTGGCGTCCGCCTGCTTCATCAGCTCCCGCGAGGCCTTCTCGTCGAGCTCGGCGACCGCCTGGTCGAAGAGCTGGTCGATGTGGTCGGTGCCGACCCGGGTGTAGTTCTGCTCGACGAGGAGCGAACCGTCCGTGGCCGGCTCCGGCTTGGCGTAGATCGGGCGGCCGTCGGTGGCCGGGTAGGCGGTGGCGGGCCAGGAGTAGAGCGCCAGGTCGTAGTCGCCGGAGGCGATGTGGTCCTTGAAGTAGCTCTCGTCGGGAACCTTGGTGATCTCCGTACCGATGCCGATCTTCTCCAGCATCGTCGCGATCTTCTCGCCGACACCGCGCAGCGACTGCGAGCCGGGCCCGGAGGGGAGCACGAAGCGCAGGGTCAGCGTCTTGCCGTCCTTGCCGAGCGGCCCCTGGACCGAGGCGGGCGCGGGTGCGGCGGTGCCCATGGGGGCGTACGCGCCGGCGGCTCCGCCGGGCTGCTTGTCCTGGGCGTTGGCCTTGGCGGCGGCTTCGGTGGCCTTGGTGGTATCGGTGGCGCTGTCCTCACTCAGAGCGCGCGCCTGACGGAGCAGGGCGAGGCTCTGAGCGGCGGCGGCCTGGGAGGGAGCGAGGATGTGGGAGGTGTCCGGGCCCTGGACGGGTCCTGCGCCCGGCTTGTCGTCCTGGCCGACGATGTAGAGGCCCTCGGCGCGGGAGGCGGAGCTGTCGTCGGAGCCGGTGGCGGCCCGGTCGTCCTGGTCCTCGGCCTTGTCGGTCTTCTCGGCCTTCTTCTCGTCCGCCTCGGTCTTCTCCGTGCTGTCCGTGCTGTCCTTGTCCTCCTTGCTGTCCTTGTCCTCCTTCTTCTCCGCCTCGCTGCCCGCCTTGGTGTCCTTCGGCTTCTCCGCCGCACCGCCCTGCGTCCAGCCAGCGTCGGCCAGCAGCGCCTGGGCCTCCTTGGTGTTCTGGTCGCCGAGCGCTCCGCTGCCGTCCTTGTAGCCGGGCTGTCCGGCCAGGGCCAGGTGGCTGCCGGGCGGCTTCGCCGGGAGCCCGAGCGGCTTCAGTACGGTCTCGGCGATCTCCTGCCGGTCCAGCGCGCGGGCCACCGCCCGGCGGACCCGGTCGTCGGCGAGCGGGCCGGACTCGCCGTTCAGCGCGAGCTGGGTGTAGGCGGGCTCCAGGGACTTGCGTACGGCGTAACCGCGCAGGGCCTTCTGCTCCGCCCCGTACGCGGCGACGGCCTCGCGGGTCTTCTCGCGGGCCGCCTGCGCGATCTCGGCCTGCTCCTCGTCGGAGCCGTGGGCTAGAGCCCAGGAGCGCAGCGCGTCGGCCGGGGTGAGGGCGGCGCCGGGGCCGTGGGTGAGCGGCTGGCCGTTGCTGCCGTCGCGGAGGGCGAGGGCGATGCGGTCGGCGGTGGTGGCGTCGATGTCGGTGATGTGCACGGTGCCGTCGGCGAGGGCCCTGGTGCGGTCCTTGGGCGCGACGGCCCGGAAGACGAGGCTGTCCAGCTTGGCCTTCTCGCCCCACCAGCGCGGGTTGCGGACGAGAGTGACGGTCCCCTCGGCCTTGCTCACGCTCTTGAGCTGGAAGGGTCCGGCGGTGTTCTTCAGCGCGGTGCGCGCGCCGTCGTTGAAGGTGTCCGGCGAGCCGGTGATCTCCTTCGGGTAGAGCGGCGAGAAGAGCGAGCGCCAGTCCGCGTACGGCTTCGCGAACGTGACCCGGACCTGGAGGTCGTCGGCGCCGCGCTCGATCTTCTCGATCCGCTCGTAGCCGGCGTTGCGGGCCGTCCAGAAGGCCGAGTCCTTGCCGCTGAGCGCCCGCCACTGGGCGACGAAGTCGGGCGCGCCGATCTCGCGGCCGTCGCTCCAGACCGCCTGCTGGTTGAGCTTGTAGAGGACGACCTGCTTCGGCTCGCGCTCGATGACCTTGGCGGTCTCCAGGTAGTCCGGGTTGAGCTCGGGCTGCCCGGCCGCGTCCATCGGGAAGAGCGTGGGCAGCAGGGCTCCGGTGATCTTGGTGGTGGCGCTGTCGGCGTCCGCCTGGAAGGCGTTGAGGGTGGTGGGCACCGCGTCGACGGCCCAGTTCACCGTCGATCCGTCGGCGACCCGGTCGCGGGCGGCGGGCGCGATGTCCTGCGGGACCCCTCGGGAGGTCTCCTCGGTGTCGGAGCTGCAGCCCGCCAGCGCGGGGATCGTGAGCACCCCCGCTGTGAGGAGCGCGAGCGAGCGGCGCTTTCGTGCCGTCCCGCGCGGGACGCCGACGTGGGACATGGCTGATACCTCCGGGGCCGGCCCGGACCACCCCGCACCGGAATGGACCGGATAGTGCGTATCTGATGGCATTTGCAGTTGATCACACTGATTTCTTCCACCCACTGAAAGCTCCTCCGCGCGGGAGGGAGCGCCGACACGGCGAACAGGCACATCAAGCTCACCCACCTGGAGGAACGATTCGGCACCCTCGCGCTCCCGCTCCCACGCACGGATCGCGCTGTCTTGCTCCTCCGGCGGCCCAGCGATGCTCTTCGTCAACGACCAGATGGCCATCTAGGCGCTGGAGCAGCGCGGTGTGCGGGTGCCCGAGGACATCGCGGTGACCGGTTTCGACGGCATCCCGCTCAGCCGGATCGTCCGTCCGCCGCTGACCACGGTCCGCCAGCCGACCCGCCAACTCCGCTAGCAGGCGGTGGAGTTGCTGGACCAACGCCTGTCCGACCCGGCGCGCCCGCCGGTCTCGCTGGAGTTGCCGGTCTCGGTGACGCGGCGGGCCGGCTGCGGCTGCGGCTGAGCCGGGCCCTTCGAAAGAGGCGCTGAGTCAGGGCTGGGAGGGCATAAGCACTTCCTACCTGAGGAGGCTGTGGTGACGAGTGACAGGACGGGGCTGGCCGCAGTGCTGGCGGCCGCGCAGCATGCCGCACCGGTGAATTCGGTCGATGTCGTGGCACGCGACCTGCGCACCCGGTTCGGTGCGCGGTACGTGTCGTTCCTCTTCGTGGACGTGGTCGGCAGCCGCCTGCTGCGGGTCAGCGACATGGCCGGCGCCTCCCAGGAGCAACGGACCGAGAGGGTTCCTCTGGCGGGCAGCGGCATCTACGACAAGGTGCTGCGGTCCCAGAAGCTGCTGCAGGTGGAGCGGGACGGGAAGGGGCAGTGCGTACTCGCTCCTGTGACCAACCGCGGTGACGCCATCGGGGTGCTGGAACTGTTCCTCGACACCGTCACCGAGGAGACGCTGGCACAGGTCGAGGAGGCCGCGCACGCGCTGGCGTACATCATCGTCACCGACCGCCGCTTCACCGACCTCTACCACTGGGGCAACCGCACCACGCCGGTCAGCCTGGCGGCGGAGATCCAGCGCCAGCTGCTTCCCTCCGCTCCCTCCTGCGACGCGGCCGAATTCGCTCTCGCCGGAGCTCTGGTCCCGGCCTCCGACATCGCCGGGGACACCTACGACTACAGCCTCGACAACAGCGCCCTCCATCTGTCCGTCACCGACGCCATGGGCCACGACGTCAACGCCTCGCTCATCGCCACGCTCGCCGTGAACGCCTCGCGCGGCGCGCGCCGTGCCGGAGCGGATCTCGCCGAACAGGCCCGCCAGGTGCACCAGGCCCTCCTCGACCACGGGAACGGCGCCTTCACCACCGGCCAGCTGCTCCGCATCGCGCTGGACGGGAGCCGCGTCCAGCTCGTCAACGCCGGCCATCCCGGACCGCTCCGGATGCGCGACGGCTCGGTCGAGGAGGTCGCACTCCGGGTCGACATGCCGTTCGGCTTCCCTCCGCAGGGTTCCTACCGGGTGCAGGACCTCGACCTGCGGCCCGGCGACCGCGTCCTGCTGTTCACCGACGGCGTGCAGGAGCGCGAAGCGGCGACGGTCGACCTGCCCGGACTCCTGGCTCGGACCGCCGCGGAGCACCCGCGTGAGGTCGTCCGCACGATGGTCACCGCGGTCGCCGACGCCTACGGCGGCCGCCCGCCCAAGGACGACGCCACCGTCCTGTGCCTGGACTGGAACGGCCCCCGGAGCGAAACCCGCCGACCGCACTCCTGAGCCCGCGCGTCCGGGACCCTCGGACGGCCGGGGCCAGCCGCTCTTCCGGTCGCCGGGGCGGCCGCGGCGGGAGAGGGAGCGGTTCTCGATCTGAGGTCCCGGGGCGCGGTCCGGAGCGGTCCATGCCGGCCTGCTCTCATGGCCCGTCGGATGCCCGCATGTCCTTCAGCGCCGTGCGGAGTTGCTCCACCGAGCGTTCGATCGCCCCCGGCCGGGGGCGCCCGCGGGCCGCGGACTGGGCGGCGAACCTCAGGGCGCGGGGCAGCTCCTCCCAGGCTGTCGAGACAGCCGCCGCCTTGTCGGAGTCGGCGGTGCCAGCCGCGACGTCGAAGGCGAGCCTGAAGGTGTGGTGGCGGGAGGCTGCCCACAGGTCGTCGACGTGCCGCGTCACTGCATCCGGGTCCGCGCACAGGACCCGGGACACATGTTCCAGCGCAGGGTCGAGCCCGAGTATCCAGGTGCCCGGTCCGGGTGTCCCGCCGGTCTGCCGGTCCGGTGGGACGGGTGCGCGCGCGAACCAGCGGTAGTGGTCGTGCGGCGGGAGGGAGATCTCCTCGCCGAGAGCGAGACGGTCGCGCCGGGCGATCTCCGGTGCAGGCTCCCCGGTCGGGGCGAGAGCTGCCGCGAGCTGGGCGTCCTCGATCCAGCCGAGGAAGGGTTCCTGGTCGCCGTGGGGAGTGAGGGCGGCGAAGTGGTCGGCGATCAGCCAGCGGCTGTCACGGTGCTCCCGGACCAGTAACCAGTGCGGGGCGTCCACCTGACCGTACGCCGGTGACCAGGGCAGGTGGCGGATGTTTCCGGCGGCGAGGACCCGGCCGTCCCGGCGCAGCAGGTGCTGCAGGGCCTCGCGCGTGGCGGCCCAGTCGGGGGCACCGGCCGCTTCCAGGCGGCTGCCGTCGTCGCCGGTGTCGATACGCGGATGGTGCGAGAAGGCCAGATGCCCGGCCGGCAGGTCGGTGCGCACGGCGAGCCGGACGCCGTGGGCCAGCCGTCGCCGGACGTCGGGGAGATCCGGCGCCAGGTGGGCCAGCAGGTTGGTGGTGTAGCAGCTGAGGTCCGGCATGGTGGACGGGACATCGGTCAGGAACACGTGGTCTCCCGAGCATCGTCGAGACGGGTGTAGGCACAGCTCAAGGGAGTGCGGGAGTGGTCGCGCAGGCTGATCCAGCGGTAGGCGCCCCAGGTGCCCCGGCGGTGTCCGGGAGGCACGTCGATGGTCCATGGGCTGCCGGACAGTCCGGTGCCGGCGGCTTTGACGCAGGCTTCCTGCACGGTCCACACCCAGGCCAGTTCGAGAGCACGCCCCCGTGCGGACAGTTTTCGTACGTGGTCGGCGTGCGGGCCCAGACAGCGGCGCAGCAGACCGTCGGGCACACTCGGCGCCGGGAGTTGGACGTCCACGCCGACCCGGTGGCAGCGGCCCACGGCGGCCGCGACCGTGTCTCCGTCGTGGGAGATGCTGATGCCGGTGTCCGGGGCGCCTTCGAGGTAGGGCCGCCCGTGCCCGTCGGTCCGCACGGAGGCGTCGGCGTGCTCGGGAACGGTGAGGCGGAGCAAGTGGCGCAACAGGGCGCGGCCCGCGAGGTATTCGGACCGCCGCGGGTGCGGCAGCAGCTCGGCGGCGGCCAGATCCTCGGCGTGTGTGGCGCCGGCGCACCACAGGTCGCGCGTTCTGGTGGCGACCCAGACGTCCGGGGCGACGCGGGTGGGGGTCGCGGTCACGGGCTCAGCTCCCCGAGGATCTGGTCCGCGTAATCGGCGACGGCATCGAGGACGAGTTCGGTGACTCCGCCGCCGATGCCGAACACGGCGGCCTCGGCGCGGATGCGCTGGGCGCCACCCCGGGCCAGGCCGTCCGCCCCTTGCAGCTGTGAGCAGGCCGACAGGACGGGATCCACGGTGAGACCGACCGCGCTCTTGAGCAGGGCCGCCGCGGCGAGGTCCCGTTGCTGGGCGATACGGTCGCCGAGCTGGTCGCAGAGCGCTTGCAGCTGTCGCACCTGTACGAGGCAGGTGGCGTAGCGCTGGCGTACGGCGGCGTTCTGCCACAGCGGAGCGCCGTCGACGGTGCGGAGCGTCAGCCGTTCCTTGGTGTCGGCGAGCACTCTGCCGGTCAGGGCGAGGGCCCACTGGGCTCCGGCGAGCCGTTCGGTGCCCATGTGGCGGGCGAAGGCGAGCATGCCGCGTCCGGGGCGGCCGACGACGTGACCGGGAGCCAGCCGTACGTCGGTGAACTCGACGTGTCCGGTGGCGGAGCCGGGCAGCAGATCGGTCTCGGCGGGGGTCACACGGACCCCGGGGGCTCCGGACGGCACCAGGACCCAGGTGAAGCTGGTGAAGTGCCTGCCGGGCCGGTGCCGGGCGAGCACCAGGAACCAGTCGGCGGCGCAGGCGGTGGTGATCCAGCGTTTGCCGCCGCGCAGTACGAGTTCGTCGGGACCGAGGTCCACCGCCGTGGTGAGCCCGGCGAGGTCGGAACCCGCGGCATCCCTGTCGGTGGCGGCCAGGGCTAGGGTCTGCCGGCCGGAGCGGACACCGTCCAGCGCCTCGCGTACCGGCCCCTCGCCGGGCGCGTCGGTGGCCAGGACCGGCAGGGCGCTCGCCGCCTGCACGAGCACGCTGAGCGTGGCGCCGTTGTCGCCACGGGCGTCGACGGCCGCCAGGAGGGCCGCCAGACGCCGTGGGATCACCGTGCCCTGCTCGTCGTAGAGGCTCTCGGTCAGCCCTGCCGCCCCGCAGGCCTCCCATACCCGTGCGGCGGGGGCGTGCTCGGGCAGGGCGGACAGGACATCGGCGGCCTCCGGTGCCGGGGCTGGGGGCCGCAGGGCCTGGATGGTGGGCAGGTCAGTCAAGACGCACCTCGGAGTCCAGCAGGGTGAGTTTGCCGTCGACGAGGTGGAGCCGGTCGTTGCTGTAGTTGAGCGCGGCGGAGCGCAGGTCGCGCAGACTCTGCTCCAGCCGGGTGGGCGAGTCCTTGAGGTAGCCGTGGCGCATCCCGACGGCCTCCACGAGTTCGTCGACGGCCCGGTGGCACTCCTCGGCGGCGGTGATCTTCAGTCCGTTCAGCAGGAGTTGCGTCCGGGGAGCGGTGACGTCCGGGGTCTGCTCCAGGACGGTGCGGGTGTGCTGGAGCAGCGCGTGCACGGTGTCGATGCGCTGCCGGGTCCGCGAGAGCCGGGTGAGCAGCAGCTCGGAGTCGAGGTCGGCCCGGCCGCGGGTGCGCGGGGAGCGCAGGAGTTTCACCACGCGGGAGAGGGCTCCGGCCGCGGTGCCGAGCCAGCAGGCGGACCAGCCGAGGTGGGCCATGGGTCCGAACACGGACGTGACGACGGTGTGGAAGGCTCCGTGTTCGCCGACGACCTGGTGGGCCGGAACGGTCCCGGACAGGCGCAAAGCGATGCTGTGGCTCGCCCGCATGCCCAGGGGATCCCAGTCGCCGGAGCGTTCGACGCTCAGCTGGTCGCGGTGGGCGTAGACCAGGGAGACCTCCTGCGCGTTCTCGGTGCCGGGGCTCTGCATCGTGACGAGAAAGGCGTCCGCGTGCTCGCCTCCGGTGACGATCGGCGCGAACCGGTCCAGGACGAGGCCGTCGTCGTCGGTGGCGAGAGCGCTGTGCGAGGTCAGCAGGTGGCCGCCCTTGCCCGCTTCGGTGGTGACGGAGGCGAGGTACTGCCGGCCGGCGGCGATCTCCGGGAGCACGTCGTCGCGCAGCTGGGGACCGGCGAAGCGGACCAGGGCGGCGACCTGCTGGCAGTGCATGACCAGGATCATCGCGGTGGACATGTCGACTCGGCCGAGGGCCACCCCGGCCCGGATCATGTCGGCGGTGGTGCCGCCGAGACCGCCGTACTCGCGCGGGACGAGCAGGCCGAGCAGGCCGGTGGTGCGCATCGCGGTCAGCGCCTCGACGGGGAAGTCGGCGTCGCGCTCGTGCCGGGCGAGGTGGTCAGCGGTGACGGCCGCGACCTCCGCGAGCCGTTCTTCGATGCCGTTCGTGCCGGAGGCGACGGGGCGGGATTCCAGCAGCGTGGTGGGGGCGCTCATGCGACGGCCGCCGTGGTGGTGCCCGCGCCGCCGTGCTGCGCTTCGAGGGCCTCGGACACGGCCTGCCAGAGAGCGTCGGCGGTGGCGAAGGTGGCGTCGTTCATGGCGTCGTCGGGCAGCGTCACCTCGAAGGCGTCCTCCAGGGCGAACAGCAGCTCGATGGCCTGCATCGAGTCCAGGCCGTATCCGCGCAGGGAAGCCTGGGGGTCGATCTCCTGGCCGTTGAGGAATTTGAGGAAAGGGGTGAGCGCTTCGGTGAAACGGGGGTCCATCACTTCACTCCTGGGGCGGGTTCGGCGGTGCGGGTCAGGTGGACACGGGTGAGTTCGGGGGCGCGGCCGGGGGCGTCGCCGTCGACGACGGCCTCCGCCGGCAGCGGGTGGCCGAGGAAGGCGACGAGGCTGGCACTGAGGCCGTACGCACCGACGTTGGGCACGGCGAGCACGTCCCCCGGGCGCAGCGCAGGCAGTTTCGCCGCGCGGGACCAGGTGTCGAGCGGGGTGCACAGCGGGCCGGTGACCAGGGTCTCCACGTCAGCGGGCCGCTCCTCGCCCGATGTGGCGACGAGATGGGGGTTGAGCGGGGGCAGACGACGCAGGCCGGGCATGCCACCGAGGTGGTTGATGCCGGACTCCAGGGTCACGACGTCCTTGCCGTGCGAGCGTTTGACGTCCAGTACGGAGGTCAGCAGCACGCCGGCGGTCCCCACCAGGTAGCGGCCCGACTCGAAGACGACGCGGGTGCCGTCGGAGCTGCGGCCGGGCAGTTCCCGGTCGAGCAGCTCAGTCAGTTCCGGGCGCAGTGCGGTCAGGTCGATCCGCTCCCCGGCGGTGGCGAAGGGCGCGCCGAAGCCGCCGCCGAGGTCCAGGACCCGGATACGCGCGCCGTGCCGGGCCAGCTCGGCGCGCAGGGTCTTGGCGGTGTCGAGCGACCGGGCGAACTGGCCCAGGAGCGCTTCGGGCTGGGCCAGATTGGTGCCCATGTACAGGTGCAGGCCGGTCAGTTCGGCGTGCGGCCGGCCGGCGAACCGGGCCGGCTCCGCGAGCACCCAGCGGGTGTCCGCGCCGAACTGCGAGGCGACACCGGTCATGGCGAGGCCCTGGCCGGGCACGGGCTGGTCGTCGTTGATCCGCAGCAGGTACTCGGCACGGACGCCGTGCCCGGCGGCGATCCGGTCCAGCTGCTCGATGGCGTGCGGCGAGTCGACGGAGAAGTGGCGCACCCCGGCGCGCACGGCCGTGTCGACCTCGGCGTCGCGCTTGCCGGGGCCGGTGTAGAGGACCTCGGCGGCGGGCCAGCCCGCGGCCAGGGCGGCGTCGAGCTCGCCGCTGGAGCAGACCTCGGGCGCGGCTCCCTCGGCTCGCAGCGTGCGTAGGAGGGCCGGGTGTGCGTTGGCTTTCAGCGAGTAGTAGAGGCCGCTGCCGTCGGGGAGCGCGGCACGCAGGGCGCTGTGGTTACGGCGGACCTCGGCCAGGTCGTAGACGTACGCGGGGGTCGGGATGCCGGCCAGTACGGCGGGGTCCAGGCCCAGCGGCGGCGCGAGGGGTTCAGCGGGTGCGGACACGGACGGCCTCCTCGGTCAGGGCGGCCAGCGCCTTGCGGTCGACCTTGCCGTTGCCGGTGAGCGGCAGCGCGTCCAGCGGAAGGCAGTGTCCGGGGATCTTGAACTCCTCGATCTGCTCGCGCATACCGTCGAGCACCTGGCCGGCACCGACGTCGCCCACCACGAACAGCAGCGCCGGTGCGGTGGGTTGCGGAGGCAGCACGGCCGCGGCCGTGACGCCGGGCACCCTACGGGCGGCGGCCTCGACCTCGGTGGCGCTGACGCGGAAGCCGCTCTCCTTGTAGATGTCGTCGCGGCGTCCGTCGAAGTACAGGAAGCCGTCCTCGTCGACCCATCCGTAGTCTCCGGTGTGCAGCTGCGGGAAGAGGCCCTCGACGCGGCGGAACCGCTGGGCGGTCAGCTCGGGGCGGCGCCAGTAGCCGGCCATGACGTTGGGACCGCGTACGACGATCTCGCCGATCTCGCCGGGTGCCAGCCGGTTGCCGTCCTCGTCGAGGACGAAGACTTCGGTGCCCGGCAGCGCGCGACCGCTCGATCCGGGCCGGGTGAGGTCTCCGTCGGGCGGCATGATGGTGGCCCGCTTGCACTCGGTGAGTCCGAACATCAGCTGAACGCGCAGGTCGGGCAGGGCGGCGCGCAGGGCGGCGAGCGTCTCGGCGGGCATGGCCGCGCCGGTGTTGGTGAGCAGCCGCAGCGGCGGGGCGCCCCGGCCCCGGGAGCGTCGCAGCAGCCGGGCGAGCGCCTCGGCCACCGACGGGACGGCGGCCAGGACGGTGGCGTTCGCGCGCACCAGGTTGGTCAGGAGCGCCGGTCCGACCTCGGCGGGTCGGCCGAGGGTGACGTGGGCTCCGGCCAGGGTGGACAGGAACAGCTGGTAGAGGCCGTAGTCGAAGGAGAGCGGCAGCGGGCTGTAGACGACGTCGTCGGGCCGGTATCCGAGCACGGACCGGATGGCGCGGGCGGCGAACGTCAGCTGCTGGTGCGTGCTGACGACGGCCTTGGGCAACGAGGTCGTACCGGAGGTGTAGATGAGGCAGACCGGGTCGACCGCGAGCGGTCCCGGCGGTGCCTCTTCGGGTACGGGGGTGTCGGCGAACGCCACCTCCGTGAGGGCCGTGGTGCTCACCGTACGCACGTTCCGCCGCTCGGCCGCCGCTGCCGCGTCGGCGTTGTCGGTGACCAGCAGCGCCGGTTCGCAGTCGTCGAGGACGTGGTCGAGCTGGATGCCGCGGGTCTGTTCGTGCAGGAGCGAGAAGGTGATGCCGGCGCGGGACGCGGCGTAGACCAGGGCCGGCTGGAGGACGGAGCCGGGCGCGCAGACGACGAGCCGGTCCCCGCGTTCGAGTCCTCGCTCCAGGAGCCAGCGGGCGAGACGTCGGGAGCCGCCGTCGAGCGCGCGGTAGGTGAGGGTCTCACCGCCGCTGCTGACGGCGGAGGAGTCCGGCCGGTCGGCGGCCGTCCGGTCGAGGAAGGCGTGCAGAAGATCGGGGTGTGCGGTCACCGGTTCCCTCCCGGTCGGACGGCGACGCGGGCCGGCACCGGTTCGGGTGCGGCGCGCAGGGCGGTGTGGACGATGCGGCCGATGCCGTCGAGGTGGTGGAGGTTCTCGGGGACGAGGTCGTCGGCGGCGCACTCGACGGACAGGTCCCGCTCCAGGCTCTCGATGATCTCGACGACCCGGAACGAGGTGAAGCGGTCGAGGTCGGCGAGCGAGCCGGCCCGCAGAACCGTGGCGGTGTCGGTGCCCAGCACGTCGGCGACGGTGTGGGCGACCTTTTCACGCAGGGCCGCGGGCACCTCGGCGGGCGCGGTGCCGGCCGGTGCCGACGAGCCGGTCGTGGTACCGAAGGCCGTCCGGTCGGCATGGAGCTGGGCGGCGAGCCGGTCGAACGTGCCGGTCGGTTCGGGGCGCCCTCGGGCGACCCTGCGGTACCCGACGTAAACGCTTTCGGCGAGGGATTCCCAGGCCCGGACGTGCGCGTCCCGCGCCTCGCCGCCCGCCGGGTCGCGGTCGTCGAGGAACCGGGCGTGCAGCTTGCGGGAGCGGGCCAGCAGCCACGTCTGGAGGGTGAGCCGGTCGAAGGCGGCGGTCCGGTCCGGGTGCTCGGCGTAGGCGGCGACGTAGGCGTCGACCGCCGCGCCCCCGCATAGGTCGAGTTCGGCGGTGGCTGCCGGGGGCGGGTCGGACGGTGAGAGGACGATGCTGGTCGCGGTTCCGGGGACGGCGGCGGCCAGCTCCTCGGCGGTGATGCTTCGGGTGAGAGGACGGGCGCTGCCCCAGGGCGTCTCGTTGTGGTAGCCGTCGAAGACGACCGGGGCGTGCGCGTCGCCCTCCAGCAGGAAGCTGTGCTCCATGTGCCGGTGGCCCGCGTACGGCAGCCAGGGCAGGTGGTAGGCGTCGGAGACGACGTAGTGGCCGGGCTCGGGCCGGAGCGGCTCGCCGGGGCCGGTGCTCCGCTCGGCGACGACGCGCAGTCCGAGCAGCCGTCGGGCGTCGGCGAGGTGGTCGGCCAGGGTCGGCTCCACGGTGGGCAGACCGTCGGCGTCGGGCCTCGGGGTGAAGCGCAGGACGGCGCCGAGGGCCCGGTGGGTGCCCGGGCCGTGCCAGCGGTCGGCTAGGACGGCGAGGTTGACCTGTACGCAGTCGAAGAGAGCGCAGTCCGTGGTGGTGGCAGGGGTGCTGCTCACGCGCTCGCTCCCGTCCCGGCGGATGCCTGGGCCGGCTCCAGTCCGGTCATGGCGCGGCGCAGCTGCTCGGCGTCGGGCGCGGCGTCGCTCAACTCGCCGTCCAGGAGCTGCTGGTAGGCGCCGAGGTCGAGGTAGCCGTGGCCGCTGACGCAGACGACGACACCCTTCTCGGCACGCACCGGACCACTGTTGGCGTCGGCTCCGCCGGCGGCCAGCCGGGCGGCGGCCGCGAGGGCGTGCCCGGACTCCGGGGCGGGCAGCACCATCTCGCTGCGCGTGAACAGCCGCCCGGCGTCGAGCGCGTCGACCTGACCGATGGCGGTGGCGGCGATGCGGTCGCGGTGGCGCAGCGCGGAGAGGATCTTGGCGGCGCCGTGGAAGCGCAGTCCGGCGGAGTGCGAGTCGGGGATCGGGTAGGAGCTGCCGATCGTGTACATCGCCTCCATCGGACCGGTGCCGGTGGCGTCCGTGCGGTCGTACGCGTACGTGCCCCGGGTCAGCTTGGGCGTGGTCGCGGACTCGGCGGCGAGCAGCAGGGGCTCGGCGGTGCCTGCGGTGGCGGAGGCGGCGAGGAACGGCAGGGCGATCCCGCCGAAGTTCGAGCCGGCGCCCACGCAGCCGACCACGGCGTCGATGTCGGCTTCGAGTCCGGCGAGCTGGTCGATGGCCTCCAGGCCGATCACGGACTGGTGCAGGATGCTGTACGTCTCGCCGCTTCCGATGCAGAAGGCGGCGCCCTCGGTGCGGCCGGCGTACTCGACCGCCTCACCGATGGCGAGCGAGAGGCTGTTGACGCCGGCCTCGCTCTGCGCCGCGACCTCGGTGAGCGTGCTCGGGCTGGCGTGCACGGTGGCACCGAGGGTGCGCATCAGCGTTCCGCGGTAGGGCTTGCGGCGCAGGCTGCCGTCGACCATGAAGATGGTGCACTTCATGCCGAACAGGGCGCAGGCGGCGGCGAGTGCTGTCCCCCACTGTCCGGCGCCGGTGCCCGAGACCAGCTCCCGCACGCCGGCTCTGGCGTAGTAGTAGGCCTGGGCGAGTGCGGTGTTGAGTTTGTGGCTGCCGGAGATGTTGCCGCCCTCGTACTTGACGTAGATCGGCACCCGCGCGCCGACGGCGCGCTCGAAGGCCCGCGCCCGCCACAGCGGGGTCGGCCGGAAGGACCGGTAGGCGTCGGCGACCTCGGCGGGTATGTCCCAGTGCTCGCGGGGCAGGACGCTCTGGCGGACGAGCTCCATCGGCAGGTTGACCTGTACGCCGTCGCGGCCGGCGGAGGGCGGGGTGCGGTCGGGTGGCAGGGGTTCGTCGAGGTGGGGCAGGACACTGCGCCAGGTGGTGGGCAACTGCGTGGTGATCATCGGCTCTCCTCCGCCCCGAGCATGACGACTTCGATGAGGTCGTTCACGGTGTGGAAGCTGCGGCCTACGAAGAGGTCGTCGGGCAGGACGATGTCCAGCTCGTCCTCCAGCAGCACCAGCATGCCGACGAATCCGAGCGAGTTGACCTGGAGGAGCTCCCCGTTGAGGGGCTCGTGGTCGTCGACCTCGGAGGGTTGCAGCGGCAGGCGGGACTCGGCGAGCACCACGCGCTTGACGGTGGTGGCGACCGCCGCCCGGTCCAGTCCTGTGATCATGAAAGAGCTCCGTGAGAGGTGGGGGCAGGAGTGAGCGGTGTCAGAGGGAGGAGCGCAGGGTGCCGCGGGCCTCGACGACCCAGCTGTGGGTGACGAGCGCGGCCAGCGTCACGGGCCCTCTCACGTGCAGGCGGCCGGTGCTGATGGAGAGCTCCGAACCGAGGCCGAGCGTGGGGCCGTCGTGCAGGCGCAGCGAGCCGTTCACCACGATCGTGGCGGCGTCGACATGGCGGGCGAACTCCCGGGTCACGTCCTCGTCGCGGGCCATGACGCCCTCGGTGTGCCCCGATCCGTACCGGCGGATGTGCCCGGTCGCCTCGCTCAGGCCGGCGACCGGGTGCACGCCGATGGTGGCGTCGAGGAACTCTCGGCCGAAGTCGTGCTCGCGCAGTTCGCCGATCTTCCAGGGCCGGTCCGCCACGGGCTCGTCGGCGCCGTCGGGGCGTGGTGTGCCGGTCGACAGACGGACGGTGACGGGGCGCCGGCCGCGCTCGGAGGCGCGTAGGACTGCCGCGACGAGGTCTGCGGCGACCTCGGCGTCGACGAGGACCATCTCGGCGGTGTTGCACGCCGTCGGCTCGGGGAGCTTGCTGTCGAGGGCGGCCTCGGCGGCGAGGTCGAGATCCGCGCTGCGGTGCACGTAGAGGTGGTTGACGCCGCCACCGCTGGCGATGACGGGGATCGAGGAGGAGGTGCGGCAGTAGTCGATGAGGGACGGGCTGCCGCGCGGGATGAGCACGTCGATCGCGTCGGGACGCTTGACGAGGGCGCGCAGGGCGGAGCGGTCGGGGTCGTCGAGGACGCTGACCAGACCGGCCGGCAGCCCGGCGGCCTCCAGCGCCTCGTGGACGACGTCGGCGAGGGCCTGGTTGGTGCGGGCGATCTCCTTGCCGCCGCGCAGGATGACGGCGTTGCCGACGGCGACCGGCAGCAGGGCTCCCTCGACGGTCACGGTGGGACGGGCCTCGAAGACCATGAAGGCGACGCCCAGCGGTTTGGGAACCAGGTGGCGCGTCCCCCACTTCCCCGCCGGCACCGGGTCACCGGGCGCGCTGACGGCGGGCAGTTCGGCCAGAACGCTCTCGGCGAGGCGCTCCAGCTGTGCCAGGTGCGCGGGGGTCAGCCGCAGCCGGTCGAGGAGCACCGGGGGCAGCTTGCGCTCCTCGGCGCGGGCCACGTCCTCGGCGTTGGCCTCCAGGACCGCCGGCCAGCGGGCGGCGAGCCTCTTGGCGAGTTCACGGCAGTAGTTCTCGTAGGCGAGGTCGCCGACCGGAGGGGCGGCGGCTACGGCTTCGCGGGCGGATACGAGCAGGTCGTCGGTCATGATCTCCTACCACATGAACTGGCCGCCGTCGACGATCAGCTTCTGACCGGTGACGTAGCGGCTGAGCGGGCCTACGAGGTATTCGAGGGCGTCGGCGATGTCGTCGGTGGTGCCGATGCGGCGTTGCGGGATCTCGGTCAGCACCGCCGCGCGGCGCTCGGGGTCGTCGAGCCGGAAGCGCTCGACGAGTTCCTGGGTCTCGGTCATGCCGGGAATCAGGCAGTTGACGCGCACGGTGGGGGCGAGTTCCAGCGCGAGGCATTTCGTGAGCTGGAGCAGCCCGGCCTTGGACGCGGCGTAGTTGACGCCGTTGAGGCGCGGACGGATGCCGGTGGTGGCGCCGACGTTGACGATGGTGCCGCCGCCGGCGTCGAGCATCGCCGGGGCGAAGGCCTGGGTGAGGTGGAACGGGCCGGAGAGGTTGGTGTCGATCACCTGGCGCCAGTCGTCCTCGGTGAGCTCCAGGAAGGGCCGGTCGATGTTGACGCCGGCGTTGTTGACAAGTACCTCGGGCGGGCCGTGTTCGGCGAGGATCTGGCGGGCGGCGGCGCGGACCGAGGAGCTGTCGGCGAGGTCGGCCCGGACGACCGTGAGGCCGTGCTTGTCGGCGGCCTCCTGTGCGGCGTCCTTGTCGGAGCGGTAAAGGGCCACGGTGCGGTGTCCCAGGCGGCGCAGCCGCGCGGCCAGGGCCAGGCCGATGCCGCGGGTTCCGCCGGTGACGACGGCGAGCGGGGCGTTGTCGGTCATCGGGGCGTCTCCCGGGGTACGTCGATGAGAGAGGGGAGGAAGCTGTCCAGGTGGGTGATGAGGCGCTCCTGGTGCTGCGGGGCGAACACCTCGAAGTGGCCGCAGTCCAGCTCCCGTACGGTCAGCCGGTCGTCCAGGTCCTGCCAGGCGGCGGTCTGCCGTTGCCGGTCGGGACCGGCGCAGGTGACGAGCAGCACGGGGCCGGCCGCGCGGGAGCGGGTGCGGTGACCGGTGGCCGCCCGGACGTGTGCGCGGGCGGTGGTGCGGACGCGTGCGGCGTCCATGCCCGTGTCGAGATGGCTGACGGACCGTTCGATGATGTCGGTGTAGTCCTCGTCGGTGGCGCCCGGGAGTCCGGCGAAGCTGTCGATCATGACGACCGCCGGTGCGGGTCCGTCCTGCGCCATGCGGGCGGCCAGCTCCCAGGCGAGCACGCCGCCCAGGGACCAGCCGAACAGCAGGCCGGGGCGCTCGGGGAGGATGTCGATCAGGCCGAGGTAGGTCCTGGTCATCTCCTCGACGTCGGCTACGGGCTCCTCACCGGGCAGCAGGCCGGCGGCGCGGATGCCGAACACGTCGCCGTGCCGGGAGAGACGGGCGGCGACGGCGAGGTACTGGCCGAGTCCGCCGCCTGCCGGGTGGATCAGGAGCGAGCTGAGCGGCCCGGAGCGTGTCGCGAACTGGACGAGCAGGCCGGCGTCCGGCGCCGTGCCGGTCATGACGCGGCCTCGCGCAGCTCGGTGATCCGGTCGGCCTGGGCCTGGATCGTCGGGGAACGGAAGAAGTCGAGGATCGGGATGCGGACCCCGTACTGCTCCTCGATCGTGGCGGCGGCGGACATGACGGTGAGCGAGTGCGCGCCGTGCTCCAGCAGGGAGCGGTCGACGGGGACGTCGGCAACGCCCAGGAGGTCCGCCCACAGCAGCCGCAACGCCGCCACGAGCGGGTCGTCGGATACGGTCGCCGCCGGTGCGGTCCGGGTCTCCTCGGCGAGGGCCCGCTCGGCACGGCCGGCGAGGGCCGCCCGGTCCACCTTGCCGTTGGGCGTGGTGGGTACGGTGTCGAGGGCGAAGGTGCGGGTGGGCACCATGTAGCCGGGCAGGACGCCCGCCACGTGGTCACGCACCCGCTCCGGCTCCGGGGCGCGGTCGGTCTCGGGCAGGACGAACAGAGCGAGCCGCAGGTCCGCGGCGTTGCCGTGGACGACGGCCACCGCGCGCCGTACGTCCGGGTGGGAGACGGCCGCGGCCTCCAGCTCACCGAGCTCGACCCGGTAGCCGCGGATCTTGACCTGGTCGTCGTTGCGGCCGAGGAAGACCAGATCGCCGCTCTCGTCGCGCATGACCTGGTCGCCGGTCCGGTACATGCGGGCGTGCGGGTCGTCGGCGTACGGGTCGGGCAGGAAGCGCTCCGCGGTGCGTTCGGTGTCGTTGACGTAACCGCGTGCCGGGCAGGCGCCGGCGAGGTACAGCTCACCGGGCACGCCACGCGGGGCGAGGTGTCCGGTGGTGTCCACGAGGTGCGCGGCGACATCGGTGAGCGGACGGCCGATGGGGACGTGGGAGGGCCAGGGCGAGGTGCCGGCGGTGAGCCGGTGGGTGGTGACGGCGTGCGTCTCGGTGGGCCCGTAGAGGTTCACGAGGGTCAGGTGAGGGCGTTCGGCGAAGAAGCTCCGTACCTGGTCGGTGATCAGGAGCTGTTCACCGGAGACGCAGACCTGGCGCAGGTGCGCGAGCTCGTCGCCGGTGTCCTGCGCGGCCCGGACGAATCCGGGCAGCGCGGCGACCGGGAGGTAGATGTGGGTGACCCGGTGGGCGCGGATCCGCTCGACCACGGCGGGCAGGTCCCGGCGGTCGGCGGGTTCGCGGGAGACGAGGGTGCCGCCGGCGACGAGGGTCGGCAGGATCTCCTGGAAGGAGACGTCGAAGCCCAGCGGCGCGTACTGGAGGAACCGGGTGCGCTCGTCCATGTCCAGGGCGTCGAGCTGCCATTCGGTGAGGTTCCGCAGCGGGCCGTTGTGCATGAGCACGCCTTTGGGGCGGCCGGTGGAGCCCGAGGTGAACATGATGTAGACGCCGTCGTCGGGGCCCGTCGCGGTGGTGGACGCCCCGTCCTGGGCGGCCGCGTCCTCCGCCGGGGCGGCGAGCTGCGTCGGGGTGATGAGACCGACGCCGTCGACGGTCTTTTCGCCGATGACGAGGCGGCAGTCGGCCTTCTGTGTCATGTACTCGACCCGGTCGGCAGGCAGGCCGAGGTCGAGCGGGAGGAACACGGCGCCTCGGGCGAGAGTGGCGAGCACGGCGACGACGGTGTCCACGAGGGTGGTCGTGGTGAGGCCGACGACGGTGCCGTGGCCCACGCCACGCGCGGCCAGCGCGGTCGCGCCCGTGGTGACCAGCCGGTCGAGTTCGCCGTAGGCGAGGTGTCGCCCGTCCTCCTCCACCGCGATCCGCTCGGGGTGGGCGGCCGCGACGGCCCGGACCGCGTGGGGCAGGTCGGGTTCGGCCAGGCGGCGCCGGTACCCGTCGTGCGCGTGGGAGTCGGTGGCCGAGGCGTCCTCGAAGAGGTCGGAGAGGGTACGTCCGGGGCTCTCGGCGGCCCGTGCGAGAAGTGTTTCGAGGGATGCGGCCAGGGCGTCCACCAGCGGTTCCGGCAGCAGTTCGCGGTCGCTCTCCAGCTCCAGGAGCCAGCCGTCGGCCGCGGGCGTGACGCCGAGCCACAGGTCGAACTTGGCGGTGCCGTTGCCGTGTTCGCGCACCCGCCGCACCACGGAGCCGGGTTCGGCTCCGGTGGCGTCCTGGAGGGCGAGCATGCAGGAGAACACCGGATTGCGGTTGGTCGAGCGGTCCGGGTCGACGTGGCGCACGATGCGGTCGAAGGAGACGGCGGCGTCGGCACGTGCCCGGTCGGCCTCGGGCTGGACGCTCTCGCGCACGAAGGCGTCGAAGGCGGTGTCGAAGGGCACGTCGACGATGAGCGGCAGCGTGTTGACGAAGAAGCCGCACAGGTCGAAGGAGCCAAGGGTACGGCGGGCCATGACCGGGCTGCCGAAGACGGCCGTGGAGTTGCCCGAGTGCCGGGCGAGTACGGCCGCGTAGGCGGCGGAGAAGAGGACGAACGGGCTGACCTTGAGGTCGGCGCACAGCCGGTCCAGGGCGGCCGACCGCTGCGCGGAGAGGCGTATCTCGCGCCGGGCGCCGGTGAAGCCGGTGGTGGTGGGACGGTGGGGCCGCGGGTTGAGGACGGTCGCCGCAGCGGTACGCAGCCGCTCGGCCAGCACCTTCGCCGCCTGCTCCGCCTTCTCGTCGTCGGCGGACCGCAGTTGGGCGGTCAGTTCCCGGTGCAGGGCTCGTTCGCGGGCGGCGCGGACGGTGTCGACATCGAGTTCGTCCCGCACGGCGGCACTGAGGTCACGGACGAACTGGCGCAGCGAGAAGCCGTCGAAGACGAGGTGGTGCACCACGATCAGGAGGGTGGTGCGCGTGGAGTCGGCGGCGCGTAGCAGCGCCGCGCGGAGCAGCGGGGGGCGGTCGAGGTCGAAGGCGGTGGTGCCGAGTCCGGCGAGCAGCCGGGCCCGTTCCCCGGCGAACGCGCCGGCGTCGACGGTGACCGTGTCGAGCGGCGGGGTGGCGGGGACGTCGCCGAGCACCGCGTGCGGCTTCGCGCCCCCGCGGATCGCCAGCCGCAGGGCCGGCTGGACGGCGAGCACCGCGGTCAGCGCGGCGCCGACGGTGTCCGGGGAGAGGCCGGGGTCCAGTTCCAGTTCGGTCGTGACGTTGTAGAGGTGGGGCACCGGCACGGTGTGGTGCACCACCAGCAGGCCCTGCTGGGCCGCGGTGAGCGGGAGAGTACCGGTCGCGGTCTCGGGGGCGAGGGTCATCGGGCGTTCTCCTCGGGTGCGCGGAGTTCCTGGAGCCACTGCCGGAGATCGCCCACCGTCCGTACGGCGGCGAGACCGCTGGGATCGATCTCCCGGTCGGGATCGGTGATCACCTCACCGGCGATGCGCAGAACGGACAGCGAATGCAGACCCACCTCGGCGAGCGGTGAATTGTCGTCGAACGGCGTGCGGATGTTTCTCTCAAGAACGGAGCTGATTTCTCCATCGGCTGTCACGTCCGCGGGATTCATTTCTTGGACTCCTCGGAAAGTTCGCTTCCTGGCGCACCACAAATGATTCAACAGGTCGCTCGCGAGGGTCAACTGCCCCCTCGGGCACCTATCGAAGGAACTGATGGAGGATTTTCCGGGCCGTTGTCCATCAGAAATTTCGATACACGCAGCACGAAGGGGAGGCCGGAATTCCGGCCTCCCCTTACGTGTGGGACGAGGTGACGCGTCAGGTGCGTGCGGTGTCCCCGAACGCCTCGGCGAGCGCGGACCTGGTGAGCACCTTGAAGAACGGCGGGATGGTGAGCACGACCGATACGGCGAAGACGCCGAAGGCGGTCTCCATGCCGAACCACTCGGCGATCAGGCCCATCAGACCGGCGCCGACCGGCATGGCGCCCCAGCTGAACAGCCGGCTGACCGCCCCGTAGCGGCCGAGCATGGCGTCGGGGACGAGGCGCTGCGCCATGGTGCGGGCGTTGACCGTCCACAGGGTGCCGCCCATGCCGCCGAGGAACGCGGCGACGGCGACCACCCAGAGCTCGGTGGTGAGGGCGGGCACAGCCATCATCGCGAAGGTGCCCACCAGGTCGGCGAACATGACCCAGCGACGACCGAAGAAGCGGTTGAGCCAGGTGACGGAGAGCGCACCGGCCAGGCCGCCGATACCCAGGGCGCTGAGCAGGATGCCGTACTGACGCGAGTCGAGGTTCATGACGGAGGTGGCGAACAGCGGCATGAGCGCGAGCCAGGCGCCCCAGCAGGCGCACAGGACGGTGAGGATCAGCGCCATCGTGCGCAGCAGGACGTGCCGCCACAGATAGCGCAGCCCCTCCGCGATCTGCGTGCGGACGGTGACGGGTGCCGCGTCCTTGGCCGCCTCGCCGCGCACCGCCCGGAAGCGGCCGACGAGCAGGACGATGATGAGCGAGGCCGCCAGGTAGGAGATCCAGGTGACGCCCAGGGCGATGCCGGTCCCGGCCGCGAGGAGCAGGCCGCCGACGAAGGGGCCGGCGAACTCGTTGCAGACGGTCTCCGCACCCGCGATCCAGGTGTTGGCCTTCTCGCGCCCCTCCGGCGGGGTCAGCGCCGGGATCATCGCGGAGGCCGAGGTCAGAGCGATGACCTCGGCGACGCCGAGGGCGATGCCGACGGCGCACAGTACGGGGATGGTGATCCCGTCGCTCGCCGCGAGCGGCATCAGGGAGCCGAGGGCGATCAGGCGCAGGGCGTTGGCGCCCCAGAGCAGCCGGCGCCGGTCGAGGCGGTCCACCAGGACGCCGACGTGAAGGGCGGCGAGCAGCCAGGGCAGCGTGAGCGTGAGGGACACCGCGGAGACCTGCGCCGGGGAGGCGGAGGCCTGGGTGGCGAGCAGGGGCAGTGCGATCTTGGTGACACCGTCGGCGAGGTTGGTGACCGCGGTGAAGGCGAGCAGGACAGCGGTGTTGCGGTTGCCGCGGCGCAGGCTCGGCTGCTCGGGGTCGGGGGCGGCCTTCTGGCCGGACGGCAGGGGCGGAGGGAGCGCCTCAGGCGCCTTCTTGGTGTCGAGGCTCTGCTCGGTCATCAGTCTCCCCTAACCGTCTAACGCTTTTGCTGGTGATCCCGGAGGGTCGATTCTGGCACGGCACCACAGATGCTCGCTACCGGTAAAGGCGATTGCCGGTTAGGCGATGTAGGCTGGAAGCCGATACCGGGAGGTGGCTCATGCGCGACGCACCGGCGTCCGCCCAGCTCATCCAGGCATTCGCCAACACGGTCGATGTCGAAACCGGCACCGACGAGATCGACACCGTTCGCAAGTTCGATACCTGGCTGCGTGGACAGAAGCTGCTGAGTGGCCCCCGGCTCGACTCGCGCGGCCACGCTCTCGGCCTGCGCCTGCGGGCCGGCATCCGGGAGGCGCTCGGCGTCCACGTCGGCGACGATCCGGACCTCGCTGTCCAGCGGGCCGCCGACGAGGCACTGCGCGAGCTGCCCGTCGTGGTGACGGCGGACGGCGCTGCGCCCGGGACGCTGATTGCGGACCCGCGGCTCCCCGCGTCCCGAGCGGCGCTCGCGGCGCTCGCCGTCGCCTGGAGCGAGCTGACCGTCACGGGCGAGTCCGTCCGGCTCAAGCGGTGTGCCGAGCACGCGTGCGCCTGGGTCTTCTGGGACGCCTCGAAGAACCGCAGCGGCCGCTGGTGCTCGATGCGGGTGTGCGGGAACCGCGCCAAGGCCCGCCGGTACGCGGCCCGGCAGGCGACCGCGCCCGGCGTCAGCTGACCGCGATTCCCGCGGTCAGCATCCTCGTCGCCAGCCGGGCCACCTGCCGGGCCGCGGCACCGGTGAGCAGGCTGTAGTGGTCCGCGGGCACCCGCACGCTCGTGGCGTCCGGGAGCAGGAGCCGCCAGCGGCCGACGGCCTCGTCGGTGAGGTCGGCGGCGACCAGCAGGGCGGGCACATCGACGACGTGGGCGTCCTGGTGTGCCGCCATCGCCGCGACGTGCCGGGCGTGCAGGGCGTACCGCGCCCGCAGCGCCTCCCCCACCGCCTCGCCGGTGGCCAGGCTCAGCAGCACCGCGAGGGTCTCCATGGCTCGGTCCTCGCGCGGCCCGAGGCCGATCCGGTCGGGTGCGGGCAGCGCGGAGTGGGCACCGCGCAACGCGGCTCGGGCGAAACCGTCCGGGCCGCCCTCCGGCACGTCACCGGGCACCGGCGGGTCCAGCAGCAGCAGGGGCGGGCAGTGCTCCCCGCGGGCGCGCAGTTCGGCGGCGATCCCGTGCGCGAGCAGCCCGCCCATCGACCAGCCGCCCAGCAGGTCCGGCACCCCGTCGGTCAGGAGCCGGTCGGTGTAGTGCCGGGCCATGTCCCCCACCCCGGCAGGTGCGACTCCATCGTCCTCGGCGACCGTGATCCGCCAGTCCGCCGGGAGCGCAGCGGCCAGCTCGCGGTACGGCAGCACGCCCACGCCGGCGCCGTGCACCAGATGAAGGTGTTGGCCTCCGGGTGTCCCGGGGCGGAGCACCGTGGCCCGCGCCGCACCGGGGGTGGCCGATCCTTCGTCGTACGCGGCCCCCTCCTGGGACACCGGCCTCGTGAGCCGCTCCATGCGGGCGGGCGTCGGCTCCTCCAGCCATGCCGTGACATCCAGTTCGCTTCCGGTGCTCTTCTCCACCAGGGCGACCAGTTCGAGGACCTGCAGAGAGTGTCCGCCCAGATCGAAGAAGTCGTCGTCCGGGCCGACCGGGCGGCCGAACACGCGCTGCCAGTGGGCGAGCACCGTTCCGGCGGCCTCTGCCCCGTCGCCTTCCGACCGGACGGCTGCGGACCCGGCGGCGCGGGCCGGCCGGGCCGTCGCCCGGGTGGACACGTGCAGGTCCCCGACGCTGCGAGCACCGTCGGCCGTCCCGACGAGCACGCTCTCGACATCCGCGAGGAAGGTGCGCACCGCGCCCTCGTCCAGGGCACAGGTGTCGTACTCCAGCTCCAGGACGCTCTCGTCCCCGTCGTCGAAGACACCCATGAGCAGCTGGCAGCGGGCGCTGGTCGACGGGCTGGGCAGCAGCCGGGCGGGCTCGTCGCCGAGGACGACGCCGGAGCCGATCGCTCCGTGGTGGGTCACCAGGACCGGCGGGACGGTGCCGAGTGCGGCCCGGTCGTCCTCGGCCAGCGCCGCGAACACCTCCGGGTAGGTCACGTGCTGGTACGGCAGGCTCTCCCAGAGCCCGTCGCGGGCGCGGCCCACCACCTCGTCGAAGGTGTCCTGCGGGCGGATCTCGTCGGCGAGCAGCACCGTGTTCGCGCGGTAGTCGACGCTGCGCTGGTCCGCCGGGGTCAGCCGGTTCGCCACGACGGTGCCGAGCGCGGTGAGCCCCTCCGCGCCGCCCCTGGCCAGCACGGTCCGGACAGCCGCGAGATGCACGGCGAACTCCGTGCATCCCACGCGTCGGCCGATGGCCTTCACGGCCGTACGCGCCCCGGCGGACAAGGTGTGGCGCAGGACCGCACCGGAACCGGTGGCGGCCGAGGAGCGCACCGGTGCGAGTGCCGCCGGCAGCGCGCCGCGCAGCCGCTCGGTCCAGTAGGCGGTCTCCCGCGGCAACGCTCCAGGCCTCGCCGTGCCGGCCAGGACGGGGCCCGGTGCCCGGTCGAGCGCCGCGGCACCTTCGTCGCGCACGGTGGCGTAGGAGCTCCGGAGGTCGTCGAGGAGCAGTTGCATGCCCCAGCCGTCGATGACGGAGTGGTGAGCCGTGACCAGGAGTTCGTCGAGGTCGCCGGCGCGCACCACCATCAGCCGGATCAGCGGCGCGTCGTGGAGGTCGAAGGGCACCGCGTGCAGCCGCGCCGCCATGTCGTCGAGCAGTGACTCCGCTCCCCGGTCTGCGGGGGCCCGCTCCCAGGCGACTTCCTGCGGCCGGGTGTCGGTGGGTGCCGGGGTGACGATCCGCACGACGCTCTCGCCCCGCCGTTCGAAGGCGCTGCGCAGCGCCTCGTGCCGGTCCACGACGTGCCGCCAGGCGGCGGTCAGGATCTCCGGATCGAGCCGGCCTGTCCGCAGTCGCCAGGTCAGGTTCATCAGGTCCTGGCGTCCGCCCCGGTGCTGCACCCACCACAGCGCTTCCTGGAGCGGCGAACTCGGCCGGATATCGGGCTTCTGCGTCATGGGTCCTCACCAGAAGGAAAGAGTTGTCCTGAGCGGGGCTCATCATTCCGACCCGCCGGCCGCCGCGGCAAACGGCGTATTCGGAAAATGAATCGCCTTCGCGCAGCGCCTCGTTGTCCTCTTGACGCACGGCCGCGCGCGGAAAAACAATCTCTCCACGTCTCCGGCCGCCGATTCTCACCATCCTTTCGCGAAGAGCCGGGGCCTTCCCCTCATCACACCGCGCCACGGAAGAGGACCGGACTCATGAATGCCACCTGGACCATGTACGACTGGTTCGCCGACTCCGTTGCCCGCCACGGCGACCGGGAGATCGCGCTCGACGTCGCGGGAGAGACCCTGACGTACGCCGGACTCGACGCCCTCGCCGCGCGCATCGCGGGCGAACTCGTCGACGCGCACGGCGGGACACCCCAGCGGGTCGGCCTGCTGGCCGCCCGCAGCACGGCCGCCTACGCCGGCTACCTCGCGGTACAGCGGCTCGGTGCCGTCGTCGTACCGCTGAACCCGGCCTGGCCGCCCGCCCGGAACGCGACGATCGCCGCCGACGCCGGGCTCGACCTCGTGATCACGGAGGACGGCACCGATCTCGGCACCTCGTCGGTGGATCTCCCGGCCGAGCGGATCGCCGCGCTGCGCACCGGCCCCGTGCCGGACCTGCCGCCGTCCGGGGCCGGCCCCGACTCGCTCGCGTACATCCTGTTCACCTCCGGCTCCACCGGCCGCCCCAAGGGTGTCCCGATCGCGCACCGCAACGTCTCCGCGTACCTGGGCCACGTCATCCCGCGCTACGAGCTGGGGCCCGGCTCCCGCGTCTCGCAGACCTTCGACCTCACCTTCGACCCGTCCGTCTACGACATGTTCGCGGCCTGGGGCTCGGGGGCGGCTCTCGTCGTGCCCGACAAGAAAGACCTGCTGACACCGGTGCTGTTCGTGAACCGCGCCCGTATCACCCACTGGAACTCCGTGCCGTCGGTGGCGTCCATCGCCATGCGGCTGCGGGCCCTGCGTCCGGACTCGATGCCGACGCTGCGCTGGAGCCTGTTCTGCGGCGAGGCGCTGACCCTGCCGCACGCGCGGGCCTGGCACGCCGCGGCACCGCAGTCGGTCCTGGAGAACATCTACGGCCCCACCGAGATGACGGTCACCTGGACGGAGTTCCGCCTCCCGGCCGATCCCGCCGACTGGCCGGCCCCGGCCAACGGCACCGTCCCCATCGGTACGCCGTACCCGGGCCAGGAGCACCTCGTCCTCGACGAGAGCGGCCGGCCCGCGGACACCGGCGAGCTGGTGGTGCGCGGGACGCAGCGCTTCCCCGGGTATCTGGACCCCGCGGACGACGCCGGCCGGTTCCTGCGCATGGTGGACGGCGTCGCCGTCGTCCACGACGGTACGCAGCCGCTGACACACGATCACTGGTACCGCACCGGCGACCGGGTGGGCCTCCTCGGCGGCGCGCTCGTCCATCTGGGCCGCCTCGACCACCAGCTCAAGATCCGCGGCTACCGCGTGGAGCTGGGCGAGATCGAGTCGGCTCTGCTGGATCTGCCGGACGTCGTGGAGGCCGTCGTCCTGGCACTGCCAGGCGTCGGCGGCGAAGTGGAACTGGCGGCCGCCTGCACCGGAGGGCTTGACGACACCGCCGACGCCCTGGAGCGGCTGGCGGCACGGCTGCCCGCTTATATGATCCCCGCGTCCCTGACGGTGCTCGACACGCTCCCGCTCAACGCGAACGGCAAGGTGGACCGCGCGTCCCTGACGGCCGAGCTCGGCAGCGCGCCCACCGGCTGACACCGTTACCGGCCGGGCCGTGCGCGGACCGGCCCGGCCGGTAACGCGGTCAGGACGCGGAACGGAGCACGGGGGCGTCGTGCGTCCGGTCCTCGGCCAGCACCTGCCCGGCCGCGTCGAGGACGGTCGCGAAGGACACGTCCTCCTCCAGGCCCGGACGCCACGCGCACTGCGAGAACACGTCGAACGGTGCCCACCAGCCGATCCGGCCGAGCTGTCCGGAGCGCAGTTCGTCGCGCACCGCGACCGTGGGCAGCAGCGCGATGCCCACGCCCTCGCCCACGCCGCGTTTGACCGCGTCCACCGAACCGAGCGTGAGCACACCGGCCGACGGCCGGCCGGTCGCGGCCAGCAACGTCTCGAAGCAACGCTGATAGCCGCCGTTCCACCGGTGCGCGCACACGATCGTCTCCCCGGCGAGCTCCTCGGCGGAGGCGACGGACACTCCGGCCAGCGGATGCGACGGGGCGGCGACGAGGCTGAGCGACTCACGTCGCAGCAGCCGGTGGCGCACGGTGGGGTTGTCGAGGCGCGGGCCGATGAAGAAGGCGCAGTCCACCAGCTCCTGGTGCAGCAGGGAGACGGGGTCGTCGTCAAGGCCGCGCAGGGCCACGCCGAGTCCGCCGTGCCGCAGGTGCAGGTACTCGATCATCGGCAGGAGCCGGTACGCCACGATGCACTCCGCGGCGCCGACGGACAGCGGCGGGTCCTGGGTCCCCGGTCCTGAGACCGAGTGCTGAGCGAGCTCGCTGAGCCGGACGATGCGGGAGGCGTAGGCGTGTAACTGGCGCCCGGCGGGCGTGAGTTGTGCTCCATCGGCCGTACGCTGCAGCAGCACCGCGTCAAGGACCTGCTCCAGGGCCTTGATGCGGGCGGTGACCGTCGGCTGCGCGAGGCCCAGCAGACGGGCGGCCTTGGTGAAGCTGTGCGACCGGGCGACGGCGAGGAACGCGTCGAGCTGCTTGATGTTCATGCCGCCGCTCACCCTCGCTCCCGAAGCGAGCGCACGGCGGTTCCGGTCACGGGTGTCCGGCTCCCCCGGCCCGCCCGCGATCCCCCGTGCGGCATCCGGCCGTTGCGCGTCGTGGTGCACCTTGAGCTCCCATCGTCCGTCGTACGGGATCGTCGCCGTCGCACGCCGGTGCGCTGTCGGGCGGGAGCGCGATCCGCTCCGCTGTGCGACCTTAACGACGCGCGACCCGCGCCGCAGCAGCTGTCGGTGTTGCCGTCACCAATACCACCGAGAGGCACTTCCCTGTCGCCGCGCATCGGGCCGACGATGCCCTCATGTCCTCGTCAGTCGCGCCTCCACACGTCCAGCGTCCGACCGACCTCCCGGCCCCCGGCCGGATCGATCCCGGCGAATTCCGCGCCACTCTGGGCAGATTCACCACCGGCGTCGTAGCCGTGACGGCGCTGCACGGCCGGGATCACGCTCCCGCGGGCGTCGTCGTGAACTCGTTCACATCGCTCTCCCTCGACCCCGCCCTGGTGCTGTTCTGCATGGCCCGGACGAGCAGCAGCTGGCCCAAGATCCGTACCGCCGACCGCTACTGCGTCAACATCCTCGGTTCGCACCAGCGTGAGGTCAGCACCCGGCTCGCCACCCGTGGCGGCGACAAGTTCAGCGGCCTCGGCTGGCACACCACCCCGGCCGGCGCACCGGTCCTGGACGGCACGCCCGCCTGGCTCGAGTGCTCCACGGAGGCGGAGTATCCCGGCGGCGACCACGACGTGGTCATCGCCCGCGTCCATCGCCTCGGCACCCAGGGCAGCGCGCCACCGCTGGTGTTCTACCGGGGAGCGTACGGCCGGCTGGCGGAGTGACCGGCCGGCGGAACGTATGGTGCCGCCTCCGCGGGTGACGGGCCGTCCGGCTCCAGGCACCGCGACGACAGCTCCCGCACACTCGCCCGCACCGGTCCGGAAGTCCGCAGGGCGGTGGACGCACGATGGTCCGGGCGGCAGGCGACGTCGAGGACCTGCCAGCCGTACGGCCGGCGCGCCGGGTCCGCGCCGAGGTAGTCGGCGGCGAGGGGGCGCGCCAGGCCGGTGCCCAGGCCCTTCAGGTACGCCTCCTTGCGCGTCCACACCTGCGCGAAGGCGCCGGCGTACGTGCCCGCGGGTGACGCCGCGAGCTCGGCCCGCTCGGCCGGATGCAGAGCGGCGGTGCACGCCCGCGCGGTCCGGCGGGACGGGATCCGCTCGACGTCCACGCCGATAGGCACGGTGGCGACACCGACGAGAGCCAGTCCGTCACCGTGCGAGAGCGAGAAGTGCAGTGGCACGTCCGGATGTTCGAGCACGGGCCTGCCGTGCGGCTCGCCGCAACAGGGGCACGTGTCCCGGGACAGCCGCACGGCACGGGGCTCGGTGCCCGTGTAAGCGCCGAGCAGCACGCGCAGCCCCACGTGGGCTCCGACGTAGAGCAGTCGGGCGGTGCCGTCCCGGTACTCCTCGGCGCGGCGGCGTTCACGTGCGTCGAGCACCGCCGTATCGGGCCCCCGTGCTCCGCCGCCGGCCGGAGGGCGGGGCAGCAGCCACAGATGCGCGGCGCCGTCCACCGGCCGCGGAAGGGTCATGACCGCACGACCCGGTGGTGGCCCGGGGCACGGCATCGGTCACGGTTCACCCTCGCCCTCCTTTCTGCGGCACGGAGGCGTATCAGGTACGGAGCCGGGCTCGGCTCACGTCGGCCGGGATCAGGCGGGCGCGACGACGTCCCGGGAGGCTTCACGGCCCCAGCGCGCTATGCGGTCGCTCATGACGCCGGGCTGCGGTTCCAGGAGGACGAGCTGGAGGCCCGGCCGCGCGGTGAAGTCGAGACAGATCTGCGTCAGGCGCACCAGCCCGAGCTCCGGATGGAGCAGTTCGAGACCGACTTCCGTGCCGTCGCTGAACCGGTGGCGGTTCCACAGGTCCGCGAAGGCAGGGCTGCACTCGCATAAGTACTGGGAGAGCGCGGCGAGCCGGGGATCGCCGAGGAACTCACCGCTCTGGGTACGGAAGTGCGCCACGGCTTCCGTTGCCACGGCTTCCCAGTCGGCGAAGCGGCCCGGGGCGAGCGGGTCGAGGAAGAGCGACTCCAGGTAGTTGTGGTTGGCCCCTTCGAGGCCCAGGAGCCGCGCGGCGCTCCGGTTCGCCGCCACGATGTCCCAGTAGCGGTTCACGAAGTAGGCGGGTTTGGGGAGGAAGCTGTCGACCACTCCGGCCGCGAGCCGCCGCTCGTCGTCGATCGGCCCCTGTGACCGGTGGGCGACGGTGTAGCCGGCCAGGCGCGCCATGTACAGGAACTCCATCTCGGTCAGACCCAGTACCCGGGCGATGGCCTTCAGTATCTCCAAGGAGACGTTCTTCGCCCGGCCCTGCTCGATCCACGCGTACCAGGAGGCGCCGATACCCGCGAGCATCGCCACTTCCTCCCGTCTCAGCCCGGGAAGTCTGCGTGAGCCTCCGCCCGGCAGTCCCACCTGTTCCGGTGTCACCTCGGAGCGGCGGGCGGCGAGGAAGCTGCCCAGCTCGGCGACCCTCAGGGCCGACGGGCTGGCCGGCACGGTCCGGGCGGACTCACTCCGCCGCCGGGACGCGTTCCCGCCTGCCAGGCGTCTTCCGCCGCTCCTCGGTGCGATCTCCGTCGCCGCTGATCCCATGGCGGTCATATCGGCCACCCTTCAGGCTCCGCCTCATTGGCGGTGACCGTGGCGGCCCCGGCCGGGAAGGACCGTGGCAGACGGCATCGGCAGTGTCGTGTTGGGAGCATGACAGTGTTCACGGCAGTCTCTCTGTGGGGTGAGGAGCTGAGGAACGGGACTTGACGAGGCGCCACCTCTGCGAGGCGCCTTACGGTCCTGCTTGTGGGGGGAGAGCGGACAAGGCCGTCGACCGGGCGCCGGCGACAGCACGTGAGAGCGGGCGCCTGAGCAGGGAGCGGGGTGCGGTGCTCCGGCCCGCGGACAACCCGGCTCTCACCGGGCTACGCGAGTGGAGCTCGTGACCGGAACGGAGTTCTCCACACCTTGGCGCCAACATGCACGCCTCACGCACACACCTCCCCGACGGAGCACGCAGGTCTTCGCCACCCGAGCAGATCTCGGATCCGGTCGCACCGCATCATCCTCACGCCGCGCCTCTCTGGAATGGCGAATTCCGGCTACAGAATCACAGCCCGTTAACATTTAACACAGGGTAATTCCACGGACTTTGTGGGCATGAACCTGCGTATCGATGATCGAGTCGCCTTTCGGAGCAATCATCAAAGGTACGCGAAAGTGTCGCTGGCACTTCCAGAGGCAAGTCATATGTATGTGACCTTTGACACATACATGTCCAGCCTCTGCCGGGGCACACTCCGGCGCCGCAGCCCTTTCGCCCTAGTGCGCCGCGAGCCGCTCCACCAGCTCGATCGCGCGCGACAGCAACCCCCGCTCCTCGGCCGTCAGTTCCGACTCGATCGCGCGGGCCAGCCAGTCCGTCCTGCGGCCCCGCTCCTCCTCCAGCAACGCCTGGCCGGCGGTGGAGAGTTCGAGGAGGGCCTTGCGGCCGTCGGTCGGATGGGCGCGGCGGGTGATCAGGCCCTGGTCCATGAGCAGGCCGACCGCTCGGGCCATCGACTGCGGGCGGACCCGCTGGTCGGCCGCCAGGTCGCTGGTCGTCATCGCGCCGCTGCGGTCCAGCGCGCCGAGGACGGCCACCTGGCCGAGCGGCATCTGGTCCTCCAGCTTCACGCGGCGCGTGAGCTTTCCCGTCGCGGTGCGCAGCTCCGCGGCGACGGCGGAGGCAGCGGCAGAAGCGGCGGCGGATTCCGGATGAGGCATACCAGATGTTAACGCAGCGTAGCCAACCGGAAGAAGTGGGCAGCCTAACTGAACAGCATTGCTGCGCAGCCTTGCTGTAGAGTTCACGTCGTCGGGTCCCGCGCCACCGTCGCCGCAGCCGAACCCGGCCACACGTGTGACAACGGGAAGGACTCCCATGACCGCCATCACCTCCGTCACCGGCCGCACCGTCCTCGACAGCCGCGGCAACCCCACCGTCGAAGTGGACGTCGAACTGGCCGACGGGTCCATCGGCCGGGCCGCCGTCCCGTCCGGTGCGTCCACCGGCGCCCGTGAGGCGGTCGAACTCCGCGACGGCGACCCGGCCCGCTGGCACGGCAAAGGCGTCGACCAGGCCGTACGCCACGTGAACACCGAGCTCGCGGTCACCGCCATCGGCCGCGAGGCCGAGGACCAGGCCGGGCTCGACGCCGCGCTCGTCGCTCTCGACGGCACTCCGGCCAAGTCCCGCCTCGGCGCCAACGCCGTCCTCGGCGTCTCGCTGGCCGCCGCCAAGGCCGCGGCAGCGGCCCATCGGCTGCCGCTCTACCGCTACCTCGGCGGCTCCGACGCCCGCCTGCTCCCCGTACCGATGATGAACATCGTCAACGGCGGCGCCCACGCCGACAATCCGCTGGACTTCCAGGAGTTCATGATCGCTCCGGTCGGCGCGGCCACCTTCGCCGAGGCCGTACGCATGGGCTCCGAGGTCTTCCACACGCTGCGCCGCGACCTCCTCGCCGCCGGTCACTCCACCGGCGTCGGCGACGAAGGCGGCTTCGCACCCTCGCTCCGCACCGCCGAGGAGGCGCTCGACTTCGTGGTGGCCGCTGTCGAGCGCACCGGATACCGGCCCGGCACGGACGTCGGCCTCGTCATGGACCCGGCGTCGTCCGAGTTCTTCCGCGACGGCGTGTACGACTACACCGGCGAAGGCGTACGCCGCACCTCCGCCGAACAGGTCGACTACCTGGTGAAGTTGATCGACGCCTACCCTGTCGTGTCCATCGAGGACCCGATGGCCGAGGACGACCTCACCGGATGGCGCGACCTCACCGCACGCGTCGGCGCGCACTGCCAGCTCACCGGCGACGACGTCTTCTGCACCAACGAGGCGATTCTGCGCGACGGCATCGCCTCCGGTGTCGCCAACTCCGTTCTGGTCAAGGTCAACCAGATCGGCACGTTGACCGAGGCTCTCGCCACCGTGAACACCGCCCACCGCGCCGGCTACACCGTCGTCATGTCCCACCGGTCCGGCGAGACCGAGGACACCACCATCGCCGACCTGGCCGTGGCCACCGGCTGCGGACAGATCAAGACCGGATCACTCTCCCGCTCCGACCGCACCGCCAAGTACAACCAACTCATCCGCATCGAGGAGCAGTTGGGCGCGAGCGCGCAGTACGCCGGGCCGCGCGTCCTGTCGGCTGCCGTCGGCCGCTCCTGAGGCGCAAAAAAGCCGGCCGGCCCTAAGGTGCCTCGGGCCGGCCGGCTCAGGTGCGTGCGTCAGTTGCCGATACCGGAACTGCCCACGCCCGTGTTGCCGATGCCGTGGCTGCCGAGGCCCGTGTTGCCGAGACCGGCGTTGCCCAGGCCGCCGTTGTGGATGCCCGCGTTGCCCACACCCCAGTTGTGGATGCCGGCGTTGCCCACACCCGAGTTCTTGATGCCCGCGTTGCCCAGGCCCCAGTTGGCGATCCCGGCGTTGCCGATGCCCCAGTTGTGGATGCCCGCGTTGCCGACGCCCGAGTTCCCGATGCCGGAGTTGCCCAGGCCGTCGGCGTTGGCCGTGCCCGCGCCGAAGACGGCCAGAGCGGCGGCGGCACCGAGCGCCGTCGTGACGCGGATAAGGGTCATGCGCATCGTTGCATACCTCCCATTTAGGAATTCTTGCTCGCTATGCCTAGCACGCGGCCCTTCCGGATACGGGGATGCCCGCGCGCCCGCCTTCGTGTCGTCCGGAACCCGCAGGCCGCAGGGCCCGCAGGCTGGAAGAGGCCTCACGCCTCTACGGCCCGTCCGCCGGGTCCGGATGGCCGTCCAGGTGCGCGTCCGTCTCCACCAGCGTCGGGTCCACCACGTCGAAGTCGTGCGCCGACGGGTGGCCGGCGAACAGCCCGCACGCGTCGCCGCTCCGCGCGTCGGTCGCCGTACACCAGGCCAGGCCCGCCAGCCGGGCCCGTTCGCCGCTGCCGTGCCACCGCACCCAGACGCCCTCGCGGCTCGCGTCGACGTCCCAGAGCAGGGCCGCGTGCTCGCCGGTGTGGCGCTCGGCCAGTTCGCACAGGACGTACCCGGCCTCCGGCGGCTCACCAGGTACGGCACGCCGGACCACGTGTTCCGGAGGCGGTAACAGTGCCACAGCCGTGCATTGGTTCATCGGACCGGAAAGCTCAGACCGCCGGTCCTCCGGTCGCCGGTCCTCCGGTCGCCGGTCCTCAGGGATCATCCACGTCTCCGTCCGCATCTCCGTCCGCATCGCCATCGGCATCCCTTCCTCCGCTTGTCTTCCTCTCCTCCCGGCTCTTGACGATTTCACCCAGCGGATCGGTGACGAAGAACGAGTGCGGTCCCGGATGGCGGTCGGAGTACGCGCACGTGTCGACCTTGCCGGTGGCCAGATGCCGCAGCCTCGCGGGACACAGCGGCCGGACCTCGAACCGGTAGACGCGGTGCGCGCCGCTGCCCGTCCACAGCAGCCACAGGTCCTGGTCCTCCACGGTGTCGGCCGCCCAGAGGTACGCGGCATGCTCGGCCGACTCGTCGTGCTCGCCCAGCTCGCACAGCAGGAATTCGTCCTCTTCCAGGACCTCGGCCGGATATCCGGGACCGCCTTCCATGGTGGTGAGCGCCAGAAGCGCTTCGTAGTACGGGACATCGGTTACGGCGGTGCACTGCAGCACGGATTCAGTTCTCTTCCCTGAGGCGCAGGGGCGGTGGGTCGCCGGACCCTACCGCCCACCCGGCGAGAGTGACGCACAACCCCACGGCAGGGTCGGCCACGGTGAGCAGAGCGGGAAACCCGCGCTCCAAGGCGCATATGGCCTCGCCTTGGCGCTCGTCGTCTCCCGCCCACGCCCGCAGTCCTTCCGGAGCGTCCGAGCCGTGGAAGGTGACCTGCCGGACGTCCCTGGCCCGCAGCCACGGTGAGGCCGGCGGCAGGTCCCGGCCGTGTCCGTCGGCCAGGCGCAGTGCCTGCCGCCGGAGCCAGCGGAGTACGAGGCGGCGATTCGGTACGGCGATTCCGCCGAGCCACAGCGCCCGCCCGTCGGCCGTCGCGGTGACGGCCGCCACGTAGACCAGGTCCCTCACGCCGCACGCTCCGGCCTCAGCAGGCGCCGCAGCCGGTCAGCAGCCGCCGCGACCTCCACCAGCACGGCCTCGCGCTCCGCCTCGCGGTCGGCGATCGCCGCCTCCAACTCCGCGAGGAACAGCGCCCGGTACACCGGGTCGGACTCGGTCCGCTGCAGCTCCGCGAACGGCGCCTCACACTCGTCCCGGCGCCGGACGAGTGCCCGCGTCAACCGCGCCAGCCGGCCTCGCACACGTACCGAAAGACTCACAGCACCTCACCTCGGCTACGGGCGTTGAGCCGTGCCGTACGGGCCCGCAGCTGCTCCATCAGCAGCGCCGGTCGTACGCGTCCGGGCTCGGCCTCCCACTCGCGTCCGCCGCCCACCGGACGCAAGGACCAGCGCGTGCCGGCCACTCCTCGGAACTCGCCCACGCGGTCGGCGCGGCTGGTGTCGACCACAAGGGCTCCGAGCTCCGGAAGCTCCGGAAGTGCCGGAGGCTCCGGAATGCCAGGAGGCTTCTGAGCATTCGGACGCGCGTTCTCGCCGTACACCTGTCAGCTCCTCTCCGTGACGGAATGACTACCGAGGCGGCTCAGCGTGGCCTACCGTCGAGACAGACATCAACGTTTCGGATCTGGGGGGTACGTTGGCCAACCGCAAGAAGCTGAATGCGCTCGACAGCCCGGAGGCGGCCTACGGCGTGCGTCTGCGCGAGGTGCGCGAGGCACGAGGCTGGCGGCAGGACGATCTCGGCAGGCGGTGCGGATACTCCGGCCGCCACATCTCCGGCGTGGAAACCTGCAGCAAATCCCCAACTCTCAGCTTTTCGATCGCCGTTGACGGCGCACTCGGATTTACCGGAACCGCTGAATCGTTCGAGCGCGAATGCCGGAAGATCAGGCACGGTGTGCTGCTGCAAGGCTTTCCGGAGTACGTGGTCCTGGAAAGCGCGGCGGCGGAGATCCGGCTGTTCGAGGCAGGGCTGATTCCTGGACTGCTCCAGACGCGCGAGTACGCGCAGGCGCTGGCCAACGGAGCCGTGGCCCGTGGAGTCCTCACACCGCAGGCGGCCGAGGAACGCGTTTCGCTCCTCATGAAGCGTCAGGAGTCGTTAGTACGGATCGTGCCGCCGGTGCTCATGGCGGTGCTGGACGAGAGCTGCCTCCACCGGCCGATCGGCGGATCTGAGGTCATGGCGGCGCAGTTGCAGCATCTGATCGACCTCTCCACGCAGCCGGACACCACGATCCAGCTCGTGCCGTACAGCGTCGGCGAGCGCCGACCTTTCGACCGGCTGGTGAACCTGCTGACGCTGGACGACCGGTCCTTGGTCTCGTACGTCGAGTCGGAGACGCAGGGCTATCTCGACCGTGAAAACGCCTCTGTGCTGCCGTTGGTGAGGGCCTACCATCAAGGACAGTCCATGTCTCTGTCACCGGCCGAGACCGTGGACATGGTCCGCCGGCATCGAAAGGGCATCTCGTGACAACCGCATCCTCGGCTCAGCAGTGGGTCAAGTCCTCCTACAGCAACAACGGCGGATCCTGCGTCGAGTGGGCTCCGCGCACCGCGACCACCACCGGCACCGTTCCCGTACGCGACTCCAAGAACCCGAACGGTCCGACGCTCAACGTCAGCGCCGCCGCGTTCTCCACCTTCGTGACAGGTCTCAAGTCCGAGGAGCTGTAACCCTCATGGCGACCAAGTCTCCGGCCCAGCAGTGGGTCAAGTCCTCCTACAGCGGCAACGGTGGCACCTGCGTCGAGTGGGCTCCGCACACCGCGACCACCACCGGCACCGTTCCGGTACGCGACTCCAAGAGCACGGACGGCCCGACGCTGCACGTCACCGCCGCCGCGTTCTCGTCCTTCGTCTCGGGCGTCAAGGCCGGAGACTTCGGCACCGTCTGACCACCGCACCAGCCGGAAGCCTCCGCCGAGCTCGGCGGAGGCTTCCGGCTGTCGGCATGCGTCAGTACAGCCGGAGACGAGGAACGCGCGGCGCCGCAACTACCGTCGAACACGACCGGTTGACGGAGCTCTGATCCACTCGCCGCTCGGAAGCCCTCCGCTCCGCCATGACCCCGGCACGCCCGGCGAACCGTCCGCCCGATGGCAGCTTCCGGACAGCACACACGCCTCGGCGCGCACCCGCACCAGACCCACGTTGCAGAAAGTTGTCATGCGCTTGACAGCCTTGAAGGAGCGTCACAGGCTCGAAATCCCACCGGCCGGCCCACTCCCGCTCACGAAGAGGTGCAGCCTCATGCGCTCACGTCCCACCGGATTCCTGCTCGCGACGCTCGCAGGCGCGGTGCTCGCTCTCGGCGGCACATCAGCCGCCTCCGCGTCACCCGACACCGCCGCCACCACAACTCCCGCATCCACGGCGTCCGGAGACATCGGCACGGCCGACGCCTGCTACACCTGGAGCGGCACGCTCCGGGAGGGTTCCAGCGGCGAGGCCGTACGCCAGCTCCAGATCCGGGTCTCGGGCTATCCGGGCACCGGCAACCAGCTCACCATCGACGGTGCGTACGGTCCGGCCACGAAGGCGGCCGTCCAGCGCTTCCAGGCCGCGTACGGACTCGGCGCCGACGGCATCGCCGGGCCGCAGACGTTCAACAAGATCTACCAGCTCCAGGACGACGACTGCACGCCGGTCAACTTCACGTACGCCGAGCTGAACCGCTGCAACTCCGACTGGTCCGGCGGCAGGGTCAGCGCGGCCACCGCGCGCGCCAACGCCTTGGTGACCATGTGGAAACTCCAGGCCATGCGGCACGCCATGGGTGACCGGCCGATGACCGTCAACGGCGGCTTCCGCAGCGTCTCCTGCAACAGCGCGGTCGGCGGCGCCGCCAACAGCCGCCACATGTACGGCCACGCGGCGGACCTCGGCGCCGGATCACAGGGCTTCTGCGGCCTCGCTCAGGCGGCCCGCAACCACGGCTTCACCGAGATCCTCGGTCCGGGCTATCCGGGCCACAACGACCACACGCACGTCGCCGGTGGCAGCGGCCGCTTCTGGTCCGCGCCCAGCTGCGGCATCTGACGCCGTCACGGCGGTGGTGGCCGGTGGCGCGTCGCTACCAGTGCCCATCCGACCACCACCGCCGCGCGGAGGCGGTACGAGAGCGGGCGTCCTACTCCGCGGAGGACGAGCGGCGGTTCTCCGCCGTCCAGTCGCCGTTCGTCTGCCAGGCGTACAGCGTGTGGTCCTCCACCGAGGCGTAGTAGGAGCCGCAGCGGCCCTGCGCCTGACCCGCCGTGTCCGACGGGAACCAGGAGGCGCTGATCTCCGGGTCCGGCGCCTTCTTCTCCTGGAGCGGCTCGCAGGACTCGGGCAGCTTGTCGCCGCTGAGCCTGGCCTTGAGGACGCGCTCGCCGCCGGTGGTGCGCATGGCGTACTCGACGGAGGCGGCGTCGTCCGGGAGCCAGCGAGGGACGGAGTCGCGGTCGGCCTTGGCCGCCTTGCCGGTGGCGTAGGAGGAGGTCTGCTCGTGGCGGCCGTCGTACCACTCCTTGGCCTCGGGTACGACCACTGCGGCCGTGATGCCGAGAACCACCACCGCGCCACCCAGAGCACCTGTCAGAACGCCACGCATCTTCGCTTCTCTCCTGCCGGTATCGCTGCCTCGTCTGCCGCGCGCCGGAGGAGGGCTCCTGCTCGCTTACGTCCAGTTTCGTCGCCGTATGGCTGGAAAACGTCAGACTCTGAGGCATAGAGGCGTACGTCTCCGGTCGCACACCCCTGACACCGTCCCGGACCCGATGCCGTACTCAGCTGGTCACGGCGGCCGCGGACCCGGCCGCGATCGCCGCCACGGTCCGCAGCACCGCGGAGTTGACCGCCTCCGCCCCCCAGCTGGCCCGCTCCAGCTCCTTGGCCCTGTGGTAGACCTTGCCGGACCACGGGACGGTGCGGTGCAGGTTCGGCAGCGATCCGCTCGCGGAGAGCAGGCCGATGAGAGCCGCCGTGCGCGCGTCGGGCTCCGCACCGTCGATCAGGACGGCCCGGACCTGCTCCAGGCGCGCCTTCTTGTACGTGGTGTCCGCGATGGTGGTCGACGTCGTACGGAAGAGGCCCAGCGCCTTCTTCGTCTCGCGGCGCAGCGTGCCTCGCTCCACGAGCCGGTCGAACACGGGCTCGCGCAGCCCGGTGCCGATCTCGATCAGGAGCGTCTGGACGCCTCGTACCTTCTCGGAGACCTTCTTGTACGCGTCGCGCAGCAGCGGATCCTCCGGCGGCCGGCCGGCGACGGCGTGCACCCTGATACCCGTCAGCCCCTGGTCGCCCTCATCGACCCGGACATGACCGGCGAGCCCCAGCTCGACCAGGACCGCGCCACCTTGCGTGTAATAGAGCGTGCCCGCCGTCGGGATGGCGCCGGAGGCGTCGTCCATCAGCAGCAGCGTCAGGTCTTCGACGATCAGCATCTCGCTCGGCATGTCTCTTCCCACCGTTGGATAGGGGCCTTTCGGCCACGTTATCCACGGCGAGGCGGAGCGGCTCGGTGCGAGCTGTCACCGGTGTCGATGACAGATGTCATGGCCCACCGCCGTCCGGCCGCCGTGCCCGACTCATTGACAGCGAGGTGTCCCGCTGCCACCGTCTCGTCTGACGGCGGCAGTTCCCGGACCCCGGCCCCAGAGGTCCACCGCGCGCACTCCCCCACCTCACCCCACCCCGCGCCTCCCACCCCTACAGCTCGGCCGCCGTCGAATGGGAGCGCTCCCAGAGAAGGGCCGCACTCGTGAGACGACTTCTCCGTACGCTCGCCGCCTCGGCGTTCGCCTGTCTGCTCCTGCCGCTCGGAGCCGCACCGGGCAACGCCATGACCACCTCGGTCCAGGCGAGCCCGATCAGCATGACCAGCGGTTTCTACACCGACCCGCACTCCGGCCCCGCCGCCTGGGCCGCCGCCAATGCCGGTGACGGCCGCGCCGCCGCCATCCGGGACAACATCGCCAACCGGCCCATGGCCCGCTGGTTCGGCGCCTGGAGCGGAGACATCGGAGCGGCCGTCGGCTCGTACGTCGGTGCCGCCGACGCCGCCGACAAGCTGCCGGTGCTCATCGCGTACAACATCCCGGGCCGCGACGCCTGCGGCGGCCACTCCGGCGGCGGCGCCGGGACTCCGGCCGCGTACCACTCCTGGATCTCCGCCTTCGCCTCCGCCATCGGCACCCGGCCCGCGCTGGTGGTGATCGAGCCCGATTCGCTCGGCGACTTCAGCTGCCTGAGCCAGGCCCAGATCAACGAGCGGAACGGCATGCTCCGAGGCGCCCTGACCGAGTTCCGCAACCGCGCGCCCAACACCTGGACCTACCTCGACGCCGGAAACCCGGCCTGGATCGGCGCGGCCACCATGGCCCAGCACCTCAACGGCGCCGGTGTGCGCGAGGCGCACGGCTTCTCGCTGAACATCTCGAACTACTACACCACCGGCGAGAACACCGCGTACGGCAACGCCATCAGCTCGGCGCTCTCCTCGTCGTACGGCTACACGAAGCCGTACGTCGTCGACACCAGCCGCAACGGCAACGGCTCCAACGGCCAGTGGTGCAACCCCGGCGGACGCCGGATCGGCACGCCGAGCCAGAGTGGCGGCGGCGCCGAGATGCTGCTGTGGCTGAAGACGCCCGGCGAGTCGGACGGCAACTGCGGAGTCGGCGGCGGGTCGGCGGCCGGACAGTTCCTGCCGGAGGTCGCGTACAAGATGATCTACGGATACTGAGGGCCGTGCGGGACGCGGAAAAAAGATCCGGCAGCCATGTCGAGATCCCGCGTCCCGCTCCGTCTCCCAGGTGAACGCGACCAGAATGGGTCGCCCGCACCGAGGAGAATCCCATGGCCAAGTACCTGCTGCTCAAGCACTACCGCGGCGCTCCGGAGGCCGTCAACGACGTGCCCATGGACCGCTGGACGCCGGAGGAGGTCTCGGCGCACATCCAGTACATGAACGACTTCGCGGCCCGGCTGGAGAAGAACGGCGAGTACGTCGACGGGCAGGCGCTCGCGCCGGAAGGTGCCTGGGTCCGGTACGACGGTGAAGGACGGCCGCCGGTGACGGACGGGCCGTTCGCCGAGACCAAGGACCTGATCGCCGGTTGGATGATCATCGACGTGGACTCGTACGAACGTGCCGTCGAGCTGGCCGGTGAGCTGTCGGCCGCTCCGGGCGCGGGCGGGAAGCCGATCCACGAGTGGCTGGAGCTGCGGCCGTTCCTGACGGCACCGCCGACCATCGCGGAGTGACCTGATCCGATGAACGAGATCGCGGAGGGGGCCGAGCCGATGGACGAGCCGCTGCTCCGGTCCCTCATCCCGGGCGTGCTCGGTGTCCTCGTCCGCCGCGGAGCCGATTTCGCGGCGGCCGAGGACGCCGTCCAGGAGGCGTTGATCGAGGCGGTGCGGGTCTGGCCCGACGATCCGCCGCGCGATCCGAAGGCGTGGCTGGTCACCGTGGCCTGGCGGCGGTTCCTGGACGCGACGCGGGCCGAGAGCGCGCGGCGGCGGCGCGAGGACGCGGTGGAGGAGGAGCCGGCTCCCGGGCCCGCCTCCGGCACGGACGACACGCTCCAGCTCTACTTCCTCTGCGCGCATCCTTCGCTGACGCCGTCGTCCGCCGTCGCGCTCACGCTGCGAGCCGTCGGCGGGCTCACCACGCGGCAGATCGCGCAGGCCTATCTGGTGCCCGAGGCGACGATGGCACAGCGCGTCAGCCGGGCCAAGCGGACGGTCTCCGGCGTGCGGTTCGACCGGCCCGGCGATGTCGCCACCGTGCTGCACGTCCTCTACCTGGTCTTCAACGAGGGCTACTCCGGCGACCTGGACCTGGCCGCCGAGGCCATCCGGCTCACGCGGCAGCTCGCGGCCGCGGTCGACCATTCGGAGGTGGCCGGACTGCTCGCTCTGATGCTGCTCCACCACGCCCGACGGGCCGCGCGCACCGGACCTGACGGCAGCCTGGTCCCGCTGGCAGAGCAGGACCGGAGCCGGTGGGACACGGCGGCGATCGCCGAAGGCGTGGAGATCCTCCAGGCGGCGCTGGCCCGGGACCGGCTCGGCGCGTACCAGGCCCAGGCCGCCGTCGCCGCGCTCCACGCCGACGCGCCGACCGCCGCCGAGACCGACTGGGTGCAGATCGTGAAGTGGTACGACGAGCTGTGCCGGCTGACGGAGAGCCCGGTCGTGCGGCTGAACCGTGCGGTGGCGGTGGGTGAGGCGGACGGGCCGCGCGCCGGGCTCGCCGCGCTGGCGGAGGTGGACGGCGCGCTGCCGCGGTACGTGGCGGTCTCCGCGTACCTCCATGAGCGCGACGGCGACCTGGAGACGGCGGCGAAGCTCTACGCCGAGGCCGCTCGGAAAGCGCAGAACGTCGCCGAGCGCGACCATCTGACGCGGCAGGCGGCCCGGCTCAATTCGCTGCCGTAGGACCGCGTGTTCCGTCGGTGACCCGCTCGAGACCGTAGAAGTCCGCCACGCAGCCGCCCGGCCAGTAGCTGGTGCCCGCCTTGCTGAACGGCTCCAGCATGCCGCTGACGACGAGCCGCCGGTACGGCATCACCTGCTCGCCGTCGGCCGCTCCTTGCCTCAGCCGCCGGTCCTGCGCGTCCCACTTCTCCGCGCGGGCCCGCATGGTGGTGTCCAGCTTGAGCAGCGAGACCGCCGGGCCGAAGCAGACCAGCACACAGAGCGCGGCACACACGGCCTTGACCGGTGCCGTACGGCGTACGTGCTGCCGCAGCGCGAGGCCGATGAGCGCTCCGGCCGCGACGAGGAGGACCACGTACAGGAGGAGGTAGTCGTTCCACAGCCGGTTGGCGCTCGGGTCGCTCACGCGGTCCTGGAAGACCGGATACGCGATCACCGTGCAGAGGTAGCCGGAGATGAGGAGCGTGAGGAGGCCGGTCCAGGCGAGGAGGGGCCGGTGGGCCGGTGGTGCGGGAGTGCGGCCGACGTGGTGGGCGTCGCGGGACTCGCCGTCGCGGGACTCGCCGTCGCGGCGCTCGCACAGCAGGCCGAGCAGGACGCCGACCGCCACCGCACCGACGTACTGCCACGTCGTGACCACCTGGACGGTGATCTCCGCGAAGGCGCGCAGCGAGGCGGCGAGCGAGTCCGGTGCGAGCAGCGAGGTGGTCTCGGCGCCGAACCGTTCGCGACGGCGGAGCGAGCCCGGGGAGGTGATGAGGACGAGCGCGCCCGCCACCGTTCCGGCGAGGCCCGCCACACACCAGCGGCGGACGAACGAGCGGGAAGACGCGGGAACGGTCCGGCCGCTGAGCAGCAGCGCGGCCAGCAGCACCACCGCCATCACGACCGCCGTCTCCTCGGAGAGTGTGGCGACGAAGGCGCCCGCGAACAGCGCGACGGCGAGCGCTAAGCCTCTGCCGCGACGCGTACGGGCGAGCAGCAGCGGGATCAGCGCGGCGCAGGCGAGGACCGGCGGCACGGTGTGCGAGACGGAGGCGGCGGGCCAGTAGAACGTCTTGTACGTGTTCGGCGTGACGAACAGGAAGGCGGCGGTCACCATCGCCGCGACCAGCAACGGCAGCCCGCGCGGCACCGTGAGGCCGGCCCGGCGCACCGCGAGCGCCGTCACCGACCAGAGGACGGCGAGGATCAGGAGGCCGCTGACGGCCGGGTACCACTGGTGTCCGGCCAGCTGGAACTTCGCGTAGGCGCCGACCAGGAGCGCGTTGGCGACGCGGCCGTTGTCGTCGAGGTAGAACGTGCCGACCAGGCCGGAGATGCCGTCGTCCCGGACGACCGGGAGGAAGCACCAGTCGTCGGCGCCGGGCCGCACCCACCGGCCGAACCAGGAGGCGGCGGCGAGGAGGGCCAGCGGCGGGAGAGTGAGGACGCTGAGCCAGAGCGTGGTTCTCGGCCGGGTGCGAGGCGGAGGTGGCTGGTGGTCCGGGCCGGCGTTCGGTGTGGTCGTGTTGCGGGTCTCCTCGGTCATCGCTTCTCGCCGGTCCTCGGTGCGAGCGTCCGGTCCGCCATCGGGCGTGCGGTCAGCGGCTGTTGCTTCGCCGGGCTCTCCGGACTCTCCGTCACAGCGGCCTCCGCCGGCTCCGTGCGGCGGCGGCCCGACATGATCGCCCAGCGCGCCAGCAGGAACGAGAGCGGCGTGACGACGATCCCGGCCGCCAGCGCGGCGAGGTTCTTGTCCATGCCGAGAACGGTGACCGCGCCGTAGAGCAGTGCTCCGGACGCCACCAGGTTGGCCAGGCTGGAGACCGGATAGCGGACGAACGCGCGCCAGGTCGGCCGCGTCCGGCAGGTGACGTACGAGTTGAGCAGGAACGAGCAGACGATGCTGACCGTGTAGCCGAGGACATGGGCCGCGAGGTACGGGATCCAGCGGTTCAGCGACGCGTAGACGGCCAGGTAGACGGCGGTGTTGACGCAGCCGATGAGGACGAAGCTGCCGAACTGGCGTGCCGTACGCGTCCGTGGAGAGGTGCCGCTCGCGACCGGCCCGTCCGGCTCGCCGATGATCAGCGGCGCGGCCGGCAGGCGGCGCTCCGGCAGGCTTCGGCAGGTCGCGTCGGTCTCGCGCACCACGTACGGCGGTCGGTGCTTCGCCTCGTGGTAGATCCGGCCCACGTACTCGCCGATGACTCCGAGCGTGACCAGCTGGATGCCGCTGAGCGCGACGACGGCGGTGAGGAGGGTCGCGTAGCCAGGTGTGTCCGCACCGTGCAGAACGACGGTGATCACCGTCCACAGCGCGTACGCCAGAGCCGAGACGAAGACCCAGAAGCCGGTGTAGATGGCGAGGCGGAGCGGACGGTTGTTGAAGGAGAGCAGTCCGTCGATGCCGTAGTTGAGCAGCCGCCGGCTGCCCCACTTCGACCGGCCGGCCACGCGCTCGCTGTTGCGGTAGCGGAAGCTGACCGTGTCGAAGCCGATCCAGGAGAAGATCCCTTTGGAGAACCGGTTGCTCTCCGGCAGCGAGAGGACGCTCTCCACGGCCCGCCGCGACAGCAGCCGGAAGTCGCCGGAACCGTCGATCAGCTCCACGTCCATGCACCGCCGCACCAAGGCGTAGTACGTGTGGCTCAGCGTGGAGCGCACCACGCCTTCGCCGGTCCGGTCGCGGCGCGGGATGACCTGGTCGTAGCCGTGGCGGTGGAGTTCGAGCATGCGCGGGATCAGCTCCGGCGGGTGCTGGAGGTCGGCGTCCATGATGACCACCGCCGCACCGCGTGACATGCGCAGACCGGCGAGCATGGCGGCCTCCTTGCCGAAGTTGCGGCTGAAGGCGGTGTAGTGGACGCGCTCGTCGCGCCCGGCGAGAGCGGCGAGGAGTTCGCGGGTGGCGTCGCCGCTGCCGTCGTCCACGTAACAGATCTCGAACGGCATGGAGAGCCCTTCGAGGACGGTGAGCAGCTCGGTGTGGAAGGCGCCGAGCACCTCGGCCTCGTTGAAGCACGGCACGACGACGGAGAGCTGAAGACCGGTCATCTGACATCTCCAGGCTGCGGCCGGGTCACCCACGTGGGGCCTGTCTTGTTGCTTTTTATCTACATTTGCCCATGCCGTAGGAGGAGGCCGTGGCTTCCGAGCCCGGACGCGCGGGCCGCCGCGGCCTTTCATCCGAACAGCGCAGACGCGTCGGGAGGCGGTTGAGAGGCCGTCGCGAAGCCGTCGAGAGGTTGTCGCGAAAGCCGTCGGGAAGCCGCCGGAAGGTCGTCGCGAAAGCCGTCGGGAGGGGTGCCGAGGCGGTGTGCGGCGGCTCCGGTCGCGAGCACCGAAACTCGGACATAGCCTCACGAACGTGACGCCATCCGTGGACCGCATCCGGAGCGCCGGACCCGGCCGGGCTCTGCTCGGCGGGCCGCTCGCCGCGCTCCTCGCCGCGCTCGTCGCCGTGTGCTGGATCGCCGGGCCCGCGGCCGTGGACGCGCGTGCGGAGGACCCGGTGGAGCTCTCCCGGGACGGCCAGATCACCGACCGGGTCGGCGCGCTCCAGGACCGGGACGCCGCCGTGGAGGACGCGCTCGACCGGCTCTACGCGGAGCGGCGGATCCAGCTCTTCGTGGTGTACGTACGCGATTTCTCCGGGCGCTCCGGCCAGACCTGGAGCGACGAGACCGCCGACCGCAACGGGCTCGGCCAGGACGATGTGCTGCTCTCCGTCGCCACGCACGACCGGCAGTACGCCTACTCCGTGGACGCGGATTCCGAGCTGACCGACGAGCAGCTGCGCGAGGTGGCGTCCACCGCGATCGAACCCGCGCTGCGGGAGAACGACTGGGCGGGCGCGGCGATCGGTGCGGCGGACGGATACGCCTCCGTCCTGGCCGGGCGCCCGGCGACCGCTCCGGCCATCACACCGGGCCCGTCCGATCCCGGAACCGGCGCCTCCGGCCCTTCCGGCGCCGGTGACTTCATCCTGCCGGTGGTGGTGGTCACAGGCGCCGGAGCGCTCGCCGTGTTCGCGTACTCCCGGCGCAAGCGCCGCTCCACGACCCGCACCACTCCGGCGGCGTCCGGCTGGGGACGGCCGGCGGAGGCAGGGAGTGCGCCGGAGCCGCCGGTGCCGCTGGAGGAATTGGACGCGCGGGCGAAGCAGGTGCTGGTGGACACCGATGACGCGGTCCGTACCAGCGAGGAGGAACTCGGCTTCGCGACGGCCCAGTTCGGCGAGGAGGCGGCGAAGCCGTTCACCAAGGCGGTCGCGCGGGCCAAGGACGAGCTGACCCGGTCGTTCCGGTTGCGCCAGCAGCTCGATGACGCCTTTCCGGAGGACGACGCGACCCGCCGCCGGATGCTGGAGGAGATCCTCAGCCGGTGCGCGGCCGCCGACGAGGGGCTCGACGCGGTGGCGGAGGACTTCGACCGGCTGCGCGCTCTGGAACGCGACGCTCCGGAGGCGCTGGCCACGCTGGAGACCACGTTCTCCACGCTCACCGGACGCGTGTCGGGGGCCGAGGCGACGGTGGCGGAGATGCGGGAGCGGTACGGGGACGGGACCGCCGCGCCGGTCGCGGGCGCCGTGGAGCAGGCGAAGGACCGGCTCGCCTTCGCCAAGTCCGCTCTCGACCAGGCCCGCCAGGCGGTCGAGACCGCCGACCATTCACGGGCCGCCGTCTACATCCGGGCCGCCGAAGGCGCGGTCGGCCAGGCGGGCACGCTGATCGACGCGGTGGACCGGCGCGCCGCCGAGCCGGCCGAGGCGTCCGGCAAGCTGCCCGCCGCGCTCACCGAGACGGAGACCGACCTCGCCGACGCGCGCGGCCTCCTCGAAGGCACCGCGCCGGCCACCTCCACCGCCGACCTCCGGGGCCGGATCGCCCGCGCGGAGGCCGTACTCACCGACGTACGGGAGGCGATGGCGGCAGGCCCGTACGACCCGGTCGACGCGCTGCGCCGGGTGGAGGAGGCCGATGCGGCGCTGGACGAGGCGCTCGCCGGAGCGCGGGAGCGGGAGGAGGGCGGACGGCGGGCCCGCTCGCTCCTGGACCAGGCGCTGCTCACCGCCCGCTCCGCGATCGCCGCGGCCGCCGACTACATCACCACCACCCGCGGCGCGGTCGGCGCCGCGGCCCGCACGCGGCTCGCGGAGGCCCAGCGGCGCTACGAGCAGGCGGGAGCGCTGGCCGAACGTGACGCGCAGGCCGCCTTGGCCGAGGCCCAGCAGGCGGACGCGCTGGCCCGGCAGGCACTGAGCCTCGCCGAGCAGGACGTACGCGGCTTCCAGGGCCCGGGAGGACCGGGAGGCTTCGGCGGGTCGCGAGGTGGCGGTGGGATGGGCGGGGCCGTGCTCGGCGGGATCATCCTCGGCGGGCTGTTCGGCGGCGGAGGCGGGCGGGGCGGAGGCTACGGAGGGGGTTACGGAGGCGGCTTCGGCGGAGGGTTCGGAGGCGGTGGCCGGTCCGGCGGGTTCGGTGGTGGGCCCGGCAGCTTCGGCGGAGGCGGCACGCGGGGACGGCGGGGCGGAGGCGGCCGCTTCTGAACGACCGGCAGCACCACAGCCCGAACCATCTCGACTTCCAAGGAGCCGTGCCATGACCAAGCAGACCATCCTCGGCCGCGTCACCCAGCTCGCCAAGGCCAACATCAACGCCGTGCTCGACCAGGCGGAGGACCCGCAGAAGATGCTGGACCAGCTGATCCGCGACTACACCAGCAACATCGCCGAGGCCGAGCAGGCGGTCGCCGCCACCATCGGCAACCTCCGGCTGATGGAGCAGGACCACACGGAGGACGTGGAGGCGGCGGCCGAGTGGGGTTCGAAGGCGCTGGCAGCCAGCCGGAAGGCCGACGAACTGCGCGGGGCCGGGTCGGTGGCGGAGGCGGACAAGTTCGACAACCTGGCCAAGGTGGCGCTCGGTCGGCAGCTCCAGTCGGAGCAGGAGGCGAAGACGGCCGAGCCGACGATCGCCTCGCAGACCGAGGTGGTGGCCAAGCTCAAGACCGGGCTCGACCAGATGAAGGCCAAGCTCTCCGAGCTGAAGGCCAAGCGGGACGAGCTGGTGGCGCGCGCCAGGTCCGCACAGGCGCAGAACCAGATGATGGACGCCGTGAAGGACATCGACGTGCTCGATCCGACGAGCGAGCTGAGCCGCTTCGAGGACAAGGTGCGGCGCGAGGAGGCTCGGGCCTTGGGCAAGCAGGAGCTGGCCGCCTCCTCGCTGGACGCGCAGTTCGAGCAGCTGGACAGCCTGGGCGCCGGCGCCGAGGTGGAGGCGCGCCTGGCGGCCCTGAAGTCGGGGTCCTCGTAACCGGTCGTAGCTCCTGAAGTCAGGCTCCACGCAACCGGTCAGTACATGCTCAGGAGCTGCTCCACGGAGAGTTCGGCGGCCGGTGCACCGGTCGGCAGGGCCAGTTCGAACCAGACGGTCTTGCCGCGCGGCGTGCGGCGCGAGCCCCAGGCGGCGCTGAGCAGGCCGACCAGCTGGAGGCCGCGCCCGCCTTCGTCGGTGTCGCGGGCCCGGCGGCGGCGCGGCTGGACGAGTCCGGCGTCCCACACCTCGCAGACCAGGGTCCGGTCGCGCAGGAGCCGGAGCCGGATCTCGCCTTCGCCGTACCGCAGCGCGTTGGTGACCAGCTCGCTGACGAGGAGTTCGGTGGTGTCGACCAGGTCGTCCAGGTCCCAGGCCATGAGCTGCGAGCGGGCCAGCTCGCGTGCGCGGCCCACCGAACGGGGTTCGCGCGGCAGCCGCCAGTCTCCGACGGCCTCCTCCGGCAGGCCCTGGATGCGGGCCATCAGCAGCGCGATGTCGTCCTCGCCGTGGCGGGTGTCGAGCGTGGAGAGGACGAAGTCGCAGGCGTCCTCCAACGGCATCTGCGGCCCGGTGAGCACCGAGCGCAGCGCGTCCAGGCCCTCGTCGAGCGGCTGGTCGCGGGATTCGACGAGTCCGTCGGTGTAGAGGGTGAGCAGCGCGTTCTCGGCCAGCTCCACCTCCACCTCCTCGAACGGCTCGCCGCCGACGCCGAGCGGCATTCCCGGCGGTACGTCGATGAGCCGGGCGGGCCGGCCGGGCTCGACCACGGCCGGCGGGAGGTGGCCGGCGTTGGCGAACGTACAGCGCCGGGTGACCGGGTCGTAGACCGCGTACACACAGGTCGCCAGATACACCTCGGAGAGGTCCGCCTCGCGGGACTTCTGGGCTGCGCGGGAGGGCCACTGGGCGCCTCCGCTGCCGCCGAGCCCTTCGCTGCGCTCGCCGCCGCCCGGTGAGCCGAGGCCGCGTGCGACCTCGTCCAGGGCGGAGAGCACTTCGGCGGGTTCCAGGTCGAGGAGGGCCAGCGTCCTTACGGCGGTGCGGAGTTCGCCCATGGCGACGGCGGCGCGCAGGCCTCGGCCCATGACGTCGCCGACGACCAGCGCGGTGCGGTGTCCTGGCAGCTCGATGACGTCGAACCAGTCGCCGCCGACCTCGGTGGCGGTGTTGCCGGGGAGGTAGCGGCAGGCGATGTCGAGTCCGGCGGCCTCGGGGTCGCCGGGCGGCAGGAGGCTGCGCTGGAGGATCAGGGCGCGTTCGTGCTCGCGGCGGTAGAGGCGGGCGTTGTCGATGCAGACGGCGGCGCGGGCGGCCAGCTCGGTGGCCAGCGCCCGGTCGCGCTCGCCGAACGGCTCGCTCCCTTTCGTACGGGAGAACTGGACGAGGCCGACGACGGTGTCGTGCGCGACCATCGGCACGGCGAGCGTCGACTGCACGAACCCCATGTCGTCGCCGGGCACCGCCTCCACATGGCCCGAGCGCAGCGCGGTGGCGCACGGCGAGCCGAACGGGAAGCGGTGGACGGAGCCGAGCGCGGGCGGCAGGTCGTCCGGGCCCGGCGCGCCGCTGCCGGCCACGGCGGTCGGCAGGGCGTCGGCGACGGCGCTGGCGTGGGCGACCCGGCGCAGCTCCGCCGAACCGCCGGCGGACTCGCGGTGGGCGGGTCCCCAGGAGCCGGGCGCGGCCTCCTCGCCGGTGAGCAGGCCCTGGTAGAGGTCGACGGTGGCCAGGTCGCAGAAGCCCGGGACGGCCACGTCGAGCAGCTCGCGCGCGGTGGTCTCCAGGTCGAGCGAGTTGCCGATACGGGCGCTGGCCTCGTTGAGGAGGGCCAGGTTGCGGCGGGCGCTGGCGGCCTCGCGGGCGGCGATGTGGCGGCGGGTGACATCGGTGGCGAGGCCCGCGACGCCGACGGGCCGGCCGGAGCCGCTGTGCACCCGGTAGAGGTTCATGGACCAGTGGCGGCGGCCGGTCTCGCCGGGCGTGGGGCCGACCAGCTGGAGGTCGGTGACGGACTCGCCGGTCTGCAGGACGCGTTTGAGCGTGGCGGCCAGCCGGTCGGCCTCCGGGCCGGGGAGGTAGTCGTCGACCGTGCGGCCCCGGTGGTCGTCGGCGGCTCCGCCGAAGACGGTCGCGAAGCGCTGGTTGGCGCGGACGACGGTGAAGTCCGTACCGAACAGCACGAAGCCGAACGGAGATTGGCCGAATATGGCCTGCGAGGCGGCGAGGTCCGTCTCGATCCTGCGCAACGCGCGGACGTCCACGACGATACAGAGCGCGGCCCGCTCACCGTCCGCTGTCTCACTGGGCATCACATAGACCTCGGCGAGCCCGTGCGCACCACCCTCGCCCGGCATCCGGAACGGGACGAGGCCCGTCCACTCCTTGCCGTCCAGGATCTCGCCGACTCTCCGGTGGCCGTCGATGCGCAGCTCGGCAGGCATGAAGGCCTCGACCGGGTCGCGGCCGATCGCCACGTCGGCGGCCATGCCGAAGAGGCCGGCGGCCCGGCGGCTCCACTGCTCGATCAGACCGTCGGCCCCGATCGAGAAGGAGGCGACCCTGATGTAGTCGTAGATCGAGCCGGGCGGACTGCTCTGCCACACGACGTCGCCCGTTGTCCCAGGTATTTCGCTCACGCGACCGTCCCCTCCAGCTCACACACCGGACCGGTCCTGCCCGCAGTATTCAGCACTACGGCCCCGACCGACACGGCGTTCACGATCACAGCAAGGTCTCAGTCCCTTTCAGCCAGGTCCTGCCCGACCTCTGGTGATCGCTGTGCGTCCCACCCCACTCCTAACCAGGGAGAGCGAGCTCGAACCACACCGTCTTGCCGCTCTTTCCGCGACGAGTCCCCCAGCGACGTGCGGAACAGGCCACGAGCTGCAGTCCCCGGCCACCTTCGTCGTCGGGTCCCGCACTGCGTTCGGTGGGTGGATCCGGAAGCGGATCGGAGACTTCCACCAGCAGTCCGGGGGCGGCGGACGGGCGGTCGGCGGTACGGGGACGGTCGGTGGCGGCGAGCCGGAGGTCGGTGGAGAAGTCTCCGGTCAGCTCGCCGGATCCGTTGCTCCCGGCGGCCGGCTGGGTGCGCTCGAGCCGTACGCCGATGGGGCCGGAGGCGTACCGCAGGGAGTTGGTGACCAGCTCGCTGACCAGCAGAACCGTCAGGTCACCGACCGCCGTGTCCAGGCCCCAGCAGTCCAGGGCGTCACGGACGGCGTGCCGGGCGCTGCGCACGGAACCCGGTTCGGCCGGGAAGGTCCACTCGGCGCAGTCACCTTCGGTCTCGATCACGCCGATCACTTCCCGGGGCCGGCCACGGACTCACCCCACAGAAAAATGGGGACAAAAAGCCCATACCCACCATTTATGGCTTACTACCGCGCAGCGCGGCGTTTGGTGCAGACGGGCGTACCGGGTCGCGGCCGCCACAGGCCTCGGATCAGCGGAGTTCGCCCGCGGCCGCCAGGTCGTCGAAGAGCAGCTGGTCCACCGGCGGCACGAGCGGGCGGTCGGCGTAGGAGAACCACGCCACCTCCTCGATCTCGCTGCTCGCGGCCAGGACGCCGCGATGGTCGGCGTAGTAGCAGCTCATACGTACGAGGGGGGCGCCGGGACCGTCATGGGCGTGCGCCTCGTACGTACCGGCGTGGACGACGGTCTCCGGGATCAGGCCGACCGTCAGCTCCTCCTCGATCTCGCGCAGGAGCGTCTCCAGGTCGGTCTCGGCGCCTTCGCGCTTGCCGCCCGGGATGTAGAAGACGTCCTTGCCCTGCGGCCGGGCACAGAGGATCCTGCCGTCCTCGATCAGCACCCAGGCCACCGTGTCGATCAGCACCGCCATCACCGCTCCGTCCTCGCTCGCCTCGTCCGGAACGCTCCGACCGGACGGGCGGGACCCTACCGCCTGCGCGGCAGGGTCCTGGAAGACCTCGGCGGGGCTTCAGACCCTCAGGCCCGGCCGCCCTGTCCCACGCGCTCCACCCGGTACACCTGGCGGTGCTTGCGGTCGTCGAGGCCGTCGGCGACCTTCTGCGCCTCGTCCTGCGTGGCGTATCTGCCGACGCGATAGCGGTTGCCACCGTCGTCCTGCCGTATCACCAGCCACGGGAGCACGGCACCGCTGTCGCTCATCGTGTCGCTCCCCCACATGTCGCCCCTCTTTCCACCGACGTACGCGACACCGACGTACACAACACCGGCGTGCGCGCCTCTAAGGATCCCCAGGAAACCGCAGTGCGCATATGCCCGAGCGTACGCCTGACCTTCACTCAGCGCAGGCGTCTTTGCACAAAGAGATACACATCCGGCCATGACGAAGGGGGCGCATCCGCCGGATGCGCCCCCTTCTCGACCTCATCGTCCCTGCTCGCGAAGGAGCGGAACAACCCGACGGGGCGTCAACTCATCTGACCGGCAAGTGATAAGCGACCCGATAGCGGTCGGCGGGCACCACCACGTCCGCGGTCTCCACCGCGCGCCCCGAGGCGTAGTACGTGCGGCCGATCACGATGACCACATGGCCAGGCACCCCGCCGAGCGCCAGCAGCTCCTCCGCGAGCCCGGGCCGCGCGCCGACCTCCTCGGCCACGTTGTCCACGACGATGTCGATCGCCGCCATCCGGTCGACCACACCGCAGCCGCCCAGCGGACCCTCCTCAGGAAGCATCACCGGCGTACGCCCGGTGACAGAGAGGGGCTCCCAGGAGGTGGAGAGCATGATCGGCTCGCCCGCCTCGCGGAACACGTAATGCGTCCGCATGACCCGGTCGCCCGGCTCGATGCCGAGCCGCTCGGCCACCTCGGCGCTCGCTCCCTCCTGCTCGCTGCGGGACTCCCAGGTCCCGCGCACGCCGTCGGCCGTCTGCTCCTGGCGGAACGGACTGGCGCCTTTCTCCGGGCGGTATCCGGACCGGGCGATCATGCGGGGGACGGGACGCTCGCGCACGTACGTACCGGAGCCGGAGCGGCCCTCGACCAGCCCCTCGGCCATCAGGACCTTGCGCGCCTCTAGGGCGACGGTGTCCGAGACCCCGTACTCCTCCCGGATCCGGGCCTGCGACGGCAGGCGGGTATGGGGCGGCAGCGCGCCGTTCACGATCTTCTCCCGCAGATCGCTCGCCACGCGCAGATAGGCGGGCTGCTCACCGAAAGTCACAGGCCACTCCCAACAGGTTGACAGTCTGCAACAGCCTGACAACCGTGGGTTGCACACCGCAAGCATGGGCCAGGGTTTCACTCAATGTGATGACGCTGAAGCGGATCACGCATGGATCGGCCGACGACACCAGAGCGCTTACCGGCCAATCCCTGCCCCGGACGCCGGCGATCGACACGGCCGAAACGGCCCACAACTCCCCACCCCTTGACCGTTTTTGGTCCAGACCAATACCTTCCTGTGCACAGCACGGCTCCACACACCCCCTCCGCATCCGTACGTCCCTCCCGCACCGGATCACGCACAGGAACGAGCCTCATGCCCCGAAGAAACCTGTCCCGCCTGACCATCGCGGGCGTCACCTTCGCCCTGCTGGCGAGTGCCGCCCCCGCCGCCGTGGCCGGCCCGGACCGTGGCCAGAGCCAGGGCGACCGCTCCAAGGGCCACCACCGGCCCGCGTACAAGAACATCGGCTACTTCACCCAATGGGGCGTCTACGGACGCGACTTCCAGGTCAACGACCTGCAGACCAGCGGGAGCGCGGCCAAGCTGACCCACATCAACTACGCCTTCGGCAACGTCAGCGCCGAAGGCAAGTGCTTCACCGGCAACGTCGCCGGCCAGGCCGACGCCTGGGCGGACTACGCCCGTCCGCTCGACGCCGCGAACTCGGTGGACGGCGTCGCCGACTCCGACACCCAGCCGCTCGCGGGCAACTTCAACCAGCTCCGCAAGCTGAAGGCCAAGAACCCCGGCCTCAAGGTCATGATCTCGCTCGGCGGCTGGAGCTGGTCCACGCACTTCTCCGACTCGGTGCGCACGGCGGCCTCCCGCAAGGCGCTCGTCGCCTCCTGCATCGACCTGTACATCAAGGGCAACCTGCCGGTGGACGGCGCACGCGGCGGCCAGGGCGCGGCGGCCGGTGTCTTCGACGGTATCGACGTCGACTGGGAGTGGCCCGGTTCGGCGGCCAACGAGGGCACCGTCTTCCGGCCGGAGGACAAGAAGAACTTCACGGCCCTGATCAGCGAGTTCCGCGTCCAGCTCGACGCGTACGCCAAGAGCCAGGCCAAGGCGAAGGCCGCGCGGTCCGCCAAGGGCAAGGGCCACGGCCACCACAAGCCGAAGCCGATCCACTACGACCTGTCGGCGTACGTCCCCGCCAACCCGAAGGCGATCGACGCGGGCTTCGACGTGAAGCGGCTCATGAAGGACTTCGACTTCGTCAACCTTCAGGGCTACGACTACCACGTGTCGGGTGAGAAGAAGACGGCCCAGCAGTCGGCGCTCTACGCGAAGAACGACTTCAGCGTCGACCAGACCGTGCGGGACTGGATCAAGCGCGGCGCGCCCAAGCACAAGCTCGTGGTCGGCATGCCGACGTACGGGCAGGGCTGGACCGGAGTGAGCGGCGGCGGCAACGGCCTCGGCCAGCCGGCCACCGGCCCGGCTCCGGCCACCTGGGCCGACGGCTACGAGGACTACAAGGTCCTCAAGAAGCTGGCCGAGTCCGGCGCGTTCAAGGTCCACCGCGACACGAAGAACGGGCACGCCTGGCTCTTCGACGGGACCACGCTGTGGACGTACGACGACCCGCAGGTGCTGCGCGCCAAGACCTCGTACATCCGGGACAAGGGCCTGGGCGGCGCGATGTTCTGGTCGCTGGACGGGGACACGGACAACGGTGAGCTGGTGACCGCCGTGGACCGCGGCCTCAACCGGCGGTAGCGGAAACAAGGTTGGGGCGGTCGCCTGGTGCGACCGCCCCAACGTCATGTCACCGCTTCAGTACCGCTTCACCGGGCTCAGAACTGCAGAGCCCAGCTGTTGATCCGGCCGGTGTCGGCCCGCGCGTTGTCGGCGACCCGGAGCTTCCAGGTGCCGTTGGCGACGACGGAGGAGGCGTTGACCGTGTACGTGGTGACCACGTTGTCGCTGCTGCCGCCGGAGCCGAACGCCTTCAGGTTGAAGACCGTGCCGTTGGGCGCGACCAGGTCGATCTTCAGGTCACCGATGTAGGTGTGCGAGATGTTGACCGGAACCTGCAGCGCGGCCGGGGCGTTGCCGGTGATCCCGGTGACGGTGACCGGCGACTCGACCGTGGAGTTGTCGTTGATCGCGTACCCGGTGGTGTTCTCGAACTTCTTGCCGGGCGGGTTGGTGCTGCCCGCGCCCACGTACAGCAGGCGGTTCGGCGAGCCGGTGCCCGGGTTGCCGACGACGTTCGGCGTGGAGGCCGCGACGAGACCGGCGGAGACCTGGGCGGGGGTCGAGCCCGGGTTGTCGGCGAGGTAGATGGCGGCCGCGCCGGCGACGTGCGGGCTGGCCATCGACGTACCGGAGATGGTGTTCGTGGCGGTGTCGCCGGTGTGCCACGACGAGGTGATCGAGGATCCGGGCGCGAAGATGTCCACGACCGCGCCGAAGTTGGAGAAGCTGGAGCGGGCGTCGGTGTTGGTCGTCGAGCCGACCGTGATGGCGTCGGCGACACGGGCCGGCGACTTGGTGTTCGCGTTGGTCGACTCGTTGCCCGCCGCGACGGCGTACGTGATGCCGGAGTTGATGGACCGCTGCACGGCCGCGTCGAGCACCGAGTCCGCGCCACCGCCGAGGCTCATGTTGGCGACGGCGGGCTTGACGGCGTTGGCCGTCACCCAGTCGATGCCGGCGACGACCTGCGCGGTGGTGCCGGAGCCCTGGTTGTTCAGCACCCGGACGCCGACGATCTTCGCCTTCTTGGCGACGCCGTAGGCGGTGCCGCCGACGGTACCGGCCACGTGCGTGCCGTGGCCGTTGCCGTCCTGCGCCACGTTGTCGTTGTCGATGGCGTCGTAGCCGTTGAAGGCCCGGCCGCCGAAGTCGCTGTGGCTGATCCGTACACCGGTGTCGATGACGTACGCGGTGACGCCCTCGCCGGCCTTGTCCGGATAGGTGTACCGCTGGTCCAGCGGGAGGGCCCGCTGGTCGATGCGGTCCAGGCCCCAGGAGGGCGGGTTGTTCTGGGTGGCGGAGACCGTGAAGGTGCGGTTCTGCGAGACGGACGCGACGGCCGGGTCGGCGGCGAACTTCTTCGCCTCCGCGGCGGTGGCCTCGACCGCGTAGCCGTTGAGGGCCGCGCGGTAGGTCCGCTCGATGGACGCGCCGTACTTCTTCGCGAGGGCCCGGCCCTCGGCGGAGTCCGACTTCGCGGCCGAGTCCTTCAGTGTGACGATGTAGCTGTCGCTGACGGTGCCCGGGGCGCCGGCGTTGAGAACCACGCCTTCGGGAGCGCGCTCGGCCGCGGTCGCCGGGAGGGTGCCGGCGGTGGCGAGGGCTACGGCGGCTGCGGTGGCTGTGACGGTCGCCGCGGCGAGTCTTCGACGTGCATGGGGGGTGTGACGCATCACTGACATGTGAGGGGTCCTCCTCATAGGCGGTGCGCTGGTGGGGGGTGGTGCCGGAGCCGCGCGAGACTCCCGACAGGGGCATGACAAATCAGCGATCCGAACGCCCCGTTTTCTGCGTCGTCCGTGACCGGCATGCCCTGCTGCCAGCGAAAGATTGACCGATCCATGGCAAACCCACAAGGGTGCCTTGGGGCTCGCCATACGCACGCCATTCACCTGCCATATGCCTGACATCCTGGCGACCATGACCACCTACCACTGCCCCCAGGACGGAACCCGCTCCTCCACTTCAGCCCTGACCTGGCGGTGTCCGACCTGCCGGGGCCCGTGGGACCTGGACTTCACACCGGCCTCCGGGCTCGCTCCGCATGTGCTTTCCGGGCGTGCCAATTCACTGTGGCGTTACGAAGAGATCTTGCCGCTCGCCACTCCCTCAGCCTCTCTCGGCGAAGGCCGTACGCCGCTCGTCGCGCTCACGGAGACCGTCTCGGCCAAGCTCGACTACCTGATGCCGACGCTCTCCTTCAAGGACCGGGGCGCGGTGATGCTCGCGGAGCTGGCCCGGCGGCTGGGCCCGGACCGGGTGGTGGCCGACAGCAGCGGCAACGCGGGCACGTCGATCGCCGCCTACTGCGCACGGGCCGGACTGCCGTGCACGGTGTACGTCCCCGAAGGCACATCGGCCAAGAAGACCGAGCAGATCCGGGCCCACGGCGCGGTGCTGGTGACCGTCCCCGGCGGCCGGGAGGCGACGGCGCTGGCGGCCCGCGCGGCGGCGGACGAGCCGGGAGTCTTCTACGCCTCGCATGTCTTCAACCCGTACTTCCTGCATGGCACGAAGACGTACGTGTACGAGCTCTGGGAGGATCTCGGCGGCCGTCTCCCGGACACCCTGGTGGTCCCGGTCGGCAACGGCACGCTGCTCCTCGGCGCGGCCCTCGCCACGGCGGAGCTGCACGCGCTGGGCCTGATCGCGGACCGGCCGCGGCTGGTGGCGGTTCAGGCGGAGGTGGTGTCACCGCTGGCGGCCGCGTTCCGGGCGGAGGCGGAGGATCTGCTGCCGGCCGGTCCTGTGGCCCCGACGCTCGCGGAGGGCATCGCGATCCCGCGTCCGCCGCGCGCACGGCAGATCCTGGCGGCGGTACGGGCCTCGGGCGGCACGTTCCTGACGGTGTCGGAGGACGAGATCCGTGACGCGCAGCGGGACTTGGCGGCGCGCGGGTTCTACGTCGAGACGACGGGCGTGGCGTGCTGGGCGGCGGTGCGGGGTGGCTCGGGGCTGGGGCAGAGGCTGGAGCTGGGGAGCGTGGTGGTGCCGTTGTGCGGGGCGGGGGTGAAGACGGGGATGGCGGGTTGAGGGGATGGCGGGTTGAGGGGATGGCGGGTTGTCAGGGGGGTGGGTTGTCAGGGGTGGCTTCGGGTGTGCTGAGGCCTTGCGGGTACGTCTCCGGCTCTTCCCGCGCCAGCAGGTACGCGTCCAGCTCCGCGGCTCCCGTCAGCAGCGCGCGGCCTCGGGCGGCGAGCCGGGAGCGCCAGTCGGTGAGGGCGGTCTCCAGGGGCGCGAGGCCGCCGGCCGTCCGGACCTGGTCGATCAGCGGCGCGATCTGCTCCAGCAGGTAGCCGCCGCGCCGGAGTTGGTGGACGAGCCGGGCGTCCCGGACGTCGGCCCCGCCGTACACGCGGTAGCCGGTCAGCGGGTCGCGGCGCGGGCGGACCAGCCCGGCCGCCTCCCACTTGCGCAAGGTGGCGGGCCGGATGGCGAGGCGGTCCGCCAGGGGCCCGATGAAGGTGAGGGCGGGGCTTCCGGGCGGCCCGGCCTCGGCGGCTCCGGGCCGCTGATCACACGCTCCGGGCCCAGGATCGCTCGCCTCGGGTCCCAGGTCGCGCAGCGCGGTCTCCACCGCCCGTAGGGTCCGCCGGTCCTCCAGGAGCTGGGCGTGGCTCTCGTCGATGAGCAGGAACGCCTCGTCGGCCGCGCCCCGGTGCACGGCCCGCATGATGCCGGCCGCCGTCCGGTGGCCGTGGCCGGGCAGGAGCGCGAGGAAGGCCGCCAGGGCGCGTGCGTGGAGCGGGGTGTAGGTGCGGTAGCCGCTCGTCGTGCGTTCGGCGGCCGGGAGGATGCCGGCCTCCTCGTAGTTCCGTACGGCCTGGGTGGAGAGCCCGTGCGGACGGGCCAGGTCGACCGGCCGAAGGCGTACCCGGCTTTGAAGGTCTTCCTCCACCGGAACCGTGACCTCCAGGCCCTGGATCACAAAAGTCTCCACCGAAGGTTCAACGATACCGTTGAATGCATGGCCCCTGACACCGCGCGTCTCGCGCACCTCACGCATGCCGTCGAAGCCTCCGCCGTCATGAAGCTGTTCCCGTCCCGCCCTCGTGTCCTCGCTCTGGGCGAGCCGACGCACGGCGAGGACACGTTGCTCGACATCCGTAACGAACTCTTCCGGCACCTCGTCGAGGAGGAGGGTTTCCGGACGATCGCCATCGAGAGCGACTGCCTGGCGGGCCTGCGCGTGGACGCGTACGTGACCTCCGGCGCCGGCACGCTGGACGAGGCCATGGCGCATGGATTCAGCCACGAGCTCGGCGCGTCCGCCGCCAACCGTGAACTGGTGCGCTGGGCACGGGAGTTCAACACCGGCCGCGACGCCTCCGACCACCTCCGCTTCGCCGGTTTCGACGGCCCTCTGGAGATCACCGGCGCCGCGAGCCCCCGGCAGGCTCTCACCGCGCTCCACACCTTCCTCGCCTCCTGGCTGGACGCGGACGGCCTGCTGTCCTGCACCGCCGCCACACTCGATCACCTCCTCGGCCCCGACGACCGGTGGACCGAACCGGCCGCGATGACGGACCCGTCCCGGTCCTTCGGCCGCTCCTCCGAGGCGGCGGAACTCCACCTCCTCGCCGCCGACCTGGTGTCGCTGTTCGACGAGCGGACCCCGCACCTGATCGCGACGGCCGGCCGGGAGGCCTGGGACCGCGCACGGCTTCACGGCCGCACCGCCACCGGCCTGCTGCGCTACCACTTCTGGATGGCCGACACCTCGCCCGCCCGCCTGACCCGGCTGCTCGGCGTGCGGGACCGGATGATGGCCGAGAACCTCCTCGCGCTCGCCGCACGCGGCCCGGTCCTCGCCTTCGCCCACAACAGCCACCTCCAGCGGGAGAGGAGTTCGATGCGGATGGGCGGCCGGCGGCTGGAGTGGTGGAGCGCCGGCTCGCTCGTGAGCGCGCGTCTGGGAGCGGAGTACGGGTTCCTCGCCACGGCTCTCGGCACGATCCGGCACCAGGGTGTGGACGAGCCGCCGCCGGAGACGGTGGAGGGCCTGCTGTACGCGCTCCCGGAGCCTCGCTTCCTGGTCGACCCGCGCACGTTGGCCGCCGCCTTGGACGACCCGCGACCCGCGCCTCGTGTCTCGCCGTGGTTCGGCTACTTCGGCCTGGACCCGGCACACCTGGCGGAGACGGACGGCTTGATCTTCGTCAAGGACCTCGCGCAGGCCTGAGAACCTCGGCGAGGGCCGGAACCGAGAGCCTCGGCGAGGGCCGGCGCAGGGCCATCCGGCGGGCGCGTTCACGCCAAGTTTCCGAGGCGGGCGTGCCGTACCGCCCGCCCGTACGGCCGTCTCCCTACCTTCGTACCGTGAGCCTCTCGCGTATCTCCGTCCTCGCCTCCCTGGTCGCGGCCGCCCTGATCGCACCGCTGCCGCCACTCCCCCACGCAACCGCCGCCACTCCGAAGCCGCCGCCGTCCACGGCCGTGCCCGCCTGCGGCCGGACGGATGGCCAGGACCCCACCTGGGCCCTGACCTCCACGCGCTTCGGAGAGGCGGAGGGCTACGACGCGTACGTCGGTAACGGCTATCTCGGCCACCGCGTCCCGGCCGCCGGTACCGGCTACGCGGCCACCGGCGAGAAGACCGGCTGGCCGCTCTACACACCGCGCTACGACGGCGCGTTCGTCTCCGGGCTCTACGCACGGGACAAGGCGGTCTCCGAGGGCCGCGAGGTGATCGCCGCGCTGCCGAGCTGGACGACCGTCGAAGTGGCCGTCGGCAACGAGAAGTTCGGCGCGGACACACCGGCCGGCCGGGTCTCCGACTACCGCCAGACGGTCTTCCTCAGCTGCGGCCTGGTCCGCACCTCGCTGCGGTGGACGACGGCGGACGGCCGGGCCACGGACCTTGACTACGACGTCCTCGCCGACCGGTCCGACGTCCACACCGGAGCCGTACGCCTGCGGATGACACCGCGCTGGAGCGGTACGGCGACAGTCACCGGCCGCCTCGACGACCGGGGCGCACGCCGGATCACGCTGCGCAAGGACGGCACGTTCAGGACGCTCGGCACCGGCGTGGAGGGCGCGGTGGCACAGGCGATGCGGCGCGGCTCGGGCGTCGTGGAGACGCTGCGTCCCGAGTCGCGTACGGCCCCGAGGCCGACGCCGGTCCGCGAGGGCCGGACGTACACCTTCGAGAAGTACGTCGGCGTGGACACCGCCCTCACCTCCACGGCCCCGGCCGACGACGCCCGCGAGGCCGCCCACCGCGCGGCCCGGCGCGGCTGGGACCGGATCTTCGCGGCGAACGAGACGGCGTGGCGCGGGGCCTGGTCCGCCGATGTGCTGGTCCCGGGCGACCGTCGGCTCCAGAGGTGGCTGCGCTCGACCCAGTACGGCCTGCTCGCCAACACCCGGCGCGGCTCCTCCGACAGCATCGCGCCGGCCGGTCTGACCAGCGACAACTACGCCGGCATGATCTTCTGGGACGCCGAGACGTGGATGTTCCCGGGTCTGCTCGCCACCCGTCCGGAGCTGGCGCGCTCGGTCGTCGAGTACCGCTACCGCACGCGGGACGCGGCCCGCGCGAACGCCGAGAAGTACGGCCACCGCGGCCTGTTCTACCCGTGGACCAGCGCGAGCAAGGGCCGCATCGACTCCGAGTGCCAGAGCTGGGACCCGCCGCACTGCCTGACCCAGAACCACCTCCAGGGCGATGTGTCGCTCGCCGTCTGGCAGTACTACCTGGCCACCGGCGACCGCGACTGGCTGGCGGCGCGCGGCTGGCCGCTCCTGCGCGGCATCGCGGAGTTCTGGCAGTCACGGGCCACGGCGAACGCGGACGGCGGCTACTCGATCAAGAACGTGGCCGGGCCCGACGAGTACAGCAACGGCGTGGACGACGCCGTCTTCACCAACGCCGTCGCCGCCACGGCGCTGCGCAACGCGACCCGCGCGGCCGAACTCCTCGGCCGCCGCCCGCCGACCGGCTGGAACCGCGTGGCGGACGGTCTCCGCATCCCGTACGACTCCGCCCGGAAGGTCTTCCTCCAGTACGCGGGCTACAACGGCTCCACGATCAAGCAGGCGGACACGGTCCTGCTGATGTACCCGCTGGAGTGGCCCATGGAGCCCGGCGCCGCCGCCGCCACGCTCGACTACTACGCGGCTCGCACCGACCCGGACGGCCCGGCGATGACGGACTCCGTGCACGCGATCGACGCGGCGGCGATCGGTGAGCCGGGCTGCTCGACGTACACGTACCTTCAGCGTGCGGTACGACCGTTCATGCGCGGTCCCTACGACCTCTTCTCCGAGGCGCGCGGCGAGAAGTCCGGTGCCGAGGACCCCTTGTCCGGTTTCCCGGCCGAGGACTTCCTGACCGGAAAGGGCGGCTTCCTCCAGGTCTTCACGCACGGCCTGACGGGCCTGCGCCTGCGCGAGGACGGCGTCCGCCTGGACCCGCTGCTGCCGCCGCAGCTGAGCGAGGGCGTGCGGCTGACGGGGCTGCGGTACCGGGACGCGTCGTACGAGGTCGAGATCGGCGCCCGGACGAGCACGGTCCGCCTGACGTCGGGCACGCCGTTCACGGTCCACACGGCCAAGGGCCCGCGCCGCCTGGACGCGCCGCTGACGCTTCCCACCCGCCGCCCGGACCTGACCCCGACTCCGGACGCGGCCCGCTGCCGCCCGGTCACGGCCACCTCACAGTCGCCGGGCCTCTACGCGGAGGCGGCGGTGGACGGCTCTTCGACGACGTCCTGGTCGCCGGACGGCGCGACGGGGACGCTGACGGTGGACCTGGGCCCGCACCCGCTGCGGATCACGGCGGTGAGCCCGCGCTGGAGCGACGTACCGCCTGCGTCCCACACGTTGGAGACCTCCGTCGACGGCCGCTTCTGGCGCCCGTACCTGGCCGGCGACACGGCCCGGAAGGTCCGGGTGACGGTGGTCTCGGAGGACCCGGAGAAGCCGGCGGGGGTGGCGGAGCTGCGGGTGGAGGCGGGGCGGTAGGCGAGGAGGCCGGGGCGGCGAACGCCCCGGCCTCCCTCACGTAACCGCTCGACAGCTCAGCCGCCGGACGCCTTCCCACGGCCCGGCATCTGCGTCTCGCCCGCCGCCTCCGCCTCGGCCTTCGCGTCGCTCACCGCGACCTCGGCCTGCTTCGCGGCCTCGTTGGCGGCAGCGGCGGCGTCCAGAGCGAGCGTCGAATCGCCCTCGATCTCCGGAGTCGTCGCCTCGTCCGACGTACCGTCCGTACCGTTGTCCGCCGCGTCCCCACGCTCCGCGGCCACAGGAGACCCCATCGCGGACCGGTCGCCGAACGCGCTGGTGACGGTACGGACCGCCTCCGTCAGCTCGCCCGGGATCACCCAGAACGTGTTGTTGTCGCTCTGCGCCAGGTGCGGAAGCGTTTCGAGGTACTTGTACGCCAGCACCTTCGCGTCGGCGTTGTTGCGGTGGACGGACTGGAAGACCAGCTCCACCGCCTTGGACTCGCCGTCCGCCCGGAGGATCATGGCCTGCTGCGTACCTTGGGCCTCCAGGATGTCCTTCTGCTTCGTACCCTCGGCCGTGAGGATCTTGGCCTGCCGCTCACCTTCGGCGTGCAGGATGGCCGCGCGCTTGTCCCGCTCGGCCCGCATCTGCTTCTCCATCGCCTCCTTGATGGTGTTCGGCGGATCGATGGCCTTGATCTCGACCCGGTTGACGCGGATGCCCCACTTGCCGGTCGCGTCGTCGAGGACGGCGCGGAGCCGGGCGTTGATCTCCTCACGCGAGGTGAGCGTGCCCTCCAGGTCCATGGAGCCGATGACGTTCCGCAGCGTGGTCACGGTGAGCTGGTCGATCGCCTGCAGATAGTCGGCGACCTCGTAGGCCGCCGCCCGCGGGTCGGTGATCTGGTAGTAGAGGACGGTGTCGATGTTGACCACGAGGTTGTCCTCGGTGATCACCGGCTTGGGGTCGGAGGAGTACACCTGCTCACGGACGTCGAGCTTGGTGTTGACCCGGTCCGCCACCGGCAGGACGAAGTTCAGGCCCGGCTGCAGCGTCCGGCGGTATCTGCCGAACCGCTCGATGTTGTAGCGGCGCGCCTGCGGAACGATCCGTACCGTCGCGGCCACAAGAAAGACGACGACGATCGCCGCCACAAGGATCGGGATGACCACCGGATCCATGCGTCCTCCTTCACTGGGTGCGCTGCGTGTTCAGCCGTTCACGGAAGCAGCTCGCGCGGGTACACGACCGCTGTGGCGCCTTCGATCTCCATGACGTCCACCAGCGCTCCCACCGGGATCACATGGCTTTCGTCGAGCGCGCGAGCGGACCACTCCTCACCGGAGACCTTGACCAGACCGTGGGTCGCGGTCACCTCCTGCATGACCTCGGCCCGCTTGCCGATCAGCGCGTCGCTGCCCTCACGGGTGAGGGGTGAGGAGGACAGGGCCCGCAGAGCGACCGGACGTACGAGAACGAGCCCGGCCGCCGCCGCCAGGGCCAGCGCCACGAGCTGGCCGAGCAGACCGATACCGACGCCGGCCACCACAGCGGCGACCAGTGCGGCACCGGCCAGCAGTCCGAAGACCAGCGTCAGGGTGAAGAACTCCGCGACGCCCAGCGCAGCGGCGGCGAGCAACCATGCGAGCCACGGCATCGAAGCAGCCTCCTCAGGAGGACCCTCTTACACCCAAACGTACCCTCAACATGCCGAATGGAACCGTTCGAAGTCATTCGAGCTGTTCGGAACCTTTTTCACGTCTTGACCGGCGAGCATGACGAAGCAGCGGATGGCCGCCGAGTCGCTTCTGCACCTTTGTGTACACATGGCACACCCGGTTCACTCGGGCGCATGACGCTGCCACTGCCCATAGAGTCCAGCTCGGAAGGTGATCCAGCACCCATCCAGCACGGGGAAAGGCCAGAGGCCCACCTCTGGAGAGGTGGACCCCATCTGACCTGCATGTTTGCCACGTCGGCGACGTAGTGTTGTTTCATCCGCTCACACGTTGAAGCGGAACTCCACCACAAGGCTGTGACCTGCGGAAATGAGGGCCCATCCCAGCACCATCCCAGCACGGGATGCGCGACAAAGCACAAGATGACCGAAGATCGCCAACGCTACCCGGAAGCGCCCGCACACGCCTGAAGTCTGCGGAACTTCTACGAGCGCCGCATCAGGCTCGTGCCACCGCACCGAACCTCGCAGAGCAGCACAACGCTCGCGCTCACTCGCGGTCTCCATGGACGCCAGCGGCCAGTTCCGACGCCTGGCCGCCGCCCAGAATGCACGTCCAGATCTCGGGGCCCGAGCGAGCATCCACAGGTCCCGTATACCCCCGGTTTGGCGGGGCAAAGTCAGAAGCTTCCGCGCTGTCGCAGGTCAGCCTGCATAGCTCAGCGGGTGGAGCAGGCGCCTTCTAAGCGCTTGGCCGCAGGTTCGAGTCCTGCCGAGGCGCCCCAAACATGTCTGGTCAGGGCGCTCTCGGACCACTAGCGGAGAAACGGTGCGCGCGGTACTGCGCCGTTCGTTCAGCGCGTTGGATTCCGTGCTCCAGAGAGGGGCAACATGGATCAGCTCGGCATTCAGCTGGCCGAAGTTAGACGCGCCAGGCCCCCTTCTCCAGCTCGTGCACCACCAGCTCCTCCATCACGTGTCGCTCCTTGGCGGAGGCGTAGGCGAGGTCGTGCAGGGCAGCGGCACGCGTGGCGAAACCCTGCCTGACCACATCTGCCGGCCAGGGGATCTTGTAACGCGAGAAGTCCTTGCGCCTCATCGCACGAGCCTGCTCGCCTTGCGTTACGGACGTCAACTCCCGCCGCTGGTACCGCAATGTGTGCAGCAACCACATTCGGTCGGCCTCGGACCCCGTGTGAAGTGCAAGCGTCCGCCGCCCCGGAACTAGCGGAGTCGTGGTGAGCACGGTCCGCACCTCACCGGGACGGGGCGCGATCAACAGGCTGCCGGCCGGACACACAGTGTCCCCTCGCGCCACGGTTCGTGACGTCATTGCGCCCAGATGCACTTCCCTGCAGTTCAGTACTTGCCGGGGAGACACCCACGGCACGGTCGGCTGCTCACGGTCCGGCGGGAGCTGCGCCACACCCGCCGTGATCTGAGCCACCTCGCCTATCGCGCGCTCGGCAGTGGGACCTTGTCCGCATGCCCTCAGCGTCTCTATATAGTGCGCGTCCGCCAGTTCCGTCGCACACGTCGCAATCCGGTTGTTCAACACATTCTTGCGCTCGGCAAGGGAGATCAGCGCAAGCAGCTTCTCCCGCACCCGGTCCGGAGGCTTCGGCACCGGAAGTCGGTTGAGCGCTTGCAAAGGCAAGGTCATGTGCTCGGAGTTCGAAGAGGACACCGTGAGATAGCTGCGACTCTGCGATGTTTTCAGCCACCATCGAAGCCACAGGTCCCACTGCTGCACGTGGCCCTCCGGTTTCCAGTGGACAACTGCGAGCGACCTGGCGGCATTCCATCCCCCATGTTCTTCCGTCGCTACTGCAGTCTCCCCCACACGCCCTACGAGCACGACAAGAAGGTCTCCTGCTCTCAGGGTGCTGCGGGGGTGGCGTTCGGCTACCTCCGGAGGCACGAACGTGAACTCCTGGACGTGCACCTCCCCTTCGATGATCTCCGTTGCGCCGATCATCGGGACTCCATCGGGTGCCTTCTGCGGTTGCGTAATGCCATAAGCGGCGTACTCGATCCCAGGTAAATCCCGCAACTCGACGATGGACCACGGGGCGGTGAGGTCATCCGGCTCTGTAGTCATGTCTGCCCTCCAACGCATCGCGGACTCGGCGTCTGGCTGAGGCGCTACGGTCCAAACACTCATAAAGCTCGGCTTTCCGGCTGCGTTCTACGTCTCCTGAATTCTCCTGCACGGCCTCCCGGTGCCGTACGTAGCGTGCGGGAGTCAGATCGAAGCCCGCCTCAGCGATTTCCTCGTGGCTCGCCGCACGGCACCATGGGACGGATTCAGGATCCCCCTCGCCTTCACGGCGTCGAAGTCCTTGCCATTCACCGAAGATCTTCAGCAGGCGTTCGACCGAATCCTTTACGAAGTGACGCCGCGCCCCCTCCTTCGCTGCTGGCAGTTTCCCTGCATCCGCGAACAAGACCTGATCGGAGTGCGGCCGCTCCCCTTTGGCCAGCAGCCACAGCGCCGTGCTCGCACTGGTGTGCGGAAACAGCCACGTCGGCAAGGCCACAACACCCACGACCAGACCGTTCTCCAGCAGCCCGCGGCGGATCAGTCCGTCGGTGCTGTTGCTGCTGTGCGCCGCGCCGGAAGACAGCAGAACGACGGCCCGTCCTTGTGGCGTGAGATCGGCAAGGATGTGCTGGACCCAGGCGAAGTTCGCGTTACCCGGACGTGGCACCCCCAGGGTCCACCGCCGGTCGTCCTTCAGTTCACCGTGCCCCCAGTCCCGCTGGTTCACTGGAGGGTTAGCGACGATCACGTCGGCCGGTATCGGTGAAGTGCCCGCTCTGAGGGTGTCAGCTCCTTCCTTGCCGAGGTCGGCGTGGAATCCGTGCAGGGCAAGGTTGACGGCTGCGGCATAGCGCGCCGTCCGGTTGATATCCGCACCGGACAAGCGCACTTCACTTCCCTGTGCCCGAGCCCGGTGTGCGGCTGCGCGCAGCAGTCGCCCGCTGCCGCACACCGGGTCCCGAACAACCTCGCCTCCTCGAGGAACAGCCAGCCCCGCGAAGAGATACGCCAGGTCGTTCGATGTGAAGTAGTCATCGCCACGCGCGTAGCGTGCCGAGTACATGTCGAGGAGCGTGTCAAGGAGCTTCACGTCCGGATCCAGCTGCCGCACTTCCGCGATCAGCTCATGGAGGGCCGGGTCGATGAGCTCGAAGGGACGGCTCGCACCTTCGTCGCGATACGCGGGAAGGCCGTGAGCGCGAGCAACGGGGGTATGCGGCCACATTGCACCGAGCCTGGCCCCCGCTGACTCCGAGCCCGGCCCCCACAGCCGGTCCACCTCTACCGCCGTTCCGTGTTGGAACAGGCAGTGAAAATAGACCACTTGAAAGGCGAGCCGGTACGTTGTCGCGGCATCGGCGACGCTGCGCAGCCTCTCGACGGCCCGCAGCACTCGCCGGTACTTCAGCCGCCCCTCTTCGTTCGCCCATTTCTCCTGGGTCACAACGACCTCAGCCAGGAGACGACCGCCAGCCCGATGAGAACAGTGGCTCCGCAGGCGGCGCCACCGTTCTGGATGGCCGTGACGACCTCTCCCGCGCCCACGAACTCGAGGATGCCGGCCACGAGCCCCACCACCACGGACGCCAGGACGACCACCACCAACAGCAGCGCTCGCTGCGACATGCTACAACTCCCTTGGTTCCACCAGCAGTTAGCAGTTCTGCGGTTCGTTCCGCGGACTTGAAAGTAGCGGCCCGACGCACCTCACGTCTCACAGCACGGGATTTTGCTTTTGCGGTAAGGCAGTTGGGCGCAGCCCCTGCCGGCCCCCACGAAGGACATCCGGTCAGGCAGAGAACGGCCCCGGCAAGCAGGCGCTTGCCGGGGCCGGGAGCGATATAGGCGAGGGCTATGCGTCGACGGCCGAGCCGTCCTGGGACCACTTGTCGGCGAAGTGTTCCATCTGGCGGATCACCAGGTCGATCGCTTCCTTGGACTGCTCCGGCGGGTAGCCGTGGCGGGCCAGGAGGCGCCTGATGGTGGCGCGAAGCCTGGCCCGGACCGGTTCGCGGGCGATCCAATCCTTCTTGAGGTTCTTGCGGACCTGGACCACGAGATCCCGGGCGATACCCGAGAGGATCTCGTCGCCCATGAGGTCGCGGGCGCTGCCGAGGTCGGCGACCGCGTCGTAGAAGGCGAGTTCGTCGTTCCCCAGCGGCGGGGTGAACTTCTCACCTCGCCGGGCGTCTTCCGCAACCGTCTTGGCCAGTTCCACCAGCTGGGCGATGATCTCGGCGCTGGTGAGCTGCTGGCGCATGTAGCGGGTCATCAGGTCCTGGAGGCGCACCGAGAACGCGGTCTGGCGGACGATGTTGTGCCGGGTCTGCTCGCGCATCTTCTGCTCGACGAGACGGCGCAGGGCTTCGGCGGCCAGGTGCGGGGTTTCGCTGTTCTGCAGGCGGCCGACGAGTGCGTCGTTGAGGTGGGTGAGGTCGGCCTTGTCCAGGCCGGCCTCGGAGAAGAGGTCGGTAACGCCGCCGGTCTCCACGACGGCGGAGGTGAGCTGGGAGAGGTAGAGGGCGACGTCGCGGGCGACGGGCAGACCCTGGGCTTCGCGGTCCATGGCGTCGAGCTTCGCCATGTACGTACGGACCTCGACGAGGAACTGGATGTCGCGCTTCCAGTACGGCTGGTCGGTGAACCGGCAGGAGATGTCGGCGGAGGAGCCGGCCAGGGCGAAGAAGCGTTCCAGGCGGTAGCCGTGTTCGCGGAAGCGGCGGCTGAGGGTTTGGTTCGGGTTGTCGAGCTGGTCGGGGTTGTTGCCCGGGGTAGCGGGGCTTCGGAGGTACTCGGCCGTGGTGTAGGCCGCCTTGATGAATGCCTTCGGGTCGGGGCGCGAGAGGCGTTCGCGCCAGTTCCAGCCGAGGAGCATCTGATCGAGGATGTCGTACTCGTTGCGTAGCTCGTCCAGGGCGCGGTCGATGTCCTGGCCGAGGGTCTGGTCCGCTTGGTCGTCGGCAGAGTACTCAGCGATGGCCTTCTGGAGATTTTCGGTGAGCGGCGCGTAGCCGACGAGGAGGCCGTCCTCCTTCTTGCGGAAGCGGCGGTTGACGCGGGCGAGGGCCTGCATCAGGCCGGCGCCGCGCAGCGGCCGGTCCAGGTACATGGTGTGGATGGACGGCGCGTCGAAGCCGGTCAGGAGCATGTTGTTGACGATGAGGAGCTGGAGTTCGTCCTCGGGGTCCTTGGCACGGTTGATGACAGCCTTGCGCTGGGAGTCGCGCAGGGCGTGGGCGCGCAGTTCCTTGGAGTCCTTGCGGGAGTCCGAGGAGTAGACGATCTTCATGGCGCCAGTGGTCGGATCGTCCGTGTGCCAGTCGGGGCGCAGGATCTTAAGGGCGTCGTAGACGCGGACGCAGATCTCACGGGTGGCGCAGACCAGCATCGCCTTGCCGGGGGCTCCGCCGGGTGCGTCGTCGGTGTCCGCGACGAACGGCAGCATCGCCGCACGGCGCGCTTCCCAGTGTTCGACCAGGTCCTGGGTCAGGTCGCGTATCCGGGCGGGGGCGCCGTACATGGCGTTCATGGTGGCAACGGCCTGCTCAACGCGGGTGCGCTCGGTGTCGTCCAGGCCGTCGGTGATGCGGTCGGCCTCGGTGTCGATGGTGGTGGGGTCGACGTCGTGGTCGAGGACGAGCTGGACGACGCGGCTCTCGTGGTAGACCTTCACGGTCGCGCCGTCGTCGGCGGCCCGCTTGAGGTCGTAGGTGTCGATGTAGTCGCCGAAGACCTCGCGGGTGTTGCGGTCGGCCTCGGAGATCGGGGTGCCGGTGAAGGCGAGGAGCGTGGCGTGCGGGAGCGCGTCGCGCAGGTGGCGGGCGTAGCCGTCGAGGTGGTCGTAGTGGCTGCGGTGGGCCTCGTCGACCACGACGACGATGTTGCGCCGCTCGGAGAGGAGCGGGTGGTCGGTCCCGGATTCCTTCTCCTGCTTCGTGCGGCCGAACTTCTGCAGGGTGGTGAAGAGGATGCCGCCGGTGCGCTTGGCGGCGAGCTCTTCGCGGAGGGCGGCGCGGTTGAGGAACTGGTGGGGTTGTTCCGGGAGGACCTCGCTCTCCTTGAACGTGTCGAAGAGCTGGTCGTCGAGGTCGGTGCGGTCGGTGACGACCACCACCGTGGGGTTGTGCAGGGCAGGGTCGCGCATGACGAGGTTGGTGGTCAGCACCATCTCCTCGGACTTGCCCGAGCCCTGGGTGTGCCAGACCACGCCCGCCTTGCCGTCGGTCGCGGCGGCACGGCGCACGGCGTCGGCGGCACGGGTGACCGCGAAGTACTGGTGCGGCTTCGCGATCCGTTTCATGCGCTTGGCCGGCACAAAATTGATGAAGGACCGGACGAGAGCGAGGAAGCGGGGCTGGGTGAACAGGCCGTGCAGGGCGAGGTCCTGGCCGGTCGGGATGTCGACATCGGCGTGTACGGCGGCAGCGTCCACGGTGTCCACGCGGGCGCCGAACTCGTCGGTGTTCCACGGGGCGAAGTGCTCGTACGGGGTGAAGGGCGTGCCGTACTTCGCGGTGATCCCGTCGGAGAGCAGCACGACCGCGTTGTAGCGGAAAGCGGTGGGGAACTCCTCGACGTAGTGCCGGATCTGGGTGTGTGCGGCAGCAAGGGTGGCGTTCGGGTCGCCCGCCCGCTTGAGCTCGATGACGGCAAGCGGAAGCCCGTTGACGTACAGAACGAGGTCGAAGCGGCGGTTGCGCTCGCCGTTGATCACGGTCACCTGGCGGACGGCGCGGTACGTGTTCGCGTCCGCGTGCTCCAGGTCGATGATCCGGACGGTCGGTGTGTGCTCGGCGCCGAGTGCGTCGGTGTACGTGACGGAGTGGACGCCGTCGGTCAGGAAGCCGTGCGCGGTCCGGTTCTCCTCGTACGTGTCCTGCGAGGTGGGGGTCGCGGCGGTCGCGAGGGCCTCGCGGACGGCGTCCGGGGGGAGGGCCGGGTTGAGCCTCTCAATGGCCTCGCCGAGGTCGGAGTAGAGAATCAGGTCGTCCCAGGAACGGCGGTGGCCGGATCCGGGGGCGAGCTCGTTGCCCTCGGCCTTCGGCCAGTCGAGCTCCACGAGCTCTTCGAGGGCGAGGAGCTCCCAGTCGAGTTCGAGGGGGCGGAAATTGTCGGGGGTGGGAGTGTCGGAGTTGTCGGGGGTGTCGCTGCTGCCGTTGTCGTTCCCGTGCGTGGTCATACGTGGTCCTCGACAATCTTCTCGGCGTCCTTGACGCGGATGCGGCCGGACATGAGCTGGGGGAGGAGGGTGTCGCGGAGGGTGGCGAGCGAGCGGCTTTCCTCTGCGGCATGCGCTGCGCTCTCATGCAGAGGCGCGGCGACCATCGCGAACTCCTCGATCACCTCCGCAGCGGGAAGACGAACCTGCATGGCCTTAAAGTTCTTTCGACTCAGCTCCAGGAACGTAGACCCGTTACAGAGACTAACCATCTCAGGTACACGCGACCGCATCTCATGGAAGAGCCACCATCGCATTGAATCATCGGGAGGCGTTACCACAATGAATCCCTGATTCACGGCAGCGGGGATCTGCGGCAAAGCAAACACCCCAATGGTTGCGCGCGAAGTCATGAAGATGGATTTGGTGGAGTACAGCGGAGACGCGCATGAATCCAATCCATCAGAGGTGATACTCCGCCCGGTATCGAAGAGATAGGGGGACAGCAAAGCCGTCACATCCGATGGTGTCGTCCAGGCAATGTCACCACCCCAGTAGGACTCGACCTTCGTGCTCGGAGTTCCACCTCCACCCACCCCAGCGACGCTCCCAAAGGTCGCTTCACCAGGCTCAACGCCAGAAACCGCCCATAGGAAGGTCACATCGGCTAGCTCAAGCGCCGTGGCCGCGATGCGCTCATTGACGGCGATCTTTTCGTCCAGCGCCCCAAGCATGGCCCCGATGCGGTCCTGCTCAGCACGATCAGGGACGCACACATGGAACGCCTTCGCCTCGGGGAAGTAGACCGTCTGATGCGTCGTCCCATGAGCGAAGCGCCGGATCGCTTCCTGCTCACTGAGGAGGAGGTAATGAAGGTAACGCGATGACAACTCGGGCCCGCATACCCAGTTGATGAAATCCTGACTGGTCGCCATGGGAACACCCATGGTCACCACATATCCAACCGATGCAGTACGAGACAGACACACCGTACCTGCTGGCAGCAAGCGGGCTGATGAGTTTTCTAGCCCTGCTTCAGAAATCCACTGCAAGGTCGAACTGATCGTACGTCCATGATTTCCCGTTGCATCTTTGATTCCGACCCACGGAACGTCCCCGTCCCAATACTCAGGACTACGACGACTCGGTGTGTGCCCGCTTTCCAGCCTAGCCAGATCCGTAAGCCGCCTCCAGGCGAACCCAGGGGCCGCAGCCGTTCCAGGGTTACCAACGCTCAGAGCCCACCTTCCAGGAATGATCCCGGTGGTGGCTGCACGCCCTCCGGTCTGAGTGGTCCTGCTAGCCATCAAGCTCTCCCAGCTGCTCGCGCACCGTCTTCGCCAGCTGGTCCGACTCGTCGAACAGCTCGTACAGCTCCCCCGTCAACCGTGCGATCTTCTCCGCGACCGCCTCGGCGTCCTCTTCCTCCGCCTCGGCCGCTCCGACGTATCGCCCCGGCGTCAGCGCGTACCCGTGCTCCTGGACCGTCTTCAGGTCCGCGCTGGCGCAGAACCCCGACACGTCCGCGTACGTCTCCCCCGCGTCCTTCGCGCTCGTCGTCCCACGCCACGCGTGGTATGTCCCCGCGATCTTCGCGAGGTCGGCGTCCGTCAGGATGCGCTCGGTACGGTCGACCATCTCGCCCATGTCCCGAGCGTCGATGAACAGGATCTCGCCCCGGCGATCCGCAGCAGCGACCTTCTGCCCCTTCACGCCCCCCGGAGACTTGTCCTTCGCCAGGAACCACAGGCAGGCAGGAATCTGCGTCGTGCGGAATAGCTGAGAAGGCAGCGCAACCATGCAAGCCACCATGTCCCCGTCCACCAACGCCTGCCGGATCTCCCCCTCCCCGCTCTGCTGACTGCTCATCGAGCCATTAGCCAGGACGACGCCGGCCGCGCCCCGCTCCCCCAGCTTGCTGATCATGTGCTGAAGCCAGGCGTAGTTGGCGTTACCCCTCGGCGGGACGCCGTACTTCCACCGCGAATCCGACTCGTTGCGCGCCCAGTCCTTGATGTTGAAGGGCGGGTTGGCCATGACGTAGTCGGCCTTGAGGTCCGGGTGCTTGTCGTCGGCGAAGGTGTCGCCCCAGCGGGCGGCGAGGTTGCCGTCGATGCCGTGGATGGCGAGGTTCATCTTGGCCAGGCGCCAGGTGCGTTCGTTGAGCTCCTGGCCGTAGACGGAGATGTCAGCCTTGTGGCCGCGGCCACGGTGGGCCTCGATGAACTTGGCGGCCTGGACGAACATGCCGCCCGAGCCGCAGGCCGGGTCGTACACGCGGCCCTCGTACGGCTCCAGGACCTCCACCAGCAGGCGGACGACACTGCTCGGGGTGTAGAACTCGCCGCCCCGCTTGCCCTCCGCCCGCGCGAAGTTGCCGAGGAAGTACTCGTAGACCTCACCGAGGACATCCTGGGCAGGCTTGTCGTCGCTGCCGCCGAAACGGGCGTCGGTGATGAGGTCGACGAGTTCGGCCAGGCGCTTCTTGTCGACGTTGTCCTTGTTGAAGATCTTGGGGAGGACGCCGGTCAGAGACGGGTTGGCCTTCATGATGGCGTCCATGGCCTGGTCGAGGACCTCGCCGACGTTGCCGCTCTTGGCGTTGGCGGAGATCGAGGACCAGCGGGCGCTCTCGGGGACCCAGAAGACGTGGTGCCCGGTGTACTCGTCCTGGTCCTCCAGGAACTCCTCCAGGCGGTCTTCGGCGATGCCTTCCTCCGCCAGTTCCTTGGCGAGCTGTTCGCGGCGCTCTTCGAAGGCGTCGGAGACGTACTTGAGGAAGATCAGGCCGAGGACGAACTCCTTGTACTGGTTGGCGTCCATGGAGCCGCGCAGCTTGTCGGCGGCCTTCCAGAGGATGGCCTGGATCTCCTTGGGCGTGGAGGCGGTGAACAGCTCCGCCTGGTCGGTGGGCTTCTTCTTCCGGGGCGGCATGGGCGCTCGGGTCTCCTTCAAGAGTTCGGACGAGAGATCAGGCGAGAGGGGGTTCGGTGAGGGTCAGCGTGCCGTCGACGAGGCCGGCGGCGGTCAGGGAAGTCAGGTCGTCGAGGGCCGCCGCGTGCTGGCGCAGCAGGGCCGTACGGCGGGCGATGTCGGCCAGGAGCGCGTCGTACCGCTCGGCCTCGTCGCCGGGGAGGTCGGGGATGAGAAGGTCCTCTATGCGGCGGGCGGAGCGGACCGCGCCACTCACCCGCCGGTGTTCGGTGGCCGCCGAGCGCAGGAGCGCCGCCAGGACGCGAGGCCGTACGGGGTACTCGGCGTCAGACCGTGCGCGCAGGACGCGTGCGGGGAAGGCGACCACGGACAGGCCCTCGTCGTCGACGTACGCGCCGAAGCTCGGGGTGGCGGTGACGACGATGTCGCCGGGTTCGGTGAAGTAGGCGTGCTCGTAGGTGTTGAGCAGTACGGCGCGGTCTATGCGGTGACTGTCGACCGGCGCACTGCCGGTGATCTCGGCCGGGGTGAGGACGGGGTAGTGGCCCTTGCCTCCAGTGAGGAGGTGTTCGGCGGCGATGCGGTGGCCGGGCAGTCGGCGCAGGCGGCGGTCCTTGAGCAGGCGGGCCACGGTGGTACGGCGGGCCGGCTGGTCGTCGGGGCGCAGGACGGCGTTGGCGCGGATCGTGGGCGCGTGGTCGAGTGCGCTACGGGTGGCGTCGATCAGCTGCTGAAGGCGGAGTTCGGTCTCGGAGATGCGGGCCGGGCGTTCGACGACGGTGCGGGTGTAGCGGTCGGCGTGCGGGCGGTGCTGCGGGGTGAACGCGGCACCGGGTGCGCTGGTCAGCGCGGTGGCCCGGACGACGACGGCGTTGCGCGGTTCGTGGCGGCTGTCCGCCCGCCAGCCGGCCTCACGGAAGATGTCGATGTCCTCGGCCAGCGCGTCCAGGGCCTGCGCGGTAAGGGTGCGTGAGGAGAGGTCGGCGAGGAGGATCTGGCCGGTGCGCTGTGCTTCGGGGGTGCGGTGCAGGACCCAGACCGCGGTGCGGTGGGCCGGGCGGAAAGGGAGCACGCCTTCGGGGAGGCTGATCGCGGCCTTGAGGAGGTGCTGTTCCAGGAAGCCCCGGCGCAGGCGGTCTGCTTCCCCGCGTGCGGGCAGGGGGCGGACGAGCGCATCGGCGGGGCCCAGGACGATGGCCGTGCAGTCCTCGGCGAGGAGGTCGGTGAGGTCCTGCAGGTTCTGCAGGACGGCGAGCGAGCTGCGGGTCTCGGCCGCCTCGTAGGGGAGGGCACAGACGACGACGTGCGGGTCTCCCCAGTCGTCCGTGGCCAGTTCCTCGCCGTCCACGAGGTCCATCTCGTACTCCTGGACGCCTTGGGCCATGAGGCGGCGGCGGGCGAGCCGGGCTAGGTCCGGCATCGGGTCCGCGGAGAGGAAGAAGGGCATGCCCTCGGCGTCGGACACGGCTTCGCGCAGGGCGACCAGCAGATCTCCGCTCCTGGGGTACAGGACGGCGGCCGTCGTCCCTTGCTCGCGCTCGTTCAGACGCGCAATGCCGGACAGGTGGGCCATCGCCCGACTCACCAGCGGAATCGGTTCGTCGGCGGCGAGGTCGTCGCAGCCCAGGCGGCGGCGCGCGTCCATGACCCGTTCGAGCGCGTCGGCCGGGGTGTAGGCGGCCTCGGTGAGCTGGTCGGCGAGCACGGCGAGCAGGGGGCCCTGACGTTCGGCGTCCGGCAGGTCGCGCAGTTCCTTGTGGAGATAGGTGTCCTCGAAGTCGGTCTCCGAGGCGCGCTCCAGGATCGTGCGCCACGGCAGCTCGGAGAGCGGTTCGTCGAGGAGCTGGCGCAGGCAGAGCAGCGCGGTCACCGTGTCGACCAGCGTGCGGGCCGGGATCGTGCGCCGCCAGGCGGACAGGGTGTGCAGCACCCACTCCGTCTGGATCTGGTCGGAGCCAGCATTGCCTCGGCCGGTTGACAGCAGCCATTCGGCGACTTCGCCGCCGTCGAAGAGCGGGCTGGCTCCCTCATATGCGACGGGCTCAGGGAAGTCCGCGTGCCGACGCACCCAGGTGGTGACGACGGGCCGTTGAACCTGAGCCAAGGTCCCGATTTCGGCGTAACTGATCCGCCAGGAGGTCTCCTCCGGCAGGATGGGAGCGGTTGCCTCACGTGCGTCGGCCATGCGGTTCCGCTCCCTTCGTGACGACTGCCTCGTGCTCTCGGTCGAGAACGTTTCTCCCAGTGCACCTCACACGCTACAGCCGGTCGAGCTCTCAGCTTCACCAGCGGTTGATAACCAGGGTTATCAGGTTCTCGAAAAATTTCACATCCAGTCTTCTGGCACCTTCGTCACCATCACCCCGGCACCACCCGCCGGGACGCCAGCCCCATACGAGTCCGACCGCACCGGCGTCCTCATCGCCGCACCTCTGCTCCCTTGCCGGGCACTCACCCCTGTCCGCCTCGACAGCACCCGTCCCGTAAGGCCGCTCGTGTTACCGAACCGCACCGCACCCTCGCCCCAGGAGACCTCTGTGTCCAGCACCGCGTCGAAGCGCACCCTGTACCGCCTGACCCACGTCAAGGCGACCCCTGAGTCGATGCTCGAAGCCCTCGACGTCGAAGCCCTCGACACCCTGGACGCGGTCGTGCGCGACGTCAGCGATCACATGGGAGTTCCCGCTCTCGCGGTGTCCTTCGCCGTAGCGAAGGAGGAAGCCGCCTGGGGCAAGGACGTCCTCCGGCTCGCCGACGAATCGGACCTGCTGCAGAGCGAGCAGCGCACCGGCGCGCTGCTCGTGCTCGCCGTCGACGACCTGGTGTACGCGATCGGCTTCGACCAGGGCTACCGGCTTCTCCCCGCCCAGCTCAAGGACGCGCACTTCGGTCTGTCATTCGGTATCCGCGCGATCAACCCGCGGCAGGTGCGGGACTTCACCGCCAGCGTCCTCGGCCAGGCGCGCATCGACAGTTCCCTGATCCCTGCCGGCGCCTCCGTACCGGCACTCGGACTCAGGGACCACGGGCGGATCATCCGCCACCTCGGCGGCTACCTCGACGAAGTCGACCTCACCGCAGGGAGCGGCACCAGGAACGGGGCCATGACCGCGGACGGCGGCATCGGTCTCCGTATCAAACTCGGCACCACCCCTACCACACTGATCAAGGACATCCGCGCCATCGCCGCGATCTGTGAGCACGTCGTTCCCCACCCCGACCTGGCCTTCGTCGAGCACATCACCGCGGTCAAGGACCCTTCCCTCATCGACGCGCTCGACGCGGAACTGGACGCCACGCTCGGCCGCCCCGCAGACGGCCGGATCATCACCGCCGTCCCCTTCTCCCAGAGCACCGATCTGCCCCGGTCCACCGCCTGCACCATCAAGATCGGGTCCTGCCCGCCCCACCTGCGGGACGAGTTCAGTCTCGACTACGTCCTGGAGCGGGCCCGTGTGATCAAGGCAGGCGCCCGCGTCACGGCGCTCCGGCAGGGCACCGTCGAACTGTTCCGTGACACGCTCGCCGCACGGACCGCGCTCGCCCCGCGCACCGCTTCCCTGGAAGCCCTGTCCAAGGAAACCGCCATAAAGTGGATCGAGGCCACCTTCTCCCTCAGCTCCCGCACGTTCTGTCTGCTCGACGGTGAGTGGTACGAGCTCGGGGCGGGCTACCTGCGCAACGTCAACGAGACCGTGGCTCCCTTGTTCCCCGACGCGCCCTCAGTCGATCTCCCCCGCTGGCCGCTCGTCGAGAAGCTCAACAGGAAGGGTATGCGCGTGATGCGTCCCGTAGACGAAGGCGACTACAACAAGCTGGCCGCCCAGGCCCGTCGCGGCTGGGTCTGCCTGGACAAGAAGAACGTCCACAACCCCTTTCGGGCAAGCAACTCCGTCGAGATCTGCGACCTGTTCACCGAGGACGACGCTCTTGTCCTCGTGAAGCCCGCGCACTCCTCTAGCCCGCTGAGTCACCTGTTCAGCCAGGCGCGCGTCTCCGTTGAGCTGCTCTTCGAGAACGCGGCCGTACGCGCGGAGTTCGCCCGGTCCGTACACGTCAACAGCAATCCGGCCCGCAGCATCCCCGAGGACTTCACCCCGCGCCGCGTCGTCTTCGCGATCCTTCTGAAGGACGGAGCCAAGCTCACGCCGGACTCCCTCTTTCCGTTCTCCGCCATCACCCTGGCCCAGACCGCGAAGGCCCTCGCCGCTCGCGGCGTGACCGTCGAAGTCATCGGCGTCGAAAGCGAGTCGGCCCAGTCCGCCATGCGCGACGAGGCTGCGTAGCCGCCCAGGACTCTCGCCGTAAACACGCCCTCTATATCTCTCATCCGAACGAGGAGTCCTTTCACAACCCAGAATTCCCGCAAGGGCAGCGGGCATCGTCTCCGGGGACGGGGCACCCAGGAAGCGGCGGGAGGCTACATGGAACAGGCCCTCAACAAGCGGCAGCAGGCCGTGCTCGACTGGGTGGGCCAGGGGTGTCCCGACGGAGTCTGGCCGGACAGCACCTACAAGACGAGCGGACAGGCCCTGCAGAACCGAGGGCTCATCAAAATCACCAAACGCCGCGGACATTGGAGCGCCCACCTCACCGAGAAGGGGTGGCAGCACCTCATCGAAGGCGGCATCCACCCCGTGGAGCAGAGCACCCGACCGCCGGAACGACCTGCCCGAAAACCGACATCGCGGCGCCCCAGAGCCGCGCCGAAGGCCCTTGCGAACCACGCGGACCAGCTACTCGAAGAACTGGCCGCTGCGAACGACAGCTGTCTCATCAAGCCCATCGAATCCGGCCCGCACGCCGTGAATTGGGCGTCACGAGTCAATGCCGCCCGCAAGTCCGGCAAGATCCCCCACACGCAGGAACTCCACGTATACCGCACCCACCGCGGCTACGAGATCAAGCTGGTCGACATCCCTGCCTGGCGCCTCGCGGAACTCTCCCCGCTCCATGTGCCAGTCAGACTCTCCAAACCCCATGCCGTCGTGAACGCCCTTCAAAAGCAGCCGCAGCCCATGGGACTGACCAAACCCCTCCAGGGTCGAGCCCTGCGCATCATCCACACCCTCATCACCGCCACCGAAGCCCAAGGCCACAAGGCATCGCTCGGAACCACACAAGGCGTGCCCCCGCCCCATCGGCGGCGCAAGGCACCACCGCACTTCTCCATCACTGCCCAAGGCGAAAGTGTCGGCTTCCTCGTCCTTCAAGAACAGGACCGCAGCGAACACGTCCCCACGGACAAAGAACTCGCCGACGCCAAGAAGTACTCATGGATGCGCATCCCCCGCTTCGACTACACCCCCTCCAGCCGGCTGCGTTTCATACTCCGCGGCGGCAGCCCGCACCGTGCAAGCGAATGGGCGGATCTCCCCGACCGGCCTCTGGAAGAACAACTCGCCGAGATCGTGCAGGAGGTCGGCCTCCGTGGCGAAGCCGCGGAGCGCAAACGCCTCGCGGATCAGAAAGCCAGAGAGGTAGAGCGAAAGCGCTGGGAAGCCGCCATGCAGGAAGCCCATGCCGCCTACGCCCACGCCTACCGCGTCAAACACCTCGGAGAACAGGCAGACACCTGGTACCAGGCCAGCCGCCTGACTGAATACGTCGCAGCAGTAGGCGTCCATGCCACATCACTTCCGCCCGGGCAGGAGCGGACCGAGGTCGAGGCGTGGCTCGCGTTCGCGGACGCGCACCTCCAAAACCTCACCGAATCGGCCTCAGCGCCGAAACTGCCCACGCCGCCGAAACCCAGCGGCGACGATCTCAAGCCCTTCCTCGGTCACTGGAGCCCCTACGGACCCCGCTCCTACTGAGCCGCACCAAAGGGAAATCACACCGCCACGAGCCGGACCCGCTCGCCGCACAGCTTGGTCATGTCGTCAATATCGGAAGTCAGCATGACCACGGGGCGGTGCTGTCGCAGCGCGGCCTCGGCGACGGCCGCATCGATCGCGTATTTGTGTCCGTGCAACCCGGCGTTCATCAGCAGCTTCGAGGCCGCCCTTGCCTCTTCGTCACCGACCGGGACGACCCGCAGCCCGGAAAGCACCCAGTTCAGGCGTGATTTGTTCGTACGGGCATGGACGACCTCGATGATGGTGAGCGCACTGATCACGACCTCCATGCCGCGCGAGCGCGCCTCAGCGATCAGAGCCACCACCTGCTCGTCATCGGCGAGCAGCTTCGAGAGCCCTTCGCTGTCCAGGACGAGCGTCCCCTCGTGACTCAGCCTGCGGCGGGCCACTCGGCCTCCTCGGCGAACACCTCGTCAAAGACCTGCCGCGCCCGCTGACGAGCCGGCTCGGAGACCGGCCCTTTGCGGCTCTCGTAGTCCGCCAGGTACTCGTCCAGGACCTGCCCGCGCAACTCACGCTCGACCGCCTCGGCGATGAACGCGGAGAACTCCCGCTTCCCCACTCGCGCCCGGATCGCCTCCGCCGTCCCCTCTGGCAGCGACAGGCTCACCCGCGTCGCCGGCCCTTCCCCGATGCTGTACGTCGTCTCAGCCATGCCCCCGATTGTGTCAAACGAGTAGGAAAAGCGCCACGCCCGCACTACCTTCACAGCTCGGCCTGTGCCCTGCTCGCGCAAATCCCAGCACGGGCGCCCCCATCCCATCCCAGCACGATCCCAGCACGGTAGGGATGAGCAGGGGTGATGACAGGTGACGAGGGGTCAGCTATCCCAGCACCATCCCAGCACGGGAAAAAACTAAGGGCCCGACCCCGAAGAGTCGGACCCTCCCTGACCTGCAAGTTTGCCAGATCAGCGACGTGGTGATATGTCAGCCGCTACACGTTGAAGCGGAACTCCACCACGTCCCCGTCCTGCATCACGTACTCCTTGCCCTCCATGCGCGCCTTGCCCTTGGCGCGGGCCTCGGCGACCGAGCCTGTCTCGACCAGGTCGTCGAAGGAGACGATCTCCGCCTTGATGAAGCCCTTCTGGAAGTCGGTGTGGATCACACCGGCAGCCTCCGGGGCCGTGGCGCCCTTCTTGATGGTCCAGGCGCGGGCTTCCTTCGGGCCGGCCGTGAGGTAGGTCTGGAGGCCCAGGGTGGCGAAGCCGACGCGGCCGAGGGTGGCGAGGCCGGGCTCTTCCTGGCCCATGGACTGGAGGAGTTCCAGGGCCTCGTCGTCGTCGAGCTCGATGAGCTCGGACTCGATCTTGGCGTTGAGGAAGATCGCCTCGGCGGGAGCGACCAGGGCGCGCTGTTCGTTCTTGAAGTCCTCGTCGACCAGCTCGTCCTCGTCGACGTTGAAGACGTAGAGGAACGGCTTGACCGTGAGCAGGTGCAGCTCGTGGAGGAGCTTGCCCTTCTCCGTCGCGGCCGTGATGCCGGCCGAGAAGAGCGTCTGACCGGACTCCAGGATCTTCTGCGCGTCCTCGACCGCGGCGAGCACCGCGACCTTGTCCTTCTGGAGGCGGGACTCCTTCGTCAGGCGCGGGACGGCCTTCTCGACGGACTGGAGGTCGGCGAGGATCAGCTCGGTGTTGATCGTCTCGATGTCGTCCTTCGGCGAGACCTTGCCGTCGACGTGGACGACGTTCTCGTCCTTGAAGGCACGGATGACCTGGCAGATCGCGTCGGACTCACGGATGTTCGCCAGGAACTTGTTGCCCAGGCCCTCACCCTCCGACGCGCCCCGGACGATGCCGGCGATGTCCACGAAGTCCACCGTGGCCGGCAGGAGCTTCTGGGAGCTGAAGATCTCCGCGAGCTTGTTCAGGCGTGGGTCCGGGACGCCGACCACGCCGACGTTCGGCTCGATCGTGGCGAACGGGTAGTTGGCCGCCAGCACGTCGTTCTTGGTCAGGGCGTTGAACAGGGTCGACTTGCCGACATTCGGCAGACCGACGATTCCGATCGTGAGCGACACTTTGGCGACTTCCTGGAGTGAGGAGGGGGTCAGGGGCGTCCGGGGCCGGCTCGGCTGTTCGGGCCGGGTCGCGGAGTGGACCGATTCTCCAGTTTACGGGCGGGCGCGCGCTGGCCCGCACGGGTCCGCCGAAGGTCCTGAGCACGGAGGTTCCAGCACGCCTCGACACCGTACGTACACCGCCGAACAGGTGCCTTTCGGCCGCGCGGCCTCGAACGCAACGCCAAGGTCGGCCAAAGCGCGTGTCCAACGCCTGATTCCTCCGGCCCCGCGACCTACGTTGTCCAGGTGGAGCAGCCCAGGACACGTCCCCCGCAGCGCAGGCCGGCCCCGCAGGCCGCGCCCGTACCTCCCGTCGCGCCCGTGCCGGGTGTCTTCGGTGAGTCCGCCACCGTCTACCGAGCGGCCGGGAGCTCCGGCGGACGGGTCCGTGCCGTGCCGCCCGTGCTGCTCGCGCTGCGGCGCTTCCCCAACCCCCGGCTCACCGGGATCGGGGCCGGACTGTTCGCCGCGCTGACCATGTTCGTGCTCGCCTGTCTGGACCGGCTGCTGTTCGACAGCTCCGATATCGTCTACGGGCTGCTCTTCCTGCCGGTCAGCGCGCTCACCGCGCTCTGGGTCCGGCCCGCCGACCTCGTCACCGCGCCGATCAGCGTGCCCATCGCCTTCGCCGTCGGCGTCTTCCCGATCTCCGGCGGCTCCGGTGGCTTCGGCGGGCAGACCATGGCCCTCGTCACCGCGCTCGCCGTGCACGCCGGCTGGCTGTACGGCGGCACGCTGGTCGCCGGCCTCATCGCCTCCGTACGGAAGGTTCTGCACATGCGGGCCCGGCAGCGGTATCTGCTGGCCCAGGAGCGTACGGCAGGAGCGGAGAAGGCCCCGCGGCCCGCGGCGGCCCGGGTACCCAAGAAGGTTACCGGGGCGGGCGCACCCGCCGGGCGTGCCGAGCGGCCCCGCGCCAGCAGGTAGCGCCACCCCGCGTGGTGGCGCCGCCTCGCGCAAAGCCTGCCGCGCAGTAGCGCCGCCCCGGCAGGTAGCGCCGCCTCCTACTTCCCCGCCGCCGCCATCGCCGCGCCCACGATCCCCGCGTTGTTCTGCAGCTCCGCCGGGACCATCTCCGCGCGGACCTTCTCGATCAGCGGCAGGAACTTCTCCGCCTTGCGGCTCACGCCTCCGCCGATGATGAACAGCTCGGGCGAGAACAGCATCTCCACGTGCAGCAGATACTTCTGCACCCGGTGCGCCCAGTGCTGCCAGCTGAGGTCCTCGTCCTCCTTGGCCTTCGTGGAGGCGCGCTTCTCCGCGTCGTGGCCGTGCAGCTCCAGGTGGCCCAGCTCGGTGTTGGGGACGAGGCGGCCGTCGACGAAGAGCGCGCTGCCGATGCCCGTACCCAAGGTCAGCATGATGACCGTGCCCTTGCGGCCCCGGCCCGCGCCGAACGTCATCTCCGCGACCCCGGCCGCGTCCGCGTCGTTCAGGATCGTCACCGGCTGTCCCACCCGCTCGCCCAGCAGCGCGCGGGCGTCCGTGTCGATCCAGCCCTTGTCGACATTTGCCGCCGTGCGCGTGGTGCCGTCCGTGACCACGCCCGGGAACGTGACGCCGATGGGTCCCTGCCAGTCGAAGTGGCCGACCACCTCGGCCACGCAGTCGGCCACGCGGTCGGGCGTGGCCGGATGCGGTGTCAGCACTTTGTGGCGCTCCTGCGCCAGGTCGCCTCGGTCCAGGTCCACGGGAGCGCCCTTGATCCCTGAACCGCCGATGTCCACGCCGAAGATCTTCATGGCAACACCGTACGGGCAGGCCGGGCGCTGTGCCCTGCTACTCGGCGGAAAGGGCGGCGGCCTCGGCGCGCAGGTCGCGGCGGAGCTCCTTGGGAAGGGAGAAGGTGATGGACTCGTCGGCCGTCTTGACCGTCTCCACGTCCGCGTACCCGCGCTCCGCGAGCCACTCGATGACCCCGTCGACCAGGACGTCCGGCACCGAGGCACCGGAGGTCAGGCCGACCGTCGTCACGCCTTCCAGCCACGCCTCGTCGATCTCGCTCGCGAAGTCGACCAGGTACGCGGCGGCGGCACCGGCGTCGAGAGCGACCTCGACCATGCGGATGGAGTTCGAGGAGTTCTTGGAGCCGACCACGATGACCAGCTCGGCGTCCTCGGCCAGCTTCTTCACCGCGATCTGGCGGTTCTGCGTGGCGTAGCAGATGTCGTCGCTGGGCGGCGAGAGGAGGTTCGGGAACTTCGACTTGAGCGCGTCCACCGTCTCCATCGTCTCGTCGACGGAGAGCGTGGTCTGGGAGAGCCAGACGACCTTCGACTCGTCGCGGACCTCGACGTTCGCGACGTCCTCGGGGCCGTCGACCAGCTGGATGTGGTCGGGCGCCTCGCCGGAGGTGCCGATGACCTCCTCGTGGCCCTCGTGGCCGATCAGGAGGATGTCGTAGTCCTCCTTGGCGAACCGGACGGCTTCCTTGTGGACCTTGGTGACCAGCGGGCAGGTCGCGTCGATGGTCGCGAGCTTGCGCTCGGCGGCCTCCGCGTGGACGGTGGGCGCGACTCCGTGCGCGGAGAACATCACGATGGAGCCCTCGGGCACCTCCGCGGTGACGTCCACGAAGATCGCACCCTTCTTCTCCAGGGTCTGCACGACGTACTTGTTGTGCACGATCTCGTGGCGGACGTAGATCGGGGCCCCGTACTGCTCCAGGGCCTTCTCGACGGCGATCACGGCGCGGTCCACGCCCGCGCAGTAGCCACGGGGCGCGGCGAGCAGGACACGGCGGGCAGGAGTTGCAGTCATGCGTCCCATCGTAAGGCCGTACCGAACAGGCGCCATGACGGCCGGGTCGGGAGACTGATGGCTGCACGTGTGTGGCGGACGGTGACTGTGGAGGGTTCATGACGTCTGACTCGGGGAGCGGTACGGGGTCCGCGGGCGGCAGCGGCGTTGGAAGCAGCGTCGAGGAGGGCAAACTGCGGCGGACCCTCGGCTTCCGGGATCTCGTCGTCTACGGGCTCCTGTTCATCGCGCCCATGGCCCCCGTCGGCATCTTCGGCACCCTGGACGCCAAGTCCGGCGGGTCGGTCGCCCTGGTCTACATCGTGGCCACCGTCGTCATGGGCTTCACCGCCTTCAGTTACGCGCAGATGGTGCGGGTCGCACCCTTCGCCGGGTCGGTCTTCACGTATGCGCGCAAGGGACTCGGCGAAGGGCCCGGGTTCATCGCCGGGTGGATGGCGATGCTCGACTATCTGCTGATCCCGGCCGTCGCCTACCTCTTCTCCGGGATCGCGATGAACGCGCTGGTCCCGGAGGTGTCGCGGTGGGTGTGGACCGCGATCGCGGTGCTGGTGACCACGCTGCTCAATCTGTGGGGCGTACGGGCGGCCGCGCGGGTCGGGTTCGTGGTGCTGGCCATGGAGATCGTGGTGCTGCTGGTCTTCGTGGTGTCGGCCGTGGTCGTCCTCGTACGGGACGGGGCGCAGCGCGGGTGGCTGACGCCGCTGACCGGCGACGCCGCGTTCTCCATGGCGGCGGTGCTCGGCGCGGTGTCGGTGGCCGTGCTGTCGTATCTGGGGTTCGACGCCATCGCCTCGTTCGCGGAGGAGGTGACGGGCGGGTCGCAGAAGGTGGCGCGGGCGGTGCTGTTCTGCCTGGTGCTGGCGGGTGTCCTGTTCATCGCTCAGACCTATCTGGCAGCGCTCCTGGAGCCGATGAGCTCGGCCGAGCTGGCGGCGGATCCGGCGGCACAGGGGTCGGCCTTCTACGACGCGGTCGACGCCTCCGTCGGGACCTGGCTGCATGACCTGGTGGCGGTCAGCAAGGCGATCGGTGCGGCGTTCGCGGCGCTGGCGGGACAGGCGGCTGCCGGACGGCTGGTCTTCGCGATGGCCCGGGAGCGGCGGCTGCCGCGCCTCCTCGCGAAGGTCGACCCGAAGTCGGGCGTGCCGCGCCTCGCGATCCTGGGTGCGGCGATCGTGACGCTGGTGGCGGCGGTGTGGGCGGCCCGGCGCGACGACGGGCTGGACCACCTGGTGTCGGTGGTGGACATCGGTGCGCTGACGGCGTTCGTGCTGCTGCACGCGTCGGTGGTCGGCTGGTTCGTCGTACGCCGGATGTCGGGGCCGCCCGTCTGGTGGAAGCACGTGCTCATGCCGGTGGTCGGTGCGGGGATCCTCGTCGCCGTGATCGTGGAGGCGACGACGAGCGCGCAGGTGGTGGGACTGTGCTGGCTGGCGGTGGGGTTCATGGTGCTGGCGGTGCAGGGTGCGGGCGGGCGCGGGATGGAGCGTTCTCGGTAAGGGGCTGTCCTTCCCGGATCGCCGTCACTGTCAGTCCGTCAGGGATCGGCGTCGCTGTCAGTCCGTCCCGGATCGGCGTCACTGTCAGTCCGTCCCGGATCGCCGTCACTGTCAGTCCGTCCCGATACGCTCGGGCGCATGGCTCTCAACACGTCCGCGGAAGCGCCGCTGCCCGTCGGTGAGGTGTCGCGCCTGATCGGAGGCTGGATCGACCGGCTCGGTGCCATCTGGGTGGAGGGACAGATCACCCAGCTCTCACGGCGGCCGGGTGCCGGCGTCGTCTTCCTGACCCTGCGCGACCCGGCGCATGACATCTCGGTGAGCGTGACCTGCTTCCGGCAGGTGTTCGACCGGATCGCGGACGTGGTGAGCGAAGGTGCGCGCGTCGTCGTGCTCGCCAAGCCCGAGTGGTACGCGCCGCGCGGACAGCTGTCGCTGCGGGCCACCGACATACGGCCGGTCGGCATCGGTGAGCTGCTGGTGCGGCTGGAGCAGCTGAAGAAGTCGCTCGCCGCCGAAGGACTCTTCGCGCTGGACCGGAAGAGGCCGCTCCCCTTCCTTCCGCAGCTCATCGGACTGGTCTGCGGACGGGCCTCCGCCGCCGAGCGCGATGTCCTGGAGAACGCGCGCCGCCGCTGGCCCGCCGTGCGCTTCGAGGTCCGCAACACCGCCGTGCAAGGCGTGAACGCGGTCGGTCAGGTGGTCCAGGCGGTCGAGGAGCTGGACGCGCTCGCCGAGGTGGACGTGATCGTCGTGGCGCGCGGCGGCGGCAGCGTGGAGGACCTGCTGCCGTTCTCCGACGAGCGGCTGATCCGGGCCGTCGCCGCCTGTCGTACGCCGGTGGTCTCCGCGATCGGCCACGAGCCGGACTCACCGCTGCTGGACCTGGTGGCCGACCTGCGCGCCTCCACGCCCACGGACGCGGCCAAGAAGGTCGTACCGGACGTCGGCGAGGAGCTGGACCGGGTGCAGCAGCTCCGGGACCGGGCGCTGCGGACCGTACGAGGGATCCTGGACCGCGAGGAGCGAGGGCTCGCGCACGCGCTGGGCCGGCCCGCGATGGAGCGGCCGCAGCGGCTGGTGGACGAGCGGGCGGCGGAGGTCGACGCGCTCGTTAGGCGGAGCCGCCGGGTGCTGGGCCATCTGCTGGACCGGGCCGATTCGGAGCTCGCGCACACCCGGGCCCGGGTGGTGTCGCTGTCGCCGGCCGCCACGCTGGAGCGCGGTTACGCGGTGCTCCAGCGGCCCGACGGCCATGTGGTGCGCTCCCCCGACGAGGCCGGTGCGCCCGGTGAGCCGTTGCGGGCACGGGTGTCGGAGGGCGAGTTCACGGTGCGGGTGGACGGGGACGGGCCCCGCGATGACGTTGCAGCCGACATCTAGGGTGGATCACATGACGGACGACGGTACGGCGGCGGCTGCCGCGACGAGCACGCTCGGGTACGAGCAGGCGCGGGACGAGCTGATCGAGGTCGTACGCCGGCTGGAGGCGGGCGGCACGACGCTGGAGGAGTCGCTGGCCCTGTGGGAGCGTGGTGAGGAGCTGGCGAAGGTCTGCCGCCACTGGCTGGAGGGCGCCCGGGCCCGGCTGGACGCGGCGCTGGCCCGGCCGGACGGTGAGTCCGTTGCGGCTTCCGACGGCTGATCACGCGGCCGAGTCGAGGCGCGCGGAGTTGTGGAGTGGATCACTCCCCTCCGAGTTTAGTTGAAAGTTAACCTACCTCTCCGTTACGGTTCAGTGCGTCACTTCCCCGTGCCCTTTCGGAAGGTTTGCCCTCACATGTCCCTCGTTCTCGACCCCGCCGCCCAGGACCTCCTTTTCCGTGAGGCCCGCACCGCCAACACCTTCACCGACGAGCCGGTGACCGACGAGCAGGTCCAGGCGATCTACGACCTGGTCAAGTTCGGTCCGACCGCCTTCAACCAGTCGCCGCTGCGCGTCGTCCTGGTCCGCTCCGCCGAGGGCCGCGAGCGTCTGGTGCAGCACATGGCCGAGGGCAACCGCCCGAAGACCGCCACCGCTCCGCTGGTCGCGATCCTGGCCGCCGACAACGAGTTCCACGAGGAGCTCCCGGCGCTGCTGCCGCACTTCCCGCAGGCCAAGGACCTCTTCTTCACCGAGCGCCCGGTCCGTGAGTCGGCCGCCGGCCTCAACGCCGCGCTCCAGGCCGCCTACTTCATCATCGGTGTCCGCGCCGCCGGTCTGGCCGCCGGACCGATGACCGGTTACGACGCCGTCGGTATCCAGAAGGAGTTCCTGGACGGCGACCACACCCCGCTGATGGTCGTCAACATCGGCAAGCCGGGCGAGGACGCCTGGTTCCCGCGCAGCCCGCGCCTCTCCTACGACGAGGTCATCAAGACCGTCTGAGCGGCCGAGCGGCCATGTGAAGGGGCCCCGGAACACCTGGTGTTCCGGGGCCCCTTCACGTACGTACGGCTGCGAAAGCTCAGGAGACCGGCGAGGCCGACGGCGACGGCACGGCTCCGCCGACCGGCCCCGTCTTCAGCGCCTCGGCCATCTCCACCAGCCGCTCCTTCGGCGCCGAGCCCGTCACCACGGTGGTGTGGCCTTTGCCGGGCAGGACGAGCGCGTCGTACTTCTCGCCCTCCCAGACCTGCCAGGCGCGGCCCGCGACCGTCTCGGTGGTGCCGGTGTCCCTGGCCTTCTGGCTGACCTGCGGGATGTAGGTGCGCGCGTCGGCGGTGGACTGCTCGACCGCGACGTACCGGCCGTCCGGGTCGTGGAAGCCGAGGTGCCAGGCCTTGCCGGCGGCGCGGTCGAAGGAGACGGAGGTCGGCTTCCACTTCTCCGGCAGACCCTCCGGCGCGGCGACCGGATACGGCGCGGCGGTGCGCACCGTCGCCAGTTCCACCGTGAAGTCGACGGCCTTGACCGGGTCGAGGCTCTCGTCGTGCGGAACGAAGATGTAGATGACGCCCGCGCAGGCGGCGGTCACCAAGGTCGACAGGAACATGTTCCTGGCCGTCTGCTTGCCTCGCTTGCTCTCTGCCACGGCATCCATGGTGGCACGCGGCCCGGTACGCCCGGCCGCAGGGTGGGGCCGGAGGCGGGTGCTGACCGTGGGTGGCGGCGGGGACACGGACCGAGGTGCTCATGCGTGACCCGCACTGCTCATTTTATCGACCTACCGATAGAGTCACAGCACCCTCATATCCGGTCGTCGCCGTACAGAAAGGTGCGCTCCGATGTCCGAGCATCATCTGCCGTCCCAACTGGAGGTCTCTCCGGAGGCTCCCGACCGCAACCTGGCCCTGGAGTTGGTCCGGGTCACCGAGGCCGCCGCGATGGCCGCCGGGCGCTGGGTGGGCCGCGGCGACAAGATCGGCGCCGACGGCGCCGCCGTGAAGGCCATGCGCACCCTCGTCTCGACCGTCTCGATGAACGGCGTCGTCGTCATCGGTGAAGGCGAGAAGGACGAAGCCCCCATGCTGTTCAACGGCGAGCGGGTCGGCGACGGCACCGGCGCCGAGGTCGACATCGCGGTCGACCCGATCGACGGCACCACGCTCAACGCCAAGGGCATGCCGAACGCGATCGCCGTGCTGGCGGCCGCCGACCGCGGCGCGATGTTCGACCCGTCGGCGGTCTTCTACATGGACAAGCTGGTGACGGGGCCCGAGGCGGCGGACTTCGTCGACATCAACGCGCCCGTGGCGGTGAACATCCGGCGCGTCGCACGGGCGAAGAACTCCACGCCCGAGGACGTCACCGTCGTCATCCTCGACCGGCCCCGGCACGAGGGCATCGTCAAGGAGATCCGCGAGACCGGCGCGCGGATCAAGTTCATCTCGGACGGCGATGTCGCGGGCTCGATCATGGCGGCCCGCGAGGGCACCGGCGTCGACCTGCTGATGGGCGTCGGCGGAACGCCCGAAGGCATCATCTCGGCATGCGCCATAAAGTGCCTCGGCGGCGTCATCCAGGGCAAGCTCTGGCCCAAGGACGAGGCGGAGCGGCAGAAGGCGCTGGACGCGGGCCACGACCTGGACCGGGTGCTGTCGACCGACGACCTGGTCAGCGGCGACAACGTGTTCTTCGTGGCGACGGGGATCACCGACGGTGAGCTGATGCGCGGTGTGCGGTACCGCGCGGAGACGGCGACCACCGAGTCGATCGTGATGCGCTCCAAGTCCGGCACGATCCGGTCGATCTCCTCGACGCACCGGCTGTCGAAGCTGCGCGCCTACAGCGCCATCGACTTCGACCGCGCGAAGTAACGGAGGAGTCGAGGGAGAGGAGGCGCGAGAACCGCGCCCCCTCTCCCTTTCGCGGTCTCAGCCCGCCGCGGCTATGCGCTCCGCCGGTGCGGCGGCGGTCAGTTCGATGTCGCGCCGGCGACGGCGGGCCAGCGCGACCCGGCGCTCGGCGGCGGTGAGCCCGCCCCACACCCCGTACGGCTCCGGCTGCATCAGCGCGTGCTCCCGGCACGCCACCATGACCGGGCAGCGGGCACAGACCCGCTTGGCGGCCTCCTCCCGGGCCAGTCGGGCGGCGGTCGGCTCCTTCGACGGGGCGAAGAACAGCCCGGCTTCGTCCCGGCGGCACACCGCCTCCGAGTGCCAGGGGCCCGCCTCGTCCTCCCGGGCGGGAGTCCGCTGGGCAGGAACGGCGGCGACCTGCAGAGGCTGATGCGGCGGTTGCAGCACGGTCTACTCCTGACGACGGCTACGGCTTCGCGAGCGAGAGACGATGCAGCAGTCCATACCCGTTGCGTGTACGCCTATGCACTGAGCGGCACCGGCGCACGGCGTACGACAAGGGCTTCAGGAGGTGTTCTGGCTGATTCTCGAATGCGTGCCGGCCTGCCTCGTTCAGTGGCCGAGGTGCTTGCGCAGCCGCCTCTGGAGGTCCGCGACGAACTTGCCGCGCTTCGGCTTGGCCTCCACACCGCCGAACACCGCATAGCCGTTCACCACGACGACCGGCGCCTCCGGGTCCACCGACTCCAGCGAGCGGATGTCGAAGCCGCCGAGGACGCCCGTGCCGCTGCCGCGCAGCGTGATGTTCTCCGGCACCCGGATCTCGACGCTGCCGAAGATGGCGGTCGCGTTGATGACGGTGAGTCGTTGGCCGAAAAGCGCCTCGGTCAGATCGATCTCCACGCTGCCGAAGAGCGAGAAGGCGTTGGTGCGGGGTCCGACGCGCCAACGGCCCTTGCGGGTGGCGCTGCTGAAGACCGCGACGAGGTTGTCGACCGGGCCGTCGGCGACCTCGGGACCGTACGCGTACGACTGCGACTCCGGGCGCGAGGTGGCGGCGCCGGAGGAGGCGGCGGGCAGATCGCGGACCAGCGACTGGAGTTCGCCGACGGTCTTGGCCCGGTAGACGAGGTCGACCCGCTCCGCGTGCTCGTCCGCCGTCAGACGCCCCTCGGCCATCGCCTCGCGCAGGATGTCCGCGATCCGGTCGCGGTCGGCGTCGGAGGCGCGGATCGAGTCGCCGGGCACGGCCTCGGCGGGCGAGACGGGCGGCCGGGCGGGCTGCTGGGGCTGCTTCTCTAGGTCCACCGCCCCAGCCTACCCAAACGCGATAGATCGCGACTACCCCTCCGAGCGGCGCGCCCGCCTCCCGGAAGAGCCGGTGACCGGCCTCCAGGTGAGCCTTACCTCACAGGATCCGCCGAGGAGGCGCGTTCTACCCTGGTTGATGCGCTGCCCAAGGGAGGTCAGCCGCTGTCGCCGAGTGAGGAATGGCCGTAATGCCAGAGTTTGCGTACTCCGATCTGCTCCCGCTGGGAGAGGACACCACGCCGTACCGTCTGGTGACCGCCGAAGGTGTCTCCACCTTCGAGGCCGACGGCCGTACGTTCCTCAAGGTCGAGCCGGAGGCGCTGCGCACGCTGGCCGCCGAGGCGATGCACGACATCTCGCACTACCTGCGCCCGGCCCACCTGGCGCAGCTGCGGCGGATCGTGGACGACCCGGAGGCCTCCTCCAACGACAAGTTCGTGGCGCTGGACCTCCTGAAGAACGCCAACATCGCCGCCGCCGGTGTCCTGCCGATGTGCCAGGACACCGGCACCGCGATCGTCATGGGCAAGCGCGGGCAGAACGTGCTGACGGAGGGCGGTGACGAGGAGGCGCTGTCGCACGGCATCTTCGACGCTTACACCGAGCTCAATCTGCGCTACTCGCAGATGGCCCCGCTGACCATGTGGGACGAGAAGAACACCGGCTCCAACCTTCCGGCCCAGATCGAGCTGTACGCCACCGACGGCGGCGCGTACAAGTTCCTGTTCATGGCGAAGGGCGGCGGCTCGGCCAACAAGTCGTTCCTCTACCAGGAGACGAAGGCCGTCCTCAACGATGCCTCCATGATGAAGTTCCTGGAGGAGAAGATCCGCTCGCTCGGCACCGCGGCCTGCCCGCCGTACCACCTGGCGATCGTGGTCGGCGGTACGTCGGCGGAGTTCGCGCTGAAGACCGCCAAGTACGCCTCCGCGCACTACCTGGACGAGCTGCCCGCCGAGGGCTCGCCGACCGGCCACGGCTTCCGGGACAAGGAGCTGGAGGAGAAGGTCTTCGAGCTGACGCAGAAGATCGGGATCGGCGCGCAGTTCGGCGGCAAGTACTTCTGCCACGACGTCCGCGTGGTCCGCCTGCCCCGCCACGGCGCCTCGCTGCCCGTCGCCATCGCCGTCTCCTGCTCGGCCGACCGCCAGGCCACCGCGAAGATCACCGCCGAAGGTGTCTTCCTGGAGAAGCTGGAGAAGGACCCGGCGCGCTTCCTCCCGGACACCACCGACGAGCACCTCGACGAGGCCGGCGGGGACGTCGTGGAGATCGACCTCAACCGGCCGATGGACGAGGTGCTGGCCGAGCTGACCAAGTACCCGGTCAAGACCAGGCTCTCGCTGACCGGCCCGCTGGTCGTGGCGCGCGACATCGCGCACGCCAAGATCAAGGAGCGGCTGGACGCCGGCGAGGAGATGCCGCAGTACCTGAAGGACCATCCGGTCTACTACGCGGGCCCGGCGAAGACTCCCGAGGGGTACGCCTCCGGCTCCTTCGGCCCGACGACGGCCGGCCGGATGGACTCGTACGTGGAGCAGTTCCAGGCGGCGGGCGGCTCCAAGGTGATGCTCGCGAAGGGCAACCGCAGCAAACAGGTCACCGACGCCTGCGGCTCGCACGGCGGCTTCTACCTCGGCTCGATCGGCGGCCCGGCGGCGCGGCTCGCACAGGACTGCATCAAGAAGGTCGAGGTCGTCGAGTACGAGGAGCTCGGCATGGAGGCGGTCTGGCGGATCGAGGTCGAGGACTTCCCGGCGTTCATCGTGGTGGACGACAAGGGCAACGACTTCTTCACCGAGCCCGCGCCGGCGCCGACGTTCACCAGCATTCCGGTCCGCGGTCCCGGCCTGGGCTGACCGGCCGCCGGTCACGGCACGCGCGGCACACGGAGAGAGGAGGCGTCCGAACGGGCGCCTCCTCTTCCGCGTTCGTACAGCGCTCGGACAGTGCTCGGACCTCGTTCGGGCGCTACTCGGGCGGCACCCGAGCCGCGTCCCGTCGTGAAGGCGACTCTCGTACGTCGAAATCAAGCCAATCTCGCACCAGCGGACGCCACCGGCCCGATCGGCCCCGGAACAGGCGCGACGGCCTCCACCGCACGCCGGCCGGAAGCCGCACAGGCCGGATGAACATCCCGGCAGGGCGCTGTCAGCTCGCCCGAACGGACACCACACGCAACGACCTTGGAAAACTCGCCCCGGCCGGACCCCGCTCCCCCAGGCCACCGCGCCGGTCAGGTGGCCGGTCCCGCACCGCCGCTTTCCCGCAGCCCGCCGCCTTCCGGGCTTGCGCCGCGCCGGGCGCGCCGCCAAGGGTTGTGCAACGTTCCTGACCATCTCCACCGGGCTGACTCCACCGGCCTGATCCGCCGGGCACCCTCGGCGCCCTGCGGCCCTTCGCCGCGCAGCCACTGCCGAACTCCGGAAAGGCGGACGCCGCATGACCCCGGCCCCCCACCGCAGCCACACCGACGACCTGCTCGCCTTCATCGCCGCAAGCCCTTCGCCGTACCACGTGGTCGCGAGCGCGGCCCAGCGGCTGGAGAAGGCCGGATTCCGCGAGCTGCTCGGCACGGACGACTGGACCGGGGCGACCGGCGGCTGCTTCGTCAGCCGGGCCGGAGCGCTGATCGCGTGGTACGTCCCCGAAGGCGCGCCCGCGCACACGCCGTTCCGGATCGTCGGCACGCACACCGACTCACCGAACCTGCGGATCAAACCGGCTCCGGACACCGGCAGTTCGGGCTGGCGGCAGATCGGAGTGGAGATCTACGGCGGAGTCCCGCTGAACACCTGGCTCGACCGCGACCTCGGCATCTCCGGCCGGCTGGCCCTGCGCGGCGGCCCGGACGGCACTCCGCGCAGCCGCCTCGTACAGATCGACGAACCGCTGCTGCGCGTACCGCAGTTGGCGATCCACCTGGACCGTACGGTCAATGACGGCGTGGCGCTGGACCGGCAGCGCCACATCGCGCCGATCTGGGCGCTCGGCGATCCTCGCGAGGGCGAGCTGCTGCGGCTGGTCGCGGCGGCGGCCGGCGAGGACGCGGCGGACGTGCTGGGCTGGGACCTGATGCTGCACGACATCCAGCAGCCCGGATACCTGGGCGCGGAGCGGGAATTCGTGGTGGCGTCACGGCTGGACAACCAGGTCTCCGTGCACGCCGGCGTGACCGCTCTGGTGGACGCCGCGACCGGCGTCACCGAGCCGTCCTTCGTGCCCGTGCTGGCCGCCTTCGACCACGAGGAGGTCGGCAGCGGTTCCGAGACCGGCGCGCAGAGCCCGCTGCTGGAGCGGGTGCTCTCGCGCTCGGTCGCGGCTCGCGGCGGCTGCGACGAGGACTGGTCGCGGGCCCTGTCGGGCGCCTTCTGCGTCTCCGCCGACATGGCCCACGCCGTGCACCCGAACTACGCGGAGCGCCACGACCCCGACCACCGCCCGCTGCCCAACGGCGGCCCGACGGTCAAGGTGAACGTCAACCAGCGGTACGCCACCGACTCCACCGGCATCGCCATGTTCACGGCCGCCTGCGAGCGTGCGGACGCGCCGTGGCAGCCGTTCGTCTCCAACAACGCGATGCCGTGCGGCACGTCGATCGGCCCGCTGACGGCGGCCCGCCTCGGCGTGACCACGGTGGACGTAGGCGTGCCGGGCCTCTCGATGCACTCGGCGCGCGAGCTGTGCGGCGTGGACGACCCGGCGTATCTGGCGGCGATCCTCGGCGCGGTGATGACGGGCGGCTGACGGCCGACGGTGGGTGGCGGAGGACCCGCCACCCACCACCGGAATCCGTCCTACACGAAGCGCTGCTTCGCGCTGCCGTCACACGTCTGGAGCTTGAGCGGGTCCTTGGCCCCGGCCAGCGTCAGACAGAGCCCGGTCGCGGCGGCCGGGCGGATGGTGCCCGCCTGGCGGACGAACTTCTGGTTGGCCGCGCCCGCGCAGTTCCACACCACGAGCGTGGCGCCGGCGTTGTACTTCGCGCCCGAGACGTCCAGGCACCGGTCATGGCTGAGCGCGGTGCGCAGGGTCTGCGTACCGGTGTCGTACCACCAGTTCTGGTTGCGGCCGCCGTGGCAGTCCCAGCCGCCGATCGCGGTGCCGTTACGGGTCACCGAGGCGGGTACGTCCAGACAGGTGCCGGTGGCCTCGTTCTTCACCGGCCGGAACAGGTCGTCCCAGGCGGCCCCTTGGAGGACCGGGTTGCCGGTGCTCGCCGGGTCGGCGCAGCTGGCCTCGCGGAGGCCGGAGCCGTACAGCTGGGTCAGGCAGGAGGCGAAGGCGCGGTGGCCGGCCGCGTTGGGGTGGAAGGACTGGCGTACGGAGTTCTCGTCCGGCAGGCCGGGCTTGCTCAGGTCGATGTAGAGCCCGCGCGCCCACGGTGCCTCGCTGCACACCTCGTGGCCGTGGAAGAGGCGGGAGTTGTCCAGGTAGGCGGCGCCCGTGCTGGCTGCCGCCTTGCGCATGCCCACCTGGAAGGCGGGCACGGCGGTGTTGCGGCCCCAGGCGGTGTCGGAGTCGTAGCCGAGGCCGCCGCAGATGAGCTTGCCGGGGAAGTTCGGGTTGTCGTAGAAGTCCGGGCCGATCGGGCTCGGGTAGCCCATCAGGACGAGCTTGTAGTCGCTGTCGGCGTACCCGGCGTCGGTCATCACCGTACGCAGGTCGCGGACGGTCGCCTCGACCTTGGGGACCAGCGCGTCGACGCGGGCCTGCCAGCCGCCGGCGTACTTGGGCTCGCACGGGCCCTGGAGGCTGATGTAGCGGACCACGCAGTCGGTCATGACCGGACCGAACTGGAGGTCGTCGTTGGCTCCGGCGACCAGGACGACCATCTTGATCCGGGTGTTGCGGGCCTTGATGGCGAGGCTGTCGCTCTGGACCAGTTCATCGGCGTACTGCTTGTTTCCGCCGATTTTGATGTTCCCGGTATAGGCGCCGGAGCAGGAGACGTTGTACGTGACGTCCGCCGCGATGCCCGTGCGGTGGATGGCGGCCTCCGGCGAGCGGTGGCACCAGTTGTCCGGTCCGTTGGTGCCGGGGTCGTAGGTGCCGACGCCTTCGCCGGAGATCTCGCTGTCGCCCAGTGAGATGAGCCCGGTCTTCCGTTCGGCGAGCGGCCGTTCGGCGGGGCTGCCGTACAGCCGGGTGGCCTCGGCCGCGCGGATCGTTTCCAGCGCGGGCGGGAGAGGAGTCGATGCGATAGTGCTGGTGCCGGTACCCGACTCGGCCGCGCCCGCCGGTCCGGCGACCGCCAACGTGGTGGCGGCCACCGCGAACGCGGCGGTGACGGCGGCCGTACAGCGGAGCCGGCGAAGGCTGCGGAGCCCTCGAAGTCTGAGCCTGGTGCGCCTCATTGCGCCTCCCGGGTGAGTGGTTACCAGGGGTATTTACTGGCCGGTAGGCGACTTGGGAATAGCTGGAACAAGACACGTGCTCATCTTTTGCAGGAGGTTTAAACACGATGGTCGACACGTCGGCAGCCGCGCAGGGCGGTCCGGAGTTCCGGATCGAGCACGACTCGATGGGTGAGGTGCGGGTTCCCGCCCACGCCAAGTGGCGTGCGCAGACCCAGCGCGCCGTGGAGAACTTCCCGATCTCCGGACAGCGTCTGGAGCGGGCCCACATCGAGGCGCTGGCGCGGATCAAGGGCGCGGCCGCCAAGGTCAACGCCGAGCTGGAGGTGGTGGATCCGGAGATCGCGGCCGCGATCCAGGAGGCGGCCGCCGAGGTCGCGTCGGGCCGCTGGGACGAGCACTTCCCGGTCGACGTCTTCCAGACGGGCTCCGGCACCTCATCCAACATGAACACCAACGAGGTCATCGCCACGCTCGCCTCCGAGCGGCTCGGCGGCCCGGTCCATCCCAACGACCATGTCAACGCCTCACAGTCCTCCAACGACGTCTTCCCGTCCTCCATCCACATCGCGGCCACCGCCGCCGTCACCGCCGACCTGATCCCCGCGCTGGACCACCTGGCGGAATCGCTGGGGCGGAAATCGGCCGAGTTCGCGGAGGTCGTCAAGTCCGGCCGTACGCATCTGATGGACGCCACGCCGGTCACGCTCGGCCAGGAGTTCGGCGGCTACGCGGCCCAGATCCGGTACGGCGTGGAGCGGCTGCGCGCCTCGCTGCCGCGCCTGGCCGAACTCCCGCTCGGCGGTACGGCGGTGGGCACCGGCATCAACACGCCGCCCGGCTTCTCCGCCGCCGTGATCGCGGAGGTCGCGGCGGCCACCGGACTGCCGCTGACCGAGGCCCGCGACCACTTCGAGGCGCAAGGAGCGCGGGACGGGCTGGTGGAGACCTCGGGCCAGCTCCGTACGATCGCGGTCTCGCTGACCAAGATCTGCAACGACCTGCGGTGGATGGCCTCCGGACCGCGCACCGGCCTCGCCGAGATCAACCTGCCCGACCTCCAGCCCGGCTCGTCGATCATGCCCGGCAAGGTCAACCCGGTCATCCCGGAGGCGGTCCTGATGGTCGCCGCCCAGGTCACCGGCAACGACGCCACGGTCGCCACGGCGGGCGCGGCCGGCAACTTCGAGCTGAACGTGATGCTTCCGGTCATCGCGAAGAACCTGCTGGAGTCCGTACGGCTGCTCGCGGGCGCCTCCCGGCTGCTGGCCGACCGCACGGTCGACGGCATCACCGCCAACGTGGAGCGGGCCCGCGCCTACGCGGAGTCCTCGCCTTCGGTGGTCACGCCGCTCAACAAGTACATCGGTTACGAGGAGGCGGCGAAGGTCGCCAAGCAGTCGCTCAAGGACGGCACGACGATCCGCGAGACCGTCCTGGCATCGGGCTATGTCGAGCGCGGCGATCTGACGGTGGAGCAACTGGACGAGGCGCTGGACGTGTTGCGCATGACACGGCCGTGACGGACGAGGCGCGCGAGGGTCACCCGGGGCCCGTGGGCACACCCGGGTGACCTGAGTCGCAGCGGGCGGGCGCGGACGATCCGTAAGATCCCTCCATGACAGGTACGGGAGAGTGCGCACGCTGGGCGCCGGGGGACCAGATCCTCTGGCGCTACCGCGACAACGGCCGGGACCACCGGGCGCCCGGGGCCCCGCCCGTGCACATCTGCCGCCCGGTGACCGTCGTCCAGGACACCGCCGAGCTGCTCGCCGTCTGGATGGCGCCCGGCACCGAATGCGTACGACCGGTCCTGGCGAACGGCACGCAGGTGCACGCCGAGCCGCTCGCCACCCGCTACACCGCGCCGCGCACCACCGCACGCTCCACCTGGTTCGGCACCGGCGTGCTGAAGCTGGCCCGGCCCGGCGACCCGTGGTCGGTCTGGCTGTTCTGGGACCGGGGCTGGCTCTTCCGGAACTGGTACGTGAACCTGGAGGAGCCGCGCACCCGGTGGTCCGGAGGAGTGGATTCCGAGGATCACTTTCTCGACATCTCCGTGAACCCGGACCGGAGCTGGAGGTGGCTCGACGAGGACGAGTTCGCCCAGGCGCAGCAGGTCGGTCTGATGGACCGTGCGACCGCCGCAGGCGTCCGGGAGGCGGGCCTCGCGGCGGTCGAGGTGATCACCGGCTGGGGCTCGCCGTTCCGGGACGGCTGGGAGCACTGGCGGCCCGATCCGCGGTGGCAGGTTCCGCCGCTGCCGGATGACTGGGACCGCACCCCTGCCCATATGCCGTCGTGAGACCCTGGATACACCCCGCGGGAGCCCGGTCGGCAGGCCCGGCTCTCCGAGGGACACACCGGATCTGACCACAAGTCATCGCACCGGTCGTGCGGAACGGCGGGCCACGGACCCGGACCGGCCGCCCGGTCGCAGGACCACCACGAGGGGGTGGAGACGTGTTCGCTGCCCGCTGCCGCCTCGCCGTGACCAGACCGGCGTCCGCGCGGAACGTCGTCCTCCGGCCATCTCGCGGACGCACGGTTTCGGCCCCGTGTGCCGGGGCATCCGCAGACAGCCGTTGTCCTCATCGCGGTCGCCGGGGCACAGTGGCGCCCCACGAGGCGACTGCCTCATACAACCGGCCCGGACGGACGGAATCCCACGCGTGACGGAGCACCCCACCTCCCACGAAGGCCGGCAGCCTCTCGCGGCACGGCAACAGGAGCGCACCCGGCCCCGGCAGCAGGACACGGCGGCCGCGGCCGCCGCGGCCGCGATCCCGTCGCCGGCCGCCGCGCCGAACCCCGGACCCGCCGCCGTCGCCGAGGCACAGGCGGCCACCCGCCGCGAGGGCGACCGGCTGCGCTTCGTCGGGGCCGCGACCCGGCGCATCGCGCGCGGCATCGACCTGGACGAGATCGTGCTCGGTCTCTGCCGGGCGAGCGTGCCGACGTTCTCCGACGCGATCCTGGTCTACCTGCGCGACCCGCTGCCGGTCGGCGACGAGCGGCCGGTGAGCCCGTTCGTGCTGCGGCTGCGCCGCTCCGACCGGCTCCGGCACACCGGCGAGGAGAGCGGCGAGGCGGGCCCGGAGAGCGAGCGGCTGCGGCCGCTGCTCAGCGACCCGACGGCCGACCTGATGCCGGCGTCCGAGCTGTGCGAGGTGCGGGCGGGCGGCGCGCTGGCCGAGGTGCTGCGCGGCGTGCGTCCGGTCTTCGGCGACTCGGCGGCGGCCCGCGCCGCGCTGCCCGAGCTGCTCGGCCCCGGCCGTCCCGTTCCCACCGGCCACCGCGCGATCCTGGCCCCGCTGCGTGGCCGGCGCCGGGTGATCGGCGCCGCCGTCTTCGTACGGTCCACCGAGCGGTCCGCGTTCGAGGCCAGCGACCTGCTGGTGGCCGCGCAGCTGGCGACGCACACCGCGCTCGGCATCGACAAGGCCGTGCTGTACGGGCGCGAGGCCTACATCGCCGACGAGCTCCAGCGCACCATGCTCCCCGACTCGCTCCCGCAGCCCACCGGCGTACGCCTCGCCTCGCGCTACCTCCCGGCGGCCGAGACGGCCCGGGTCGGCGGCGACTGGTACGACGCGATCCCGCTGCCCGGCAGCCGGGTCGCGCTGGTCGTCGGCGATGTGATGGGCCACTCCATGACCTCCGCCGCGATCATGGGCCAGCTCCGTACGACGGCCCAGACCCTCGCGCAGCTCGACCTGCCGCCGCAGGAGGTGCTGCACCACCTGGACGAGCAGGCGCAGCGGCTCGGCAGCGACCGCATGGCGACCTGCCTGTACGCCGTGTACGACCCGGTCGCGCACCGGATCACCATCGCCAACGCCGGCCACCCGCCGCCCGTCCTGCTCCACCTGGGCGGCCGGGCCGAAGTGCTGCGGGTGCCGCCGGGCGCTCCGATCGGCGTCGGCGGGGTCGACTTCGAGGCCGTGGAGCTGGACGCGCCGGCCGGTGCCACGCTGCTGCTCTACACCGACGGGCTGGTCGAGTCGCGGCTGCGGGACGTGTGGACGGGCATCGAGCAGCTGCGGGAGCGCCTGGCGGCGACCGCGCAGCTCACCGGCCCGGACCACTCGCCGCCGCTGGAGGCCCTCTGCGACGACGTGCTCGACATGCTGGGGCCGGGTGACCGGGACGACGACATCGCGCTGCTCGCCGCCCGCTTCGACGGGATCGCGCCGAGCGACGTGGCGTACTGGTACCTGGAGCCGGAGGACGCGGCTCCGGGCCGGGCCCGCAGGCTGGCCCGGCGGGCGCTGAGCCGGTGGGGCCTGGACGAGATGTCCGACGAGGTGGAGCTGCTGGTCAGCGAGGTCGTCACCAACGCGGTGCGCTACGCGGAGCGGCCGGTGACGCTGCGGCTGCTGCGGACGGACATCCTGCGCTGCGAGGTCGGCGACGACTCGCCGCAGCTGCCGCGGCAGCGCCGGGCGCGCGAGACGGACGAGGGCGGCCGCGGGCTGTTCCTGGTGAACCGGCTGGCCCGGCGGTGGGGCGCGACGCGGCTGTCGACCGGCAAGGTGGTCTGGTTCGAGATGGCGACGCGCTGACCGGACGTACGTGAGAGAGGGGCGGCGCCGACATCGGCACCGCCCCTCTCCGTCATGCGCGCGGTATCAGTCTCCCCGGAAGCCGGGCCGCTCGCCCGGCTGCCCGTCGTCCTCGCCGGGCTCGGGCGGCAGCTCCGGGCTCTTCGTGGGCGGAATGGTCGGCGGTGTGATCGTCGGCGGGGTCGAAGGAGTCGTCGGCGGCGACGACGACGGAGTCTCGCTGGGCGTCGTGCTCGGCGTCTTGGACGGCGTCTTCGACGGCGTCGGCTCCTTCGACGGGGTCGGCTCTTCGGACGGCGTCTTCGACGGCGTGGGCGGCGGCGGGACCTCGCCGCGCTCCACGTCCTGGAGGTCGAACTCGGCGTCCGAGCCGCCGCCGAGGGCGCCGAGCGTGTAGTCCGCCCAGATCCGGGCCGGGAAGCCGCCGCCGTTGGCGCGGCCGGAGTTGGCCGTACCGGTGAGGGAGACCTGCCGTCCGCCCTTGGGCGACTCGCCGAAGAGGGCCACGACCGTGGTCAGCTCGGGCGTGTACCCGGCGAACCAGGCGGACTTGTTCTCCTCCGAGGTGCCCGTCTTGCCGGCCGCCTTGTAGGCGGAGGTGTTGGCGGCGCTGCCGGAACCGGACTCGACGACGCCGGTGAGCGCGGAGGTCACGGTGTCGGCCGAGGCGCGGCTGATCACCTGTTCGCGCTTGGGCTTCTCCGGCTTCACCGTACGGTCGCGGTGCTCGGCGGACTGGAGGATGTGCGGCGTGACCTTGCGGCCGTGGTTGTCGAGGGTCGCGTAGACGCCGGCCATGTCCCAGGTGGAGGCGTTCATGGTGCCGAGCGTGACGGCGGGACGCTCGGGGAAGTTCTTGTCCGGTACGCCGAGGGCGAGCGCGGTCCGCTTGGTGGCGGCGGGTGTCACGTCCACGATCATCTGCGCGAAGACGGAGTTGACCGAACTGTTCATCGCCTTCTGCACGGAGATCGGACCGTAGCTGCGGTCGTCCTCGTTCTGCGGCGCGAAGTCGGTGTCGCCGCCGACGACCGGCCGCTTGCTGGTGCCGTCGTAGATCGTGTTGAGCCCGATCAGGTTGCCGTTCTGCGTCTCCGACCCGTTCTCCAGAGCCGAGGCGAGCACCAGCGGCTTGAAGGTGGAGGCCGGCTGGTAGTCCTGGCGGGTGGCGTTGTTGACGTAGTGCTTGACGTAGTCCTCGCCGCCGTACATCGCGAGGACCTTGCCGGTCTTCGGGTCGACGGAGGTGGCGCCGGCCTGGACGGTGGCGTCGACCTTGCTGCCGTCCCGGTCCAGCTTCGACTCCAGCTCCTTGTCCACCGACTTCTCCAGCTGCTGCTGGCGCTTCTTGTCTATGGTGAGCGTGAAGGTCCAGCCGCCGGCCTCACGGTCCTCGGCGGAGATGCCCTGCCTGTCGAGCTCCTTGTTGACCGCCTCGACGAGATAGCCGGTCTGGCCCTCCATGCCCTTGGCGGGCTTGGGCTTCTGCGGGACGGGGAACTCCTGCTTGGCGCGCTCGGCCTCGCTGAGCCAGTCCATCTCGACCATGTTCTTCAGCGTGTAGGCCCAGCGGTCCTTCACCAGGCGCTTGCCGGTGTCGGTCGCGGTGGCCCAGTCGTACTGGCTGGGAGCCTGGAGGAGCGATGCGAGGTACGCGCCCTGCGAGACGTTCAGGTCCTCGGCGTCGATGCCGTAGTACGCCTGGGCGGCGGCCTGGATGCCGCTGGCGCCGCGTCCGTAGTAGGCGGTGTTGATGTACCCGGCGAGGATCTGGCCCTTGGACTGGTCCTGGTCGACCTTGAGCGAGATCACCATTTCTTCGAGCTTGCGGGTGATCGTCGGGTCCTGCGTCAGGTAGAAGTTCTTCACGTACTGCTGGGTGATGGTCGACCCGCCCTGCTTGCCCTTGCCGCTGACCGTGTTGAGCAGCGCGCGGGTCGTGCCCTTGAGGTCGATGCCGTCGTCCTCGTAGAAGGTCTTGTTCTCCGCGGCGACGAAGGTGTGCTGCACCTCCTTGGGCACCTGGGCCAGGTCGACGATCTGCCGGTTGACGCCGCTGTCGGAGCGGGCGAGGACCGTGCCGTCGCTGTACTGGTAGACGTTGCTCTGCCGCTGCGCCAAGGCGTTCGGCGCGGGCACGTCGACGTACAGGTAGAGCGCGCCGAAGGCGCCCATGCCCAGCAGGACGATCCCGAAGAACGTGCCCAGCAACTTCTTCCACGTGAAGAGTCTGCGTATGCCGCCGCTCTTCGCAGCCCGGCGCGACTCCTGCGCCCGGGCTCGTCGCGCATCCGCTCGACCCATCGCTGTGTTGCTCCCGCTTCTCTGCTCGACCGGCTCGCTCGGTTCACCCGATTCCGTTCAGACCTGCCAGCTAACACCGTCGGCAGGGACGAAAGGCAAGCGATCCAGTCTTTTCCGGACGTGACAATCAGCACCTGTTCCTCAGGGAACCGACTCCTCAGGGGTGCGCAAGGTTGCGAGAACCGTTAATGTGACATCACATTGATAGCGCGGCACGAGCCGCACGGAACGGGGGATCCCATGACCGGACAGCACGACGGCCACCACCCGGAGGCCCTGTCGGCCGAGCTCGACATCGACGCCCCCGACATGCCCGCACCGCAGGTCACCGAGGTCACCGCGCACTCGATCCCGGGCGGCCTCGGGCTGCTGCTGACGGTGTTCGGCGTGCTGGCGGGGGTCGGGCTGGCCATCGTCGGCGGTGTGCTCGGGGCGGGCGGCAACAACGCGGTCGGCGTCCCGCTCTTCATCCTCGGCGTGCTCCTGGTGGTCACCTCCTTCTTCTGCATGAGCGGTGTGAAGATGGTCGCTCCGGGCGAGGCCCGCGTGATCCAGCTCTTCGGCCGGTACGTCGGCACCATCCGCGCCGACGGACTGCGCTGGATCAACCCGCTGACCTCCAGCCGGAAGATCTCGACCCGCGTCCGCAACCACGAGACCGCCGTCCTCAAGGTCAACGACGCCTACGGCAACCCGATCGAACTGGCCGCGATCGTCGTCTGGAAGGTCGAGGACACCGCGCAGGCGCTCTTCGAGGTCGACGACTTCCTGGAGTTCGTCGCCACCCAGACCGAGGCGGCCGTCCGGCACATCGCCATCGAGTACCCGTACGACGCCCACGAGGAGGACGGCCTCTCGCTGCGCGGCAACGCGGAGGAGATCACCGAGAAGCTGGCGATCGAGCTGACCGCCCGGGTGAAGGCGGCCGGCGTCCTGATCATCGAGTCCCGCTTCAGCCACCTCGCGTACGCCCCCGAGATCGCCTCCGCCATGCTCCAGCGCCAGCAGGCCGGCGCGGTCGTCGCGGCCCGCCAGCAGATCGTGGAGGGCGCGGTGGGCATGGTGGAGATGGCGCTGGCCCGGATCGCCGAGCAGGAGATCGTGGAGCTGGACTCCGAGCGGAAGGCCGCCATGGTGAGCAACCTGATGGTGGTGCTGTGCGGTGACCGCGCGGCCCAGCCGGTCCTCAATACGGGCAGCCTCTACCAGTGACCGACCAGCCCCCGCCCCGGCGGACTCCGGCGGACCGGCCGCGGCAGCGCAAGCAGATGGTGCTGCGGCTGGACCCGGCGGTGCACGACGCGCTGGCCCGCTGGGCCTCCGACGAGCTGCGCAGCGCCAACGCGCAGATCGAGTTCCTGCTGCGCCGGGCGCTGAAGGAGGCGGGGCGGCTGCCGGGAGCGGCGGCGCCGATCGCCCGCCGGGGCCGGCCACCGAGACAGCCGCCGGAGGAGCCGGCTCCCGACGCGTAGACAGCGGCCCTGGCCCGCGATCGCAGGCCAGGGCCTCTTTTCGGACTCATATACACAGTAGGTATACACGCCGTGTACAGTGCCTCTCATGTCTATCGGTCACACCCTCCTAGGGCTCCTGGAGTCCGGCCCCCGCCACGGCTACGACCTGAAGCGGACCTTCGACGAGAAGTTCGGCCAGGACCGCCCGCTCCACTACGGCCAGGTCTACTCCACGATGTCCCGGCTCCTGAAGAACGGGCTCGTCGAGGTCGACGGCGTCGAGAGCGAAGGAGGGCCCGAGCGCAAGCGGTACGCCATCACGGACGCCGGGATCACCGATGTCTCGCGCTGGCTCATGCAGCCCGAGAAGCCGGAGCCGTACCTCCAGTCCACGCTCTACACCAAGGTCGTCCTCGCGCTGCTGACCGGCCGCAGCGCCTCGGACCTGCTGGACTCCCAGCGCTCGGAGCACCTGCGGATGATGCGCGTCCTCACCGACCGCAAGCGCAAGGGCGACCTCGCCGACCAGCTGATCTGCGACCACGCCCTGTTCCATCTGGAAGCCGATCTGCGCTGGCTGGAACTGACCGCCGCCCGCCTCGGCCAGCTCGCCAAGGTGGTGGCCCCGTGATCCCCGAAGGCTCCCTGCTCGCCGCGCACGACCTGCGCAAGACCTACGGTTCGACGCCCGCGCTGGACGGCGCCTCGTTCTCCGTGCACCCCGGCGAGGTCGTCGCCGTGATGGGCCCGTCCGGCTCCGGCAAGTCGACCTTGCTGCACTGTCTGGCCGGGATCATCACACCGGACTCCGGCACCATCACCTACGCCGGCCGCGAGCTCTCCGCGATGTCCGACGCCGAGCGCAGCGCTCTGCGCCGCAGCGACTTCGGCTTCGTCTTCCAGTTCGGCCAGCTCGTGCCGGAGCTGACCTGCGTGGAGAACGTCGCGCTGCCGCTGCGCCTCGACGGCGTCAAGCGCAAGGCCGCCGAGCGCACCGCCCGGGAGTGGATGGAGCGCCTGGAGGTCGACGGCGTCGGCGCCAAGCGGCCCGGCGAGATCTCCGGCGGCCAGGGCCAGCGCGTCGCCGTGGCCCGCGCGCTGGCCGGCTCACCGAAGGTGATCTTCGCGGACGAGCCGACCGGCGCTCTGGACTCCCTCAACGGCGAGCGGGTCATGGAGCTGCTCACCGAGGCGGCCCGCTCCTCCAACGTCGCGGTCGTCCTGGTCACCCACGAGGCCCGGGTCGCCGCCTACTCCGACCGTGACGTCACCGTGCGCGACGGCCGGGCCCGCGACCTGGAGCACGCCGTATGACGCTGCTCGACTCCCGTGACGCTCCCGTCTCCGCACAGGACCGTCCGGCTCCGCCCGCACGCCCGGCCGCCGTCCTCCGCGACCTCGGTCTCGGCATCCGGTTCGCCGCCGCCGGCGGCCGCGAAGGCTGGATCCGTACGCTGCTGACGGCGGTCGGCGTCGGCCTCGGGGTCGCGTTGCTGCTGCTCGCCTCCTCCGTACCGCACATGCTCGACGAGCGCTCCGCCCGGGACCAGGCCCGCAAGGAGGCGCCCCTCTCTGGCTCGCCCGACGCGAACGCGGCGAAGTCGGACACCTCGGTGGTCCGCATCAACACCACCACCGAGTACCGCGACCGGACCATCGAGGGCTACCTGATGCGCGCCGACGGCTCGGCGCCCGCTCGCCCGCCGGGTCTCGACCGCTTCCCCGCACCGGACGAGATGGTCGTCTCCCCGGCGCTGCAGGAGCTGCTCACCGCTCCCGGCAACGAGCTGCTGCGCGAGCGGCTGCCGTACGAGATCACCGGCACGATCCGAGACGCCGGACTCCGCTCGCCCGGTGAACTCCTCTACTACGCCGGCAGCGACACCCTGACACCCGCCTCCGGCGGCCACCGCATCGCCGGATACGGCGACCCGCGCGAAGGCGATCCGCTGCCGCCGCTGCTCATCGTGCTGACCGTCATGGTCTGCGTCGTACTGCTGGTGCCGGTCGCGATCTTCATCGCCACCGCCGTCCGGTTCGGCGGCGAGCGGCGCGACCGCAGGCTCGCCGCGCTGCGGCTGGTCGGCGCCGACATCCGTACGACCCGGCGCATCGCCGCCGGAGAGGCGCTGTTCGGCGCGGTGCTCGGGCTGCTGGCCGGGCTGGTCTTCTTCCTCGTGGGACGGCAGTTCGTCGGTGCGGTGGAGATCTGGGACGTCAGCGCGTTCCCGGCGGACCTGGTGCCGGATCCGCTGCTCGCGCTCCTCATCACCTTCGCGGTGCCGCTGACGGCCGTGCTCGTCACGCTGGTCGCGATGCGCTCGGTGGTGATCGAACCGCTCGGCGTCGTACGGCGTGGCCGTGACCGGGGCCGCCGGCTCTGGTGGCGTCTGCTGATGCCCGTCGCGGGTCTGGCGGTGCTCGGATCCACGGGCAAGGTCAGCACGTACGAGTACGCGCCCCTGAATCCGTACTTCATCGCGACCGGTGCCGTGCTGGTGCTGGTCGGGCTCGCCCTGCTGCTGCCCTGGCTGGTCGAGGCGTGCGTGAACCGGCTGCGCGGCGGCCCGGTGCCCTGGCAGCTCGCCACCCGCAGGCTCCAGCTGAGCAGCGGGGCCGCGTCCAGGGCCGTCAGCGGGGTCACGGTGGCGGTGGCGGGCGCGGTCGCACTGCAGATGATGTTCGCCGCGATGAACGCCGACTTCAACCGGATGACCGGCCAGGACCCGACCCGGGCCCAGTTCGCCGGGTACTCCGAGCGGGTCACGGGCGACGCGGCCACCTCGGCCATCGAGCAGTTCCGCGCCACCAAGGGGGTGGAGATGGTCATCGGCTCGGTGGAGGCGTACGCGTCCAAGCCGGGCGTCTACGCCGACGACGACGTCCCGCCCACCACCTCGCTGACCGTCGGCACCTGCGAGACCCTGCGCGAGCTGGCCCGGATCGGCGCCTGCCGGGACGGCGACACGTTCGTCGTGCACCCGGAGGACGACAAGAGCATGGCCGACTGGGTCGACCAGGCCGCACGCAAGGGCAAGGTGGTCGAGATCGGCTCCGGTGGCGGCAAGCCGTTGCGGTGGACGCTGCCCGCCGACTCCCCGACCGTGACGGGCCGCATCGACCCGATGGGCAACGCGCACTGGGGCATCATGGCGACCACCGGCGCGATCGACGCGAGCACGCTGCCCGGCGCGCAGATCACCGCTCAGATCCGGGTCGACAAGAGCGTGCCGGACGTCGCCGAACACGTACGCAACACGGCGGCCAGGATCGATCCCGGCATGCGCTTCGTCACGCTCGACTCGGTGGAGCGCGACCGGCAGTACGCCAGCATCCAGACCGGTCTCCAGGTCGGCGCGAGTGTGGTGCTGCTGCTGATCGCCGCCTCGATGCTGGTCTCCCAGCTGGAGCAGTTGCGCGAGCGCAGGCGGCTGCTGTCGGTGCTGGTCGCTTTCGGCACCCGGCGTACGACGCTGAGCTGGTCGGTCCTGTGGCAGACCGCCGTGCCCGTGCTCCTCGGCCTGGTGATCGCGGTGGCGGGCGGGCTCGGCCTCGGTGCCACGCTGGTCTGGAAGATCGAGAAGAGCGTCTCCGACTGGTGGCTGTTCCTGCCGCTGACCGGCGCCGGCGCGGCGCTGATCCTGCTGGTGACGGCGGCGTCGATGCCCTCGCTGTGGCGACTGATGCGGCCGGACGGGCTGCGGACGGAGTAGCGGAACAGGCGGGTGCGGCCGGGCGGAAGTCCGGGCGCACCCGCGTCCGTTCACTCCTCAAAGGTCACCACCCGTACCGGCAGCGGCTTCATCGCGCCGCGCAGCGCGGCGCCGAACTCCTCGAACTCGCCGCCGCGCGCCGACCCGGTCCGCATCGCCAGCGCCACGCGCCGGGTCGGGGCCGGGTGGGCGAAGTAGCCGGTGGCCAGCGCGTCGTTGCGCGCGGTCTCCACCGTGACGGCGGTGCGCGGCAGCAGCGTCACGCCGAGCCCGCCCGCCACCAGCTGGACCAGCGTGGAGAGCCCGGCGGCGGTCGTGGTGACCGGCGCACCTTCCGTACGGCCTGCCTCCCGGCAGATGTCCAGGGCCTGGTCGCGCAGGCAGTGGCCCTCGTCCAGGAGGAGCAGCGGCAGCTCGCGCAGCGCGTCGCGCGGGATGTCGGCGCGGCCGCCGAGCCAGTGGTCCTGCTCCATGACCAGCACGAAGTCCTCGTCGAAGAGCGGGATCTCGCTGACTCCGGGGACGCCGAGCGGCACGGCGAGGAGCAGCAGGTCCAGGCGTCCGGCGGCGAGCCCTTCCAGCAGCGAGGAGGTCTGCTCCTCGTGGACCTGGAGGTCGAGGTCCGGGTAGCGGTCGTGGACCAGGCGGAGCACGGTCGGCAGGAGGTACGGGGCGACGGTCGGGATCACGCCGAGCCGGAGCACTCCGGTGAACGGCGCGCGGGCCGCCTCCGCCTCCTCCATCAGCGCCGCGACGGCCTCCAGCACGGCGCCGGCCCGGACCGCGAGCCGCTCGCCGGCCGGTGAGAGCAGCACCTTGCGCGTCGTACGCTCGATGAGCTGGACACCCAGTGCCTCCTCCAGGGTGGAGACGGCTCCGGAGAGTGCCGGTTGACTCATCCCGATTGCTGCCGCCGCGTCCCGGAAGTGCAGATGTTCCGCCACGGCCGCGAAGGCGCGCAGCTGCGACAGACTGGGCTGCCTGGCGGCCGACTTACCGGACTGCTTCGGGCGTATGCCCTGTTTTCCCTGTGCCACTGATAGGCACCTCCGATCATCACGACCGAGTGTAGCTATTTCACTGATCAATGCACTCTGTGCCAAGGTGGATCTCGTCCAACCCTCAGGAACTCTCCCAAAAAGGGAGTTCCAGACGTTGCAAGGAGAGCGCGTGCTCACTGTTGGTGACAAGTTCCCCGAGTTCGACCTGACTGCTTGTGTCTCGCTGGAGAGTGGCAAGGAGTTCGAGCAGATCAACCACAAGACCTACGAGGGCAAGTGGAAGATCGTCTTCGCGTGGCCGAAGGACTTCACCTTCGTCTGCCCCACGGAGATCGCCGCCTTCGGCAAGCTGAACGAGGAGTTCGCCGACCGCGACGCCCAGGTCCTCGGCTTCTCCGGTGACTCCGAGTTCGTGCACCACGCCTGGCGCAAGGACCACCCGGACCTGACCGACCTGCCCTTCCCGATGCTGGCCGACTCGAAGCACGAGCTCATGCGTGACCTCGGCATCGAGGGCGAGGACGGCTTCGCGCAGCGCGCCGTCTTCATCGTCGACCAGAACAACGAGATCCAGTTCACGATGGTGACCGCCGGTTCCGTGGGCCGTAACCCCAAGGAGGTCCTGCGGGTCCTCGACGCCCTGCAGACCGACGAGCTGTGCCCGTGCAACTGGACCAAGGGCGAGAACACCCTCGACCCCGTCGCGCTCCTCTCGGGCGAGTGAGCTGATACCCATGGCTCTCGATGAACTCAAGTCCGCCATACCGGACTTCGCCAAGGACCTGAAGCTGAACCTCGGTTCGGTCATCGGCAACAGCGACCTCCCGCAGCAGCAGCTGTGGGGCACGGTGCTGGCCTGCGCGATCGCCTCGCGCTCGCCGAAGGTGCTGCGCGAGCTGGAGCCCGAGGCGAAGGCCAACCTCTCGCCGGAGGCGTACACCGCGGCGAAGTCGGCGGCCGCCATCATGGCGATGAACAACGTCTTCTACCGGACCCGGCACCTGCTGTCGGACCCGGAGTACGGCACGCTCCGCGCGGGTCTGCGGATGAACGTCATCGGCAACCCGGGCGTGGAGAAGGTCGACTTCGAGCTGTGGTCGCTCGCCGTCTCCGCGATCAACGGCTGCGGCCAGTGCCTGGACTCGCACGAGCAGGTGCTCCGCAAGGCCGGTGTGGACCGCGAGACCATCCAGGAGGCCGTCAAGGTCGCCTCGGTGATCCAGGCGGTCGGTGTGACCCTCGACGCCGAGGCCGTACTCGCCGAGTAGTCACGCGCCCCTGACGCGCGGAAGAGCCCCGAGGACGACCGACCGTCCCCGGGGCTCTTCTCCGTCTGCTGTACGGCTACTTCTGCGGCGGCTCGTCCGGCGAGGGCGTCTGGCCCTCCGGCGGATCGGGGAACACGACCGGGGTGACGGGCTCCGCGGGCGGTCCTTCCAGCACCGCGTCCGGGGCGGCCGGCGGCCCGGACGGCGCGACCCCCAGCGCCGTGGCCCCGTGCTGGCCGCCGACCGTGCGCGGCGCTCCGTAGGACCGTAGGTAGCCGACCACCGTATTGGTGACCGCCACCAGCGGTACGGCGACGACCGCACCGCCGATGCCCGCGACCAGGCCGCCTGTCGCCACCGCGAGGACCACGGCCAGCGGATGGACCCGGACCGCCCGGCCGAGGATGAACGGCTGGAGGATGTGGCCCTCGATCTGCTGCACCGCCAGCACGACGACCAGCGCCCAGAGCGCGGTCCACACACCCTCGGTGACCAGCGCGACGACCACCGCCAGCGCTCCCGAGACGACGGCACCGACGAGCGGGATGAAGGCGAACAGGAAGATGAAGACGGCCAGTGGCACCGCGAGCGGCACATTGAGGACGTACAGGCCGAGCCCGATGAAGATGGCGTCGATCAGGGCGACGAGCACCGTGCCGCGCACGTAGGCGGTCAGCGTCCGCCAGGCGCGCGGACCGGCGCCTGCGACGCCGGGCCGGGCGGCGGCGGGCACCAGCTTCAGCGACCACTCCCAGATGCGCCGGCCGTCGTAGAGCAGGAAGAGCGTGGAGAACATCGCCAGCAGCAGGCCGGTGAGGAACTCCACCATGAAGGTGACGCCCTGGAGACCGGCGGAGGTGATCTCCTCCGTGTTGGTGCCGATGGTGTCGTTGAGGTTCTTGGCGATGTCGTTGATCTGCGACTCGGTGACGTGGAACGGGCTGTCCAGCAGCCAGCGCTTCAACTCGTCGATGCCGTCGCGGACCCGGTCGGAGAGCGTGTCGAGGTTCTCCATGACCTGCCACACCACGAACCAGCCGACCAGGCCGATGATGACGAACCCGAGGACGGCCGTCACGGCGGTGGCGAGCCCGTGCGGCAGCCCGTACCGCTTGAGCCGGACCACGGTCGGCTGGAGCATGGCGGTGATGAGCAGCGCGGCGGAGAAGGCGAGCACCACCAGCTCCACGGCGGTGATCACCTGCATCAGCACCCAGAGCGTCCCGGCGAGGACGAGCAGCCGCCAGCCCGCCTCGGCCGCCACCCGCATCCCCCACGGAATGGCGGCGACCGGATCGGGTTTGGCGGCGACGGAGGGGGCGTACGTGGGCGGCGCGGGCACCTGTCCGGAGTCCGCGGTGTCCGGGGACCCGTGAGGATCGTCGTCGCCGCGCGCGCGCTCCCGGCGCTCCTCCAGGCGTGCGCCCAGCTCCGTCAGTTCGGACCCGAAGCGGCCCAGCCAGCCTGGCAGTTTCGACATGTCTCTTTCCCTTCCCCCAACTTCGCTCCCCAGCGCTGCCAGGTTCGCCGGATGCGACCGTACACGCGCGAAGCCCCCCACCGCGTTCGCGGTGGAGGGCTTCGGGAGAGCCTGACGCTAGTACCAGTTGTTGGCCTGCCAGAAGGACCAGGCGCCGCACGGGGAGCCGTAGCGGCTGTCCATGTAGCTGAGGCCCCACTTGATCTGGGTGGCCGGGTTGGTCTGCCAGTCGGCGCCGGCGGAGGACATCTTGTGGCCCGGCAGGGCCTGCATCAGTCCGTACGCGCCGGAGGACGGGTTGGTCGCGCGGTAGTTCCAGGTGGACTCGTGGTCCACGATGTTGCTGAAGCACTGGAACTGGTCCGCGGGGACCATCTGGCGGGCCATCGCCTGCACCTCGGACACGGAGTACGAGCCCTGCGCGGAGAACGAGGAGGCGTCGCGGACGGAGGACCGGCTGGCGCGCTCGGCCGCTTCCTTCTTCTCCTTCTCCGCCTTCTCCTCGGCCAGCCGCTCGGCTTCGGCCTTCGCCTCGGCCGCCGCCTTCTTGGACTTGGCGTCCTTGGCGGCCTGGAGACGGGCGGACTCCTCGGCCGACTTCTTCGCGACGGCTTCGGCCGCGGATGCCTGGGCATCGGCCTGCTGCGTCAGCGAAGCGATCTGGACCTGGGCCTGCTGGCCCGCGGGGATGTCTGCGAGCAGCGTGGTGTCGGCTGCGGCAGCCTCGAAGTTGTTGTCGTCGGCGGCAGGTGCGCCGCCCGCAGCAACGCCTACGACGGCGCCAACGGTGGTGACCGCGGTGGCAGATGCCACGGCGAACCCCCGGACCGAGATCCGGCTCACATGGTGTCCTTCCAGCATCGTCCGCTTAGGTGACCTCGCGGGCGCGTTCGTGCCCCTGGCACTGGCCTCCCTACTGCGTGGGTCACGGGAGGTACGGGCCCGATGGGCAACCCCGGTGAGGAGGTCGCCACGTGGTACTCGCGGGCGGCATACGGCGGTTACGTGTGGAGTTGTGTGGTGCGTGGCGCCTCTGGAGGTGCCCAAGTGCCGTATGCGGGGCCTGACGGAAGCAAGACTCTGCCGGACGGGGATACCAGGGGGCAATTCTGTGTTGCGTGGGAAAGGTCACACCTCATTTGGGCCATCGGTTTCACGGAAATGACGGTGCAACACGATGCCGCCCGGCTAAGCTCTTTGGCTCGCCGGGCGGCACGAACAAGGACATGCAGGTCAGATGTGCCCTTCCTCCAGCATTTCGGTCACCAGTGCGGCGATCTGGGAACGCTCCGAACGCGTGAGCGTCACATGCGCGAAGAGCGGATGACCCTTCAGCTTCTCGACCACGGCGACGACTCCGTCGTACCGGCCGACCCGGAGGTTGTCCCGCTGGGCCACGTCATGGGTGAGCACGACGCGCGAATTCGCCCCGATCCGGGACAACACGGTCAGCAGCACGTTCCGTTCCAGCGACTGCGCCTCGTCCACGATCACGAACGCGTCGTGGAGCGAGCGGCCGCGGATGTGGGTGAGCGGCAGGACCTCCAGCATCCCGCGACCGAGCACCTCCTCGATGACCTCGCGCCCGGCGACCGCCGAGAGCGTGTCGAAGACCGCCTGCGCCCACGGGCTCATCTTCTCGGCCTCGCTGCCGGGGAGATAGCCGAGCTCCTGACCACCCACCGCGTACAGCGGACGGAAGACCATCACCTTCTTGTGCTGCTGACGCTCCAGCACCGCCTCCAGGCCGGCACAGAGCGCGAGCGCCGACTTTCCGGTGCCGGCCCGGCCGCCGAGCGAGACGATGCCGACGTCCTGGTCGAGCAGCAGGTCGAGCGCGATCCGCTGCTCGGCGCTGCGGCCGTGGATCCCGAAGGCCTCCCGGTCGCCGCGCACCAGCCGCACATTGCCCTCCGCCGTCACCCGGCCCAGCGCCTTGCCGCGCTCGGACTGGAGGACGAGCCCGGTGTGGACGGGCAGCTCGGCGGCCTCGGGTACGTACAGCGTCTCCTCGGTGAAGAGCAGGTCGACCTGCTCGCCCGAGAGGGACAGCTCGGTCATTCCGGTCCAGCCGGAGTCGGTGATGGCCAGCTCGGCGCGGTACTCCTCGGCGAGGAGGCCGACCGAGGAGGCCTTGATCCGCAGAGGCAGGTCCTTGGAGACGACCGTGACGTCGTATCCCTCCGCCTGGAGGTTGCGCGCGACCGCGAGAATCCGTGAGTCGTTGTCCCCCAGCCGGTAGCCGGCGGGCAGGACGCCGGGGTCGGAGTGGTTGAGTTCGACGCGGAGCGTCCCGCCCAGATCCCCGAGCGGGATCGGGGCGTCCAGCCGGCCGTACCGGATCCGGAAGTCGTCCAGCAGGCGCAGGGCCTGGCGGGCGAAGTATCCGAGCTCCGGATGGTGCCGTTTGGCCTCCAGCTCCGTGACCACCACGATCGGCAGCACGACTTCGTGCTCGTCGAAGCGGGCCATGGCTCCGGGATCGGCCAGCAGGACGCTGGTGTCGAGAACGTATGTGCGCCTGTCGGGCATGCGGCGCTTGCTACTGGTCACCACGGAAGGACGTACCCCCTCGGACGAGGTCGGGGAGTGCGACGGACGGTCGCGGAGCTTCCCGAAGGAGAGGACGGACCGGGATCGGGCCCCTGTGCGCGGGCCGGACCACGGCCACCACGTCGGCCGCAGGCTGTCTGCGTCCACGGCTACGGGCCTTCGTGCGCAAAGGGCCTCCCGGGCGAGCGGACTGGGTGCCGCTCACTTGGTTGCGACATCCGCCTGGTTGATGACCGGATGTCGACCTGCCAGGGGTATTCCCTTTTCAGTCCGAAGCCATGCCGCTGCATATGACACGGTGTGGAGAAGTCCCGGTGGACGCGCGATGACTCCCCTGTATAGAGGAGTCATCGGGCGGCACGGGTGAAGGGGCCTGTTCAGGCCCCGTAGCGGCGGTGGCGGGCCGCGTAGTCGCGCAGCGCGCGCAGGAAGTCGACCTTGCGGAAGGCCGGCCAGAAGACCTCGCAGAAGTAGTACTCCGAATGGGCGCTCTGCCAGAGCATGAAGCCCGACAGACGCTGCTCGCCACTGGTGCGGATCACCAGGTCGGGGTCGGGCTGGCCGCGGGTGTAGAGGTGCTCGGAGATCAGGTCGGTGGAGACGATCTCCGCCAGCTCCTCGAAGGTCGTACCGCGCTCCGCGTGCTCCAGGAGCAGCGAGCGCACGGCGTCCGCGATCTCCTGGCGGCCGCCGTAGCCGACGGCGACATTGACGATTATCCCGTCGACATGGGACGTCGCCTGCTCGGCCTCCTTGAGCACCGTCTGCGTCTCGGCGGGCAGCAGGTCGAGCGTGCCGACGTGGTGGACGCGCCACCGGCCGTCGGCGGCGAGGTTGCGCACGGTGTTCTCGATGATGCCGAGGAGCGGTTTCAGCTCGTGCTCGGGCCGGTCGAAGTTGTCCGTGGAGAGCATCCAGAGGGTGACGACCTCGACATCGGTCTCGCTGCACCAGCCGAGCAGCTCGGAGATCTTGTCCGCGCCGGCCTGGTGGCCCTGCACGGCCGAGCCGCCGGACGCCTTCGCCCACCGGCGGTTGCCGTCGAGGATGACCCCGATGTGCTTCGGCACCTGGTCATGGTCCAGGCGGCCTTCCACCCGGCGCGCGTAGAGCCTGTACACCAGGTCGCGGAAGTTCACTGAGTTCACCCTCTCGGTTCCGTACGGGCCCGGGGCCCGCCCTCCCCGTCGCCGGGGGTCCGGGGTCCGCCCCCGCCGGGGAGCGCCGCGCGGTCCGCACGGACCCGCGCGGGCATGAGCCGCGCCGCACGTCGGCATTCCCCGAAGCCGCCACATTACTGCGACCGGGTCACGGGGGCCCAACCCGGTCTGTCACAACTCCGTGATAAGGAGAGAAAGTGACTGATTACCTCTCCCCCGACCTCTATCACCGCGCTGCCGACACGCGCTACGACACGATGGAGTACCGCCGCACCGGACGCAGCGGCCTCAAGCTGCCCGCCCTCTCGCTGGGCCTGTGGCACAACTTCGGCGACGACCGGACGCTGGAGTCCCAGCGGGCGATCCTGCGCCGCGCCTTCGATCTCGGGGTGACGCACTTCGACCTGGCGAACAACTACGGCCCGCCGCCCGGCTCGGCCGAGCTGAACTTCGGCAAGCTCTTCGCCCAGGACTTCGCGCCGTACCGGGACGAGCTGGTCCTTTCCACCAAGGCCGGCTATCTGATGCATCCCGGCCCGTACGGCGAGTGGGGCTCGCGGAAGTATCTGCTGTCCTCGCTGGACGCCTCGCTGAAGCGGATGGGCGTGGAGTACGTCGACATCTTCTACTCGCACCGCTTCGACCCGCACACCCCGCTGGAGGAGACGATGGGCGCGCTGGCGTCCGCCGTCCAGCAGGGCAAGGCGCTGTACGTCGGTGTCTCCTCGTACAACGCGGAGCAGACGGCCGAGGCGGCCGGGCTGCTGAAGGAGATGGGCGTCCCGGCCCTGATCCACCAGCCGTCCTACTCCATGATCAACCGCTGGATCGAGGACGACGGCCTCCTCGACACCCTGGAGACGGCCGGTATGGGCTGCATCTCCTTCGTGCCGCTCGCGCAGGGCCTGCTCACCGACAAGTACCTGAAGGGCATCCCTGAGGGCTCGCGCGCGACCCAGGGCAAGTCGCTGGACCCGGGCCTGCTCTCGGACGAGGTCCTGCGCCGGCTGCGCGGCCTGAACGACATCGCGCAGGGCCGCGGCCAGTCGCTCGCCCAGCTGGCCATCGCGTGGGTGCTGCGCGACAGCCGTATGACGTCGGCGCTGATCGGCGCGTCGAGCGTGAAGCAGCTGGAGGAGAACGTGGCGGCGCTGGCCGGACCGGCGCTGACGGCCGCGGAGCTGAAGGAGATCGACACCTTCGCGGTGGACACCGAGGGCACGAACATCTGGGCGGGGCGCGGCTGACAGCGGATCAGGAGAGCTCAGGCAGGTCGCCGGTGGAGCGGCGCCGGGACCTGCCCAGAAAAAACGGGCCGGTCCGTGGGGGGGATACGGACCGGCCCGAGGGGGGGTTTCCACCATAACCCTTCGTAAGTCCTGACGCGCGCCGCGCCGCTCCACAACTACTCTCCGGATTCACCGGACTCCGTAAAGAGCCGGGCGGAGGCGTTCCGGACGCCGCGCGCGGGCCCGGATTCGTCCCCGGTATCGAGGGGCGGCGGAGTGGCGCGGGCTTGACGCCAGGAGGTGTGTGGCGACTCTCCGCGCGATTGCGGACAGGAGTTGTCCTGGTGAGCTTCTAGGTTCGTCCTATGACGAGCCGAGCCCGTGCGACCGTGACCGTGACCTGGCCCGAGGCGAATGCCCGCAGGATGGCCCGCCAGCACCTGTCGGGCCCGGCGCCCGGCGTCTCCGCCGCCGACGCGGTCGGCGCGATGCTCGGTGCGCACGCTCAGGTGCTGTCGGCGGCCGAGCTGTCGGTGGGGCTGCGCGGCGAGGGGCTGACGCGCACGGACGTGCGTACGGCGCTGTGGGCCGACGACCCGGCCCGGCGGATCCTGGTGAAGACGTTCGGGCCGCGCGGCACGGTCCATCTGCTGCCGGTGGCGGACCTGCCGCTGTGGACCGGCGCGCTCTCCGCCGTACCGACGGGTCCGAACCCGTTCCCCAAGGACACCCGGATGACGGCGGGCCAGGTGGAGGAGGTCGTGGCGGCGATCGGCGAGGCGCTGACCGGGACGGAGCTGACGGTCGACGAACTCTCCGAGGAGGTCGTGGCCCGGACCGGGCCGTGGGCCGGGGACCTGGTGATGCCCGGGTTCCAGGCGATGTGGCCGCGCTGGCGGCAGGTCCTGCACCTGGCGGGCCACCGGGGCGCGCTCGCCTACGCGCCGAACCGGGGCCGCCGGGCGACCTACACGAACCCCGGGTACACCCCGTTGCCGGGCGCGGAGGCGCGGGCGGCGCTGGTGGAGCGGTACCTGTACGCGTACGGTCCGGCCGCTCCGGCCCACTTCGCCCGCTGGCTCGCCGCGCCGAAGCGGTGGGCGGACGGGCTGTTCGCCTCGCTGGCGGACTCCGGCGCGATCGAGGAGGTGGCCTTCGAGGAGGCCGGGCCCGCCTGGGTGGTGGCGGGCGACACGGACTTCCCGGCCGAGCCGGTACGAGGAGTGCGCCTGCTCCCGTACTTCGACGCGTTCGCCATCGCCTCGCAGCCCCGCGAGCGGCTCTTTCCCGGCCGGGCGTACGAGCGTGCGCTCGGCGGCGGGCAGGCCGGGAACTACCCGGTGCTGCTGGTGGACGGCACGGTGGCGGGCGTCTGGCACCAGCGCCGCTCGGGCCGGCGGATCGCGGTGACGGTGGAGCCGCTGGAGCCGCTGCCGGCGGCGCGGCTGCGGGCGCTGGAGGACGAGGTGGAGCGGGTGGGGACGGTCATGGAGGGGAGGGCGGAGCTGACGGTGGGAGCGGTGTCGGTGGGGCCGCACGCGTAGGAGACGGGGTGCCCTTCGGTGCGGGTGGGCCCGCTGCGGGCGCCTTCCGCGGACTTTTCAGTGCGGGTGGAAGCGGACCGCCAAGGTGTCTCCCGCCGCGACCACGAAGTCGCCCTGCTCGCAGCGGATGACCGCCTCGTGGACCTCTCCGTTGCCGTCTCTGCGCTCCAGCGTCCCGACGACCGTCCACGCACCCTCGTACGGCACCGGCGGCAGCTGCGTCAGCGGGGCGTGCTGCCACTGGCCGGCCGGTACGCACCAGTCCGGCAGCAGCGGCCAGGTGCCCGGCGTGATGCGTAACGTCCAGTCGGAGGTGCAGGTCAGCAGGACGGACTGGTCCCGGTCGATCACGAACTCCACGGCCTCCGGCTCGCCCGCGCGCCCTTCCGGCCGGTAGAAGACCCCGTGCACGGCGGTGATCCGGGACCCGGTGAGCCAGTCGGCGTTGCCGCTCCGGGTGCGTCCGGCCGGAGCTCCGTACTCTTCCCGCTCCACCGTCATGACCGCTCCTCATCTCCCTCGCCGGGCCTGCTCCCACCGAGTAGGACGACGGCTCGCACGATCGCGTTGCCTGCCGGGCGAGGCTGAACTGGCGTCCGGAGTAAGCAGGTTGACACTTCTTGATACGTCACAGGGGCTTGCGGGCCTCAATCAGGAAGCGCGTGGTGTGGGCGAGGAAGGGCCCCTCCTCCTCGATCTTCCGGTGGAGCGCGGCCAGTTGGGGCCGGTACCGCCCGACGGTGAAGCCGGGCACCATCCAGATCACCTTGCGGAGGAAGTAGACGACCGCGCCGATGTCGAGGAACTCGGTGCGCAACCGCTCCGGCCGCAGATCGACGACCTCCAGACCGGCCGCCTCGGCGGCGGCGCGCGCGTCCTCGGGGTCGCGGCCGTTGCGTACCTCGGGCGGCTGCGGGCCGAGGAAGAACTCGACGAGCTCGAAGACGCTGGCCGGTCCGACCTGCTGCGAGAAGTACGTGCCGCCGGGTGCGAGCACGCGGGCGACCTCCTCCCACCAGGTGGTCACCGGATGCCGGCTGACCACCAGGTCGAAGGCCGCGTCGCCGAAGGGCAGCGGCGGCTCGTCCGCGTCCGCGACGACGACGGCACCGAGAGGGTGCAGGAGCGCGGTGGCGCGGGCGATGTTCGGCGGCCAGGACTCGGTGGCCACGGTGACCGGCGGGAGCTTCGGCGCGGCGGCGAGCACCTCGCCGCCGCCGGTCTGGATGTCGAGCGCGGCCCGCGCCTCACCGAGCCGGTCCGCCATCGCGCGCGCGTATCCCCAGGAGGGCCGCTGCTCGGTGGCCCGGCCCTCCAGCCAGGAGAAGTCCCACCCGTCCACGGAGACGGAGTCCGCCTCGGCGACGAGGGCCTCGAACCGGTCGCGGGAGGCGGCGGAGGCGAAGGACGGGGCGGAGTGAGGGGCCGGACGGGACGGAGGAGGCGGAGGGGACTGTTCGGACATACAGGGATCGTGTCAGGCCGGGGGTGAGTGGCGCGAATGGATTCCGGGCGTACGGATTCCGGGGCGTACGGGTCGTTCACCTGCCGGGCCCGGGGCTCAGGCCGCGAGGGCGCCGAGCAGCACACCGACCAGCGCCCCGGCGATCATGAACGGCCCGAACGGGATGCCGGTCTTCCGGCCCGCGCGACGGAGCAGGACGAGCCCGAGCCCGTACGCCGCGCCGAACAGGAACCCGGCGAACCCGCCGAGGAACAGCACCTCCCAGCCGTACCAGCCGAGGGCCACGCCCAGGGCCAGGGCCAGCTTCACATCGCCGAAGCCCATGCCGTCCGGGTTGATGAGGAAGAGCAGGAGGTAGAAGCCGCCGAGCACGAGCCCGCCGAGGAGCCCGGAGGTCCAGGATCCGGCGTGTCCGGGGAGGAGGGCGGCCGCGCCGAGCAGGAGGACGGCCGCGGCGGCCAGAGGCAGGGTGAGCGGGTCGGGCAGCCGGTGGACGCGGCGGTCGACGGTGGCGAGGAGGACGGCGGGCGGAGCGAGGAGCAGCCACGCGGCGAGCTCGGGCCGGGGCCCCGTGGCGGCGGCGAGCGCGAGGCAGGTGAGGACGGTGATGAGGGGCGCGAGGGTGCCGGGGGCGTAGGAGGCGGGGTGCGGTGGACGGGCGGCGGGGGCCTCGCGTTCGGGTCCGTACGGCGATACGGAGGCGGCGTTTTCGTGTCCGTCCGGCGGTACGGAGGCGTCGCCTTCGTCTCCGTACCGCACGGATGCCTGCGTCCGGGGCACGCAGGACGTGCAGCGCGCCGGGCCCAGCCACCCTCCGAGCCGGCCGGTGAACGCGTGTCCGGCCGGGCACGCGGTGTGCCAGGGCTCCTCGGGGTCGACGGCGAACCGGTACGCGGCGCGCGGGATCAGCAGTCCGGTGACTCCACCCCAGACAGCGGCGACGGCGAGCAGCGCGAGGTCCACACCACGACCCTAATCGGCCGCGCTGACCGGGAGCTTGGGCCCTGGGGCCCAGGCGCGGCCGTTCCGGACCCAGCGGCGTACGCCGGAGGCTACGGTCGGTGCCCATGAGGACGAGGACGTGGCGGGACGGCGACGGGACGTTGACGGTCGGCGGGGACGGCGGGGCCCGGGAGGTGCCGCTGCGGATAGCGGCCTCGTACCGGGCCCGTACCCGGGGGCTGCTCGGGCGGGACGGGATCGACGGGGCGTTGCTGCTCACTCCGGCCGGGAGCGTGCACACGTTCCGGATGCGGTTCGCGATCGATGTGGCGTACCTGGACCGGAACTTCACGGTGCTGGCCGTCCGCACGATGAAGCCCGGCCGCCTCGGCCTGCCGCGCCTGCGGTCCCGCCATGTGGTGGAGGCGGAGGCGGGCGCGATGGAGCGGTGGGGAGTGCGGCCGGGTGTGCGGGTGGAGCTGCGGGCGGTGGGGACGTCATGGGGACGGCCCGGCACCCTTTAGGGCTTTACGGCGGGCCCGCGCCGAGCAGGGTCCAGGCGCCGTAGGCCGCCGACGCGCAGGCGAGTACGGCGATGACGGCGGCCGTACGTCCCGTACCCCGCAGCCGTACGAGGGCGGCGGCGGGCGGGAGGAGCAGCGGGAAGGCGGGCATCATCAGGCGGGGCCGCGAGCCGAAGTACCCGGCGCCGATGAGCGAGATGACGACGATCGCGATTCCGTAGACGAGGAGCGGCAGCGGCTGCCGCTGCCGTACGCAGAGCACCACCAGCCGGCCGAGCAGCCCGAGCGCCGCGCAGAGTCCGAGCGCGGCGGGCAGCGGCAGCCCGGCGATGAAGGCGGCGAGCGCGCGGCCGCCGTCGATGCTGTTGCCCCACTGCGCCTGCACGTCGAAGTACGCGACCGGGCTGCCTTCGCGCACGGCGACGAACACCACGTACGCCAGCCAGCCCAGCGGTGCGAGCGCCACTCCGGCGATCATCCGGGCGTTGCGGCGGAGCACCGGGCCGATGCCGTTCCCGGCGCGGATCTCCCGTACGAGCGTGATGGCGGCGGTGATCGCCAGGGCCGCGATGAGGGCGGCGGCCGAGGGGCGGGTGAGTCCGGCCAGGACGCAGAGCGCGCCCGCCACGAGCCAGCGGCCCTTGAGGACCGCGTACAGCGCCCAGGCGGCGAGTGCGGTGAAGAGCGTCTCCGTGTACGCCATCGACTGGACGAACGCCGTCGGATACACGCCCCAGAGCGCGGCCAGCACCACTCCCGTACGCCGTCCGTACAGCTCCGCCCCCACGGCGAAGATGCCCCACGCGGCGAGCAGCCCGGCCGTCCAGGCGACCAGGAGGCCGGCGCCGCCGAGAGTGAGCGGGGTCACCTCGGCGAGGCCGCGCTCCAGGGCCGGGAGGAGCGGGAAGAAGGCCAGGTCGGAGTGGAGGGCGCCGCCGGGGAGGGTGACGGTGTAGCCGTAGCCGTTCTCCGCGATGCGCTGGTACCAGACGGAGTCCCAGCGCCCGGTGAGCCGCGCCAAGGGGTCCTTGCCGGATACCTCGGCGGCCACCCGGAGGACCAGGAGCCCCAGGGCCCGGACGGCGGCGTAGACCGCGAGCGCGGGCGCGGCGGCCCGGAGCGCGGCGGCCGCCCGGGAGGCGGGGTCGCGGCGGTGCGGGGCGGGGGTGCCGGGCATCCGGGTGCGGAGCTGGTGATCGGACATATTGCCGATTATGTCCTCCGGGGCGGGTGCTCCGGGCCTCGGTGTGGTGGTGCGCGGGGGCCTCTGTGCGTCTGTGCGTCTGTGCGTCGGTACGTCGGCACATGGGCGGCTCGGCGGCTTGGTGGCGTCAGCCGGGCGCCGGGCGGAGAGGAGGGCGGGTGCCGAGAGCGCGGCCGACCAGCGGGGCCACGGTGCGGATCAGCTTCAGCTGGGTGGAGCGTAAGACGCGCACGGTCGTCTCGTCGGACCAGCCGGTCGTGGTGGACCACTCGTAACCGGAACCGACCACGTCACTGGCGAAGGCCAGCTCGGTGGCGAGGAGCGCCCGCGCCCAGTCCATCGGCTCCAGCGCCTCCCGGGCGATCAGGGCGGCCCGGATCCGCAGCAAGCGGTGGTGGAGGTCCTTCGTACCGTCGAAGCCCATGGCGACGGCGAACTCCTCCGTGGAGCGCGCCGGGCCGCACCACTCGATCAGCCCGAGTGGTGGTGATGGCGGAGGGGCGGATCGTGGAACAGGGTCGGCCTGGTGAGTTGTTGGCGCGGGCGGGGGGCCATCTCAAGGAGCTGGTGCGGCGGCAGTTGGCGTGATGGCGGAGGGCCGGCACCGCGATCGCGTCACGGTGCCGGCCCCCTGGCCGTGCGTGTTTCCCGGCAGGGCTCAGGAACCCTCGCCGCGCGGGAAGGAGACCTCCACGCGGCGGTTCTTCTTCCGGCCCTCTTCGTCGCTGTTGCTGGCGATCGGATACTGCTCGCCGTAGCCACGGATCTCGTACGTGATCGTGGGGCCGAGCGCCTTGGAGAGGACTCCGTGCACGGCGTCGGCGCGCTTCTTGGAGAGCACGTCGCCGTGGGCGGAGGAGCCGAGGTTGTCGGTGAAGCCGAAGACGCGGACCTTGGTGGCGTTCTGCTTCCTGATCTCGTCGGCGATGGCGGCGATACGGGCGTTGGCCGCCGAGCTCAGCTTCGCGCTGTCCTTGCCGAAGAGGACTTCGGCCTGGAGCGCGAACTTGATGTCGGCGTTGCTGTCCTCGCGGCGTTCTTCGCCGCCGAGGTCTTCCACTACCTGGACGATGTCGAGGACCTTGCCAGGTGCTAGCGTCCCGCCCTCGGGCATCTTCAGATCAGGGTCGTTCGCATCGATGGGAACGGGGGCCTCGGATGTCGCCTCCGTGCCAGGTGGCACGCTGGGTCCGTCGTCGCCGTAGGAGACGGATGTGCTCAGGACCACGCTGCTCACCACGAGCACGGCAACGGCCATCAGGCGGCCGGCGCTGCGCTTGGTCCCAACACGTCGGGTGGTATCCATGTCCGCAGTCACCCGGAGATCTTGAGTGAGGTAGTAGCGAAAGTCGGCAGGGTGAAGTCGACTTCCGTCGTTTCCTGGGGAGGCGACGGGAACTGCATGAAGACCGAAGCGGAATCGCCCGGTGACAGCGGGACGATCGCTGTCGTACACAGACACCTGCCATCGGTGTCCCGCAGTACGTAGTAGTTTTTCTTGCCTGCCTTGTCCACCAGGGTTGCCCCGGCGACCGAGTTGGGGTTCTTCGCTACGAGCGCGGACTCCTGCCCCACCCAATTGGACGTGTTCTCGGTGGTTTCACCGCCATTCTTGATCACACCTTGAACGGTCACGAACCCACCGGAATCCCGCTTGACCTGGTTGATGAGCAGCGTCAGGCCATTCTGACCGCGTGCCTCCGCGAGCTTGACATCCGGGTCGACGTTATCGCCGGCAGCGGTGTCGTTCTGCCGCTCACCCTTGTCCTCGGGAGAAGAGCTAGCCGGAGCGGACGTACCCGCAGAACCTGTACTCGGCGCGTCGCCGCCGTCGTCACCACCGCAGCCGACAAGGGGCAGGCTGAGGACCGCGGCCATCGCCGCTGCGACCGTCGTCCTTCTGGCTGTCGTGGTCCACCGCATGGTCATGGTCAGAATCCTCTACTCATCGTTCGCTTCACTGTCACTGGTCGACCAACCGGACATCAAAGAGAGTCCTGCTCACGCTCTCCCACGGTGGAGGGCTGGCCGGCGTGATCTCGACGTTTTCGCCGTTCCGGCACGTGAAGGTGAAGAGGTCCAGGACTCCGTCACCGGTGAGGTCCACCGCCTTGGGGTTGGGGCAGCGGAACTCGATGACCGCGGTGGCCTTGGCCACGGCCTTCCTGTTCTCCGAACCGGGGAGAACCGAAGAGTCCACCGTCTTGCGTCCTTGGACCTCGACCGTGACCCGGTCGCGTAGGTATCCGGGGGTCGAGTAGCAGAGCTGCTGATCGGTGCCGTTGGCGTCAGCCAGTCGCTGGGCCTCCTGGCAGGGTGCCACGAAAGACCCGTCGAGGAAGGCGTCCAGCATGTTGGCAGGAAGCGAAGCGAGGAATCCGGTCCCGAAGTCGCTACGTGCCTGCTGAGCAGCGGCCAGCGCGGCGGCGTCAGCCGCGCCTTGGGACTCGTTGCGCAATGCCGAGGCCTTGCCGACAGCGAAGAAGGCCAACGCAAGGAAGAGCAGGCCCGCCACCATCATCACGTAGATGGGAAAGGCCTGCCCTTGCTCCTTGTGCAGGATACGAATCACTTCGCCGTGATCGAGTTCACCAGTCCGCTGATGCGCGCCGAGATCGCCCCGCCGATACCCGTCGCCACGATCGCGCCGATGATCGCCACGACCACCAGAATGATCCCCAGGTACTCGAACGCCGTCTGCCCCCGGTCCTTCGCCGCGTACCGCTTCCGGACGGCGGTGACGGCCGTGTTGGCCCAGCCGTTGACGCGGACGGCGGTCTTCAGGGTGATGTCCGACATGGTGTTCCCCTCCTGGTTCGGCCGGCCGTCTGCCGGCCGACTCGGGCGTTTCCGCGGTGGTGCCTTCGGTACCGGCTTCCTCCTGGCCGGTGCCGTCGGTGACGGGAGAAATATAGAGGGGAACTCCCGCGCGGTCAGAGGGTCCGTGGGCCCATTCCCGGGCCCAAAAGGTCTCCTGGGCCCCCGTGAGTAACGTCCGGTTCACCTTCCGGGCGGTCATGGGTGCCGTCCTGGGTCCCGGGGCGCCGTGCCGAGCCAGCGGGCTATGGCCTCGCTGCGGCTGGTGCTGTGGAGCTTGGTGAAGATGCGGTTGATGTGGTTCTTGACGGTCTTCTCGCTGATGAAGCAGGTGGCGGCGATCTGCTGATTACTCATTCCGGACGCAATCAGCTCCATGACCTCCACCTCCCTCGAACTCAGCCCGTACTGCTGCCTGTTGGGGGATGAGACCGGCCCCCCGGTTACAGAAGACTGTCCCACAACAGGTTGCAGTTGCGAAAGACTTTCGGAATGTTCGCGCTGTCGTGAGGGCTCGTGGACGAAAGCGGGAACAGGCGTCTGCGCGGGCGCCGTTGTGAGTGCCGCGCCCAGGCCGTCCGGCAGCGGGGCCCGCTCCGGGGCCGTGCCGTGGCGCATGTGGGCCAGCAGCGCGTCGGCGGCCGTGGCGGTGAAGTTGGCGCGGCCGTTCCTCGTGTCCCGTACCGCCTGCACCAGCTGGTCCGCCGTGAACTCGCCGTGCACCAGATAGCCTCCGGCGCCGAGGCGCAGCGCCTCGTGCACGATCTCGCTCTCGCGGCTGTACGTCAGCATGAGGACCGGCGCGATGCCCACCAGGTGCGGCAGCGCCGAGATGCCGTCCACGCCGGGCATGCGGACGTCCAGCAGGACCACGTCCGGGCGGTGGTGGAGCGTCTTCTCGTACGCCTCGCGGCCGTCCGCCGCCTCCGCGACGACCTGGATGTCGGCCCGGCCCGAGAGCAGGACGCCCAGGCCCGCGCGGACCACCGGGTTGTCGTCGGCCACCACCACCCGGAGCCGGGCCGTGGCGGGAGCGGGCGGCAGGGCTGGGGGAACGGTCGCGGGGTGCGGGGGGCCTGGTTCGGAGACGTCGTCCGGCATCGTGCGGCCTCCTCTCGGGGTCGGGGAATCAGGGGTCGGTGGTCAGAGGGGTCAGACGGGTCATGGGGATGACATGTGGGCGGCGGGGACAGAGGTGGGTCCGGCAGGTACCGGGGCCGACGGCGCGAACGGCGGCGGCAGCGAAGGCACCAGCGCCGCCAGCGGGAGCTCCACCCGTACCTCCGTCCCCCGCTCCGCCTTGCCCCGGCCGATCCGGATCCGGGCCCCGATCGACGCCGCCCGCTCCACCATGCCGACCAGGCCGAAGTGGCCCGCCAGGTGCAGGCCCTCCAGTGTGGTTCCGGCGGGCAGGCCGCGGCCGTCGTCGTACACGCTCATCCGCAGCACATCGCCCTTCACCCCGGCCAGGACGACCAGGTACGTGGGGCCCGCGTGGCGGTGCGCGTTCTCCAGTGCCTCCGAGGCGACCGTGAGGAGCTGGCGGGCCACCGCGTGCGGGACCGGTGGCACCGGGGTCTCCTCGGACAGCCGGCGGAACGTGGCCGTCACCGGGTGGCGGGCGGTGAAGTCCGCTGCCTGGGCCGCCAGTTCCGTCACCAGGTCCACGCCGCCCTCCAGGCCCTGTTCGCGCCGCAGGTCCGTGAGCAGCTCGCGCGCCTCAGCGGCGGCTCGGCGCGCGGCCCGGGCGACGAGCTCCGCCTGGTGGCGTACCGTCGGCGGGTCCGTCCGGTCGGCCGAGCACGCCAGGCCGTCGGCGGCCAGCGCCAGGCCGTGCAGGGTCTTGGCCACCGAGTCGTGCATCTCCCGCGCCAGGCGCGTGCGTTCGCCTTCCACCGCCTCGTTCACCGCCAGCCGCGCCCTGGTCTCGGTGAGCGCCTGCGTGGCCGCGCCGAAGCGGAGGAGCAGGTTGCGCAGAGTGACGCCGACCGCTCCGGCGATCACGCAGAAGCCGGGCAGCAGCAACGCCGTCGCGCCGCCCGCCTCCAGCTTCGGGACGCTCGCGTACACGCCGAAGACGATCACCACCTGGAGCGCCGCGAAGACCGCCGCGCCGCGCCAGCCCTGGACCAGGCCCGCCAGGAGCGGGGTGCAGACGGTGACGTACGCGAGGGTCGACTCGGGTGTCGCGGTGATCAGCAGGAGCGAGCCGAAGGCCATGTCGACGGCGAGGAGCCACGGGTGGCGCAGGAGGACGGGGCCGAAGCGTTCCCAGTCACGGAAGAGGACGTACGAGCCCATGAAGGTGACCAGGATGGCCGAGCCGATGAACCAGGTGGGAAGGCCGGGTGCGGTGTGGCCGATGGCGTACGGGGTCGCGATCGCGATCATCGCCAGCCGGAAGCCGAAGACCTGGCGGCACATCGCCTGGAGCGCGTTGACCTGGATGGCGAAGGCCGGGGCCGCCGGAGTACCGGCGTGGGCCCGGGTCAGGTCGGCGGTCAGGCCGGGATGGGATCCGCTCAGTTGATAGGCCATGTTCCTGTCACCTCCGCCTCGTTCCCCGTAAGGCTCCGCTGTCCCCGTCGTCCCCTTCCCGTACGCCGTTCATGTCAGCCGCCCGAGAGAAACGAGAAGTCGACGTCGGCTCCGTACACGAACCCGACCGTGAGGAGAACGAGCGTGCCGGGCAGCAGGAACGTCGTGACCGCGAACGTCGCCTTCGGGACCGCCTTGGCCGCCTTGCGGCGGGCGTTCTGCGCGTCGGTGCGGCGCATGTCGTTGGCGATCTGGATGAGCGTCTCGACGATCGGAGCGCCGAGCTCCTCACCTTGCTGGAGCGTGGTGACGAACATCGCGACCTGCTCCGAGTCGTTGCGTCTGCGCAGTTCCTCGAAGGCCTGGCGGCGGCTGACGCCCATGTCCATCTGGCGCAGGGTGATGCGGAGTTCGTCGGACCACGGGCCCTCGTACTTCTCCGCCACCCGGTCCAGCGCCTGCCGGAAGCCGAGGCCGGCGGAGACGACGACGGCGAGGACGTCGAGGAAGTCCGGCAGCGTGCGCTCGATGTGCTCGCGGCGGACCCGGATCGCCGACCAGATGCCCGCCTCCACCCAGAACAGGCCGAACGCGATCATGAGGAGAGCCAGGAAGAGCTGGCCGCGCAGGAGCATGGAGAAGGCGCCGAGGAGGCCGAGCGCGCCGTAGACGGCGCGGCGGGCCGCGTAACGGTCGATGGTGAGGCCGCCCGGGTTTCCGGCCAGGTCGATCTGGCGGCGCTTCTTGTTGACCGCCTTCGGGCCCATCATCCGCAGCACCATCGGGGCCCAGCGGATGCCGAGCCGGTCGATGCCGGAGCCGACCGCGCTCGTGCGCGAGGAGCCGGATTCCAGCGCGATGGCGAGGTCGCCGGGAAGTTTGGCGTCGGCCCGGTACATCCGGATGCCGTGGATGGCCCCGTAGACGGCGAGGCCGACGACCAGGGCGAGCAGCAGATCCATGTCCGTACCTCTTCTTCCTGGTCTCAGACGTCGATGCGGGAGAGGCGGCGGATGACCACGAACCCGACCGCGTACAGGGCGAGGGCCACGACCACCGCGGCCTGGCCGATGAAGGCGCCGGTCATCCGGTCCAGCGCTCCCGGCATGACCGCGTTCATCAGGAGCATCGCGCCGATGCCGAAGACCGGTACGGCGTAGGCGGTGACGGTCACCTGCGAGAGCTGGGTCTTGACCTCCCGGCGGGTCTCCTTGCGCTCCTCCAGCGTCTCGGTGAGGTTGCGCAGCGAGCTGACGACCGTACCGCCGGCCCGGTTGGAGAGGACCAACGTCGTCACCAGGACGACGAGTTCTCGGGACGGCAGTCGGTCGGTCAGTTCGCTCAGCGCCTCATCCAGCGATTCGCCCACCGCCAACCGCCGTGCCACGCGCGCCAGTTCCTCGCCTGCCGGGTCCTCCAGCTCCTCGGCGGCCATGGAGAGCGCGGTGCGCAGGGCCAGGCCCGCCTGAGTGGCGTTGGCCAGGATGCGGGAGAGCTCCGGGAGTTGGTTGATGAACTTCTCGGTGCGCTTGATCCGCTGCCAGTTGAGGAACGCGTTGGTGCCCCAGAGACCGATCAGCGCGGCAACCGGGCCGAAGAAGGTGGCAAGCACGGAGGAGGCGATCATCCACAGCCCGGCCATCGCGAGGAGCGCGTAGACGAAGAACTCTCCGGGCGTGAGCTCCATGCCGGTCGCCGCGAGTTTCAGCTCCAGCCTCCGGCCGAGCGCGGTGGCCCGCAGCCGCCGGTCCAGGTTCCGGAACCGGCGCCGGCGGCCGGTCTCGGGGACCTGGCCGACGTACGAGAGCCGCTCGACGAGCGCGTCGCGGTCGGCCTTGCCGCCGGAGTAGGCGTACAGGCCCATCACGCCGAGCACACAGGCGATCAGCGTGACGCCGACGGTGAGCAGAGGGAGGTTGACGTTGTCCATGCGCGGTACCTAGTTGGCCTCTCGGGTGGCGAGCTGTTCGGCGCTCTGCGCGATGCCGAACGCCTGCGGGATCGGCTGGCTCGCCATGTAGAGGCGGTCGGCGACCCTGCGAGGCAGCGGCAGGTACTGGAAGCGGCCGTGGATCCGGCCGTCGGAGGCCATCGGCTGCCCGTTGAAGCGGGCCACCGTGACGATCCGGTACGGGTCGCGGCCGTGCGAGTCGAGCACCGCGATCTCGGTGATCTTCCTGGTGCCGTCGGCGTGCCGGGTGAGCTGGACGATCACGTCGACGGCGCTGTTGATCTGGTCGTGCAGCGCCTCGAACGGGATCTCCACCTCGGACATCGAAGCCAGGGTCTGGAGCCTCATCAGCGCGTCCTCGGCGTTGTTGGCGTGGACGGTGGCGAGCGAGCCGTCGTGGCCGGTGGACATCGCCTGGAGCATGTCGAGCGACTCACCGCCACGGACCTCACCGACGACGATGCGGTCGGGCCGCATACGCAGCGAGTTGCGGACCAGGTCGCGGATGGTGATCTGGCCCTTGCCCTCGACGTTGGCCGGCCGGGACTCCAGCCGGATCACATGGCTCTGCTGGAGCTGGAGTTCGGCGGAGTCCTCGATGGTCACGATGCGCTCGGTGTTCGGGATGAGGCCGGAGAGCGCGTTGAGGAGCGTCGTCTTGCCGGTGCCGGTGGCGCCCGAGACGATGATGTTGAACTTGGCCTGGACGAGACCGGCCAGCAGGATCAGCATCTGCTCGTCCAGCGAGCCGAAGCCGATCATCTCCTGGAGGGTGAAGGAGCGCGGGAAGCGGCGGATGGTGAGCGTGGCACCGGTCAGCGAGAGCGGCGGGATGATCACGTTGACACGTTCGCCGCTCGGCAGCCGTGCGTCGACCATCGGATTCGACTCGTCCACACGGCGGTTGACGGTCGACACGATGCGCTCGATGGTTTGCATCAGCTGCTCGTGCGAGCCGAAGCGCAGCGGCAGTTGCTCGACCTTGCCGCTGCGCTCGACGAAGATCTGGTCCGGGCCGTTCACCATGATCTCGGTGATCGACGCGTCCTCCAGGAGCGGTTCCAGGATGCCGAGGCCGAGCGCCTCGTCCACGACGCGCCGGATCAGCTGCGAGCGCTCGACGGTGGAGAGGACCGGGCCCTCACGGCTGATGATGTGGCCGAGTACGCGCTCCAGCCGGGCCCGCCGGTCGGCGGCGGCCAGCGAGGACATCTCCGCGAGGTCGATCTCCTCCAGCAGCTTGGCCCGGTAGGTGGCCACCAGGTGGCCGTCCTCCCGACCGCTGCCCTGCTCGTCCGGGGCGGTCATGCGTGCCCGCAGGCTCATCGGCGTAACTCTCCTCGGTGTGACGGGTGGTGCGGGGCCGGGTCGGCGTGGGCCGTGCGTGGCGCTACTCGCGCGGCATCGTGGCGCTCCGGGTCGCCACCCAGCCGTCCAGGCCGGGGACGACGGACGGGACCTTGACCTTGACCGTGGCGGTGATGTCCTCGCCGCCGCTCTGGCTGTACCCGAACCCGTCGCCGCTCAGCCAGCCGCTCACCGAGCCGCGGGCCACGGACTCCGGGTCCCCGTGGGCGTCGTAGCTGGCCGCCGTACGGGCTCCGGCGCGGGCGGCCGTGCCCGCCTGGTTGGCGGCGTACGCGGCGAGGCCGAGCTGGAGGGCGCCCATGGCGACGAGGAGCAGGAGCGGCAGGAAGCCGAGGTACTCCAGGGCGACCTGGCCGCGGTCCCGGCGGGTGTTCGGCGATGCGTTCACGGTTGCCGTCATCACTCAGTCCTCCCTCGGCGATCCGGCTTCACCGGTGATGGGGATGTCCAGGTCGAACAGGCCCGGCACCAGCACCGGGACCTTGAGCCGCACCTCGGCCTCGTACAGGTCCGAGCCCGTGCCGCAGCTCACTTGGGCCGTGCCCGACCAGGCGTCGGGCAGATCCTTCATCGCGCCCGCCCGGCAGGCCGCATCGGCCCCGTACTCCGCGCCGCTCCCCTTGCGCGCGCCCACGTCCGCCGCGTTGCCCGCGAGGCTGAAGGTGTAGCCGATCAGTGCGCACTCCCAGAGCACGAGCATGATCAGGATGATGAAGGGGGTCATGCCGAGGAACTCGATCGCGGTCTGGCCGCGGTCGTTCCGTCGGAACTGCCGGATCCGACCGCGGTCAGCCTCCCGCCGCTGCCAGGGTCGCCAGGGCCTCCTTATGGAGCCGCGAGCCGTCCTTCCGGTCGTCGTCGTCATCGCTCAACGTGTCCCCTCAGCGTCGGCGGGCCCGCCGCGCCGGCGGCGCGGGCGTCCGATCGAGCCCCGGTCGTTCTTGAAGGTGCCGCTGTTCCTCCTGGCCAGAACGCCGCCGGACTTCTTGGCGGTCGCGCTCGGCTTGACGATGCCCAGCTCTCCGGCCAGGCCCCACAGAGCCTGCTTGACCGTGCTCCTGACGTCCAGTTCGTGCAGGCGCCCGGAGTCGACGGCGGCCTGGAGCTCCTTGAAGTTGGCGGGGACCGCGGCGGAGGCGACCCGGGTGCCGGTGATCTTCTGGATCAGAGGTGGCTGGATCTCGGTGTTGCGGGTGAAGCGGTTGACCAGGGTGACGGTCTCCTCGGCCTTGCGGATCTGGAGCCGTTCCCACATCCGTACGATGCGTTTCGCGCCGCGCACCGCGACCACGTCCGGGGTCGTCACCAGCAGGGCCGTGTCCGCCATCTCGATGGCCGCCGCGTTGGCGCCGTTCATCTGGCCGCCGCAGTCGATGACCACGATCTCGTACCGCGAGCGGAGCGCGCTGACGATCTGGCGCGCCGAGCGGTCGCTGACCTCCTCGCCGCGTTCGCCTTCGCCGGGAGCCAGGAGGAGGGCGAGGCCGGTGGAGTGCGAGAAGACGGCGTCGGCGAGGACGCGCGGCGAGATGTCGGTGATCAGCGCCAGGTCGACGAGCGAGCGGCGGAACTGTACGTCGAGGAAGGAGGCGATGTCGCCGGTCTGGAGGTCCATGTCGACCAGCGCGACGGTGTGGCCGGACGCCTGAGCGGCCAGGGCGAGTTGGATGGCGGTGACGGTGGCGCCGACGCCGCCCTTGGCGCCGGTGACCGTGACGACGGTGCCGCCGGGTCCGGTGAAGACGTCGCCGGCGGAGGAGAGGTGGCGGCGTACGCCGGTCGACCACTGGGCCGCCGCCTGGACCCGGTTGGCGAGTTCCTCGTACCCCACGGGCAGCGTGACCAGGCCGCGGGCGCCGGAGTCCATCGCGTCGGCGAAGAGGTGCGGGCCGGCGTCCGTGGTGATCATGACGACCCCGACGGACGGGAACCGCAGGGACACCTCCCGGATCAGCTCCAGCGCCGGGACCGGGCCGATCCGCTCGTGCACCAGCACCACTTCGGGCAGCTCGTCCAGCGCCTCGCCGGCCAGGCGCGCCAACGTGTCGATCAGCTGCGTGGAGTCGGTGACCGGGGCCGCGGGTTCGGCGTCGGGCAGCTGGCTGAGCAGAGTGGTGAGGGAGCGGGCCGCGTCCGGGTCGGCCACGGCCGGGAGGATTCTGGTGGTCATCCGGTCCCTCACTTGTCCTTGTCGAGCGTGTAGGTGCGGTCGCCCGGGCGGATGGTGCCGTCGCTGCCGGGGGCGACGAGTGCGAGACGTACGTGCTCCGCGAAGGACTCGGCGTAGGCGATGCGCTGGGTGTCCAGCGTGTTGAGCGCGAAGGTGATCGGCACGGCCTCGGTCATCTGGGTGCGCCGGTCGTCACCGCTCGGGTTGAGCGCGGTGAGCTTGCCGACCTCCAGCACCTTGGCGTTGGAGACGATGACCTTGGACTGGGCCGGAGTGGCGTTCTCCTGCTGCTGCTCGCCGGCGAAGGTGGCGTAGATGTTGACGGTGGCGCCCGGTGTGATCTTGCCGGCGACGCCGGTGGCGGCGTCGATCAAAATGGCGATCTCCTGCTCTCCGGCGCGGAGTTCGGGTTTGCGCACCATCATGTCCGACTGGAGGAGCGAGCCGCCGCGCAGCTCGGTGACGGCGATCTTGCCTTCGACCTCCCGCAGGTCGGTGACGGCGTTCTCCGAGAGCCAGCGCTTGGGCATCGTGATCTTCTCGAACTGACCGCTGTTCAGGGCCGTATAGGGAGCCACATCGGATTTCAGCTGGTAGGCGGTGACCTCGGGACCGACCTTGGAGTTCACATCGCTGATCACCGAGAGGACGCCGGCGAAGGCACCGAAGGCACACAGGACCGACAGGAGCAGGAGTATCACGCCGCGGCGCTGGCGGGAGTTCATGGGCCGGACAACCTCGTTCGAATCGGATGCGTGGGCAGCGGACGGAGAGGGAGGCCCGGTGAGGCGGTACGGGCCCGTGGGCCGGGTGCCTGGGCCGGGCGGGCCTAGGGGCCGGAGGGCTTGCCTGCCTCCAACTGGAGGACACCGGTGGACGGCGTGCGGTTCTCGGGTGCGGCGAGCGGTGCGGAACAGAAGGCGCAGCGGTCACCGATGAGTTCCATGGCGCACCAGTGGCATCTCTCCCGGCGGACGGAGGCGACCAGTTGGTACAGCACGGAGATGTCCGGGAGGTGGGCGGCGAACTCCACCAGCTTTCCCGTGCCCCACCAGCGCGGCGAGTCGGCGGGAACAGGCGTCTCGTGGACGGCCTGGACCTGCCAGGCGGGCGCGAGGGTCTCCTGCACCCAGTCCGACGTCAACTGCCCTCGCGCGATCAGGAGATGCGTACGGAATTCCGGTCCGGCCAGCGGTTCGGCGTCCGGGCCGACCTTGATGAGCTGCGGTTCGGGGCCGGCGAGCACGGCGAACTGGGAGCCGGGGACCCAGGACCTGGCGTGGCTCTTGAGGCTGACCGGGACCCGGTCGAGCCTGGCGACGGAGTTGAGCAGGGCGCCGGCGTAGATGTAGTGGGACAGCAGCCGGGCGGCGGAGGCGACGACGCCGGGGCTGAAGTCGCAGATGGACAACTGCCGCAGCTGGCGCACGAGTACGGCGACGCCGAGCGGCGGCAGGTCGACCTCGACCAGCGCGATCCGGTCGCTCTCCAGGACCGAGCGCATGGAGTGGAGCCGTCTGACGTGTTCGGGCCGGATGCCGGACGGATAGAGGGCGATCACATATCCGTGCTGTTCGAGCAGGAGATGCATGTCGCCGATCGCCAGCTCCAGGGCCTGGGCTTCGGGGGCCTGGAGCAGGGCCGCGGTCGGTGTCTGCTGATCGGTGGGCGGCAGCACCAGATCTGCACTCGTCACTGCTATCGCGGTCGGCACGCTCTTCCCCGTTCGGCTCCGGCCGCCGTCGAGACGTCGGCCGCAATCGCTCCTGCTCCGTGCTCCTGTCTCAGCACTTTAGCCACGTCTCATCAGGCAGAGAACAGTTATCGGAGACCTGTGCGTCATCATGCGAACACCGTTCGTACGGAGGTCGGGTGCTAAACGGGACGAAATCGATTCCGGTCAACTCCGCCGTCCTTGCGGAGCGTTACCGAACCCGCCATCCAGAATCCGGTCAGGCTTCCATTCCCGCACGTCAGGACGGACAGGGGCGCGTTCCGGACCGTTTCGGCGGGTGGTTCTCGTCACGGTACGGAGACCTTCGGCAAGATCACCCTTGTGGGTAGCGAAGCGCGGACGCCGGGTCACCGTCCGGCAAAGAAAATCCGGTCCGGACCTCTCCGCCGAGCACCGGGCGGGCGACCGGAGCCGGTGCGCGCCGATACCTCGCGAAGCCCCTTTCACTGCCAGAGGTCTTGACAACTTGATTGGTCTGGACCAGTTTATCCGCCAGCGGTGACGACCGCTTCCGCTCCACCCGCGCGGCCCTTCCCCATCCCCGTCGCCGCGCACCCGTCCGTCCGCCAGCCCGCACCGCCGCACCATCCCCGCCACGCACCACCAACTCCCCACGGAGGACCCCGTGCAACGCTCCGCAGGCAGCAGAAGACGCAGAAGGCACACCTCCCGGCCCTTCCTCGGCGGCGCCATGGCCGTCATCGCGGCCGGCGCCCTCACCGTCACCGGACTGGTCTCCACCGCCCAGGCCGCCGACGTCAACAACGCCAAGAACGCGGGCTTCGAGTCGGGGCTCGCCAACTGGTCCTGTTCCGCCGGCAGCGGCGCCACCGTCACCACGCCCGTGCGCAGCGGCACGTCGGCCCTGAAGGCCACTCCGGCCGGCCAGGACCACGCCAAGTGCACGCAGACCGTGGCCGTGAAGCCCAACTCGACGTACGCGCTGAGCTCCTGGGTGCAGGGCGGTTACGCCTACCTCGGCGTGACCGGCAGCGGAACGACCGACGTCTCCACCTGGACGCCGGGCTCCTCCACCTGGACCAAGCTCTCCACGAGCTTCAAGACCGGCGCCAACACCACCTCGGTGACCGTCTACACCCACGGCTGGTACGGGCAGTCCGCCTACTTCGCCGACGACGTCGAGGTGACGGGCCCGGACGGCGGCGGTGGCGGCGACGGCCCCGGCCCGGTCATCCCGGCGGCCCCGGCCGGTCTCACCGCGGGTGCCACGACGACCTCTTCCGTGGCCCTGTCCTGGAACGCGGTCTCCGGCGCGACCGGCTACAAGGTGTACCGGGACGGTGTGCAGGCCACCACCTCCACCGGGACCTCGGCGACCGTCACGGGGCTGGCCGCCGACACGGCGTACCAGTTCACGGTGAGCGCCACCAACGCGGCCGGTGAGTCGGTCAAGTCGGCCGCCGTCAGCGCCCGTACGGCCAAGCCCGGTTCCGGTGGCCCCGGCCCCGCCGTGCCCAAGCACGCGGTGACCGGCTACTGGCAGAACTTCAACAACGGCGCGGCCGTCCAGAAGCTCACCGATGTGCCGGCCGACTACGACATCATCGCGGTCTCCTTCGCGGACGCCACGGCGACGCCGGGCGCGGTCACCTTCAAGCTGGACACGGCCGGTCTGAACGGCTACACCGACGCGCAGTTCCGCTCGGACATCAAGACCAAGCAGGCGCAGGGCAAGAGCGTCATCATCTCGATCGGCGGCGAGCTCGGCACGATCCGGGTCGACAACGACGCCTCCGCCACCGCGTTCGCCAACTCGGTGTACGCGCTGATGCAGGACTACGGCTTCAACGGGGTCGACATCGACCTGGAGAACGGCCTCAACGCCACCTACATGTCGAAGGCGCTGCGCCAGTTGTCGGCGAAGGCGGGCTCCGGGCTCGTGCTGACCATGGCGCCGCAGACCATCGACATGCAGTCGACGTCGGGTGAGTACTTCAAGACGGCGCTCAACGTCAAGGACATCCTGACCGTCGTCAACATGCAGTACTACAACAGCGGTTCGATGCTCGGTTGTGACGGCAAGGTCTACTCGCAGGGTTCGGTGGACTTCCTCACCGCGCTCGCCTGCATCCAGCTGGAAGGCGGCCTCGACCCGAGCCAGGTCGGCATCGGCGTCCCGGCCTCCACCCGCGGCGCGGGCAGCGGCTACGTCGCCCCGTCGATCGTGAACGCCGCGCTGGACTGCCTGACCAAGGGCACCAACTGCGGTTCGTTCAAGCCCTCGAAGACCTACCCGTCGCTCCGTGGCGCGATGACCTGGTCGACGAACTGGGACGCGACGGCCGGGTTCGCCTGGTCGAAGGCGGTCGGCCCGCACGTCCGCAGCCTGCCGTAACCGGTTATCACCACCGCACCACCCCGAAACCTGCAGCGCCGCCGCTCCCCCGGCGGCGCTGCGGCGTTTCACCTGGTCGCAGTCACCAAGGCAGTTCACGCACCTGCTGCACACACAGCACGATGAACAGCAGCCCGGCGAGGGCCAGCATCCCGTTGCTGAGCCAGCCGTTGCGCCACTGGCTGGGCGTACGGGAAGAGTTGAGCAGCCAGAGCAGGGTCAGGGCGAGGAAGGGCATGAAGAACGCGCCGAGCACCCCGTACGCGATGACCAGGCCGAACGGCTCGTCCAGCCAGAGCAGGGTCATCGGCGGGAAGGTGAGCCAGAGGAGGTACGCGCGGAACGGCAGCGACCGCTGCTGCCGGTCGACGACGGCCGGCCCCGCGTGCTCCTTCTCCGCAGCGTCCTCGGCGGCCGGGGCCCGGAACCGCTCCACGAAGTCGGCGAACATCAGGCTCACGCCGTGCCACACACCGATCAGCGACGAGAACGAGGTGGCGAAGAAGCCGACCAGGAAGAGCTTCGCTGTACCCGTGCCGAACCGGTCCTCCAGCACCTTGCCCAGGTCGATCAGCCCGCGGTCGCCGGAGGTGAGGGCGAGCTGCGAGGCGTGCAGCAGCTCGGCGCCGACGATGAGCATCGCGACGACGAAGATCCCGGTGGTGATGTAGGCGACCCGGTTGTCGAGCCGCATCACCTTCATCCAGGAGGAGTTGCTCCACCCCTTCGCGTTCACCCAGTAGCCGTACGCGGCCATCGTGATCGTGCCGCCGACACCGCCGATCAGCCCGAGGGTGTAGAGCAGCGAACCGTCCGGCAGTACGGGGACGAGCCCGGCGAACGAGGCCCCGACGTCCGGCACGACCCGGGCGGCCACGTACACGACCACCACGAACATGATGCCGATCAGGACCGTCATGACCTTCTCGAAGACGGCGTACCGGTTGAACCAGACGAAGGCCAGCCCGATCAGCCCGGTCACGATCGCCCAGAACTTCAGCCCCGGCCCGTCCGGGAAGAGCGCGACGATCGGCAGGGCGCTGGAGGACATGGCCGTGGCGCCGTAGATGAAGCCCCAGACGACGACGTAGATCGCGAAGTAGACGGTCGTCCACGCGCCGATGCTGCGCCACCCGTCGAAGAGCGTGCGCCCGGTCGCCAGATGCCAGCGGCCGGCGGCCTCGGCGAGCGAGATCTTGACGATGCAGCCGATCACCGCCGCCCACATCAGGGTGTACCCGAACTTGCTGCCCGCGATGAGCGTCGCGACCAGATCCCCGGCCCCGACCCCGGTCGCCGCGACCACGATCCCGGGCCCGATGTACTTCCAGCTGGACTTACGCGGTCGGGAGGCCGGCTCCCCTGTCTCTGTGGTTGCGCTTGTCTCGGACATGCCGATCAAGGAAGCGCAATCGGCGGGACGGCACAAGGGGGCGTGCGGGGATCGAGTGGTGAGGCCGGCACCATGGGCAGCCGCAGGTAGCCCTGGGTAGCTTCAGTCAGCCTGAGGTAGCCTTAGTTAGTCCAGTCCTTAGTCCATCCCTTCTCCTTTGGTGAGGCAGCCGTGGAAGCAGCCCGGCAGTACAACGTGCATGAGGCCAAGACGCACCTCTCCCGGATCCTGGAGCAGGTCGCCACCGGCGAGGAAGTCGTGATCAGCAAGGCCGGCGAGCCGGTCGCCAAGGTGGTGCCCCTGCGTCCGAAGGTCAGGAGGACCGGACGCGGGTCGCTGGCGGGCCGTATCCACGTCGCGGACGACTTCGACGAACTGCCCGACGACATCGCTGACGCCTTCGGGATGCGCTGATGCGCCTGCTGCTCGACACCCATGTGATCCTCTGGTGGCTCGGTGATTCCGACGAGCTGTCCGACCAGGTCAAGGACCTCCTCGACACGGAACCCTCCGTCCACCTCAGCGCGGTCTCCGCGTGGGAGATCGCCATCAAGCAGTCCCTGGGGAAGCTGGGCGGCCCGGACGACCTGGCGGAGCGCGTACGCGACAGCCAGTTCACCGCGCTGCCGGTCACCGCGGGACACGGGGTGCGGGCGGGCAGACTGCCTGCTCTGCACCGCGACCCCTTCGATCGGATACTGATCGCCCAGGCGCAGGTCGAGGGGATGACCATCGTCACCCGTGACAAGTGGATCCCGCGGTACGACGTCCCTGTCATGGCCGCCTGAACGGCCCGGCAGGCGTACGGGCGCGCACACGCACCGCACGCCCACCCGTCCCGGTCCCCGGGGCTGACGGCCCCTAGATCACCAGGCTGAGCAGCGCCGCGACCGCGAAGCCGGCCACCGACAGCACCGTCTCCAGGACCGTCCAGGACTTCAGCGTGTCGCGTTCCGAGATGCCGAAGTACTTCGACACCATCCAGAAGCCGCCGTCGTTCACGTGCGAGGCGAAGATCGAGCCCGCCGAGATCGCCATGATGATCAGCGCCAGGTGGGCCTGGGACAGGTCCTGGCCCTCGACCAGCGGGACCACGATCCCGGCCGTGGTGACGATCGCGACCGTGGCCGAGCCCTGGGCCACGCGGAGGACCACCGAGATCAGCCAGGCGAGCAGGATGACCGGCAGGCCCACGTCGTTGAACGTGTCGGCCAGCGCGTCCGCGATGCCGCTGCCCTTGAGGACCGCGCCGAAGATGCCGCCCGCGCCGACCACCAGCAGGATGTTGCCGACCGGCTTGAGCGAGGACGTGGAGACCGATTCCAGGGACTTGCGGGACCAGCCGCGGCGGATGCCGAGCAGGTAGTACGCGAGGAACAGCGCGATCGTCAGGGCCACGAACGGGTTGCCGAAGAACTCCACGACCGAGCGGAGAGTCGACGGGTCCAGCGCGATGGAGGAGAACGTGGCGGCGAGGATCAGGATCAGCGGCGTGCCGATGATCGCCAGGACCGTGAGGAGCGGCACCGGCTTCTCGTGCGGCGTGACGCCCGCCGCCCGCTGCTCGGCGGCGACGGCCTCCTTGGCCTCGGCCGCCGCATCCACCATGTCCTGCGGTACGTCGACGAAGATCCGCTTGCCGATCCAGGAGGCGTACGCCCAGGCGGCCAGGACGGACGGGATGCCGACGACGGCGCCCATCAGGATGACCCAGCCGAGCGACACGTTGAAGAGTCCGGCGGCGGCCACCGGGCCCGGGTGCGGCGGCAGGAACGCGTGGGTCATCGACAGGCCCGCCAGCAGCGGCATCGCGTAGAGCAGGATCGATTTTCCGGAGCGCTTGGCCGCCGCGTACACGATCGGTGCGAGGACGAAGATGCCGACGTCGAAGAAGACCGGGATACCGAAGACGAGACCCGTCATACCCATGGCGAGCGGGGCGCGCTTCTCGCCGAAGGCGTTCAGCAGGCGGGCGCTCAACACCTCGGCCCCGCCGGAGACTTCGAGGATCGCGCCGAGCATCGTACCGAGCCCGATGATGATCGCGACATGGCCGAGGATGCCGCCCATGCCGGATTCGATGACCGAGACGACGGCGGATTTCTGGACGGTGCCGAAGAGTTCGGTGACCGAGAGCCCGGCGCCGAGGCCGACGGCTATGGAGACCGCCAACAGGGCGACGAACGGCTGGAGTCTGACCTTGATGATCAGGAAGAGGAGGAGCGCGATACCGAGGGCGGCGACGGTCAGGAGACCGGCGGTGCCGTCGATCAGGAGGAGCAGGCCACCGGTGTGCGGTGGCGTCTCGACCGGCGGTGGGGTGGCGGCGAGCGGCATGGGAACTCCGATGGTGCTGGAGGGAGGGCAGGGCGGAGCGCGGCACGGCGCCCTCGGAGGACGGGGCGCCGTGCCGTACGGCACGTTGGAGAGTTGCTGCGGGTGGAGCAAGGTGATCAGTGCGGCAGGGCCTTCGGTGAAGCGGGAACGGTCAGCGGAGCTGGAGTCGTCAGCCGAGCCGGAACCGTCAGCTCAGCACCGCGAGCGCGTCGATCTCGATCAGCAGCCCCTTCGGCAGGCCGACGTAGACCGTCGTACGGGCCGACGGCGCCTCCTTCAGGTTCTGCTCGGCGAAGTACGTGTTGTAGATCTCGTTCATCTCCGCGAAGTGGTCCACGTCCGTGAGGTAGACGCGCATCATCATCACGTCGTCCCAGCTCGCACCGCCCTCCTCCAGGATCGCCTTGACGTTGGCGAAGGTCTGGAGGGTCTGCTCGCGCAGGGTGGGGCCGGCGGGCGTCGGGGCCTGGCCCTCGACGGCCGGGAGGAAGCCGACCTGGCCGGCGACCTGGAGGATGTTCCCCTTCTTCACGCCGTGCGAGAACTTCGCCGGCGGCGTGGTGTGGGTGGAGGGGGTGAGGGCGGTCTTCTCGGTCATGGCTGATCAGACTTTCTTGGGTCGGTTGGTGCCGGATCCTGAGTACTCCCGGCTGATGGTCTCGGCGGTGCGCCGGACCAGCGGGAGGAGGGTGAGGAGTTCCTCGGCCGTGACGACCACGTTCGGTGCGGACACCGACATGGCCGCGACGACCCGCCCGTCCGCGCCCCGGATCGGGGCGCCGACGCAGTTGATGGACTCCTCGTGGCCACCGAGGTCGGTGGCCCAGCCCTGTTCGCGCACGACGGCCAGCTCCTTGAGGAAGGCGGCCGCGTTCGGCGTCGAACGGGACGTGTACATGGGGTAGTCGAGCTTCTCCGCGATCGCGCGCCGCTCGGGGTCGGTGAGGTCGGCGAGCAGCAGCTTCGCCACGGCCGCCACGGTGATCGCCACCGGCTTCCCGATCCGCGAGTACATCCTGACCGGATAGCGGCTCTCGACCTTGTCGATGTAGAGGACTTCCTGCTCCTCGTAGACGGCGAGGTGCACGGTGTGCCCGCACCGGTCGTTCAGCTCGACCAGGTGCGGATGGGCGATCTCGCGTACGTCGAGGTTCTCGACGGCCTCCTGCGCGAGCGCGAAGAGCCGGGCGCCGAGGCGGTAGCGCTGGTCCTGCTGACGGTAGACGAGGCCGTGCTCGTGGAGCGTACGCAGCAGCCGCAGCGCCGTGGACTTGTGGACGCCGAGCCGCTCGGCGACCTGGCCGAGGTCGGCAGGGCCCTGGGCGAGCAGCGGCAGGATGCTGAGTGCCCGGTCGACGGTCTGGCTCATGGCGTACGTACCTCCTCGTCGGCCCGGTCGGCTGCGGTCCAGCCGGGGCCGAGACGAAGTCTCCCCCAGGCCTCGTCGTCGAGGGCGACGAGGCGGTCGGCGTGGTCGCGGGCGGGCGGTTCGGTGAGGTCGCCGGGGACGGTGAGGACGGCGGCGGCCATGAGATGCCCGTGCCGGACCCGGTCCCGTACGGACAGTCCGCGCAGGGTCGCGGAGAGAAACCCGGCGGCGAACGCGTCGCCCGCGCCGACGGCGGCGACGACGTCGACGTGGAGGGCGGGGACGTGGGTGACGGTGTCGGGGGCGTTCTCAGCCCCGGTGCCTTCCGTGGAGCGCGAGGCCGGGGCAACTTCAGCCCCTCCGTCCTCCGTGGAGCGCGAGGCCGGGGCAACTTCAGCCCCTCCGTCCTCCGTGGAGCGCGAGGCCGGGGCAATCTCAGCCCCTCTGGCGTTTGAGGAGCGGGGTCCGGGGCGGAGCCCCGAGGCGAACACCGTCGCGCCCGCGCTCCCCCGCTTCACGACCACCACCGAAGGCTCGGGAACCGCCGCCCGGATCGCCTCCGCGCCCACGATCCCCCACGCCTCCTCCGCCTCGTCCTCGCCCACGAACACCAGATCGGCCCGACGGGCCAGCTCCAGCAGCACGGACGCGTCAGCCTGACCGCCCCGCCACAAGTGCGGCCGATGGTTCACGTCGAACGACACCAGCGGACGGCCAGGACGCGCAGCCGTCAGCTCCCGCAACAGCTCCAGACAGTCCGCCGACAACGCCGCCGTGATCCCGGACAGGTGCAGCACGCGGCCCGCGAAGAGTTCCTCGTACGGCACGTTCGCCGGCGACATCGCGGACGCCGCCGACCCCGCTCGGTAGTACGCCACCTCGTGCGCACCCGCCCCGCGATCCGTCGCCGTACGGAAGTAGATCCCCGTCGGACGCACCGGATCCCGCCGCACGGCCGACGTATCGACCCCGTACCCCGCGATCGTCTCGACCAGATGGTCACCGAAGCCGTCCGCTCCGACCCGGCCGACCCAGGCCGCCCGGTGCCCGGCGGCGGCGAGCGCGCAGGCCACGTTGGACTCGGCGCCTCCGATCCCCCGCCCGAAGGACGGCACATCGGCGAGGCGGCCGGGCTGCGAGGGCAGGAACGTCACCATGGACTCGCCGAGACAGACGACCTCGGCGGTCGTGTCGGCGCGGGCCGTCCCTGCTGCGGGTCCGGACACTGAAGGCTCCTCGCTGATCGGCGTGCGGGCCGGTGGTCACCATTGACCGGGCATCGGCTCGGATGTTAGACAGCGTTGAGCGATATACGCAATGGGTGTTGCATATGTTGCAACAGACTTCGAGGAGCTCCCCTTGGCCGCCGAACGCCCCACCTCCCTCACCGCCTCCCTCGCCGAAGAGCGCGTCGACCACCGCTTCAAGGCGCTCCCGCCCGACGCCGAAGGCCTGACCGTCTCCACGCTCGCCGCCGAGCGCCGCAACCTCTTCACCGGCGGCTTCACCACGCCGGTCCTCGCGCTCTCCGCCGAGTCGGTCGAGCACAACCTCGCGCTGCTGGAGACGTACGCCGAACGCCACGGCCTCGCCTTCGCCCCGCACGGCAAGACCTCCATGTCCCCGCAGCTCTTCGCGGACCAGCTGAAGCGCGGCGCCTGGGGCATCACGGCCGCCGTGCCGCACCAGGCCCGCGTCTACCGTGCGTACGGGATCGGCCGGATCTTCCTCGCCAACGAGCTGGTCGACCCGGTCGCGCTGCGCTGGCTGGCCGGCGAGATGAGCGCCGACCCGGAGTTCCGCTTCATCTGTTACGTCGACTCCGTGCGCGGGGTCGAGCTGATGGAGGAGGCCCTGAGCGCGGCAGGCGCCACCCGTCCCGTCGACGTGGTCGTGGAGCTCGGCGCGGGCGACGGCGCGCGCACCGGCGCGCGTACGGAGGCCGACTGCGTGGCGGTGGCCGACGCGGTGGCGGTGGCCGGGTCGCTGCGGCTGGTCGGCGTGGCCGGGTACGAGGGCGAGGTGCCGGACGCCGATCCGGAGCGCGTACGGGAGTGGCTGCGGCGCCTCGTCCAGCTCGCCGCCGCCTTCGACACCGAGAAGCGGTTCACCGGCGCCGAGGAGATCGTGATCAGCGCGGGCGGCAGCGCCTGGTTCGACGCGGTGGCGGACGTCTTCGCCGAGATTCCCGAACTCAGCTCGCCCGTACTGAAGTTGCTCCGCTCCGGCGCGTACGTGTCGCACGACGACGGCCACTACAAGCACCTGACACCGTTCAACAGGGTTCCTGAAGAAGGCGCGTTGGAGCCGGCGTTCCGCCTCTGGGCGCAGGTCGTCTCGCGCCCGACCGGCGAGCAGGCGTTCCTGAACGCCGGCAAGCGGGACGCGGCCTACGACCTGGACCTTCCCGAGGCGCAGGTCGTCCGCTCCGGCCGGGACGGCTCGGTGCGGCCCGCCACCGGCATCACGGTCACCGGCCTCTCCGACCAGCACACCTGGGTCCGTACGGAGGCGGGCGCCGAGCTGGAGGTCGGCGACTGGGTCGGGATGGGCCTCTCGCACCCGTGCACGAGCTTCGACAAGTGGCAGCTCATCCCGCTGGTCGAGGCGGACGGCACGGTCAGCGACTACATCCGCACGTTCTTCTGAGCCGCCAACTCCACCGCTCCGAAAGGCCATCCATGGACCTGGTCCTGCGCGACGCGCTCGTCGTCGACGGCACCGGCGAGCCGTCCTACCGCGCCGATGTGGCGGTCGACGGCGGCCGGATCGCCGAGATCCACCGCGAGGGCTCTCCCGGCCCCCGTCCCACCGCCACCCGCACGGTCGACGCCGACGGCCTCGCGCTGGCTCCCGGCTTCATCGACATGCACGCCCACAGCGATCTGGCGCTGCTGCGCGACCCGGAGCACAGCGCAAAGGCGGCGCAGGGCGTCACGCTCGAAGTGCTCGGCCAGGACGGTCTGTCGTACGCTCCGGCCGACGACCGTACGCTCGCCGAGGTCCGCCGTTCCATCACCGGCTGGAACGGCGACGGTTCCGACATCGACTTCGACTGGCGCACGGTCGGCGGCTATCTGGACCGCCTGGACCGCAACTTCGGCGGCGAGGGCATCGCGGTCAACGCGGCCTACCTGATCCCGCAGGGCACGGTACGGATGTACGCCGTCGGCTGGGACGACCGCCCGGCCGGCGACGCCGAACTGGCCCGGATGAAGGAGCTGGTGGACCAAGGCATGCGGGAAGGCGCGGTCGGCATGTCGTCCGGGCTGACCTACACGCCCGGGATGTACGCGGACGACGCCGAACTCACCGAACTCTGCCGGGTGGTGGCCCGTCACGACGGCTACTACTGCCCGCACCACCGCAGTTACGGAGCCGGTGCGCTCGAAGCGTACGAGGAGATGGTGCAGCTGACCCGCAACGCCGGCTGCGCGCTCCATCTCGCCCACGCGACCATGAACTTCGGCGTGAACAAAGGCAAGGCGCCGGACCTGCTGGCCCTGCTCGACGGCGCGCTGGCCGCCGGGGCCGACATCTCGCTCGACACCTACCCGTACACGCCTGGCTGCACAACACTCGTGGCCATGCTGCCGAGTTGGGCGGGTGAAGGCGGCCCGGAGTCCGTCCTCACCCGGCTCGCGGACGCGGCGAGCGCGGAGAAGATACGCCACCACCTGGAGGTGCTCGGCTCGGACGGTTGCCACGGGGTGCCGATCGAGTGGGACACCATCGAGATCTCCGGCGTCAGCGTGCCGCACCTGGCCGAGTACGTGGGCCGTACGGTGGCGGAGTCGGCGAAGCTGCGCGGCGAGGAGCCCTGGGTGACCGCGCGGCGACTGCTCACCGAGGACCGGCTCGGGACGACGATCCTCCAGCACGTGGGCCATGAGGAGAACGTCCAGCAGATCATGCGCCATCCGGTGCACACCGGCGGCAGCGACGGCATCCTGCAAGGCGACAAGCCGCACCCGAGGGCGTACGGCACATTCCCGCAGTATCTCGGGCGGTACGCACGGGAGTTGGGCATCCTTTCGCTGGAGGAGTGCGTGGCCCACCTGACCTCGCGCCCGGCCGCCCGGCTGCGGCTGGCGGACCGGGGCCTGGTGCGCGAGGGCTACCGCGCGGACCTGGTGCTCTTCGACCCGGAGACGGTGGCGGCGGGCTCCACGTTCGCGGAGCCGCGCACGCTGCCGGTGGGCATCCCGCACGTCCTGATCGACGGGCGCTTCGTCATCGAGGAGGGCCGGCGTACGTCGGTGCTGGCGGGACGGGCGGTGCGAGGCGCGGGAGCCGCCTGAACATCCGCTACGAGGCGTCGGCGCCCAGGGCCCTTCACGAGGCGTCGGCGGCGCGCTCCGCCGCCCAGGCCAGGTCCTCCTCGGTCGGGGCGTCGTCCTGGGTGAGCGCGCGCCGCCAGTAGCCGCTGAACTCAACTGCTTCCTTGGGCAGTTGGCGCTCCGCCACCAGATGGCGGCGGAGCGCCCGCACCGCCGACGCCTCACCCGCCATCCAGGCCGCGTCCACGCCGTCGAGGTCCGCTCCGGCGTCCCGTACCGCCGCCACCAGCGAGCCGCCTGGGTCCCGGTGCACCCAGCGCACCTCGGTCCCTCCGGCGGCGGCCGGCAGCTCGCGCTCCTCCGCCGCGTCCGCGACCTCGGCGTACACGAGTGCGCTGGTCGCGGCCGGCAGCGCCTCCAGCACCGTGGCGATCGCGGGAAGCGCCGACTCGTCCCCGCCGAGCAGCATCCTGCGGGCGTCGGCGGGCAGCGGGCGGGCGTAGAGGGACGACGGGCCGACCATGCCGAGCACGTCACCGGGCCGGGCGGCCGCACCCCAGCGCGCGGCGGGCCCGACGTCGCCGTGCAGCACGAAGTCGACGGCCATCGCGTTGCGTTCGCGGTCGTAGGAGCGGACGGTGAAGCCGCGCAGCCAGGGCCGCCGCGCCTCCGGGATCGCGAGGAACGCCTCGTACCACCGCATGCCGTACGTGTCCTCGGCGTCCCGCTCCGGCAGCAGCCCCTCCTCCACGCTCCGGCCCTCGCGCGGCAGGCACAGCTTCATCTGCTGGTCGGGGCGGTCCTCCAGGAGGCCGGGCAGCGCGTCGCCGGTGAAGGCGACCCGGGCGGTGCGCGGCGTGATGCGTTCGACTCCGGTGACCCGTACATAGCTGACCGGCATGGCCTGACCCATGAGCCGCAGCCCCTCTCCCTGATATCTTTACGACATAAAGCTTTCCCGTACGGTCCGGCCGAAGTTACTTTATGGCGTAAGGAGTCGCAAGTGGTGGTCTTCGCCGGGCAGGGTGACGCCCGCCGCTCCCTCTCGCTGCTCTGGCGCGCGGAGGTCGCCGCACCGCCGCGCGTCGGCCCCGGGCCCAAGCCCCGGCTGAGTGTGGACGCCATCGTTGCGGCGGCCGTCGCGGTCGCGGACGAGGACGGCATGGCGGCCCTGTCGATGCGGGCCGTCGGCGAGCGGCTCGGGCGGACGGCGATGGCGCTCTACACGCACGTTCCGGGCAAGAGCGAGCTGCTGGACCTGATGTACGACGCGGTCCACGCCGAACTCCCTTCCACGTACCCGGAGTCGGAGAACTGGCGGGCGCCGGTCACCGCGTGGGCCGGCGAGGTCCTGGAGCTTTACGTCCGCCACCCGTGGGTGCTCCAGGTGTCGCAGGCGCGGCCGGTGCTGGGCCCGCACGAGTACGCGAACCTGGACACGCTCGTCCGGCTGCTCGGCGCGACCGGGCTGGCGGCCGGGACGGTGCGGCGGCTGGTGGGGACGCTGTTCCCGCTGGTGCAGGGCTCGGCGCGGACGGTGGCGGACGCGCGGCGGGCCGCGACGGCGACCGGGAGCTCCGACGAGGAGTGGTGGGCGGCGCGCTCGGCGGCCCTCACGGAGCTGGTGCCGGACTTCGCGGAACGCTTTCCGGCGGTGATCCGGCTGGAGCGGGACGGAGCGCCGGAACCGTATGACGCGCACGACGGCCAGGACGCGATGCCGTATCCGGAGCGGGAGGCGCGGGAGACGTTCCGGGTGGGACTCGGAGTGCTGCTGGACGGGATCGAGGCGGCGCGCGCCGGGCGGTCCTGAGGGAGGTCAGGACCGCCCGGCGTGCCTACGCACCCGGTACGGCTACGGCGTACGACTACGGCTTCGGCAGCCCGCAGCCCTCGCGGTCCAGGTCGATCTTGTTGCCGGTGCCGATGCACGGGACCATGTCGTACGTCTGCTGGGCGTAGTTGACGCCTTCGCGCACGGTCACCTCGCCGTTCTCGTCGACCTCGCACGGGTTGTTGTCCGTGCACTCCCGGCCGCTCTCGTTACCGGTGTTGTTGACGGCGACCACCTTCCCGGTGGCGTCGTCGATCACCGGCGAACCCGACGTACCGCCGATGGTCCGGCACTCCGGCGTGTAGCGGACCGAGTCCTTCCAGGTCCACCGGCCTTCCTTGAGCTGGTGGACGAAGCCGTCGATGTCGCAGCTGTAGGTGCGCTTCCAGTAGCCGGAGGCGACGGTGATGGCGGTGCCCGCGACCGGGTGCGCGGTCTCCAGCTCCAGCGCCTCGATGCCGTAACCGGTCTCTATCTGCTCGTAGGTGGAGGTGAGTTCGTAGAGCGAGAGGTCGGTGTCGGTCATGGTGCCGTACGCGATCTTGCTCGCCTTCAGCGTGCCGAGGCCGTTGCCCGAGGCGTCGAGCAGCGTGAACGTCCGCGTGGACGGCCGGTCGACGAGCACCTCGCCGGGGCCCGGGAAGCCGGTCTCCAGGCAGTGGCCGTTGGAGAGCACGAGCGCGGGGTCGGTCGGTGCGGAGTCGGGCGAACGGACCACGGAGCCCGAACAGTTGCTCAGCGCGACGGTCCCGGCGAAGGTCACGGCCTTCGCCTCGGCGGCGGAATCGGTCGCCGATCCGCCGGTCGTGGCCTTGGGTGCGGTTTCGGCCACAGCGCCACCCGGGCCCGCGACCGGACCGGCCGCGACGGCGGGCGCGGCGCCCGCTCCCAGGAGCAGGGCAGCAAGAAACGCACCGCTGAGAGGCTTGTTCATGTGGGGGGGGTCCCCTCCAGTGATGCCAAGGGCCGGAGATCTTCCGGCTTTTGACATGCGCATGGTGGTGCAGATGTCCGGCCGTCACAAGGGGCCGTTTCCGGCCGCGGCGGCCCGCCCAAGAAGCCGGGCCCGCCTCCCTACCTCCGGCCGGTCAGCGATCACCGGGTAACACCCACTCATATGTGCGTACTTGATCTCTCCCGGCCCGGTCGACCAGCCTGGTCTCATGTCCGACACCACAGCGGCACCGACCGCATCCACCTCTCCCACCCCTGTCACCCTGCTCGGCCTCGGCGCCATGGGCACCGCGCTCGCCCGCACCTGGCTCGCCGCCGGGCACCCTCTGACCGTCTGGAACCGCAGCCCGGGCCGCGGCGCCGAACTGGCGCGCGAAGGCGCGCGGGTGGCCGGGACGGCGGCGGAGGCGGTGGCCGCGAGCCCGCTCGTCGTCACCTGTCTGCTCGATGACGCGTCGGTCCGCGCGGCGCTGGCCGACGCCGACCTCACCGGCAAGGACCTGGTCGACCTCACCACCTCAACGCCGGCTGAGTCCCGTGACCGTGCGGCCTGGGCGGCCGAGCGCGGCGCCCGCTTCCTGGACGGCGGGATCATGGCCATTCCGCCGATGATCGGCGTGCCGGAGGCCGGCGGCTACGTCTTCTACAGCGGCTCGCGCGAGGTCTTCGACGCCCGCCGCGAGGTGCTGGCCGTGCCGGCCGCCACCCGGTACGTCGGTGAGGAGTTCGGCCTCGCCGCGCTGTACGACGTGGCGCTGCTCAGCGCGATGAACGCCATGTTCGCCGGGGCCCGGCACGCGGCCGCGCTGGTGGCGGACGCCGGGATCGACCAGAAGGCGTTCGGCGCGCTGGTTGCGGACTGGCTCACGGCGATGGCACCGGCGACGGCGGCGTACGCGGGCGGGCCTGTGCCGGAGGACCCGACCAGCGCGGCCGTGGCGGAGTCGGGAGACGCGACGCTGCTCCGTACGGCCCAGGAGCAGGGCGTCGACACGGCGCTGCTGATCGCGTCGGCGGGCTCGATGAACGGCATGTGACGGTCCGGGGCGACGATGCGGACCGGGCGGTTCCGGGCCGTCCCGGGCGGAAGCCCGGCCCGTCCGGCCCGCTCGGGTCAGGCGTCTGCCCGTCCGCCCGTCCGCCCCGTCCAGGTCAGGCCTCCGTCGCCGCGGCCTCCTTCGCGAACGTCACCGCCTGGAGCAGCGTCAGTCCGGGCTCGGCCTGGCGCAGGATCTTGATGGCCTCCACGGAGTCCGCCGGCCCCTCGTGCCCGGCGGCGGCGAGCCGCCGGCGCACCCACCGGCCGCGCAGCTCCGCGTCCGGGCGCCCGGCGGAGTCCTCGGCCAGGACCAGGGCGTGCTCCAGTCCGGGGCGCTCGGCGTCCGTGGCGGTCTCCAGCGCACGCCGAAGAGCGGCGACGACATCGGGGGCGTCGCGGACGACGAGTACGGCGAGGGGCTGCGGCTTCCGGAACAGGCTCATGGTCCACCGTTACCCGAGTCGGCCCGGCTCTCACCGGAGTTGAGTAAGATCTGAGCAGCCCGCGGAGGGCCTCGGTCCAGAGACCGAGACCCTCCGGACGCGCACTTCGGTCCGCAGCCGGAGGCACGACCGCGCCCCGGCTGCGTACGGTCGGCGTATGACACTCGACCTCGACGCGTACGTCGCCCGTATCGGCTGGACCGGGAACCTCCGCCCCACACGTGAGGTGCTGCGGTCCCTGCACCGCGCCCATCTGTCCGGCATCCCGTTCGAGAACCTGGACGCCGTCCTCGGCTCCGCTCCGTCGCTGGCGCTCGACGACCTGGAGGCGAAGCTCGTGCGCGGCGGGCGCGGCGGGTACTGCTTCGAGCACGGCACCCTCTTCGCCGCCGTCCTGCGGCAGATCGGCTTCTCCGTGACGCCGCTGACGGCCCGCGTGATGCTGGGTGCGGCGCCGGGGGACATCCGGCCACGTTCGCACATGCTGCTCCAGGTGGACGTGGAGGGTGATCCGCACCCGTATCTGGCGGACGTCGGCTTCGGGGCGACCGGCGCCTTGCTGGAGCCCATCGAGCTGGTCGAGGGCGCCGAGCTGTTCGACGCCCCGCGCCACCACCGGCTCGTCCACGTCGCGCACGACGGCCCGCTGCCGACGTGGGAGCTGCAGGCGGACAAGGGCGGCTCGTGGGAACCGCAGCACTCGTTCACGCTGGAGCCGTTCGAGGCGCCGGACTACGAGATGATGAACTGGCACGTCGCGACGCACCCGAACTCGCCGTTCCGGCAGGCGGTGTACGCGCAGCGCACCCGGATCGGCTCGCACCTGTCGCTGGCCGGGCTGGACCTGGTGGAGACGGCCGACGACGGCACGGTCAAGGAACGGCGGCTGAAGGACGGCGACGAGGCGTTGCGGGTCCTGGCGGACGACTTCGGCATCCGGCTACCGGAGGGCGCCCGACTGCCGGAGTGACCGCACCCGACTGCCGGAGTGACCGCACCCGACTGCCGGAGTGACCGCACCCGGCAACCGAGGTCACCCCCGCGTGGCGCATCTCACCCGCCGCGCCCGCCCGCGCTCCTTTCCGGCCTTTCCAAGCCGCGGCCCCGCCCCGACCGGACGATCCCACGGTCCGGGGCCGGGGCGGCCTTGCCGATGGAAGCCGGAGCGTGGCGGCGGGCCGGAGCGGAGGTCGCGAGGACGGCGCAATCTCCGCGCACCGCGCGAAACGCGGCCGTAAGCTCGCGGACATGCAGGTCATCCAGTCCACCAAGCTCGCCAACGTCTGTTACGAGATCCGGGGCCCCGTGCTGGAGGAGGCGATGCGGCTCGAAGCGGCCGGTCAGCGCATCCTCAAGCTCAACACGGGCAATCCGGCCGCGTTCGGCTTCGAGTGCCCGCCGGAGATCCTCGAGGACATCCTCCGGAACCTTTCGGGCGCGCACGGCTACGGCGACGCGAAGGGCCTGCTCCCGGCGCGGCGCGCGGTGGTGCAGCACTACCAGACCAAGGGGATCGACGACCTCGACGTCGAGGACGTCTACCTCGGCAACGGCGTCTCCGAGCTGATCCAGATGTCGATGCAGGCGCTGCTCGACGACGGCGACGAGGTCCTCGTACCGGCTCCGGACTATCCCCTGTGGACGGCGTCGGTCTCGCTGGCCGGCGGGACGGCCGTGCACTACCGGTGCGACGAGCAGGCCGACTGGATGCCGGACCTGGCGGACATCGAGCGGAAGATCACCGACCGCACCAAGGCCCTGGTGATCATCAACCCGAACAATCCGACCGGCGCGGTGTACGACGACGAGATGCTGCGCGGTCTCACCGAGATCGCCCGGCGCCACAACCTGATCGTCTGCTCCGACGAGATCTACGACCGGATCCTGTACGACGGCGCGACCCACACTCCGACGGCGGCGCTGGCCCCGGACCTGATGGTGCTGACCTTCAACGGGCTCTCGAAGAACTACCGAGTGGCCGGCTTCCGCTCCGGCTGGCTGGCGGTCTGCGGCCCGAAGGCGCACGCCACCTCGTACATCGAGGGGCTCACGATCCTGGCCAACATGCGGCTCTGCGCCAATATGCCCTCCCAGCACGCCGTGGCCACCGCGCTCGGCGGCCGGCAGTCGATCGAGGACCTGGTGCTGCCGGGCGGCCGGATCCTGGAGCAGCGGGACACGGCGTACGACCTGCTGACGTCGATCCCCGGAGTGACCTGCGTGAAGCCGAAGGGCGCGCTGTACCTCTTCCCGCGGCTCGACCCGAGGGTCTACAAGATCAAGGACGACCGGCAGATGGTGCTGGACCTGCTGCGGGCCGAGAAGATCATGGTCGTGCAGGGTACGGGGTTCAACTGGCCGGAGCCCGACCACTTCCGCATCGTGACGCTGCCGGCGACGGAGGAGCTGCGGGACGCGGTGACGCGGATCGGCACGTTCCTGGACGGTTACGGCCAGCCGTAGGCCTGTCGTCCTCGAGCATCGATGGCCGGATCGGGCACAAACTTAGACTCGATCCAATGTAGGATGGACACCCAGCATCACCGGGAGGCCATCCATGTACGAGCCGATCCGCACCCCATCGGTCCACAGCCCGGCCGACGACGCGGACTTTCCGCACCGCAGCCGCGAGGAGGAGCTGGACATCCAGCTCGCGGGACATCTCGCCGCGCTCCTCGCGGTCACCGACGAACTCGGCCTCGGCCCGGCCGGCGACCGCATCGCCGAACAGGTGGCACGGCTGCGCGGCGCTCCGCCCGCCCGCCACGCCGCCCTCACCGACGCCGCTCCGGCGTCCCTGCACCGCCGCGCCCACGCCTTGGCGGGCCGCGCGCTGGTGGTGGCCGCGTCCCGCGCCGACACCACCGCCGCCATCCTCTCCGCGCAGCGGATGGACGCCCACACCGAGGCCCTCGCCGACACCACCGCCTCCGGGCAGCTGGTCGGCGCCCACTGACGGCCCCGGTCCGCGTGCCGCCAGGGCGCGCGGACCGGGCGCCACGGCCTCTCACGCTCCGGAATCAGCCCGGCCCCGGAACGAGACCGGCCCCCGGAACCTGAGGGGGTTCCGGGGGCCGGGCGGGCGTCCTTGGTCGGGGACACCCGGGGCCGTCTGCGACGACAGGCCCCGTACCGCGGCGGATCGTCGATTCCACAGGTCAGGGCGGATCTCCGATGGACCCGGCCGCGGAGTTCAGCAGGCCGAGCGGACGTACGGGCTCAGCCCAGCCGCTCCACCAGCGCGCGGTACTCGTCCCACAGCTCCTTGGGCGTGTGGTCGCCGAAGGTGTTGAGGTGCTCGGGGACCAGGGCGGCCTCCTCGCGCCAGACCTCCTTGTCGACCGTGAGCAGGAAGTCGAGGTCGGCCTCGGAGAGGTCCAGGCCCTCGGTGTCGAGCGCGCCCTTGGCCGGCAGGATGCCGATCGGCGTCTCGACGCCCTCGCCCTTGCCTTCCAGCCGCTCCACGATCCACTTGAGGACGCGGCTGTTCTCACCGAAGCCGGGCCAGACGAACGTGCCGGCCTCGTTCTTGCGGAACCAGTTCACGTAGTAGATCTTCGGCAGCTTGGCCTGGTCCTTGTCGGCACCGACCTTGACCCAGTGGTTCATGTAGTCGCCCATGTTGTAGCCGCAGAACGGCAGCATGGCGAACGGGTCGCGGCGCAGCTCGCCGACCTTGCCCTCGGCGGCCGCCGTCTTCTCGGAGGCGACGTTGGCGCCGAGGAAGACGCCGTGCTGCCAGTCGAAGGACTCGGTGACCAGCGGTACGGCGGAGGCGCGGCGGCCGCCGAAGAGGATGGCCGAGATCGGCACGCCCTTCGGGTCCTCCCACTCGGGCGCGATGATCGGGCACTGTCCGGCCGGGACGGTGAAGCGGGCGTTGGGATGGGCGGCGGGCGTGGCGGACTCCGGCGTCCAGTCGTTGCCCTTCCAGTCCGTGAGGTGCGCGGGCTTCTCCTCCGTCATGCCCTCCCACCAGACGTCACCGTCGTCCGTCAGCGCCACGTTGGTGAAGACGGAGTTGCCCCACATCGTCTTCATGGCGTTGGCGTTGGTGTGCTCGCCGGTGCCGGGCGCGACGCCGAAGAAGCCGGCCTCCGGGTTGATCGCGTAGAGGCGGCCGTCCTCGCCGAACCGCATCCAGGCGATGTCGTCGCCGATGGTCTCCACGGTCCAGCCGGGAATGGTCGGCTCCAGCATGGCGAGGTTGGTCTTGCCGCAGGCGGACGGGAAGGCTGCAGCGACGTACTTCGACTCACCACGCGGCGGCGTGAGCTTGAGGATCAGCATGTGCTCGGCGAGCCAGCCCTCGTCGCGGGCCATCACGGAGGCGATGCGGAGCGCGTAACACTTCTTGCCGAGCAGGGCGTTGCCGCCGTAGCCGGAGCCGTACGACCAGATCTCGCGGTCCTCGGGGAAGTGCGAGATGTACTTGGTGGTGTTGCAGGGCCACGGGACATCCTCCTGGCCCTCGGCCAGCGGCGCTCCCAGCGTGTGGACGGCCTTCACGAAGAAGCCGTCGGTGCCCAGCTCGTCCAGGACCGCCTGGCCCATCCGGGTCATGGTGCGCATGGAGACGGCGACGTACGCGGAGTCGGTGATCTCGACGCCGATGGCGGAGAGCGGCGAGCCGACGGGCCCCATGCAGAAGGGGACGACGTACATGGTGCGCCCGCGCATGGACCCGCGGAACACACCGTCGGCACCGGTGAAGATCTCCCGCATCTCGGCGGGGTCCTTCCAGTGGTTGGTCGGGCCCGCGTCCTTCTCCTCCTTGGAGCAGATGAACGTACGGTCCTCGACGCGGGCGACATCGCTCGGGTCGGACGCGGCGTAGTACGAGTTCGGCCGCTTGATCTCGTCCAGCTTGGTGAACGTGCCCTTGGCGACGAGCTCCCTGCACAGGCGCTCGTACTCGGCCTCGGAGCCGTCGCACCAGACCACCCGGTCGGGCTGGGTGATGGCTGCGATCTCTTCGACCCAGGAGACCAGCTCCTGGTGGTGGGTGGGGACAGTGAGGGGAGCCGCGATGTCGCGCGCCACGATCGCTCCTTGATGAGGGTGTGTGTTGTCAGGTGCCCCGTGGGGGCTGCGACCCGGATGCTTCGTACCCTTCGATCCCCTGGCGCTCATCCGGTGCCGACCGCACTCATTTGATCATCCGACCGTTTCGCCCATCTGTCCAGGGGGCCTCACACGTGAGCATGGCCACTCATATTCGTTACCTACGGTTGCGTAGGTAACATGCGGATATGACTGACGCCGCTGCTGACGCCGCGACCACAACCCCGACCGGGGCGACCACGGGCCCTGTCGAACTCGACCCCGTACCCGTCAAGCCCCGGATGCGCGGCTGGCTGCACGCCGGCATGTTCCCGGCGGTGCTGATCGCCGGGATCACCCTGATCGCTCTCACCGACACCACCCGCGGCCGGATCGCGTGCGCCATCTACATCGCGACGGCCTGTCTGCTCTTCGGCGTGAGCGCGGTCTACCACCGGGGCACCTGGGGCCCGCGCGGGGAGGCGGTGCTGCGCCGCCTGGACCACGCCAACATCTTCCTGATCATCGCCGGGACCTACACCCCGCTGACCCTGCTGCTCCTGCCCGAATCCACCGGACGGCCGCTGCTCTGGGCGGTCTGGGCGGCTGCGGCGGCGGGCATCGCGTTCCGGGTCTTCTGGGTCGGCGCCCCGCGCTGGCTCTACACGCCGTGCTACATCGCGATGGGCTGGGCCGCGGTCTTCTTCCTGCCCGACTTCATGCGGACGGGCGGCATCGCGGTCCTGGTGCTGGTCATCGTGGGCGGCCTGCTCTACAGCGCGGGCGGCGTGATCTACGGCATCAAGCGGCCGAACCCGTCGCCGCGCTGGTTCGGCTTCCACGAGGTCTTCCACTCGCTGACGCTCGCGGCGTTCGTGGCGCACTACGTGGGCATCTCGCTCGTGGCGTACCGGCACGGATAGGACACAAGGGGCCGGCCACACGCGGCGACCGGCCCCCTGTCCATCTCTGCCCTCAGCCGCCGAGCTTCACCGCCAGCTCGGCCGCGTCCGTGGTCGGCGCGTCACAGACGAAATGCCGGCAGACGTACGCGGTCGGCTCACCGCCCACCAACGGCCGGTCCACCAGCAGCGGGAACTCCGCGCCCGCGCCCGGCCCTTCACCGGCCGCGACGACCGCACCCGGCGCCCGTCCCAGCAACGCCGTACGGTGCAGCTCACCACCGACCGGCCCGGCGACGGCCACCTCACGCGGCCCGTCCAGCAGCGCCTCGGCGACGGCGAGCCCCCAGCCGATGAACCGCGGCGCACGCGGCCCCAGCGCCTTGACCACGCCGAGCGCACCTTCGGCGGCGGTGCGATGGGCCTCGGACCCGGTATAGGCGGCGTACGAGAGCAGCGCGCCCGCAGCGGCTGTCCATCCGGCCGGAGTGGCACTGTCGGTCGGATCCTGCGGCCGCCGGATCAGCTTCTCCGCCTCATGCGCGGTGTCGTAGAGCTGCCCGCCGTCGCCGGTGAACTGCTCCAGTACGACATCGAGCAGGAACCCGGCGAATTCCAGCCAGGCCCCTTCTCCCGTCACAGCGGCCAGCGCGAGGAACCCTTCGGCGACATCGCCGTAGTCCTCCAGCACACCGGCGTTGTCACCCGCGCGCCCGTCCTTGGAGGTACGGGTGAGCCGGGCGACCTCTCCGAGGTGGACCCGGACCAGCAGATCGGCGGCCTCGGTGGCCCGCTCGACGAGGTCGGGCCGGTCGAAGTAGGCGCCGGTCTCGGCGAGCGCGGCGATGGCGAGCCCGTTCCAGGCGGCGACCACCTTGTCGTCCCGTCCAGGACGCGGCCGCTCCTCGCGTGCCGCCAGCAGCCGCGCCCGTACGTCGGCGACGCGCCCGGCGTCCACGGGCCGCGCCTCACCGGAGAGCTGGAGGACGGAGGCACCTTCCTCGAAGGTGCCCTCCTCCGTCACACCGAAGTACGCGGCGGCGAAGGCCCCGTCCTCCTCACCGAGCACCGCACGCAACTGCGCAGGAGTCCACACATAGAAGGCGCCTTCGACATGCTTGCCCTGCGCGTCCTCGCTGTCGGCATCGAGCGCGGAGGCGAAACCGCCTTCGGTGGTACGGAGCTCCCGCACCATGAAGTCGGCGGTCTCCAGGGCGACGCGGCGGGCCTCGGCGGACCCGGTGGTGCGCCAGAGATGGGCGTACACACGGCAGAGCAGCGCGTTGTCGTAGAGCATCTTCTCGAAGTGCGGGACGACCCACTCCCGGTCCACGGAGTACCGCGCGAACCCGCCACCGAGCTGGTCGTAGATCCCGCCGCGGGCCATGGCCGAGCAGGTGTCGGCGGCCATCTGGAGGGCGCCTTCCGCTCCCGTACGGGCGTAATGCCGCAGCAGGAACTCCACAGCCATGGACGGCGGGAACTTGGGCGCACCGCCGAACCCGCCGTGCCGCTCGTCGTACTCCCGGGTCAGCCCGAGCAGCGCCTGCGCCACCTCCGCCTCACCCGGCACCCCGTCACCGCCGTGCGCCAGCGACCGCCCGGCCAGATCGGCAACGATCCGCCCGGCCACCTCGGCCACCTCCTCCCGCCGATCGGTCCAGGCGGCGCTCACCCCTTCGAGCACCTGCCGGAAGGAGGGCGAGCCGTGGCGAGGCTCGGGCGGGAAGTAGGTCCCGAAGTAGAAGGGTTCGGCGTCCGGCGTGAGAAACACGGTCATCGGCCACCCGCCATGCCCGGTGGCCGCCTGTACGGCCTCCATGTACACGGCGTCGACGTCGGGCCGCTCCTCCCGGTCGACCTTCACGGCGACGAACCGCTCGTTGAGGTAGGCGGCGACGGTCTCGTCCTCGAACGACTCGTGCGCCATGACGTGGCACCAGTGGCACGCGGAGTATCCGACCGACAGCAGGACGGGCACATCACGCCGCCGCGCCTCCTCGAAGGCGTCCGCTCCCCAGGGCCACCAGTCGACGGGATTCTCAGCATGCTGAAGCAGATAGGGCGAGGTCACGCCAGCCAGCCGGTTCATGCAACCCAGCCTCTCACAGCGCCTGGCACGACCGGCGAAACCCTCACGGGCCCGGCTCGCTTGGCCGAATTGCACTTATGCGCCATTACATGGTGGGCGGCTCCATCCCTTCCGAGTCAGGTAGGCCCGGTTCGGAGACCACAGACCGGATCGAGACTGCTGCGCCCTTCCCCGTCACTGTCGACCTGGAAGCCGTCTGACAGCGCTGGAAGAAAGCGAAAATTTCGGGAGTACCTGGAGGCTCTTTCGCTGCGGTCGGCTCCCCTGGACCAGCCGCCATCTGCTCTACGAGCAAGGATCGACTAGGGCGAACTTCCCTGTCCGTGCAGCGCATTCGCGATTGGCAAACCAGAAAACATATACCGACAAATAAACTCTGCCGAGAATTTCTTCGTGCGGTCGACCTCTTGGCTCGGCAGCGCAACACCGCCCTCCCTGCCCCACTCGCCGACCGGCATTTTGGGATCGCTTACCGGGCGGCGTCCCGGCGGCCGGCACCGCACGGCACCGGGACCGTGCGGCGTACGCCCGGGCCGCCGTTCCACCGGCTCCGAATTGATTCGTTCATGCGTTCGAATATCTGTTCCTGTCCCCACCACCTCGCTGGCTGGTCAGCCGGCTAACCGAACACTGTGACTGGTTTGCTGGCAACTCTTCCCGTCGGCAGGTGATGGATCAACGGGAGAAGATGGTGTGCGCACTTCCGGTGCGGCTATCGTTCGGGGTCAGAGTTTCACCAGCCACGTGGTAACTAAAGGTGATGACGGCTCCGGTGACCGGGCGCGGCCGGGGGTCCGCCGCGCAGACCGCTGCCGTAGCGCAGCCGAAACGGGAGACGACAGTGCGGCAACCGGTCCAGCAGCGATCCATAAGCAAGCGCCGCGAGCTGGTGGCTGCTGCTGCCCGGGTCTTCGCCGAGAAGGGCTACTACCGGACCACGATCGAGGAGATCACGACGCTGGCCGGGGTCGGCCGCGGTGCCTTCTATCACTACTTCAACAAGGGCAAATCCGACGTTGCCACGGCAGTGGTGACGGAGGGCTTCACGATGGACGCGGCGGTGCCGACGCTGCCGCGCATCCAGAGCGTGGTGGACGCCTCGATAGCCCTGGCGACACTCACTCCCGTGGTTCCGGTCGTCAAAGCCGCCGCACGGCTTGCCACCGAGCAGGATCACCCCGACTTCTACGGTCACTTGATCCGGTTGTACATCCCTCAGGTCACTCAGCTGATCGAACAGGCCAAGGAGTTCGGCGAGCTCCAGCAGGGCGTGGATCCAGCTCTTACGGCGGAGGCGTGGGTCATGCTCTACTCGGGGACCGATCAGCACGCCCGCCTGGACTACCACCGGCTGCCGCAGAAGATCGCGCAAGCGAATGCGGTGATCGTGCGTGGCATCGTCACCGCGGAAACAGCCCTCAAGCTGGACATGTCGGTTCAGCGCGGCGAGCTTCTGGTGCGGCAGTCCCGTTGGGCCGAGGAGTACATCCAAGGCCTCGAAGCCGTGGCGCCGGCCGACAGCCCGACCTGACCGCCTTCCCCCCTGTCGGTCCGGCCCGTCGTGGTGTCGCAGATGAGGCACTCGCCTCTCGGCATTTCTCCCGTTGTCACACAAAGTAATCACAAGGGTGAGTCCGCGATCCGTGAGAAGGCGACGGCGAACGCCCTTCGAAAGAGCTGGATCGCCACAGTGTGGGTTGCTCTGCGCGAAGTGCAGAACACTGCCGGGTTCCGAACCAAACCATGCGCATGGTTTGATCTCTATCGTTCAGGCCGGGTGGCGAGAGGGCAACGGCCCGTTGGCGGGCGCACATTCCGTGCGGACGGCCTGGGCTGGTGCGGAGGGGGAGAGCGGTGCCGGGAGCGGAGCGCGAGTACCAGTGGCTGATGGAGCGCTACCGCCGTCGGCGGACCAGGAAGGAGCTCGGGCTCGAACCCTGGTCGGTGTCCTTCGATCGGGGCGGGCGCGGATCCGAGCGCATCCGGCAGGACGATGCCCGGCTGCGGGCTGTCGAGGAGTCCGGTAGCGGGCTCCGCGGTGGGTCTTTGCCGCTGCGCCACCCGGCACTCGGCGAGGGGTCCGTGCACCTGCTCGCCTCGCGGACCTCCGGGGCGAGCATCCCGACCTACATTTTCGAGCCTGGCGATCAGGAGCTGTGATGCACATACTCATGCCTGAGGACCCGGTGTTCATGACGCGGTTCCTGGAGATGGAGGAACCCCTCCTCCACTCCCTGTACTACCTCCACATCGACCATCTTCCGAAGGTCCAGGCCGAGACGATCCGCCGGGCCTACGAGTGCTGGGGCGACATCCAGGCCGCAATGCCCAAATTCCTGAGCTGGCACACGCCGTCCGCGTTCGAACTCGCCGCACCACGCCGGGAATCGGAGGGTTACCTCCTCCACAGCCCCGACGGCGCGCAGCTGATCAGCCTGTACGCGGTGGAGGTGAGCATCGAGAGGCTCGGCTGTCTGGCGGCGTGCCTCACGCTGCTCGAAGAGGCCGAGAACGCGATGGGCGGACCGCTGGCCGGTGCGCTCGCAGAGATCAGGGAGCCACGGGGGCGGGATCTGGTGGACAACTTCCGTCGGGTCCTGCGGGCGTTGCAGATACCGGCGCCCCTCTCCTTGCTCGCGTCACTGCGGCATGCGGCGCCGGCCGGGCCGGAGGAGGAGGTTCACCTCGATGAGGCGCAGCACGCCGAGTACGTGACCTACAGCGATGAGTTCTGCTACGCCCTGAGCACCGGAGACTGGTTCACGTACACGATGCACCGGTCCCTGTACCTCTGACCCATCGCTCCGGCCGCCGCCCCGTCCGGCGGCCGGGGAGCCTGTCTCCCCCGTGGTGCTGGTCAGGCACTGAGCATCGGGTGGGTCTCCAGCAGCGCCTCGGACACACCGAAGGCGCGGGTGAGGGTCAGCGCGTGCGGCTCCAGGAAGCCGAGGACCGCGTCGACCGCGTCGGGCAGGCCCTCGACCTGGTGGGCCGTCAACCGCTTCCGCGCCAGCAGGTCACCGCTGTGCGCAGCGACCCGGCGCAGGGCGAACAGGGCATGCAGCCCGCGCAGCAGGTCCGCCGGCAATCCGGAGGGAACCTGGCCGGCGGCGGTCAGCAGGGACTCAGCGGCCAGCCGGTGGACGTGGGCGTCGGCCAGCGCCACGGCGGGCGTCACCGTTGCGTTCCAGCGGGCCAGCGGGGATGCGGCACGCCGGCGGAGCCGGGCTTTCGCGCGACTGTGAGAGATGCGCTCGATGTCGGCCAGGAGGTCCTGGAGGAACTGGGGGTCGGTGAGCCCCCGGTCCTCGGGCGCTATCTCGCTCTCCGGCTTGAGGTCGATGTTGCCGAGCAGCATCTCGCCCCCGGCCTTCTGCAGGATCACCACGTTGTCGCCCTCGGCCGTGATCGTGCCCTCGATGGAGGCGAGCTGCAACGCGATGCCGTTCGCCTGGATCAGGCCTTGGGCGCCGCACCGCTCGCGGCACTCGGTCATGACCGCCCGGGCCCGCCAGGTGATCCACGCCTTGCTGATCGCCGTCAGCCGCTCGTACGCCTCGCGGTCCTCACCGGTCGCCCGGTCCCACTGCCGCACGACGGACCGCTGGAGCAGCGTGGCGGCGTAGGTCGTCGCGGCGGCGTCGAGCAGGGGCGTGTGGTGGCCGCGGTGGGAGATCAGCGGCACGCGCTGCCCGTTGGTCATGCCCGAGGTGACCCGGGTGTGGGCGTAGCGCATGGCGACGTCGAGAGCGTGACGCATGACGCCGAGGCTGTGGGCGGTCATGCACAGCTTGCCCATCGTGACCCGTCCGATGGACTGGAGGAACCGACGGCGTGGGCTTCCGAGCGTGCTGGTGAACTCGCCGTCCGGGGTGAGGCGGCCGTGGTCGCTCTGGAGGAGGGCGTCGAACGGGAGGCGGACATCGTGGAACGTCGTGGCGCAGTGGTCGACGGGGCTGCTGGCCGTCTGGGGCAGCGGCCGCACATCCACACCCGGTAGCGGGCTGCCTTCGCTGTCGCTGAGCGGCGTCAGGAACAGGAAGACGCCGTGGTCGGTGCCGTCGACGATCAGGCGTGCCGCGACGACGGCCCCCTTCGCCCCGCCGGCCGGGCCGGTGTTGGGCATGAACTTCGCCGCGCCGGCCGTCGGGGTGTTCAGCACGAACCCGCGCGCCGCCCGGTCGAACGTCGCCGTGGTCTCCATATGTACAGCGTCATTGCCATGGGCAACCTCGGTGCAGAGAAACGTGCCTATGCGGTCGGCGCGGACGTACTCGCTCAGGTCCCGCCCGCCCGCCTCGTGGTCGACCAGGCTCCCGAAGAAGAGGTTGTAGTGGATGGAGACGATGGTGGCCATGCCCGGGTCCACGGCACCGGCCCACTCGTGAATGGCGGTGAGTTCGACCGGATCGCTCGCTAGGACCTGTGGATCCTCCACGGCCCCGTTGACGAGCCGGAGCCGGTCGTAGCTCAGGTCTATGCGTTCTCGGTGGGCCAGCCCCTCCTCGAAACGGAATGGGGTGGAGCTGAAGAGGCGCCGCCATCGTTCGTGAGTCGTATCCAGCTGACCGGCGAACAGGACGTCGGCGAGAGCGGCGGAGGCGGATGCGGAATGCGGAATCTGAGAGTCAGTCACACCGAAGCAAACTAGCCTGATCGATCACGTCTGACGCAGTGAGGATCAACACGATTGAGCTGGGCGAAAACACGGTAGGTGCCCACTCCATCACTCACTTTCACCCCCGTCGGACGGCCGCTGGGCGCGACCGTGGCCAGGGCGCGAACAGACCCGATCCGGCTCTATGTGCTGTCCGTAGCGCCGGTGCAGGTCGCGCACGTCCGATGCGGTCATACGGCGAAGTTGCGGACGCACCGCGACCCGCCACATCGGCTGTCGCGTCCGCGGTGCGGTTGATGCGTGCCTCCGTCGGCCGGTGGATGTCCGGCACCGCGCGGCGGGCCGTCTCAGCGCCTGAGCGGGCAGGACCAGGACCGCTTCCGGTGGTACGCCGGTGGCGAGCGGCACCGCCGGAGCCGCGCCCGCCCGGCCCGGCGGCTCATCGGTCGCCTCCTCTCCCCCGCGCTCCGGTCACCGACCCGTCGCATGGTGGGAAACGTTTGATTATTGGTTGTTCCTGAGCGATTCCGTTTGAGTATGTCTCGTGTTACGTTCCCCGTGCTCCAGCCCCAACTCCCTTGCCAGGCCCCGGACATGGGCATCCCCTTCCCCGCGTTTCCCCCGCTCGTCCAACCCCGCACGTCCAACCCGCACGGATTGCCGCACGCTGCCACGGCTCACTCCGCCGGGGCGTCGCGCCTCACTCCGCGCGCCGTCATGCCTGGAGGAGATCGATGCGACGCATCGTCGCTTGTCTGGTGGCCCTGCTGGTGATGGTGGGAGGCCCGCTGTTCACCGGGACCGCCGCTGCCGCCGTCGTACCCAAACCACCACCGCTGACCACGCCGTGGACGGACCAGGTGTCCACCACCAACCCGCTGCCGGACTATCCGAGACCGCAGATGACGCGGCAGGCCTGGCAGTCGCTGAACGGTGAGTGGGAGTTCCTCAACCCGCCGGTCGACGGCGCCGGAAACGTGAACCGGAACGCCGCGCCGCCGTTCGGCCAGACCCTGCCCGAGCGCATCCTCGTGCCCTACCCGGTCGAGTCGGCCCTGTCCGGCATCATGCGCAACGACAACCGCGACCTGCTGTTCTACAAGCGCGCCTTCACCGTCCCGCGGAGTTGGAACGGCCAACGCGTCCAACTGCACTTCGGTGCGGTGGACTACGAGGCCACCGTCTGGGTCAACGGCACGCAGGTCACCACGCACAAGGGCGGCTACGACCGGTTCGAGGTCGACATCACGCCACAGCTGCGGGCCGGTTCCAACGAGCTGATCGTGCGTGTCTACGACCCGACCGACGGGCGCGGTGAGAAGCAGCCGGTCGGCAAGCAGACCAACAACCCGACCGGGATCTTCTACACGCCCAACTCCGGTATTTGGCAGACCGTCTGGCTGGAGCCGACACCGGCCTCCTCCCTCTACTCCGTCGACATCCGGCCCGACCTGGCGACCAGCACCGCCCGGGTGCGGGTCTTCACCCGCGGCAATGTCAGCGGCCACACCGTCCGCGCCGAGGCGCTGTCCGGCGCCACCGTCGTCGGCGAGGCCACCGGCGGCTTCACCGAGTTCTCCGTACCCGTGCCGAACGCCCGGCGCTGGTCGCCCGACGACCCGTTCCTGTACGACCTGCGGGTGACGCTGCGTAACGCCTCCGGCGCCGCCGTCGACAGCGTCACCAGCTACTTCGGGATGCGCGAGGTCGGCAAGAAGATGGTCGACGGGGTCCTGCGGCCCACGCTGAACGGTGAGTTCGTCTTCCAGATCGGCACGCTCGACCAGGGCTACTGGCCCGACGGCCTGTACACCGCGCCCACCGACGCGGCTCTCGCCTTCGACCTCCAGAAGCACAAGGAGCTCGGCTTCAACATGGTGCGCAAGCACATCAAGGTGGAGCCGGCCCGCTGGTACTACCACGCCGACCGGCTCGGGCTGCTGGTGTGGCAGGACATCCCCTCCACCCCGGCCTTCGACCAGAACCGCACTCCGGCCCAGACCGCTCAGCTGGAGACCGAGGCGCGCGAGATCATCGACGAGCACCGGTTCTCGCCGGCGGTCATCTCCTACGTCCCGTTCAACGAGGGCTGGGGCGAGTGGGAGCTGAACGCCACCCGACGCATCGCCGACGAACTGAAGAACTACGACCCGTCCCGGCTGATGAACGCCCACAGCGGCTACAACTGCTGCGTCTCCAAGGGCGATCCGGGCAACGGCGACATGCTCGACTGGCACGTCTACACCGGCCCGGACGCACCGCGCCCCACCGCCACCCGCTTCTCCGTACTCGGCGAGTTCGGCGGCATCGGACTCCGTACACCGGGTCATGAGTACAGCCCCGACAACAAGTTCTTCGCCTACGAACAGGTCTTCAGCAGCGCCCAGCTCAACGACCGCTACACCGGCATGGTCCGCGATGTGCGGCAGCTGATGACCACCAAGGGCGTTTCGGCGTACGTCTACACGGAGATCACCGACGTCGAAGGCGAGTACAACGGGCTGCTCACCTACGACCGGCGCGTCCAGAAGGTCGACACCGGCCAACTACGCGCGGCGCACGCCGCTTTGATCGGCGCCTCCCGCAACCTCAACTCCACGCCGGTCCACACCCTGGGCCACGTCCGCTCCCTCCGGGTCACCACGCCCGGCTTCACCGACCGCTACCTTCGCCACGCCGACTCGGTGGCCCGTACCGACGTCCTCTCCGCCGCCTCCTCCGACACCGGCCGCCAGGACGCCTCGTACCGCACCGTGGCCGGTCTCGCCGACCCGCGCTGCGTCTCCTTCGAGTCGGTCAACCAGCCGGGCCGCTACCTGAGGCACGCGAACAGCCGGGTGCGGGTCGACGCGAACACCGGCGGGCCGTTCGCCGCGGACGCCACCTGGTGCGCCCGTGCCGGCCTCGCCGCCGGTGGCACCTCGTACGAGTCGTACAACTTCCGCGGCTCCTACCTCCGCCACCATGCCGACAACGTGTACCTGGCCCGCAGCGGCGGCCCCAACCCGTGGGACACCGCGAGCGGCTTCAACGCCGACGCCACCTGGAACACCGCCGAGCCGGCCCTGTGGCGCAGCTCCGTCCTGCTCCCGACCGACGTACGCCGCTCGCTGCGGGTCACCACCTGGGGCCACACCGACCGGTATCTGCGGCACGCCGACAGCCTCGCGTACACCGAGGTCGTGAGCGCGGGCAGCAGCGCCACGCTCAAGCAGGACGCGACGTACACCGTGCGGCGCGGACTGGCCGACTCGTCCTGCTACTCGTTCGAGTCGGTGAACTTCCCCGGCCAGTTCCTGCGCCACGCCGACAGCCGGGTGCGCAACGCGCCGAACGAGAACACGGCGCTCCACCGCCAGGACGCCACCTTCTGCGCCCGGCCCGGCGTCGGCGGAACCGGCGTCACCTTCGAGTCGATCAACGTGCCGGGCTCGTACCTCCGCCACTTCGACTCCGCGGTGTACATCGCCTCCGGCAGTGCGGGCGAGGGCTTCAACCGGCCGCAGACCCTGACCGCGGACAGCAGCTGGACGCTCGCCGCTCCCTGGGCGCCCTGACCCTGTCGCCCCGGCGGGAGCGGTGCCATCCCGGCCACTCGCGCGCGAGCGCCGTCCGCAGCACACTTGAGTCCGGCGCCGGTCCCTGACGACCGGCGCCGGACGCTCGGACGCCGCTGACGACGGAGGGGGACACACATGCGGGACAGCCATCGGGCGGAAGCGAAGCGGCTGTTGGCGCGGGCCGTGGAGGAGGAGGCGCGGCGCGCGGGTGGCCGGACGGATTCCGGAGTACTGATGGCGCGGGCCACGGCGGCGCTCGACACCATCGCGGCGGGAGCGCGCGAGGAGTACGCGGCGTATACGCAGGCGCTCGACGCGGCGGCCGCCGGTGAGCGGCCGCTGTCGGAGCGGCTCACGAAGGAGACACTCGGAACACCGCTGCTGGTGACGGGAGTTGCCGCCGTCGCCGCGTTCGGCGCGGACCTGGCGTTCGGTACGGCCACCGGTCCCGCGCTCGGCGCCGGTGCGGTCGTCGCGGTGGCCGGTGCGGCGACGACGGTGGCGAAGGCGACCGCCTCGCACTGGCCCGCCGCCCACCGCCGCGCCGGAGCGGCCGGACAGCCGGGTGGAGCCGAGCAGTTGCGGCTCCAGTGGCTCACCGCGCTGGAGGTACGGGGCATCCGCCCGTACCTCGACCAGCAGCGCATGCTCACCTCCACCAACCGCGCCACCAAGGCCCAGAAGGCGCCGGTCGTACGGCAGTTGCGCGGCGGTGACCGCAGCGCCGCCGCCCGCACCCGGGTCGTGCTGGAGCAGTCCTTCGGCCATCTGCCGTCCGCCGACGGGCCGTTCACCGGCCGTCGGGCCGAACTCGCGCAGATCGCGCAGTGGGTGCACGCCGCCCGCGCCTCCACGCAGACCCGGCCCACCGTCGTCGTGCTGCACGGCGCTCCGGGCTCCGGGCGCACCACGCTCGCGGTGCGGGCGGCGCACGCGCTCAAGGACCAGTTCCGCGGCGCCTGCGTGGTCGACCTGCGAGGCCAGGTCGACGGCGAGAGCCCGCTGCCGACCCGCGACGCCCTGCTCCACCTCCTCAACCGGCTCGGCGCACCGCGTGAGCAGCTCCTCTTCCGGGACGGGACCGCACCGGGAGCCTCCGGCGCCGCGCAGCCGCAGCCGTACGGGAAGTCCGCCGCCGCGCAGCACGTGCGGCGCCTCGGCGAGCTGTACCACCAGCACCTCACCGGCACGCCGGTCACCATCGTGCTCGACGACGCGACCGACGCCGAACAGGTCCGCACCCTGATCCCGGAACGCTCCGACGGCCTCGTCATCGTCACGGCCCGCGAGCCGCTGGAGCTGCCGGAGGACGTACCGGCCTGGGTCCACCACCTGCCGGTCGGCCCGCTGGACGCGGGAGGCGCCGAGGAGCTGCTGCGCGAGGTGGCCGGCGGCGAGGAGGCGGGGCCGTACGACTATCCGGCCACCGAGGCCGTCGTGGAGCTGTGCGGCGGGCTGCCGCTGGCGCTGCGCGTGGCCGCCTCGGCGCTCGGCGCCCGTACACGCAGCGCACTCGCGGAAGACCTGCGCGCCTACGGTCCGGTCTCGCCGGTGGACCGGGCCCTGTGGCTGCGCTACACCGACCAGCACGAGGCGGCCCGCCGGCTGCTGCGGCGGCTCGCGCTGGCGGGCCGGGCCAGCCTCGGCGCCGCTGCCGCCGCCGCTCTGCTGGCCGCCGACGAGCAGGAGGCCGAGCGGCGGCTGGCCGAGCTGACCCGGGCCGGGCTGCTCACCCATGTACGCGGATCGCGCTACCGGCTCCACGACCTCGTCCGGAGCTTCGCGCTGGCCCGGCTGCTCGACGAGGAGGAGCCCGCCGAGCGCGCCGCCGCCCATGAGCGGCTGCTGACCAGCTACGCGGAGCTGGCGAACGCCGTGATCCGCATGGTCGACGGCAAGATGTCGACGCGGGCCGGCCAGTTCGGCGCGCACGGCTTCGGCTCGCTGGACTCGGCGCTGCGCTGGCTGGACGACGAGTCAAGCTTCATCACCTCCGCGCTGCGCCACAGCGAAGGCGTCGACCAGTCCACGGTGCTGAACCTGCTCGGCGCGCTCTGCGACTACTGCCTGCTGCGCGGCGACCTCTACCGCCTCGGCGAGATCAGCGAGCTGACCCGCTCGGTCGACCAAGGGCTGCTGGAGCGGTCGGTGCAGTGGCGTACGGGAATCGCGGCGCGGCAGCTCGGTGAGCTGGACAAGGCGCGCACCACGCTCTCCTCGGTGGTCGGCCTCTACCGCGAGGCGCACAACGACGCCGGCGCGGCCCTCGCGCTCTGCTCGCTCGGCATCACGCTGCACCACCAGGGCAACCTCACCGAGGCCGCCGCCCGGCTCGGCGAGGCGCTGGAGCTCCAGGCCTCCGACGCGCAGGCCGAGGACCGGGCCTGGACCCTGCACGCGCTGGCGGCGGTCGAGCGCGACCGGGGCAACCTGGCCCGCGCGCTGACCCTGCTGGACACCGCGCTCACGCTGCACCGCGAAGGCGAGTCGCTGCACGGCGAGGCGTGGACGCGCTTCCAGCTCGGCCAGGTCCGGCTGCGTACGGGAGAGGTCGCGGCGGCCGAGGAGGCCTTGTCCACGGCCCTGGAGCTGTACGGCCGCACCCGCGACGGGCGCGGCGAGGCCTGGGCCATCACACAGCTGGCAAGGGCCCGGCTGCTGGACGGCGACCCGGGCGCCGCGCTGGAGCAGCTCCGCGACGCGCTGGCCCGCCACCGGGACAACGAGGACGCGCGCGGCGAGGCGTGGACGCTGTACTACCTGGGCCAGGCGCTGGAGGAGGACGGCGACGCGGTGGAGGCCGTACGGGAGCTGGAGCGGGCCCGGACGATGTTCTCCCGGATGCGCGACGTGTACGGGCTGGCCTGCGCCCGCCACCACTCGGGCCGGGTCACCCGCGACCAGCGGGCCGCGCAGACCGGGAACCTGCGCAATTCCGGCTTCGCCCGGCAGCTCCTGATGGACGCGCGGGCCGACTTCCGGCGGATCGGGGTCGCGCACGGCGAGGCGTGGGCGTGCCTGGAGCTGGCGCTGATCGACGCGGGCAACGGGCGGGCTCCGCAGGCGCTGGAGCTGTGCGGCGAGGCGGCGGAGCTGTTCGCCTCGTACGGGGACGAGCGCGGGCGGGACTGGGCCCGGTTCCTGCGGTGCACGCTGCTGCCGTACGCCTCGCCGGGCGGCAGCGAGGTGGGCACGGTGGTGGCGCAGCAGGAGCTGGCGGAGCTGGCCGCCGAGCACCACCCGGCCCGGGACAGCAGGCTGGAGCGGTGCACGGAGGCCTTCGCGGTGGCGCTGGCGCGCGGCGTGGACCTGGAGGACGGCTGGCAGGCCTGGCGCCTGGGCCTGACCCCGACCCGCCACTCCCGAGAGGTGATCGGCCACTCCAGCCCGTCCGCGGACCACTCCCGAGAGGTGATCGGCCACTCCAGCCCGTCCGCGGACCACTCCAGCCCGTGACCGGCCGCACCAGCCCGTCCGGCGTTCGAGGACGGAAGCCCGCGCCCGGAGGCCCCGGGCCTACTTCTCGGCAGAACTCCGAGGAGCCCCGCTCTCGGCGGCCTCGGAGGCGGCCGGGTCCGGGGCCTCCTCGAAGTTCACCCGCCCCATGTGCCGGTTCATCGACTTCATCAGCTGCCACACGCCGACGGCGAGGGCCGCGAAGACGAGGAAGCCGAGGACACCGGGGGTGACCTTGTTCTTGTCGAGCTCGGCGGCGAGCGGGACGACGTGCGTCAGTGCCTGGGTCGCGTACATATCAGGCATTGTCGCGGATGCCCGCGAAGAGGTCGCTCTCGGGGAGGGAGGTATCGACCAGAGACTTCGCCAGCTCGTACTCCTCGGTCGGCCAGACCTCCCGCTGGACCTCCATCGGAACGCGGAACCAGCCGCCCTCCGGATCGATCTGCGTGGCGTGCGCGATCAGCGCCTTGTCGCGGATCTCGAAGAACTCGTCGCAGGGAACGTGCGTGGTCAGCGTGCGCTCGACCCGCTCGAACTCCTTCCACCGCTCCAGCCACTCCCCGTACGGCGACTCCAGGCCGCGCGCGAGCAGCGCCTCGTGCAGCGCGACCGTGCGCGGCCGGTTGAAGCCCTGGTTGTAGTAGAGCTTCTGCGGCTCCCAGACCGGCCCGAACTCGTCCTCCGGGAAGGCCTCCGCGTCGGCGGCGCCGTCGAACGCGATCATCGAGATCGTGTGCGTCATGATGTGGTCGGGGTGCGGATAGCCGCCGTTCTCGTCGTACGTGGTGATGACCTGCGGCCGGAACGCGCGGATCTTCGCCACCAGCCGTCCGGCCGCGACCGTGGGGTCCTCCAGCGCGAAGCAGCCCTCCGGCAGCGGCGGCAGCGGGTCGCCCTCGGGAAGGCCGGAGTCGACGAAGCCGAGCCACTCCTGCCGGACGCCCAGGATCTCCCGGGCCTCGTCCATCTCCTTCTTGCGCACCTCGTGGATGTTCTTCTCGATGTACGCGTCACCCTGGAGCTTCGGGTTGAGGATGGAGCCGCGCTCGCCTCCCGTGCAGGTCACGACCAGCACGTCCACCCCCTCGGACACGTACTTGGCCATGGTGGCCGCGCCCTTGCTCGACTCGTCGTCGGGGTGGGCGTGAACGGCCATCAGTCGCAGCTGCTCAGTCAAAGCTCGATCCTCGGTGTCGTAGATCCTGCTGTGTCGGTGTCGGGGCGCGGTCGGGTGACGAACGGGCGACTTCTATAGTGACCGAACGGGAAGGTGGAAAATTCCTCGTTGCCCGGACCGGAGGGAAAGATCATGACGGCGGTTCGCGAAGCCACGCCTCAGGGGCGGTACGGCAGGAGCGATGATCAGCGCACGGACCGCAAGCTGAAGATCATCGGTTCGGTGCTCGGCGTCGCGCTGCTCGGCGTGGTCGGCTGGATCGGCTACGGATATGTGACCGGCCAGGGCATCAGCGCGGAGCTGATCAAGTTCGACATCGTCTCCGACACGCGGACCGAGGCCCACCTCGAAGTGCGCAAGGGCAGCGAGACCGACGGCTACTGCACGGTACGGGCGCTGAGCAAGGACGGCAGCGAGGTCGGCCGCAAGGAGACCCGCTTCGCTCCGGGCGCGAGCCGGATCGACGAGCTGGTGGTGATGCGGACCCGGGCCCGGGCCACCGCCGTCGAGCTCACGGGCTGCACGGCCGGCGACTCTCCCACCGGCTGACTTCTTCCCGCGTCCCTCGCCTCCGCACCCACTCCGACCTGCGCTCTTGACGCACCGAAGCGGCCCACCCGGACGTGTGACGGTTTACCTTCTCCCCCTTTTCCTGGGGAATTGTTAGGCTCGTGGTTTCGCCCACCCGAAGAAGCACATGCTTCCGGGTAGGGCGATGCTTTGTATTCCCAGCACCGACGAGGAGCACCTGTGACCCAGACCAGCGAAAACGTCACCTGGCTCACGCAGGAGGCGTACAACCAGCTCAAGGCCGAGCTGGAGTACCTGTCTGGTCCCGCGCGCACGGAGATCGCCGTCAAGATCGCGGCGGCCCGTGAGGAGGGTGACCTCCGGGAGAACGGCGGGTACCACGCGGCCAAGGAGGAGCAGGGCAAGATGGAGCTGCGCGTGCGCCAGCTCACCCAGCTCCTGGAGCACGCGAAGGTCGGCGAGGCGCCGGCCGACGACGGCGTGGTCGAGCCCGGCATGGTCGTGACGATCGCCTTCGACGGCGACGAGGACGACACGACCACGTTCCTGCTCGCCTCCCGCGAGTACGCCAGCGGCGACATCGAGACGTACTCCCCGCAGTCCCCGCTCGGTATCGGCGTGAACGGCAAGCGGACCGGCGACGACGCGGAGTACGAGCTGCCGAACGGCAGGACCGCCACGGTGAAGATCCTGGCGGCGAAGCCGTACACGGGCTGACGTCCGGCCCACCACGACGGAACGGCACACGGGAGCCCCGGCCTTCATCGAGAAGGCCGGGGCTCCCGTGTGCCGTCGGTCGGTCCTCGGCGGCTCAGGCGGTCGCCGAGCGGTACTTGCGGACCGCGAGCGTCCGGAAGACCACGATGATCAGGATCGACCAGAGGACCGAGGCGAGGACCGGGTGCTCCATCGGCCAGGCGCCGGTGACCGACTTCGGCACGCCCGGCATGGTGTTGCCGAAGAGCTCACGGGCGCCCGCCACCGTGGCGCTGAAAGGGTTCCACTCGGCGACGTGCTGGAGGAACGTCGGCATGTTGGTGACCGGCACGAAGGCGTTCGAGATGAACGTCAGCGGGAAGAGCCAGATCAACCCGCCGGAGGTGGCCGCCTCTGGTGTGCGTACGGAGAGGCCGATCAGCGCGCCGATCCAGGAGAACGCGTAGCCGAGCAGGAGCAGCAGCAGGAAGCCGCAGAGTACCTTGCCGATGTTCTCGTGGGCCCGCCAGCCGACGAGCAGCGCGACGGCCGCGAGCACGACCAGCGTGAGCGTGGTCTGTACGAGGTCGGCGAGCGTCCGTCCGGTGAGGACCGCGCCCCGGGCCATGGGCAGCGACCGGAAGCGGTCGATGAGCCCCTTGTGCATGTCGTCGGCGATGCCGGCGCCGGCGCCCGCCGTGGCGAAGGTGACGGTCTGGGCGAAGATGCCCGCCATCAGGAATTCCTTGTACAGCTGCGGGTCGGTGGAGCCGCCGATGCTGATCGAGCCGCCGAAGACGTAGGTGAACAGCACCACGAACATGATCGGCTGGATCAGTCCGAAGATCAGCATCTCCGGGATCCGGGCCATCCGGATCAGGTTCCGCTTGGCGACGACGAGCGAGTCCTTGGCCGACTGGACCATGCCACCGGAGGGCCGTGGGGTCAGAACGGGAGCGTCCTTGGTGGTGGTGCTCACGGGGTCTCCTCCTTCTCCTCGTTGCCTTCCGCCTCGGCCGCGTGGCCGGTGAGCGAGAGGAAGACGTCGTCCAGGGTCGGGCGGCGCAGCGCGATGTCGTCGATCTCCACTCCGCTGCCGTCCAGCTCGCGGATGATCTCGGCGAGCAGCTTGGCCCCGCCGCTCACCGGGACGGTCAGCTTGCGGGAGATCCGTACGACGGCGACCTCGCCCTTGCCGAGCGAGGCGAGCACCGAACGGGCGGGCTCGATCTCTTCCGGGCGGTGGACGACGACCTCGACGCGCTCGCCGCCGGTCCGGGCCTTGAGTTCGTCGGAGGTGCCGCGGGCGATGACCTTGCCGTGGTCGATGACGCAGATGTCGTTGGCGAGGCGGTCGGCCTCCTCCAGGTACTGCGTGGTCAGCAGCAGCGTCGTACCGCCGGCCACCAGGTCCTCGATGACGTCCCACAGCTGCTGCCGGTTGCGCGGGTCGAGCCCGGTCGTCGGCTCGTCCATGAACATCACGGGCGGCGAGACGACCAGCGCGGCCGCGAGGTCGAGGCGGCGGCGCATCCCGCCGGAGTACGTCTTGGCCGTACGGTCGGCGGCGTCGGCGAGGTTGAACCGCTCCAGCAGGACGCCGGCCCGGGCCTTCGCGTCGCGGGCGCTCATCTGGTAGAGCTGCCCGACCATCTGGAGGTTCTCCCGGCCGGTCAGATACTCGTCGACCGCGGCGAACTGTCCGGAGAGCCCGATCGAGCGGCGTACCTCGTTGGGCTTCTTCAGTACGTCGATCCCGGCCACGAACGCGGATCCGCTGTCGGGCCGCAGGAGGGTGGTGAGGACCCGGACGGCGGTCGTCTTGCCCGCGCCGTTGGGTCCGAGCAGCCCGAGGACGGTGCCCTCGGGCACGTCGAGGTCTACTCCGTCCAGGGCTCGTACGTCACCGAAGGTCTTGACCAGACCTTCGGCATGGATGGCACCTGGCATAGAGGGACTCCCCCGTCGCTCGCTCGCGGTACGTGCTCGGTACGCGTGTTTCCGGTACGCGCGTTCCCGGTACGTCGTTCCGTGGGTGATCCTAGGATTCGCCGGGCCTCACCGCGCGGCGAATAACGTGTTTCGGCCATCCGGCAGGAACCGGACGGTCAGCCGATGACCCGGTATCCCTCCGCGCGCAGCGCCGCCTCGACTTCTTCGCAGTGGCGAGGGCCCTTGGTCTCCAGGTGGAGGTCGACCTCCACCTCGGTCAGGCCGAGGCGCGGGTCGGTGCGCACATGGCCGATATCGAGCACATTGGCGTCGGCGACGGTCAGCGTGGCCAGCAGGGTGGCCAGCGCGCCGGGCCGGTCGGTGAGCCGCAGCCGCAGGCTGAGGTAGCGGCCGGCGGCGGACATGCCGTGGCGCAGGACGCGCTGCATCAGCAGCGGGTCCACGTTGCCGCCGGACAGCACCGCCACCACCGGCCCGCGGAACGCCTCCGGGTCGCTGAGCAGCGCGGCCACCGGGCTCGCACCGGCCGGCTCCACCACCAGCTTGGCCCGCTCCAGGCAGAGCAGCAGCGCACTGGAGAGCTCGTCCTCGGTGACCGTACGGACCTCGTCGACCAGCTCCTCGATGAACGTGAACGGGACGTCGCCGGGCCGGCCGACCTTGATGCCGTCGGCCATGGTGACCGGGTCGTCGAGCGAGACCGGGTGGCCGGCGGCGAGCGAAGGCGGATAGGCGGCGGCGCCCTCGGCCTGGACGCCGACGATCCGGATGTCCGGCCGCAGCGCCTTCACCGCGACGGCGATCCCGGCCGCGAGGCCTCCGCCGCCGATGCCGACGACGATGGTGCGGACCTCCGGGCACTGCTCCAGGATCTCCAGCCCGACCGTGCCCTGGCCCGCGATGATGTCCGGGTGGTCGAAGGGGTGGATGAAGACCGCGCCGGTCTCCTCCGCGTACCGCTGCGCGGCGGTGAGCGTCTCGTCGACGACCTGGCCGTGCAGCCGCACCTCGGCGCCGTAACTCTGGGTCGCGGCGACCTTCGGGAGCGGTGCGCCGACGGGCATGAAGACGGTGGAGCGTACGCCGAGGAGCGAGGAGGCGAGCGCGACGCCCTGCGCGTGGTTCCCGGCGCTGGCGGCGACGACCCCGGCGGCCCGCTCCACCGGCGTGAGGCCGGAGATACGGACGTACGCGCCGCGCAGTTTGAAGGAGCCGGTGCGCTGGAGGTTCTCGCACTTGAGGTGGACCGGTGCTCCGACCAGCTCGCTCAGGTGCCGGCTGCCCTCCAAGGCGGTCACGCGGGCCACCCCGGACAGCATTTTCCGCGCGCCCCGGACGTCGTCGAGGATCAGGGCCGGGTGCCGGGAGGTCGCGCGGAACATCATGTCCGCAAGTCTTGCAGCTCCGGGCGGTCGCGGCAGACTTGTCTCATGGCGGCCTGCGGTGGTGTCCGCAGGTTTGTGCGGCACTGGTACGCGTTGCCCCGGGGCCGCGTACTCTGTCCCCCACCCATCCGACACCGCACGAAGAGAGCTTCCAGCCATGCCCCCTCAGGACATGACGACTGCTGCGTCTCCTTCCGGGGGCGCCGCCCCCGAACACCCGGGTCCCGACCGCCTGCTGGACTCCCTCCAGCACCAGGTGGCGGTCTTCGCCCGGCGTGCCGAGCAGACCCGCCTCGGCGGTGTCGGCCAGGTCCGCAACTCGATGGACCGGGCTGCCTACCTGCTGCTCAACCGCCTGGACAAGGAAGGCCCGATGGGCGTCAAGGCGCTGGCGGCCGGGATGGGAATCGACTCCTCGACCGTGACCCGGCAGGTCGCGCCGCTCGTCGACACCGGCCTGGTCAAGCGCACGTCGCACCCGGAGGACGGCCGGGCCGTCGTCCTCCAGCTCTCACCGCGCGGCCAGGCCCGCCTGGAGGAGGTCCGCGCCTCACGGCGTGAGCTGATGTCCCAGGTGACGGACGGCTGGACGCGGGAGGAGCGGGACACCTTCTGCGCGCTGCTCACCCGGTTCAACGGTTCGCTTGCCGCCCGGCAGGCCGCGCACCAGCCGCCGCAGAGCGACTGACCCTTCCATACGCCCCTCGTACGCCCTCTTAGGCGCCCCTGTCCCGCCGGGCGGCAGGGGCCTTGCCGTACGCTTCGCAAAGAGTTTCCAGATGGATACTTTTTACCTTTAAGGGGCGCGGGACGATGGCCAAGCAGGACAGCAAGAGCGATCTGGCGGGACTGTTGTCCGCCGACCGCGAGAGAGTCGTGGACCAGTGGATCGACGGCGTCGTCGGATCGCTCAAGGGCCGCATCAGCAAGGCCGAGGTCGACCGGGAGCTGCGTGAGCTGTACGCGGCGCTCGTGGAGGCGCTCACCGCGGGCGGCGAGGACGCCCGCGGTGAGAACCTCTCCGAGACCCGGGCGCTGCTGACCGAGCTGTCGCGCAACCGTGCCCGGCAGGGCTTCACGCCCAGCGAGACGGCGATCAGCGTGCTCGCGCTCAAGAAGGCGTTCGAACCGGCGCTGCGGGACGGATCGGCCGAGGACATCGACCGGTATCTGCGGCTGAGCCGGCTCCTCGACGATCTGGCTCTGTTCACCATCGAGACGTACACCCGCACCCGCGAGGAGATCATCAGCTCGCAGGCCGCCCAGCTCATGGAGCTGTCGACGCCCGTGGTGAAGCTCTGGGACGGCGTCATCGCCGTGCCGCTCGTGGGCACCCTGGACTCGGCCCGCACCCAGGTCGTCATGGAGAAGCTCCTCCAGGCGCTGGTGGACACCGGCTCCGAACAGGCCATCATCGACATCACGGGCGTCCCCGCCGTCGACACCCAGGTCGCCCAGCACCTGCTCAAGACGATCGTGGCGGCCCGGCTGATGGGCGCGGAGTGCACGGTCTCCGGCATCCGCCCGCAGATCGCGCAGACCATCGTGGCGCTGGGCATCGAGTTCGGTGACATCACCACCAAGGCGACCCTCGCGGACGCCCTCCAGCTCGCGCTGAAGAAGTCGGGCATCGACATCGTGGCGCACCAGGGCGGCGGACGATGACCGAGCGGGTTCCGGTCCTGCGGATCGGTGACGTCCTCCTCGTCTCCATCCAGGTGGACCTGGAGGACCAGACGGTGCTGAACCTCCAGGAGGACCTGGCGGAGCAGATCGTCGCGCGCGCGGCCCGCGGCGTCGTCATCGACATCACCGCGGTGGAGATCGTCGACTCGTTCGTCGGGCGCATGCTGGCCACGATCGCCTCCATATCCCGGCTTCTCGACGCCGAGACCGTGGTGGTGGGCATGCGGCCCGCCGTGGCCATCACCCTGGTGGAACTTGGGCTCTCGCTGGGCGGGGTCCGTACCGCACTCGACCTGGAGAAGGGTCTCGCGCTGCTGCGCCGGTCCGCCGCCGGCGCGGACGGGCGATGAACATCCCCTGGGCGGCGGGACAGGAGCCCCAGGAGCAGGGCATCGCCCAGAACGACGACGTCGTACGGGCACGCCAGCAGGTCCGCACGTACGCGCAGCAGTGCAAGCTGTCGCTGGTCGACCAGACGAAGTTCATCACCGCCGCCAGCGAACTCGCCCGCAACACCCTGGTGTACGGCGGCGGCGGGCAGATGCGGGCCGGTCTGGTGGAGCGGGACGGGCGGCGCGGTGTCGCGGCGGTCTTCGAGGACTCCGGACCCGGCATCCCCGACATCGAGCTCGCCCTGACCGACGGCTGGACCTCGGGCGGCGGACTGGGCCTCGGGCTCAGCGGCGCGCGCCGGCTGGTGGACGAGTTCGAGCTGGACACCGAGGCGGGCCGGGGCACCACGGTGTCGATCGTGAAGTGGGCCCGATGACCTCCCTCAGAGTCCTCGACTGCGAGGACATCGCCTGGTTCCGGGCCGATCCCGAGATGCCGTCGGCGGCCCGTGGAGCGGCGGCGACGCTGGCGCGCCGCATCGGCCTGGAGGGGTACCGGGCCTCGGAGGTGGCGCTGGCCGTCACCGAGGCCGCGACCAACCTCCAGCGGCACGCGACCGACGGGGCGTTGCTGCTGCGGGTCCTGCGGACCCCGGACCGGGCCGGCGTCGAGTTCGTCACCGTGGACACCGGCCCCGGTATGGCCGATGTGGAGGCCGCCCTCGCGGACGGCACGTCCACCGCGGGGACGCTCGGCATCGGGCTCGGGGCGGTCGCCCGGCTCGCCGACGTCTTCGACATCCACTCGGTGCCGGGACGGGGCACGGTGATCGCGGCCCAGTTCTGGGATCGTGCGGCCGTGGCGGAGCCGGCCGGCCGGGAGCCCTCCGTGGCCTCGGGTCTGACCCGGCCGATCAGCGGCGAGACGAGCTGCGGTGACGCCTGGGCGGTACGGGTGGACCCCGGCACCGACCACGATCCGCGCTCCGGCGCCGCCGCGTCCGGCTCCTCACCGGAGCCGGCGATCCTGGTCATGCTCTGCGACGGGCTGGGACACGGCCCGATGGCGGCACTCGCCGGTGAGGCCGCGGTCAAGGCGTTCCGGCGGAGCACGGCACGCCATCCCGAGGGCCTGCTGCGCGACATCCACACGGCGCTGCGCGGCACCCGGGGCGGCGCTGTCGCGGTGGCCAGGATCGAGCCCGGCGCGCAGCGCCTCCTGTACTGCGGCATCGGCAATGTGAGCGGCGTCCTGCTGGGCCCCGAATCCCGTAACGGGCTGCTCTCGGCGCCGGGCATCGTCGGGCAGCAGATGCGGAGTCTGCGGACGTTCGAGCTGCCGCTGAGGCCGGGCGGCGCGCTGGTCATGCACTCCGACGGGCTGACCGAGCGCTGGAAGGCGGACGACGTGCCCGGGCTGCTCCGGCACACGCCGGCCGTGATGGCGGGCCAGCTGCTGCGCGAGGCCGGCGTGCGCCGTGACGACGCCGGGATCGTGGTCGTCAAGGGGGCCTGGTGACGGTGTCGGCCGCGCGATCCGCCTACCTCTCCGCGTTCGATCTCGCCACGGCGCAGGACGTCTTCATCCTGCGCCGCATCGGCCAGAGCGCGGCCGAGGCGCTGGGCATGGACCGCCAGGACCAGGTGCGGATCGCCACCGCGCTCAGCGAACTGGGCCGCGACCGGCTCGGCAGCGACGGCCTCACGGTGGCCTTCTCCCTGTCCGCGGCCCCGGAACCGGTCCTGTCCGTCGTCTTCGAATGGGACGGCGGTACGAAGGCGGGTCCCGATCTCGAACCGGCGGCCCGCCTCCTGAGCCGGGTCCGCCACGAGACCGGCGGCGCGCACGGGAGCGGCGGCGCCCGGGAGCGGATCGTCGCCGAGCACCCGCTGCCCGCCGGCTGGGCCGACACCCCGGCGGCCCGGCTGAAGGTGCGGGAGGCGCTGCGCCGCCACGCGCCCATGACGCTCGCCGACGACCTGCGGGCGCAGACCCGCGACCTGATCGCCACCCTGGAGGAGACCCGGGCCCAGCGCGAGGAGCTGCGCCGGCTCAACGACGAGCTGGAGGAGACGAACCGGGGTGTCCTGGCGCTCTACACCGAGCTGTCCCAGGAACTGGAGGAGACCAACAGCGGGGTCGTGGCCCTCCACGCCGAGCTGGAGGAGAAGTCGAACCGGCTGCGGGAGACCAGCGAGGCCAAGACGCGCTTCTGGACCAACATCAGCCATGAGCTGCGCACCCCCGTGAACGCGGTGGTGGCGCTCTCCCGGCTGCTGCTGGCGGCCGGTGCCGCGCCGCTCACCGAGGAGCAGCGCCGCCAGGTCTTCCTCATCGACGCCTCGGGTCAGACCCTGTTCGCGCTGGTCAACGATCTGCTGGACATGGCCAAGGCGGAGGCGGGCCAACTGGAGATCGCCGCCGCGCCGGTGGACCTGCGGGCACTGGTGGGCCAGCTCGCGGCCGTGCTGCGCTCCACCGGGATGCCGGGCGAGGTCGTCCTGCTGACACCCGAACCCTCCACACTGCCGGTCACGGTGACCGACGAGGCCCTGCTCACCCGCATCCTGCGCAACCTGCTGTCGAACGCCCTGAAGTTCACCGAGAAGGGCGAGGTCCGGCTGGAGTTCGCGGTGGACCCGGGAGCCTCCGGGCAGTGGATGACCTTCACCGTGACGGACACCGGCGTAGGCATCCCCGAGTCCGAACTGGCCCGGGTCTTCGAGGAGTTCTACCAGGTACGCGGACCGCTCCAGCGGGTCCACCGGGGCACCGGCCTCGGACTCCCCTACGCCCGCGCCCTCACCGAGCTCCTCGGCGGCACCCTGCGGCTGTCCAGCACCCCCGGCGTGGGCACCCGCGTCGAGGTCCGGCTCCCCCACCGGCCCGCTCCCCCGCCCGCACCGCCCGCACCGGAGACCGACGCGTGACCGAGACAGCACGACGCGACAGCGCGCCCGGGACCATCCTGGTGATCGACGACGACGAGACCAACCGCTACGTACTGACCAGCTGGCTCCGCCGGGCCGGGCACACCGTGATCGACGCCGCCGACGGAACCCAGGGCCTGGCCCTGATCCACGCGCACGACACCCCCATGCCCGAGGCCGCGGTCATCGACGTCCAGCTCCCCGACATGACCGGTTTCGAGGTCTGCGAGCGGATCAAGGCCGACCCGGGCACCGCCTCACTGCCGGTCATCCACGTCTCCGCCATCGCCATGAGCGCGGAAGACCACACCGAGGGGCTGAGCCGGGGCGCGGACGCCTATCTCGACCAGCCCGTCGACCCGGAGGAGTTCCTCGCCACCGTCACGGCCGCCCTGCGGTACGTACGGGCGCGGCGCCGGGCCGAGCGCCTCACGCTGCGGCTGGCCGCCCTCAACCGGGCGACCCTCGACGTCTACCGGGCCGTCGGCTTCCACTCGTTCGCCGCCGCGGCGACCGGTGGCGCGTCCGCCCTCATGTCCAGCCCCGCCACCGCGATCTTCCTGAGCCCCCAGGGCCAGCCGGTGCACAGCCACGCCGCGGGACCGGGCGCGGCCCCGCGCTCCTCGCCCGCCCGCTCCGAACTGCTGGACCGGCTGGCCTCGTACACCCTCGGCGGCGACACCGGGGCCGAGGTGCGGGTGATGGCGCACAGCCAGTGGAAGGCGCTGCTGCCGCTCGACCCGATCGACGGGGACGTCGTGCTGGTGGTGGCCCGGACCAAGCGCAACCGGCCGCCCGTCTGCGTCGCCGTACCCGCCGACGCGGCCCGCACCACCGACGAGCGCGAGCTCCTCCAGCAGCTCGTCAGCGCCTGCGCGCTGGCCCTGGAGGCGCTGCGCACCTTCAACGAGGAGCACGCCCTCGCGCTCGCGCTCCAGCGGACCTTCCTGCCGGACCGGCTGCCGTCCGTGCCGGGCGTCTCGCTCGCCGTGCGCTACCTCCCGGCCTCCGACCACGCGGAGATCGGCGGCGACTTCTACGAGGCCCTGGAGACGCCGGACGGGCTGCTCCTGGCCATCGGTGACGTGGCCGGCCACTCGCTGGTCGCCGCGACGGTCATGGGCGAGATCCGCCACGCGCTGCGCGCCTACGCCTTGGAGGGCCACCCGCCGCACCATGTGCTGGAGCGCCTCGACGCCCTCCTCGCCCACACCCGGCCCGGCCTCACCGTGACGCTCTGCCTCGTCCTGGTCGACCCGGACGCCGGCCGGATCCACGTCGCCAACGCCGGACACATCCCGCCCCTCCTGCTCGGCCCCGACACCGCCGCCTACCTCCACGAGCACGGCCCGCTGCTGGGCCTCCGGCTGCCGCACCCGCCGGCCCGCGTCCACCCGGTGGCGCCGGGCACCCGCGTCCTGCTGATCACCGACGGCCTGGTGGAGGTGCGCACCCAGGACCTCGACGACAGCCTGGCGGCGTTCCGCTCCGCGACGCTGGAGGGTCCTCAGGAGCTGGAGGCCCTCTGCGACAGCCTCCTCGGCTCGTTCGGCGAGGGCAAGGACGACGACATCGCGCTGCTCGCGCTCCAGCTGGACGACGCCCCGGACCCGTCACGTCGGCCCTCTTGACCGCAGCCGGGTGGCAGGGCTCGGATGTGCTGCATGCGAGAGCGGCAGACCCACCGGGACCGGCTCCGCGCCCAGGAGTTCGAGGCCTTCGTGGCGGGCGCGGGCGGCCGGCTGCTGCACACGGCGACGCTGCTCACCGGCGAGCCGACCGCACCGGCGGGTGACCACGTACGGGCGGAACGGCTGCTCTGCGCGGCGCTGGCACGTACGTACGCGGAGTGGGACCGGATGCGCGGCGAGGACCCGTACGACCGCACCCGCCAGGAGCTGGCGGTCCGCTTCGCGCGGCAGGCCTGGCGCCACCGGCGGCCGCTCGGCGGTGTGCTGGACCGGCTCGCGCCGCTGGAGCGGCTGGTGCTGGTGCTGCGCGTGTACGAGGAGGTCGGCGAGGACCAGGCGGCGGCGCTGCTGGGCCTTCCGGCGGACCGGATACGGGCCGTCTGCGACCGCTCGGTCGCGGTGATGCGCTCAGGCGCGCGTGGCGCCTTCGGGGTGGCGCGATGATCGGCGGCCGGGACCGCAAGGCGGAGGAGGTCCGGCGGATGCTGGAGGGCCCGCATCCGGCGGTGCCGGCCGCGTTGGCCGCCCGGTCCGCGTGGCGCGGCGCCCGGCTGCTGCGGGTGCGGCGCGCGGTGCGGCGTACGGCCTGGTGGCTGGCGGCGGCGGTGTTCGCCGCGTTCCTGGTGTGGGCCTGGGTGGAGCAGCCGTGGCTGCCGGACCCGGCGGAGGTGACGCCGCCGCTGGAGGAGTGGTGAAGGTGCCGGGGGCCCGCCCTGCGCCGGACGGGCCCCCGGTGTTCCGCTCGCCGGTCAGCCCAGGGCCTGGGTGAGGTCGGCGACCAGGTCGTCGCCGTTCTCGATGCCGACGGAGAGGCGGACCAGGTCGGCGGGGACCTCCAGGAGGGAGCCCGCGACGGAGGCGTGCGTCATCCGGCCGGGGTGCTCGATCAGCGACTCGACGCCGCCGAGGGACTCACCGAGCGTGAAGAGCTCGGCGCGTTCGCAGACCTTGAGCGCCTCCGCCTCGCCGCCCGCGACGCGGAAGGAGACCATGCCGCCGAAGTCCTTCATCTGCTTGGCGGCGATGTCGTGGCCGGCGTGCTCGGGCAGGCCCGGGTAGTAGACCTGGGAGACCTTGGGGTGGCGGGTCAGCAGGTCGGCGATCTTGGTGGCGTTCTCGGAGTGGCGGTCCATGCGGACGGCGAGGGTCTTGGTGCCGCGCAGCACCAGCCAGGCGTCGAACGGGCCGGAGACCGCGCCCATGGCGTTCTGGTGGAAGGCCAGCTCGTCGGCGAGCTCCTGGTCGCCGACGACGAGCGCGCCGCCGACGACGTCGGAGTGGCCGCCCATGTACTTGGTGGTGGAGTGCACGACGACGTCCGCGCCGAGCGCGAGCGGCTGCTGGAGGTAGGGCGAGGCGAAGGTGTTGTCGACGACGAGGCGGGCACCGGCGTCGTGCGCGACCTGGGCGACGGCCGCGATGTCGGTGATGTTGAGCAGCGGGTTGGAGGGCGTCTCGACCCAGACCGCCTTGGTACGCGGCGTGATCGCGGCCCGGACCGCCGCCACGTCCGAGGTGTCGGCCACCGAGAACTCCACGCCCCAGCGCGCGGCGACCTTGGCGAAGAGCCGGAAGGTGCCGCCGTAGGCGTCGTTCGGGATGACCACGTGGTCGCCCGGGGTCAGCATCGTACGGAGGAGGGTGTCCTCGGCGGCGAGGCCGGAGGCGAAGGCGAGACCGCGGCGGCCGCCTTCCAGGGCCGCCAGGTTCTCCTCCAGGGCGGTGCGGGTCGGGTTGCCGCTGCGGCTGTACTCGTAGCCGCCGCGCAGTCCGCCCACGCCGTCCTGCTTGTACGTGGACACCTGGTAGATGGGCGGAACCACGGCGCCGGTGAGAGGGTCGGCGGTGTTCCCCGCGTGGATGGCGAGAGTCTCGAAGCTGTGCTGGTCGCTCATGGCTCCGAGCGTAGTTCGTCAAGAGGTCCCTCACCGGCCACTCGGCGCTCCGGGGACAATGGGTCCATGGAGATTCTGTTGTTCCTGCTCGCGATGTGCATGTTCGCCGCGATCGTCGGCCCGTGGGCGATGCGCCGGCGGGGCGGTATCCGCCAGGTCGCGCCGGGCTCGCCGGACGCCGCCGACCCCGACACGTACGGCTTCGCACGCCAGGAGGAGCTGGACGTCCGGATGCCGGGCCCGGACCAGGACCTCCTGGACGTCCTCGATGTCGTCCAGGCCACCCAGGAGTGGCGGGCCGCCTCACAGCTGCTGGCCGGTACGCCGAAGGACGGCGAGGTCCGCTGGCAGCGGGTGCAGGCCTTCGCCGGCGCGGCCTCGCTGGAGCTGGCGCGGCAGCCGGGCAGGGGCGGCTCGTGGCTGCGGGCCTGGCGGGCTCAGGCGCCGAAGGACGCGGGCGGAGCCGTGGTGCACGCGGAGTTCCTGGTGCAGCAGGCGTGGCGCTCCTCGTCGGCCGGGAGCGACGACTTCCGGATCATCCTGGAGGAGGCCCGTACGGTCTGCGGCGAGGCGGCGCTGCTCGCACCCGGCGACCCCGTGCCGTACATCGTGGAGCTGGCGGTGGCCCGCGGTCTGAACTACACGCCCGAGCAGTTCGACCAGCTCTGGGCGAAGATCATCGACCGGGCGCCGGCGCACATGGGCGCGCACATCGCGGCGCTGCACTTCCACTGCGAGAAGTGGCACGGCTCCCGCAAGGACGCCGACGCCTTCGCCACGGCCGCCGCCGCCCGCGCACCGCAGGGTTCGCTGCTGGCCGCGCTGCCGCTGTTCGCGGTGTACGAGCACCTGCCGGAGGTCAACCTGGTGCAGGGCTTCTACCGCGGCCAGGTGGTGGTGAAGGCGGTGGAGGGCGCGATGTACGCCGTCCACGCGGCCCGTCCCGACGACCCGATGCTCGCCCACGTACGCCATCTGCTGGTGCTGTTCCTGGTCCACATGGAGCGCTGGTCGGAGGCGATGCACCAGCTGGTCCTCATCGACGGCCACGTCGGCGCGCTGCCGTGGACGGCGGACGCGGACCCGGCCGCGCAGTACGCCGTCTACCGGGCGCTGGCGGTGGCCGGCTACGAGGCGAACGGCGGCTCTCCGGCGACGCTGCCGCACTGAGGCAGGGCCGCCGGCCGGCGGCCCGGATCAGCGCCTGCCGCTCCGGCCGGTGCGGAAGGCGGAGGGGTCGGTCGAGACGAGCCGCTTGAGCAGCGCGGGAGTCCGGCCGCCCCGGTCCTCGTGGTCCTCGACGGCACGGAGCGCGGGCAGCAGGACGCCCGCTCCGGCGGACCGCAGCGGGTCCGGCGGTATCCAGCCGCCCGGAGTGCGGGCCAGCGCTGAGCGGCTCCACTCGTCGGTGACGCCGAGGGCGAACGAGGCGAGGACCCGGGCCATGAGCCGCGAGGGCCCGACCCCGTCGCCGGAGTAGCCGGTCGCGTAGCACGCGTTCGGTACGGAGCGGAGCCAGCCCGCGAAGGGCAGTGAGGTGACGGAGTACTCGACCGGGGCGGTCCAGGACGAGGCCACGGGCGCGTCGGCGAGGGAGGGGAAGAGCCTGGCCAGGTGTCGGCGCAGCTCTCCCATCCGCCGGGGCGGTCCCCACTGGGTGCTCGCCGAGGAGTTCCCGTAATTCATCCCGGCGCCTCCCTTGCCGAACAGCAGCCGGCCGTCCGGGGTCCTGCGGTAGTAGTTCAGTCGCCGCCGGGCGTCGCAGACCGAGGTGCCGTCGTCCCAGCCGAGCGCGTCCAGCTCGGCCGGGAGCGGGGCGGTCAGCAGGGTGTCGCTGGCCACGGTCACCATCTTGCTGCCCAGGTCCTCCAAGGAGGACGCCCAGGCGTTGATGGCCAGCACCACCTTGTCGGCGAGGACGCTCCCGTACGGAGTGACCGCCCGGGTCCGCGGGCCCGGGCGCAGGGCCAGCAGAGGGGTGCGCTCGTGGATGCGCACGCCGGCGTCCAGGGCGGCCCGGCGCAGTCCGCGGGCGAGCCCTGCGGGCTGCAGCGTGGCGCAGCCCGGGTCGATCAGCCCGCCGTAGTGGTTCTCGACTCCGACGGCTTCGCGCGCCTCGGCCGCGGAGACCTGGTGCAAGGGCTCGACGCCGGCGCGGTGCAGGTCTTCCAGGGTCTGCCGCCAGGAGCCGCGCTGCGCCGGGGACGACGCCGCGAGCAGCCACGGCCCGCGCCGGTGTCCGATGTCGATGGCGTGCTCGTCGGCGAAGTCGATGATCTCGTCGACCGCCCGGGCCGAGGCCTCCGCGATCCAGCGGGCCTCCTCCAGGCCGCTGATGGCGACGAGGCTGCTGAACCGTGCCCACATCGGCATCAGGAAGCCGGCGTTGGCGCCACTGGCACCGCTGCCGCAGAGGTCCGCCTCGATCAGCACCACGTCGGTGCCGGGCGCTCTGCGGACGATCTCCAGCGCCGTCCACAGGCCGGTGAAGCCGCCGCCGACGATGCAGACGTCGCAGCCAAGTTCGTCCTCCAGCGCCGGTGAACGGCCGTCGTCCGGTTCACGCGCCAGGGCGTCGTGCAGCCATCCGGAGCGGTGTTCGGGGGCGGGGGCGTCGTGGTGCGGCCAGGTGCGGGGCAGAACCAGATCGGTCACAGCGTCTCTCCGTCGGTCAGGGATGCGGGTTACGGGATCGGGCGGGGTGCGCTCATCGCGGGTCCGGGTCCAGCGGGGCCGGAGCGACCGGGACTCCTGCCCGTACGGCGGCGTTGAGCAGGTCGATCCTGGAGCCCACACCGAACGTCCGGAACAGTTTGCGGAGGTGGTAGTTGACCGTGTGGTGGGAGAGCCGGAGGCGTCCGGCCATCTCCTGGTTGGTCAGCCCCTCGGCCACCAGCCGCAGCAGCAGGCGCTGCCGCTCGTCGAGCTCGGGGCCCGCCGGCTCGTCGCGGGGCGGCGGATGTGCCGTCGGCCCGCCCAGGGCGGCCCGCTCGCGGCGCAGCGCGGTCCGCACCGCCTGAGGAACCGTTTCCGCGACCAGACAGCGCGCGAGCAGGCTGACGAAGGCGGGCGCACCGCCCTGGTCGTGGAGCAGGCCGGTCGCGTACGCCTCCTCCAGGACCGGGATGAGGGCGACGGTGGAGATGCCCAGGAGCCGGCTCAGCGTCTCGAAACCGCATCCGTCGTCCAGCAGGGCCATGAGGCACAGCAGCTGACGGCAGAGGCCGGAGGAGCCGGCGAGGGTGTCCCGGACGTAGAAACAGGCCTGTTCCGAAACGCGGGAGGTGACCAGTTCGGCCACCCCGGACACAGTCCGTACGCTGCCCTCCTCCTGGAGCCCGCGGATGAGCTCGATGAGCAGTCCGGGATGTCCGCCGACCTGTTCCAGCAGCCGCAGTAGCGGTCCGTCGAGCCGCGCACCGAGGAGGTCGGACGCCAGGTCGCGGACGGCGTCCGCGGACAGTGGGCCCAGCACCAGGCGCGTCGTGCAGAGGAACGGCGGCACGTCGATGCCGTCGGCCCGGCGCGGCGGTGTGCCCGCCGGGGAGGCCGTCATCCACACCGTGTGGCTGGACGGCCGGGGGCCGAGGGCTTCCCGGTCCGGCCAGGCGCCGGTGCGGAAGGGTTCGTCGACAACGACGAGCGTGGGCACGGAGTCACCGGGCGCGGCTGCCCGCGTCTCCCCACGCACCAGGCGGAATCCCCGCCTGCGCGCGGTCTCCGCCGCCTCCTGGAGCATCCTGGTCTTGCCCATTCCCCGGGGGCCGACCACGTACATCAGGGCGTTGCCGCCCGTGCAGGCGCAGTCGAGCGCTTCGTCCACGCGACGGGTCTCGGGTTCCCTTCCGCGCTGGGGCAGAGCGGGCGGTGTGCTGGACACGGGAGCGGGGTCTCTCTCCTCGTCGGGGCCGGTGGGTGGTGGCGGGGCCGTGCGGTCGGTCAGCGGGCGTCGCCGTAGCGGCGCACTCCTACGGTGCGGAAGCGTTCGGCCACGTAGGCGCCGTCGCAGTAGACGGAGTTGCCGGAGGGGTTGAGGCCGGTGCCGTGCAGGTCGGAGTAGACGGCGGACTGAGTGATGAACCAGTCGCCCATCAGATTCACCGAGAGCATCACTCCGGCGCGTTCGCACACCTCGGCGACCAGGGCCTCCACCTCCAGAGACGTGGTGTGGACGCCGACGGTCAGCGCACCGGCCCGCCGGGTCACGGCGCCCAGCACCTCGGCCCCGTGCGCGGCCGAGTCCACGGCCACCACGAAGCCGACCGGCCCGAACCACTCCCGCCCGAACGTCTTGTGGTCCTCCTCCCGCGAGGCGTCCAGCGCGACCAGGACCGGAGTGCGCAGGGTCGCTCGCGGGTGGTCGGGGTGCGCCACGGCACGCGGCGCCAGAGCCACCGGCCCGATGGCGCCGGAGGCCGCGTGCTCGACGTCCTCCAGGACGTCGGGCCCCACCAGCGCTCCGAGCACGGCGATCGCGGACGCGTCCTCGGTGAGCAGAGCGGTGACGGTTGCCGCGAGGTCCCGCACCACCTCGGCGTACGTCCGGTGGCCTTCGTCCGTCGCGATCCCGCCACGGGGTACGAGCAGGTTCTGCGGGCTGGTGCACAGCTGGCCGCTGTACAGGGCCAGCGAGAAGGCGAGGTTGTGCAGCATGCCGCGGTAGTCGGCGGTGGACTCGACGAGGAGGGAGTTGACCGCCGACTTGGCGGTGAAGACCCGGGCCTGCCGGGCGTTGGCCTCCAGCCACTCGCCGAACTCCGATGTCCCGGCGTAGTCGACGATGCGCACCTCGGGACGGAGCGCCAGGGTCGCGGCCAGCCGTTCGCCCGGACGTTCGGGGGCCAGCGCGACGAGATTCGGGTCGAAGCCGGACTCCCGCAGCACCTGGCGGGCGATACGGACGGTCAGCGCGAGCGGTAGGACGGCTCCCGGGTGCGGCTTGACGAGCACGGCGTTGCCGGTGGCCAGCGAGGCGAAGAAGCCTGGGTAGCCGTTCCAGGTGGGAAAGACCCGGTTGGCGACCACCAAGCTCACCCCGCGCGGCACCACGGTGAAGGTCTTGGCCAGGGAGAACACCCGGCCGTCCGGCATGGGTTTGCTCCAGGTCACCTCGGTGGGCATCCGGGTCTGCTCGGACAGTGCGTAGGCGACCGCTTCCAGCCCTCGGTCCTGGGCGTGCACGGCTCCGGCGTGAAAGGCCATCAGGAAGTTGTGGCCGCTGGTGTGCACGGCCGCGTAGGCGAGTTCGAAGGAGCGCGCGTTGATCCGTTCGAGGATCTCGGCGCACACCGCGGCGCGTCCCCACGGACCCGCTTCCCGCCATCCCGCCATCGCGGCCTCCATGGCCGGCAGCAGGACGTCGGGGTCGGCGTGCGCGTAGGTGATGCCCAGCCCGAATCCGTACGGGGAGGACTCGCCGCCGTCGTCGGGGCCGGGCCCGACCGAACCGTCCCGGCCCGGCTGGTCCGAGGCGAACTCCTGGCCCAGTAACCGGCGGAAGGCTTCGTCGCCCGCCGTCCGGGCGAGCTCTCCGTAGGCGGCGGCCTCGTCCGGGTACGGGGACCAGTACTCCCTGGTGCGGATCGCCGTGACGGCACGTTCGAGTGGTGCTCGGTGACGCGTCAGCAGGTCCTGTGCCGCTTCGGCGGCTGCTCTCTCGGACCGGGCGGTGGTCATGCGGTTGCCTCCAGGGGCCAAAACGGTCGGGACGTCGGTACGCCGGGCCGGCGGGACGCGGTGGTCCCGCCGGCCCGGCGTCGGAGCGGTCAGTCGGTACGGACCCGGAAACGCCGGTCCAGCGCCCGGTCCGACAGCACCCGCTTGAGGACGTGGAAGGAACGGGCGTCCTTGCCCACCTGGTAGCGGGTGCGGGGTTCGGCGGACGTCAGCGCCCGGTAGACCGTGCGGGCGAAGTCCTCGGCGCTGGTGCCGGTCGCGGTCTGCTGCTCGTTCGCGTCGAGGAAGTGTCCGAACGCGGTGCGGTAGGGCTCGCTGACCGCCCGGGGCAGGTCGTCGAAGTCGCTCCGGGCGCCGGCCGTGAGCTTGCCCCAGATCGGCGTCATGATCGCCCCCGGCTGGACGACGCAGACACCGACACCGGCCCCGCGCAGTTCCCGCCGCAGCACGTCCGACATCGCCTCCTTGGCGAACTGGGCCGCCGCGTAGGCCCCGAGGAAGGGCAGCGCGACGCTGCCCAGGCCGGAGGTCACGTTGACGATGCGGCCACCGGAGCTCCGTAGCTGCGGCAGGAATCCCTGGGTGACGGCCAGTTGACCGATGACGTTGGTGTCGAGCTGCTGCCGCATCCGCTGCGGGGTGACGCACTCCAGCGGCGCGGACACCGCGATGCCCGCGTTGTTGACGAGGCCCCAGAGCCCGGATCCGCCGGTCTCCGCGGCGACCTCCTTGACGGCGGCGGCCACCGACTCCTCGTCGGTGACGTCGATGTGGACGGGCCGGATGCGCCCGGAGGGGGACAGGGCCGCCAGCTCTTCGCCGTCGCGCGTCCTGCGGACGCCGGCGAAGACCTGGAAGCCGACCCGGGCCAGCTGCAGTGCGCAGGTGTGGCCGAGGCCCGAGGAAGCGCCCGTCACCAGAACGTGCTTGTCCCCGGGCGGGAGGAACTTCGCCGATCGGTAGGTCATGGCCGCTCCTTCGGTTCGGGCCGGCCGGGCGTGACGGCGGGGTAGGTGAGGGCGCTCTCCAGGGTGCGGACCAGCCGTCGCTTGGGCAGGAACTTGAAGTAGGCGTCCCGGACCGGCCGGCGGACGGGGTTCTCGGACTGTTCGAAGGTGCTGATGGCGCGGGAGGCGGCGACCAGGGCGCGGGTGCGCTCACGGCGGTCGTCCTCGTAGCGGCGCAGCGCCGCCGGCAGATCGGTGGCACCGGCCAGCCTGCGGCCGAGCACGACGGCGTCCTCGATGGCCATGCACGAGCCCTGGCCCAGGCTGGTGAGCATCGGGTGCGCGGCGTCGCCGAGGAGCGTGACGGGGCCCTCGCCCCAGCGCTCCAGGAAGACCCGGTCCCGGGAGGGCACGGCGAGGATGTCCTCCTCGGGGGTGACCCGGACGGCTTCCTGGACGACGTCGGCCCAGCCCGCGTAGGCCCGCTGCACGTCGGCCTTGCGGCCCTTCCAGCCGTGGGACTCCTCGGTGGGCATGTTCTTGGTGCCCCACCAGTACAGGCGCCCGCCTCCCATGTCGACGAGGCCGAAACGGCTGCCGCTGCCCCAGTAGTGGGTGACGGACCCGGGTGCGAAGTGGGGGTGGGAGAAGGGGACGACGGCCAGCCAGCAGATGTACCCGCTGTCCATGGACTCCTCGGGGCCGGTCAACTGGCGGCGGACCACCGAGTTGAAGCCGTCGGCGCCGATGAGGACGTCCCCGCGCGCTTCGGTGCCGTCCGCGAAGCGGACCCGTACGCCTCCGCCGGCCTCGCTCTCGAATGCGACGGCCTGAGCACCGAGGGTGATCGGGATGCCCGACGCGGCGTCGAGCAGGGCCTGCTGGAGGTCGGAGCGGGTGATCAGCACACTGGGTGTGCCCAGCCTGCCGATGATCTCCGGGAACGGGAACTCGCGGATGAGGCGGCCCCTGGCGGTGCGGACGTGGTACGACTCCAGCACGCTGCCGCGCTTGGCCAGGTCGATGCCGAGGCCGAGCGAGTCCAGGGCGGCGATGGCGTTGCTCATCACGGAGAGCCCTGATCCGGCGGCCCGCAGTTCGCCCGCGCGCTCGTAGACCTCGACGTCGAGGCCCGCCGCGCGCAGCGCGACGGCCGCGGTGAGCCCGCCGATCCCCGCGCCGATGACGAGGGCCTTGCGCCGCGGGCCCCGGCCGGATCCGCCCGCTGTCCGATGGTCGGTTCGCAGTGTTGTCATCTCAGTGCCCGATCAGTTCGTCGACGGTCCTGACCATGTGGCCGATGTGCGGCTCCTCCATGATGGTCAGGTGGTCTCCGGGGACGAGGACGACGTCGAGCTTGCCGCTCGTGCGCTCCCGCCACCCGTTGGACGGGTCCTTGTGCATGCTGTCGATCGCGGTGTGCATGGTGTCGAGGACCGCGGGCAGCGGCTCGGTGGCCCGGATGAGCACCATGTCCTGCTCGACCGGATCGGGGCGGTAGTCGAACGCCGCCCGCCAGTTCGCCTCGTACACCCGGAACAGCCTCCGCACGATCGTGCCGGTACTGCCGGCAGGCAGCACACCTTCGTCGATGGCGAGTTGAGCGATGAAGTCGAACTTCTCCTCCAGCGTGTTCAGTTCGACAGGAATCAGCTCCATGGGCGAGTCCCCGCCCCGCTGGAGCCACAGCAGCTCCCAGAAGAACCAGCCGAGCAGCGCGTCGTCGTCGGTGGTGAGCCGGCGACCCGGGTTGAGCGCCGTCGTGTCCAGCAGGACCAAGCGCTGGAGCCGCTCCCCCGCCGCCCGCAGCTGGCGGGCGATCTCGAAGGCCACGAACCCGCCGAAGGACCAGCCGCCGATGGTGTAGGGACCGGTGGGCTGGACACGCCGGATCGACTCGATGTAGCGGGCCGCGATCTCCTCGACCGTACGGAGCGGTTCGGTGCCGGCGTCGACACCGGCCGCCTGGAGCGCGTAGAACGGCTGGTCGTCCGGGAGATGGGCGACGTACCGGAGATAGCAGAGCACGTTGCCGCCCATGGGGTGGACGAAGAACATCGGCCGCTTGGTGCCGTCCTCGCGAATCGGCACCAGCGGATCGAACGCACCCTCGGCCCCGCCGGAGCGCAGCCTGGCGGCGAGGGACGCGACGGTCGGCGCGGCGACGAACTCCGACATGGGGACGTTGATGCCGTAGCGCTGCTCGATCACGACCACCAGCCGCATCGCGGTGAGCGAAGTGCCGCCCAGGTCGAAGAAGTTCTGGTGGACTCCGAGTTCGGACAGCTGGAGGTGGTCGCGGACGATCTCGGCGAGTGTGTGTTCGTAGGCGTCGCGCGGCGGTGTGACGTCGTGCGCCGTGCTCGCGGCGAGCGGAGCCCGCCTCAGCGCCGCGTCGTCCCGCTTCCCGCTCGGGGTGAGGGGCAGGGCGTCCACGACCTGGTAGTACGAGGGCACCATGTACTCGGGCAGCACGCTGCGCAGCTGCTTGTCCAGCAGGTCCCGCCCGGCGTCGGAGAGCCGCCCGACCAGGAAGGCGGCCAGGAACGACTCGTCGTCCCGGCGTCGGCGGGCGACGACGGCCGCTTCGGTCAGGCCCGGGTGGTCACCGAGGAAGCCGGTGATCGCGAGCTCCACCTCCGAGGGCTCCACGCGGTAGCCGCGAATCTTGACCTGGGAGTCCGCCCGGCCCAGGCACACGATCTCACCGCCCGGGAGGGTGAAGCCGAGGTCACCGGTCCGGTAGAGCCGCTCGCCGGGAGCCCCGGAGGGGTGCGGCAGGAAGCGCTCCTCGGTCAGTTCGGGCAGCCCCACGTAGCCGTCGGCCAGGCAGGATCCGGCGAGGTGGATCTCGCCCTTCACGCCGGCGGGCACGGGTCGCAGCCGGGCGTCCAGGACCAGGGCCCGGCTCCCGTCGATGGCGGTGCCGATCGGAGGCATCGCCGGGAAGGCGGCGGGATCACCCGTCATGGTGTGACTGGTGACGACGTGCGACTCGGTAGGCCCGTACTGGTTCTCCAGGATGATCCCGGGCACCTCGGCGCACAGCCGGCGGATCTCGTCGGTGACCCGCAGCTGCTCCCCGGAGGAGAGCAGCGCCTTGAGATGGCGGGGTACCAGGCCCAGCGCCTGGGAGGTCTCGGCGAGCTGCTGGAGCGCCACGTAGGGCAGGCACACCCGTTGGACGCGCTCCTCGTCGAGCAGCCGCAGCAGGGCCGGCATGTCGCGGCGCTGCTCCTCGGCCAGAACGACCAGGGTGCCGCCGCCGCAGAGCGTGGAGAAGATCTCCTGGAAGGAGACGTCGAAGCTCATCGGCGCGTACTGCGCGGTGACGCCTCCCACGACGCCGCTGGGGATGCTGTTCTGCCAGGCGATCAGGCGGCCGAGCGTCCGGTGGGACTGGACGACTCCCTTGGGCCGGCCCGTGGATCCGGAGGTGAAGAGGATGTACGCCGTGTCCTCCGGCGCGATCCGGCGCGGCTCCGCCGGGGCGTCGTCGCCTTCGGCGGGCCCGGCGGCGAGCAGTTCGGCGGCGGGAACCAGGGGTGAGACGCTCCCGAGGCCCTCCGGCTGCTCGGCGCCGGTGATGATCCGGAAGGGACGGGCCTGCGCCACCATGTCCAGGAGCCGCTCGACCGGATAGGCGAGGTCCAGCGGTACGGTCGCGGCGCCCGCCTTCATCACACCGAGGATCACGGTGACGGTCTCCGGTGAGCGGTTCATGGCGATGCCGATCCGGTCGCCGGGCCGGGCGCCGAGGGCGATCAGCCGGCGCGCCACCCGGTCGGATGCCTCGCCGAGTCCGGCGTAGGTGAGGCTCTCCCGGCCGTGGGCCACGGCCCTCGCACCCGGGGTGCGCAGCGTCTGCTCCCGTACGGCGGCGACCACGTCCGTGAACGGCTCGGCCGCGGTGCGTCCGGGTGCGGGAGCGGCGGCCGGCAGCTCCAGCAGTCCGGGATCGGTCGGTTCGTCGGGGTGGCGGACCAGGTGTGCCAGGACGGCGGTGAAGCCTTCGGCGTACAGGTCGGCCTGGGCCGGGGTGAAGGTGCGTCCGTGGCAGTCGATCCGCAGCTGGATCCGGCCGTCGACCGGATCGGTCATGGCGTTGACCAGAAGCTGGAAGTTGGTCTCCTCCCAGGTCCGGAAGGAGTGCATGGCGACGCCGGGCAGCGCGAACACCTCGGTCAGCTGCCGGAAGTGGATGTAGTTGAAGGCCGTCTCCAGGACCGTGCCGCCGAGGTCCTCCTGGACGGCGCTGAGCGGGTAGCGGCGGTGGGGGTAGGTGGCCCGTTCCTGGCGGAGCGCCTCCTCGACCACGTCGGCCCAGGTGGGCTGGGCGGTGTCGACGCGGACCGGGAGGGTGTTGAGGAACAAGCCGGCGGTGCGCTCGGCATCCTCGTACTCGGGACGTCCGTGGGTGACCAGGCCGGTGGTGACGTCCTCGGTGCCGGAGTACAGGCGCAGCGCGAGGACGTGCGCCGCGAACAGTACGGACTTCATGGTCAGCTGGCGGCCGGCGGCGAAGGCGCGCGCGTCGGCGGTGAGTTCGTCCGGCAGGTCGACGACACGGGTGATCAGGTCGTCCGGACCCGGCGCCTCGTGCTGCCTGAAGGATTCCAGGCGGAGCAGTTCGGCGTCCTTGAGGTAGCCGGTCCAGAACTCCTTGCTCGGCGCGGACTCCAGCGCGTTGCGCTCGGCGAGCACGTGGTGGGCGGCCGAGGGCAGCTCCCGTACGGGGACGGCCGGGATGTCCAGGCCCAGGCCGTGGAGGTAGTCCTGGAGCAGCTCCCGCACCAGGTTGGCGACGCTGCCGCCGTCGAGGATCGCGTGGTGGAAGCTCAGCACCAGCTCCACGGTCTCCGGCCGCACGTGCACCCGGAGGTGGTAGAGGGGAGCCCGCTCCATGTCGTAGCGCCAGTAGCGGCGTTCGTCGACATGGGCGCCGATCTCCGCTTCCGCCTCCGCCTCGTCGTGGTCGCGGAGGTCGACGATGCGCAGACCGTACGGGGCTGTGCGGTCCACGATCTGCAACGGTTCGGAGAAGCCTCCGAGATCGAAGGCGGAGCGCAGGACGGGATGCCGGGCGACCAGCCGCGTGAACGCCTGCTCAAACCTTTCCGCATCCCATCCGAAGGTGAAGCTGTACCGGAAGACGTCGTGGTAGACGGCGGAGTTCTCCCGGGCCCGGCTGTGATAGATCAGGCCGAGCTGGAGGCGGGTGAGCGGGTAGGCGTCCTCCCGGCCCGCCAGGCGGGCCCGGTCCACCCCGGAGACCAGCTCGAACGGCTCCAGCCGCCGGGACCCGCCGGCCGCTCCGGTGGTGGCGCGTTCGGCCAGCGCCGCCACCGTGGGGTGGCTCACCACATCGTCGAGCGTGAAGTGAATGCCCTGCTTCTCGGCCAGCGCGCGCACCCGGAGCACGGTGATGGAGTCGCCGCCGAGCGCGAAGTAGTCCTCGTCGATACCGACGGCGTCCCGGCCGAGCACGTCGGCCCAGATCGCGGCGATCGTCTCCTCGACGGGATTGCGCGCGGTGACCGGGGCGCTCTCGGGCGCGGTCACCGGTGCGGGCAGGGCGCGCCGGTCGGCCTTGCCGTTGGGTGTCAGCGGCACCCGGTCGATCCGTACGAAGTGGGCGGGCACCATGAAGGCGGGCAGGACGGCACGGAGTTCGGCGTCCAGCCGTCGTACGTCCAGCTCCGCGTCGGAGACGTAGTAGGCGACGAGGTGGGTACCGCGCGCGGCGGAGTGGTGGTCCACGACCAGGGCGGTGCGCACCCCGGCCACCTGGGCGAGCTGGTTCTGCACCTCGCCCAGCTCCACCCGGTTGCCGCGGATCTTCACCTGCCCGTCGATCCGGCCGAGGTACTCGACGGTGCCGTCCGCCAGCCACCGGGCCAGGTCGCCGGTGCGGTAGACGCGGCCTCCGGGTGCGAACGGGTCGTCGGTGAACTTCTCCGCGGTCAGCTCAGGGCGGTCCAGATAGCCTCGGGCCACCTGGACACCGCCGATGCAGAGTTCGCCGGGTACGCCGCCGGGCTGGAGGTTTCCGTGCGCGTCCAGCACGTACAGCTGGGTGTTGTCGACGGGGCGGCCGATGGGCACCCGGGACACGGAGGCCTCGGGGCCGGCGGGGCAGTCGTGGTAGGACACGTCGACGGTGGCCTCGGTCGGCCCGTACAGGTTCACCAGCAGCGGCGGTTGCCCCGGCCCGTCGAAGACCCGGTTGAACTGCTCGACGAGTGCGGCGGGCAGGGCCTCTCCGCTGCAGAAGACCCGGCGCAGCGAGGCCGCTTCCTGGCGCAGGTCGGGGCGGACCTCCAGCAGGTCCAGGAACGGCCCGAGCATGGAGGGGACGAAGTGCGCGGTGGTGACCCCGTGCCGGGCCAGGGTGTCGAGGATGGTGCGCGGGTCCTTCTGGCCCTCCGGCGGCAGCAGCGACAGGCTCGCGCCCTCGACGGCCCACCAGAACAGCTCCCACACCGAGACGTCGAACGAGATGGGCGTCTTCTGCAGCAGTACGTCGTCGTCGCCGATCGGGTAGCGGTTCTGCATCCAGGCCAGCCGGTTGACGACCGAGTGGTGCTCGACCATGACGCCCTTGGGTCTGCCGGTGGAGCCCGAGGTGTAGATGACGTAGGCGAGGCCGCGCGCGTCCGTGACGGGTTCCGGCGGCGTGCCCGGCCCTTCGGCCAGTTCGCCGACGCCGATCACCACGACGCCGTCCTCGGCCGGCGGAGGCGGCGAGCCCGCGTCCACGAGCACCGCGCGAGCGCCGCTGTCGCGGAGCAGCAGGGCGATGCGCTCGGCGGGGTAGCCGGGGTCCACCGGCACGTAGGCGCCGCCTGCCTTGAGCACTCCCAGCAGGACGGCCAGCAGCTGAGGGCTGCGCTCCATCATCACGGCGACCCGGTCCTCGGCGCCGATGCCCCGGGCCCGCAGTCCGTGCGCCACCCGGTTCGCGAGGGTGTCCAGCGCACGGTAGGTGAAGGGCGCGGAGCCGTCCGAGGGCCGGACGGCGATCCGGTCGGGTGTCCGTGCGGCCTGCTCGGCGATCAGGTCGTGCAGCGTGCGGTCCCGGGCGTGGGCGACGACGGGGCCGCGGCTCTGCTCCAGGAGCTTGCGCCGCTCGTCCTCGGTCGTCAGCGGCAGCTCCTCCGCCGGGCGCTCCGGTTCGGCGACGCCGCTCTCCAGCAGGGTGAGCAGATGCCCGGCGACGGCGTCGAGCGGGAAGTCGTCGTCGAAGACGTCGGGGGCACCGTCGAGGTCGATGTGCAGATCCCCGTCGTCACCGGCGACGTTGACCATGACGGACAGCGCGTCCTGGACGTGCACCGGGGCGAGTACGGCGGCGTGGACCCGGCCGTCCGGGCGCGGGTGGCGCATGTAGGAGAGCGTGACGTCGAAGAGCTTGCGGGAACCGTCCGCGTCGGCCGGCAGATCGCGCAGTACGTCGCCGAGGGCGAGCCGCTCGTGGCCGCGTACGGCGTCGGCACCGGCCCGGACGCGTCGCGCGAGATGGTGCAGGGTGGCGCCGGGGCGCGGGGCGACCCGTACCGGCAGGCTGTTCGCGCGCTGTCCGACGGCGGTGAGCTCGGCGTCGGTGGCCCGGTTGCGGAAGGGGATGCCGAGGACGACCTCCTCGGTGCGGTGGATCCGCGCCAGATACGTGCCGAGGGCCGCGGAGAGGAAGGCGAAGGGGGAGCTGCCCTGCCGGCGGATGCGGGTGGCCAGCTCGGCGTCCACGGTGAAGGAGTGGCGGACCCGGGGCCGTTCGGCGTCGGCCGGCCGCAGAGGGTTCCGCGTGAACAGAGCTGGGGCGACGCCCTCCAGCGCGGTGCGGTGGAAGGAACGGTCGCGTTCGTAGGCGGTGGATCTGCGGTAGGCGACGTCCGCCTCGGCGAGACGGCGGAAGGACGGCGGTCGCGGTGCGCCGTCGGTGGAAGCGCCGGGGTCGTTCCCGGCGGCCTGGACGCGGTCGTACTCCGCCCACATCTGGAGGCTGACCTGGTTGAGCGCCCAGGCGTCGGCTATGAGGTGATGGGCCTTGAGATGCAGCCGCGCGGGTCCGTGACCGGTCGTTAATATCGCGACCGCGAACATCCGTGAGCGGCGCAGGACGAACGGCCGGGCCAGCGAGCGGGCCTGCCAGGCGGCGCGTGCCGCGGCCGGGTCGCTCGCGCCGGAGAAGTCGACGACCGCCACCGGGGCCGCGCCGTCCTCCTCGTCGTCGGTGCCGTCGTGGAACCACTGGACGGGTATGCCGTCCTGTTCGTCGAAGCGCAGGGAGAAGGCGTCGTTGCGTGTGAGGACCCGCTCCAGGCACCCTCTCAGGATTTCGGTGTCCACGTCGGTACCGATCTCCTCCTCGAGGACGACGTTGAACTGTGGGTCCGGATATCCGATGGAATCGGACACCCAGATGTCCCGTTGGAATGAAGTAAGCGCAAAGCAATGATCAGGGGTCACCGCTACACCTTCCATAGGAATTCCGGCCGACTCATTTCGGCCGCCATCGAAGCCCGGAACCGTCCGCGCTTCATCGAGCACTCTACTGACCGATCTGGTTAATATGGCTACTCGTTCGAGTAGTTTGTTGAAAACGCCACACAGTTTTCATCGAGAGGCAGCAAGATGTACGGGAGACCACTTATGATCTCGGCATGGACATTGACTCAGGCTTGATACCCGACCCATTGAAAGTCGGCGAAGGACCAGGTCTTCTCCTTGCACACGGTGCGGGAAGTGACATTCAGGACAGTTATGGGCCGGTGATCGAGCGGCTCTCCGCAGTCAGCACCGTGGTCGGCCCCGATTTTCCCGGGTCCGGAAACTGCCCCTTACCGCAGGGCCCGCTCACACTGGACGGCACAGCGGATTACCTTGTGGCGAGCGCCGTGCGCGCAGGCATCGAATCCTTCGCCATATCCGGATTCTCCATGGGGACGGCCGTGGCCGTCCGAGCAGCCACCCGCCATCGCGAACGGGTGACCGGACTCATCCTGTCATCGGGCTTCGCCTATCCGAATTCCCGGCTGCGCCTCGTCATCGACACCTGGCGTGCGCTCGCCCGTGACAGCGGAAATCCCAGGACCCTCGCGTCCTATCTCTCTCTCGTCGTCGGCGGGCCGCAGTGGCTCGACGGACGCTCCCCGGAGGAAGTCGAGGAGCAGCTGGCCCTGTTCTCCGCCGGAATGCCGGCCGGAGCCGACGCGCAGCTGGCGATGTTCGACCACATCGATGTGCGGGAAGATCTCCGCTCGATCAGCGTTCCCACCCTCGTGATCTCCCCCCTGGCCGACCTGATCACCACTCCTCTTCACTCACGCGAACTCGCCGACGGCATCCCGCACGCCGAGTTGGTCACGCTGGACTGCGGCCACGCCATCGCCGCGGAACGCCCGGAGGCGTGGGCCGACGCGATGACCAAGTTCCTCGCCACCCTGCCGCGCACCGGGGAGCCGGCCGGCCGGCCGTAACCCGGACCGGACAGCCGCGCCACGTCACCGGGCCGGACCTGTCCGCGCCCGCGCCGGTGCCCGGGGGACGCTCCCCCCGGGCACCGTTCGCGTGACAGAGGCGCGGTGACTGCCCGTACGCCCGCGCGGTCAGGCTCCGACGGCCGGCGTGGGAGACCGGCCGACCGTCGTGGTCACCAACGCGCCCACCGCGAGCGCTCCGCCCACCCACATCACTGCCGTGATGCCGATGCCGTCGGCCGCGAGCCCGCCGATCAGCGCGCCGAGCGCGATGGCTCCGTTGAACACCCCGACGAACAGCGAGGATGCCGCCTCGCGGGCGTCCGGCGAGGCGAGCAGGATCCAGGTCTGCGTGCTGACCGAGACACCTCCGTAGCTCAGGCCCCAGACCACCATCAGCACGGCGGCGAGAGCCACCGACCCGCCCAGCCACGGCAGCGCGATCACGGTGGCCGCCATGACCGCGCTGATCACCAGCAACGTTCTGCGCGGCGAGCGGGCCGCTCCGGCCCCGGCCAGGAAGTTCCCGGCCACACCGGCGACCCCGTACACCAGGAGCAGCGTGCCGATCATTCCCGCGCCGACGCCGGAGACGTCCTCCAGCACCGGCCTGATGTAGGTGTACGCGGCGAAGTGGCCGGTCACCACGAAGCCGACGACGATGAGGCCCGTACGCACCTGAGCGTTGCCGAACAGCGCCATCACCCCGCCGAGCGGAATCGCGCGCTCCGCGGGCAGCCGGGGCAGCAGGACCGCCGCCGCGACCAGCACCACCAGTCCGAGCCCGGCGGCCGCGAGGAACGCGGACCGCCAGCCGGCCGCCGCTCCCAGGTACGTGCCGGCCGGAACGCCCAGTACGGACGCCACGGCGATGCCGCTGAAGACCAGCGAGGTGGCCGGGCCGACCGATTTCGCCGGCACCAGCCGCACCGCGAGGCCGGCCGCGATGGCCCAGACGCCGCCCATGCCGATGCCGACCAGGATGCGGGCCACGACCATGATCCCGAAGTTCGGAGCCCAGGCCGCGCCCAGGTTGCCGATCACCAGCACGGCGACCAGCGCACAGAGCGCCATCCGGCGGTCGGTCCTGCCCAGCATCGAGACGAGCACCGGGGACGAGACCGCCGCGACCAGGCCGGTGATCGTCAGCGTGAGGCCCGCCACCCCTTCGGAGACCCTCAGCGACTCACCCATCGGGGTCAGCAGCCCGACGGGCAGCATTTCGGACGTGACCACCGTGAACGTGCCCAGCGCCAGGGCCACCACGCCCAGCCAGCCACTGAGCGGCGACCTCTGTCGGGTGGGTGGTGTGCCTGTGGATTCCTCAACCTGCGTCATGCGTCCAGCCAACAGACCGCGCGGCGAGGGAACAACGGCCAACCTCTCATCCTTCTATGAGTGGAGCTCATCGATAGACCGGCCATCCGCGACACTGGTGCCGCGACAGGGGGAGAAACCGCTGTGAGCAGTCTGGACGCCCGCGAGTTGGAGGCCTTCCTCGCGCTGGCCGACGAACTTCACTTCGGACGGGCGGGAGAACGCCTGTACGTCTCACAGAGCCGGATCAGCCAGCTGCTGCGGTCCCTGGAGAGCAAGATCGGTGCCCGGCTCGTCGAGCGCACCAGCCGCCGCGTCCGGCTCACGCCGCTCGGCGAACAGTTCCTGGCGGGGCTGCGCCCGGCCTTCGACTCCATCGTGAAGACGATCGACGAGGCCCGGGACATGGCGCGCGGGGTCGGCGGACTGCTCCGCATCGGCTTCCAGGGCACGGCCAACGACCAGGTCATGAACGCCATCGCACTCTTCCAGAGCCGGTATCCGGAGTGTGCCACGGAGATCGTGGAAATCCCGTTCTCCGATCCCTTCGGCCCGGTGCACCGGCGGGAGGTCGACACGGCGGTGGTGCTGATGCCGGTCCAGGAAAGCGAGTTGGTGCTGGGCCAGGTCTTCTCCAAGCAGCCGCAGTCCCTGGCCGTGTCCACCCGGCACCCCTTCGCGAAGCGCACGGCCCTCGATGCCGAGGACCTCGCGGTCTGTTCGCTCATCGGCGTCCACGGCGCGGCCCCGGAGTACTGGCGCCGCGCCCAGGCCCCGGCCGCCACCCCCGGAGGCCTCCCCATCCCCACCGGTCCCTCGGTGAGCACCCTCCAGGAGGGCCTGGCGCTGGTACAGGCGGGCCGCGGCGCGATGCTGCTCTGCCACCCCACCGCCGACTACTACGGTCGCCGCGCGGTCACCTTCGTCCCCCTCACCGGCCTCCAGGACTCCTTCCTCGCCCTCGTGTGGCACCGCAACCACGAGACCGCCCGCACCCGCGCCTTCTCCCAGGCCCTCGCGGCCGTCGCCGACGCCGGATGAGCGGCTCGGCCGGGACCCGGCCCACGGTCGCCCGCCGCGGAATCCTGGCGGCCGCTCCCTTGTTGTAAGGGGACGACCCCGACCCCGGAGGAGCCACCCGCATGTTCCTGAACCGCCGCACCCCCGAGCTCCCCACCCCGGAGCAGGCCCTGCGCGGCCGCCCCGTCCCCGAATTCACCGTCCCCTCCCGCCACACCGTGCTCGGCAACCCGCTGGTGGGCCCGTACCCGGAGGGCCTGGAGGTGGCGGACTTCGCGCTCGGCTGCTTCTGGGGCGCGGAGCGGAAGTTCTGGCAGACGGAGGGCGTCTGGACGACGCTGGTCGGCTACCAGGGCGGCTACACCGAGAACCCGACGTACGAGGAGGCCTGCTCGGGCCTGACCGGCCACACGGAGGCCGTCCGCGTCGTCTTCGACCCGGAGGTCGTCAGTTACGAGGAGCTGCTGAAGCTCTTCTGGGAGTCCCACAACCCGACGCAGGGCTTCCGCCAGGGCAACGACGTGGGCACCCAGTACCGCTCCGCGATCCACACCCACTCCCCGGCCCAGGCAGCGGCCGCCGACGCCTCCCGTGAGGCGTACCAGAAGGTCCTGACGGCCTCGGGCCACAAGGAGATCACCACGGAGATCCTCCCGGCCCACGGCCGCCCGTTCTGGCCGGCGGAGGCGTACCACCAGCAGTACCTGGACAAGAACCCGGGCGGTTACTGCGGGATCGGCGGTACGGGAGTCTCCTGCCCGATCGGCGTGGCACCGGTCGAGGGCTGACCGGCCGGCGGCTGACGCGCGGAGTCAGCCGAGCATCGCGGGCAGCAGTCGGCGCAGCAGCCGTTCGAACAGGGCGTCCCGCTCGGCCGGGCCAGCCGGAGGTGGCGGGCCCGCCGTGGTGAGGGCGGCCAGCAGGTGCGGGTGCCGGCCCTCGGCGGCGACGGCGGCCAGGTGGGCCGCCTGGGCGGGCGGGTCGCCCGGGGCCGTCGCGATGGCCTCACGGCGGGCGAAGAGCGTGGCCAGGCCGCCCAGAAGACCGATCGCCTCCAGCTTCTGCCGGCTCGTACCGGGTGCGGGGGCCAGGACCGCCAGAGCGTGGTCCAGGTAGTCGATCGCGTGCGGGCCGAGCACCTCGCCCCGGCGGTCGTTCAGCTCCGCGAGCCAGGGGTGGCGGGTATGGGCGGCCCTGGACTGGAGCGCCAGGCCGACGAGATCGCCGAGCCAGTCGCCGCTGGGCGCGGCGGAGAGGTCCAGCTCTCCCGCGACCGCGTCGGCCATCAGGTCCAGCAGCTCGTCGCGGCTCCCCACATAGCGGTAGAGCGAGGCGGGCCCGGTGCCCAGCCGCTGCGCGAGTGCGCGCATGGACACGGCCGCCAGTCCTTCGGAGTCCGCCAGGACGAGGGCGGCGGCGGTGATCTCGTACCGGCTCCGCTCGGGCACGGGTCCGCGCGCGCCCCGCTCAGGGCGCGACCAGACAGTCGTCGGCCGGGTCTCGCGGTCGGCCACGCCCCGCCACCTTCCCTTCGGTCTCATCCCTTCGAACGGCTGTAGTCTAATACTGCGAACACTGATCGCAGTATTTACCGCCGAAGGAGCCCGTCATGACCTGGACCGAACGCCGCTTCGCCCGCAACGGCCCGGTCGAGCTGGCCCATGAACGCCTCCAGGAGGGCCGGGACGGCGAGCCGCTGCTGCTGGTCATGGGTCTGGCCGTCTCCCGGCACTGGTGGCCGCGCGAGCTGTGCGCCGCCTTCGCGAAGGCCGGGTTCGCCGTGGCCCGCTACGACCAGCGCGACGCGGGCGAGTCCACCAGGCTGCCGAGGACGGTCCAGGGCTCCAACCCGTTCGCCGCTCTGGCCGCCCGGCGCTCCGCCGCGTACACCGCCGAGGACATGACCGACGACGCCGTCGCCGTCATGGACGCACTCGGCTGGGAGTCGGCGCACCTCTTCGGGCACTCGCTCGGCGGGGTCGTCGCCCAGCGTGTGGCGCTGCGCCATCCGGACCGGGTGCGTACGGTCACCTCGTCCGCCGCGCTGCCGAGCGACGTCGGCGGGCTCGGCGCGTTTCGCCACCTCCGCCTCACCACCCTCGCGAAGTTCGCCCGCATCAAGCCCGCCGAGGACCGGGAGGGCCGGATCGCGGCGGGGCTCGCGGTGGCGCGGCTCTGCGCGTCGCCGGGCTACCCGTTCGACGAGGCGGAGGCACTGGAGCGGATCACCGCCGACGTGGAGACCGGGATCGCAGACCCGGACGCCCAGTCCCGCCAGATCGGCGCCCGCTGGAGCGGTCCGGCCCTGGCCGAACTACGCGTCCCCGCACTGGTGTTGCACGGTACGGACGACCCGCTGGTCAAGCTCTCCGCCGGACGGGCCACCGCCGCCGCGATCACCGGCGCCCGCCTCGTACTCCAGCCGGGCGTCGGCCACGACATCCCGCGCGAGCGCCACGCGGCGGTCGCGGCGGAGGTGCGGGCGCTCGCGGACCGGGCGAGGCCGGCGGACGCCCGTGACGGATCGGCGGGTCCGGCCGCCGCTTGACCGCGCTCCGGCCGCTACCGGGCATCGCGCAGCGCGGAGTTGTGTGTCCCGGGCCTGGCGGTCCGGGCACTGTCCGGGACGCTCGGACCGGCAGCGGTGGGCACCTCTGCCGCGACCGCCGGACGAGAAGAAAACCGGATGCCGCGGGACGGCAGGCGCCATTATGGTGCCCGGATGGCAAAGATCAGGACGGTCCAGGTCACCTTCGACTGCGCACAGCCCGAGCGCCTCGCCCGGTTCTGGTGCGAGGTGCTGGGTTACGAAGTCCCTTCGGCACCCGAAGGGTTCGCGACCTGGGAGGACTACAACCGCTCGCTGCCTCCGGAGGATCAGGACAGGTCGTTCGCCTGCGCCGATCCGTCGGGGGTCGGTCCGCGCCTGTACTTCCAGCGCGTTCCGGAGGGCAAGGTCGTCAAGAACCGGGTCCATCTCTGTGTGCGGGCCGGCACCGGACTGGTGGGTGCGGAGCGGCTCGCGACGCTGGAGGCCGAGCGCGACCGGCTGGTGGCGCTCGGTGCGGTGTGTGAGCGCGTGATGGTCGCCGACGAGGAGAACGAGTCCTGCATCGTGATGCAGGACATCGAAGGCAACGAGTTCTGCCTCGACTGAGGCATGGGCCGTTGGCGCGGGGCCTTTGCGGGCCCTGCGCCAACGGCCGGTGTCACTTCTACGGCGCCCAGGGGCCGAGCATGTCCTTCATGGCGTCCGTCAGGGCCATCTGCAGCAGCGGGCCGTAGGTGATGCGGCCGACGCCGAGGCGGCGGAACCGCTCGAGGTCGTGCTTGACCGGGTGGGCCGTGGAGTTGACGGGTACGGAGACGGCGGCCGTCACCGCCGCGAGCAGCTCGTCGTCGTCCTGGATCTTCACCGGGTAGACGCTGTCCGCGCCGGCCTGCTCCAGGGCCCGCAGCCGCTGGATCGCCTCGTCGAGGACGGAGGCGGCGTCCTGCGCGTGCAGGAAGAGGTCGGTGCGTCCGTTGATCCAGACCGGGACGCCCGCGTCGTCGGCCGCCGCGCGCAGGCCCGCGATGTAGCTCGCGTGCTCCTGCGTGGTGCGCACCCGGCCGCCTTCCGAGTGGACGGTGTCCTCGATGTTGAGGCCGACACCGCCGACCTCGACCAGTCCGGCGACGAGATCGGCGGGCTTCTGGCCGTACCCGGCCTCCAGGTCCACGGAGACCGGGATGTCGACCGCCGCGATGATCGGCCGGACGGCGGCGAGCACCTCTTCGAAGGTCTGCCCCTCCTGGTCCTCGGCCCCGCGCGAGTCGGCGAGCGGATGGCTGCCGACCGTCAGCGCGGAGAATCCGGCGGCGGCCGCCGTCCGCGCGGACCAGGCGTCCCATACGGTCGGCAGCACGAGCGGCTGGTGGTCGGCGTGCAGCTGCTTGAGGCGTTGAGCGCGCTCAACTGTGGTGCGAAAGTCCATGCCGAGGACCGTACCCGCAGATCGGCCCGGCCATCCGCTCAAGCGGCCAGCCGTACGGTGCCCGTCGGGGGGCCGGTGCGGCGGGCACCGAGACTCTCGGTCCGGGACCGCGCCCCGGAAAGCCTGATCAACTCCCTTTGAGCCAGCGCGAGGACATCGGCCAGGCCCAGCCCGAGCGCCTGCGCGGCGGCCGCCAGCACCTCGGACGAGGCCTCCTTGCGGCCGCGCTCCACCTCGGAGAGGTAGGCCATCGAGATCCGCGCGGCGTCGGCCACGTCCTTCAACGTCCGCTGCTGGGACAGCCGTTCTCTCCGCAGTACGTCCCCGACGAGGTCACGCCAGAGCGGCTCGCGGGCCGGAGTGGGGCCGGGCGTCGCCGGGAACGGGCGCAGCGGGATGACGCGGGCGCGGGGCTGGTTCGTCGCTCGGATGGTCACCGCTCCAGCCTAGGAGCCGTACGCCGAGCAGGCACGGGTCGGGCGTTGCGCTCCGGGCGGATCTGCTGAGGGCGAAGTGACGTGACAGAGCGGCCACACAGGAGAGGCACCGGCCGGCGTTCCCGCGCGGGCCGGCGCCTCTGGCACGTCCTGCGTCAGATCAGCCCCTGCGCCAGCATCGCGTCCGCCACCAGCTCGAAGCCGGCGATGTTCGCGCCCACCACATAGTTGCCCGGGCTTCCGTACCGCTCGGCGGTCGTGAAGCAGGAGTCGTGGATGTGGCGCATGATCTCGGCGAGGCGCTCCTCGGTGTGCGAGAAGGTCCAGGAGTCGCGGGAGGCGTTCTGCTGCATCTCCAGAGCACTCGTCGCGACGCCGCCCGCGTTGGCCGCCTTGCCCGGCGCGAAGGCGACGCCCGCCTGCTGGAGGACGTGGACCGCTTCCGGCGTGGTCGGCATGTTGGCGCCTTCCGCGACGGCCTTGACCCCGTTGCGTACGAGTTCCAGCGCGTCGGCCTCGTGGAGCTCGTTCTGCGTGGCGCAGGGCAGGGCCACGTCCACGGGGACCGACCAGACGCCCGTACCGGGAACGAACCGGGCGTGGGCGCCGCGGCGCTCGGCGTACTCGGAGACCCGGCCGCGGCCCGCCTCCTTGACCTCCTTGAGGAGGGCGAGGTCGATGCCCTTCTCGTCGACGACGTAGCCGCCGGAGTCCGAGCAGGTGATGACGGTCGCGCCGAGCTGCTGGGCCTTCTCGACGGCGTAGATGGCCACGTTGCCGGAGCCGGAGACCGCGACGGTCTGGCCCTCCAGCGACTCGCCCCGGCTGCGGAGCATCTCGGCGGTGAACAGGACCGTGCCGTAGCCGGTGGCCTCCGTACGGGCCTGAGCACCGCCCCAGCCGAGGCCCTTGCCGGTGAGGACGCCGGACTCGTACCGGTTGGTGATCCGCTTGTACTGGCCGAAGAGGTAGCCGATCTCGCGGCCGCCGACGCCGATGTCACCGGCGGGCACGTCGGTGTACTCGCCGAGGTGGCGGTGGAGCTCGGTCATGAAGGACTGGCAGAACCGCATGATCTCGGCGTCCGAGCGGCCCTTGGGGTCGAAGTCCGCGCCACCCTTGCCGCCGCCGATGGGCATGCCGGTGAGGGCGTTCTTGAAGATCTGCTCGAAGCCGAGGAACTTCACGATGCCGAGGTTGACGGAGGGGTGGAAGCGCAGGCCGCCCTTGTACGGGCCGAGCGAGCTGGAGAACTCGACGCGGAAGCCGCGGTTGACGTGGATGTCACCGGAGTCGTCGGCCCACGGCACGCGGAAGATCAGCTGGCGCTCCGGCTCGCATATCCGCTCGATGATCCGGGCGTCCACGAACTCGGGCCGCTGCGTCAGTACGGGACCGAGCGTCTCCAGGACCTCGCGGACCGCCTGATGGAACTCCTTCTCGCCCTGGTTGCGCCGCAGGATCTCGGCGTAGAGCGGCTCGATGACCCGGTGGGCGGACGCGGGCATGGGAGCGGGGTCAGGGGTGAGCGGCATCTGATCAAGACCTTCCGTGGGTCGGCTCGTGCGCGTCGGCGCCTCCGTCCCGGGAGGCGCCACCGTCGTACGTCCCGATTGTCCCGCGTCGCCCGATGATCTTCGACACCCATCCACATACTGGCCATCCGGGCCCTTACTGCCCCTCCTCGGAGAACGGCGTGTCGCTCCACCGGAACCAGGCCCGGTCGCCCTGGATATGCAGCAGGAACTCGGCGACCGCCTCGCCCTCCGGACCGGCCAGCGCGAGCGTGCTGTTCACCTCGCAGCAGACCCTCTCCCACGCCTCCGCGCTCTCGTCGCTCTCGTCCTCGTCCAGCCGCGCCATGAGGGCCAGTTCACGGTCGAAGAGCTCGCGTACGGCGGTGTCGAAGGCCGGGCCGGGGATGAACCGGCCGCGCAGCCACGGGAAGTCGGGATCGTCCACCGCGATCTCCCCGACGAGTTCCGTGCCGCGCCGCAGCCTCCATATGGTGCCATCGAATTCCATGGTCGCCCCCGTACGTACTCGTGCATCCGTTCCCGTCACCGTAAGGGATTGGTGAAAGCGGGTAAGGGCACGGGAGTTACCCGTCAGGAACCACGACACCTCGCCTGACGATCAGTCATGATGCTCTCCATGACGAAGCCGCGGGGGCGTCGGAGAGCGCAATCTCCTTATCAGCCAAGGTTGTTGCACGGAACCGGCCGCGCTCCCGGGGAGGCGCGCCGGCCCCGCCTCCCCAGGGGCACGGGCGAGACGCGCCGCTACCTGGCGGTCGGGCTCGACTGCTACCTGTGCCTGCTGGTCGTCGGCCTGCTGGTGCACTCCTGCCTGGGCGCGCCGGGCGCGGGAGCGGGCCGGACGGCGGCGGTGCTCGTCGGCCAGCTGACCGTGCTGTCCTTCGCCAACCAGGTGCTGCTCACGATGGCGGTACGGGCGAGCGCCGGAAAGCTGATCATGGGCGTACGGGTGATCCGCTTGCCGGACGCGGGCCGACCGGAGTTCCGCCGCCTGGTCCTGCGCTGGCTGTACGGCCTGCTCTGGCTGCCACTCCAGCCCTGGCACCACCTCCGCCGGACAGCTGCCGAACCACCTCGCGAACGCCTCGGTGGCTGCCCCCGCACGGCCCCGCAGACGGACCTGGCCGGCGTACGCCAGGTCCACCGCAGCGACCTGCGGTACTACCGGGAGGCGGTGGAGGGACGTACGGACTGAGCCTCATCCGCGCGGTCGTGCGCGGCACGCATCGCCGCGGCCGTGGCCGTGGCGTCGTACTCCGGGCCGACGCCCGGAACGATCACCACGTCACCGTCGAAGTGCCGGGTGCGCAGCGGCAGGATCTCCTGGTAGGCGGGCGACGCGTACCAGGCGCGAATCTCCTCGACCCCGGGAAAGACCACCAGCACCAGCGCCCCCGGCCACTCCCCCTCCACCACCTCCACCTCGGCCCCATGGACCAGGAAGCGGCCTCCGTAAGGCTCCATGGTGGCCTGGATGCGCTCGATGTAGCTCAGCACCTCTTCGTGGACGGGGCCGTCGACGGGGCGCAGGTGGGCGATGGCGTACGCGGTCATGGTCCGGTCCTCCGAGGTGGGCGTGGCGTGGTCCTTCGGTACGCCTCCGATGCTGCCGGGCGGGGCGGAGGGCGTCGATTACCTCGGAGGTCATGGCGGCGGGCCGTACTGCGAAGCGCCTGGCCGGGATGGCTGGCCGGGCTCTCTTGCGACCGCGTGCGGGGCTCGTCCGAAACCGGCGTACGAACCGTCGCCGTCTCGCACTGCTCGCGCAGGGCACCCAGGTTGTTGAACGCGATGCGCAGGGGCACGTGGTCCTCCTGGTCAGTCGTCTCCGATGGTGATGCCGAGTTCGTTCACGAGAGCCTGGGCAAGGTCCGTCCGCTGGCCGGGGTCGATGCGGACCTTGGCCAGGTTGGCGACGCCTCCGAGATCGGCCGCCCTCACGCCTGGCAAGAGCTGCACAGAGTGGCGGGGATACTGATGCGTCGCAGAGCCCCCGAGGGCCGACCGCTGTTCGATGCCCTGGCGGCGCTGGACTGATCCCGGCCCACGACCTCCCCACCGGTGCACCCACGTCGCCCGCGCCTACCTGATCCCCGCCAGCTGACCTGCCAAGCCTCGGGGTGTTTGGCGGTTGACCTGCCGCAATGAAGGTCAAGCGTCTCCTCACCGAAGGTTGAGTGGATGGCCTTGCGCGGCAGCGCCTCAGGCCGTTGTCAGTGCTGGCAGGCAGGATCACGGGCATGACGCCGTTGCTTCTTTCCGACATCGAACGAGCCGTTCGCAGCAGCTGGAGTACCGAGACATGCACGCCTGAGTTCCGATCGCGCTGGACCGAGGACGATCCGGCCCGGGACCAGTGCGGGGTGACCGCCATGGTGCTCAACGACCTGCTGGGAGGCGAGCTGATCCGCGGGGAGGTCCACGTCAACGGGGAGCGTGTGGACTACCACTGGTGGAACCGCTTGAGTATGGGCATTGAAGTCGATCTCACCCGCGAGCAGTTCGGGCCGCAGGAGACCGTCATTGGCGGCGTTGTCATCCCCCGCCCGTGACCGAGTGGCGCAGGCTCCGTGAGGAGTATGAGCTTCGCCGCGACAGGGTCTTGGAGAAGCTCGATCGGCAGCAGGCATCCACCTCTGTGGCCGTGCCGAGGCAGCCAGGTGTGGAGCTCGTGGATGAGATGGTCGAGCGCGTGGACGAGCAGGACCAGGTCATGGCGGTGGTCGGCCGGGGCGAGGCCGTTCGCCGTGGCTGGTTGCATCGGATTGCCGTGACTGTGTGCCGGGATCGGGAAGGCCGGATCCTTGTGCACCGTCGCTCTGAGCACGTCGATCGGTTCCCGGGACACTACGAGGTGGGGTTGGGCGGCGCCGTTGCCCCGGGTGAGTCCTACGAGGAAGCCGCATCGCGCGAACTGGCCGAGGAACTGGGCGTTCGAGCGCCGGTCCGCTTCATCGTGAAGTTCCTGAACCGTAGCGGGCTCAGCCCCCACTGGCTCGCGGTGCACGAGGCCGTCCTGTCCGACACCCCGTGTCCTGACCCGGACGAAGTGATGTGGCACGGCTGGCTGTCGGAGTCCGAGCTCCTCAGGTCGATGCGGGAGAACCCGTTCACTCCGGATACCCATGACGTTTTGCGTCACTACTCCTCCGCCGTGGAGCGGAGAATCGTCTGATCGACGTCAGGGCACAACCGAGCACTGATGCTCCCCCGAAGCGAGCCAAGCACACGGCTCCGTCCGTGTCCGTCGATCGACACATCGGCGCCCGGCCAGGAGACCCGGCCGGGCGCTGGTGCGGCCTGCGTGCGGTGCGCGTGCCCTACGGCCGCCTGAACTCGCCGTCCACGACTCCGCCTGCAAAGGCCGCCCACTCGCCGGAGGTGAAGACGAGAGCCGGGCCGTTGCCCTGGTCCTTGCTGTCACGCATGGCTACGCGACCATCGCCGAGGAGGGCGACCTCGACGCAGTTCCGATCAGCATTGCTGCGGCTGCTCTTGCGCCAGACCGCGCCTGTCAGGTCAGCACTGTTCATGTGGTCAGCTCCCTCGCTGCTTGCTTGAAAAGGACCTGGCTGCTCGCTTGGTCGAGCGCCGAGGCCGAGATGGATGCGAACGCGCCGTCGTAGCGCTCGATCTCGCTGGGCTTGTCGAGGTAGAGCGCTCCGGTGAAGCCCTCCGCGTAGACCGTGGGCGGCTCCGCGTTCCGACCGTCACCGTTGGCCGGGAAGCGCATGATGACGAACGGGCCGGACAAGATGCCGTCGTGCAGACCGGCTGCATACGGAACAACGCGGATGGATACGTTGCCCAGTTCGTTCAAGTGAACCAGGTGTTCAAGCTGTTCGGCCATCACGTTGTTCCCGCCCACAGGCCGCCGCAGGATGGCTTCGCTGAGCACCACGTCGATGTCGGGCGGTGCCGTCACCCGCGTCAGCAACGCCTGTCGCGCGATGCGAATATGAACCAACCGCTCCACCTCAGCATCGTTCCTTGCCGAAGTTGACCTCCTGATGAGGGTGCGAGCGTAGTCAGGCGTCTGGAAGAGGCCAGGAATCAGCTCCGCCTCGTACCAGGACAGACTCGCCGCAGCTTCCTCAAGCCCGATGTAGAGGTCGAAGCCCTCAGGGATCACGTCCCCGTAGGCGTGCCACCAACCCCGATTCTTCGTCTCCTTGGCCAAGCCCATCAGGCCCTTGGTCAGCTCGGGGTCCGCCCCGTACGTCCGGCACATGGCCTCGACATCAAGGCTGCGGAGCGACACCTGGCCGGTCTCGATGCGCCAGATCTTCGGCTCCGACCACTCCAATTCCTTGGCGGCTGCGCGCACCGTCAGGCGCGAGGCGTTGCGTAAGTCTCGGAGATGCCGACCGAGTTGGCGCCGAGGAACGGTCGAACCAGTCGTTGCAACACTCACAGGCGGCCACCTTCCTTGAATGTGAATACGCCTTACACCCGAAACGTAGTCGTCAGGAGTTCAAATCCGCAATGCCGTATAAAAGTTCGAGTAATTCGAATTGATTACTCGAAATGTAGTCTTGCATAACGATGTCTCATGGTGATTCACTCGGTTACCCACAGGACCGCTGCGAACACTCCACGTGACCGCAGGCAAGGCGAGGGGACCTAAGCCGATGAACCCGCTGATCTTTGGCTACATGCGCGTGCCCGACGACATGAGCGACGAGGAGGCGAAGCAGAAGCAGCACGACCTCTCCACGTACGCCGAGAAGAACGGCTTCCACCTGGCCACCGTGTTCTACGAGTACGTGCCGGGAGCGCATGCCGCGTTCACGGAGTTGGTGGCGGCCGTCCGGCACGCCGAGGCCAAGCACGTGGTCGTGCCGTCCTACCGTGAGTTGGCGCTGAACCGGTCGCTCCAGAACGCCATGCTCGCGCACCTCTTCCACGCCACCGGCGGCGCGGAAGTCATCAGCCTTGACGACCGCTCATGACCGCCCAGGAGGTGCCGTACCAGACCCGACACGTGCGCTTCGTCGACCAACTCTCCCTCGTCGCCGCGCAGTCGGCCGCCTCCGCCTCGCGTCACTTCCTGCGGCTCGCCCTCTCCAAGTGGCAGGCGGCCCTCATCGAGGACGACGTCCTACTCGTCGCCTCGGAGCTGGTCACCAACGCCATTACCGTCACCGGGGTACTCCCGAAGCCGCCTGCGTGGGACGAGCTGGAACGGATCGGCCTCGTCCACGTCCGTCTCGTCGGCTTGCCGGACAGCGTCGTCGTAGAGGTGTGGGACGTGTCGGACGAGCCGCCCCGGCTCCAGCGCGTCGGCGATGACTCCGAGGGCGGGCGCGGGCTCGTCCTCGTACAGGAGTTGGCAACGCGCTGGGGTTCCTACCGCACCACCGGCGGAAAGGCGGTGTGGGCCCAGCTGGCGGCCCGTCCGCCGTTGCCGCAGAGGCCGCAGAGCGGCGAGCGGCAAGGGAGCCACCCGGACACCCCGCCGGGGCCCGATGCCGCGTTGCTCCGCCGCGTCCGGGCGGGGCTGGATGCGGCGTGGTAGGAGAGGCCCGCACACGCCGAAGGCGGCAGCCCCCCGGATACGTTCCGAGGTGCCGCCGCCTTCAGCTGGGGACGGGGGTGGAGCTGAGGTCAGGAGGTCAGACGGCGGAGCCGGCCTTCCACTGGGACCAGTCCATGTTCCAGCCGTTGAGGCCGTTGTCCGGCTTGATGGTCTTGTCCGGAGAGTTCTTGACGATGACCACGTCGCCGACCATGGAGTTGTCGTAGAACCAGGCGCCGGGCGCGCTGGGGTCGTTGGCGCCCTTCACGTCGGCCAGCCCCACGCAGCCGTGGCTGGTGTTGGCCTTGCCGAAGATGCCCTTGCCCCAGTAGTTGCCGTGGATGAAGGTGCCCGAGGTGGACAGGCGCATCGCGTGCGGCACGTCCTTGATGTCGTACTCGCCCTTGCCGTCGTCATCGGTGAAGCCGACGGTGGCGCCGTTCATCCGGGTCTCCTTGTGCTTCTCGGAGATCACCATCTCACCGTTGTACGTCGGGTTCTCAGGCGCGCCCGCGGAGATCGGGATGGTCTTGATCGTCTTGCCGTCGCGGGTGACCGTCATCATCTTGGTCTTCGCGTCGACGGTGGAGACCTGGTTGCGGCCGATCTTGAACGTCACGGTCTTCTGCTGCACACCGACGACGCCGTCCGCGCCTTCGACGCCGTCCAGCGCGAGCTTCAGCGTGACGGTGGAGCCGCCCTGCCAGTAGTCCTCCGGGCGCAGGTCCAGGCGCTGGCTGTTGAACCAGTGGCCGACGACCTCCTGGCCGCTGCTGGAGGTCACGGTGATGCCGTCCTGGACGGCCTTCTTGTCCGTGATCTCCTTGTTGAAGTTGATCGAGACGGGCATCCCGACGCCGACGGTGGAGCCGTCCTCGGGCGTGAAGTTCCCGATGAAGCTGTTGTCGGGCGAGACGGTGGTGAAGGAGCTGTTCTCGTGGGCCTTGCGGCCCTTCGCGTCCTCCGCCGTGGCGTCGATCTTGTACGTGGTGGAGCGTTCGAGCTGGCCCGCGGGCTTCCAGCTGGAGCCGTCGGCCGCCAGCGTGCCCTCGACCTCCTTGCCCTCCGCCGTGGTCATGACGACCTCGGTGAGCTTGCCCTTGGCGACGGTGACCTGGGCGGCGTTGTTGATGCTGGCGTTGGTGGCGCCGTTCTCCGGCTTGATCGCTATCTGTGCCTCGGACGCGTCCTCGGCGGCGGCCTTGTCGACCTCCTGCGCCTGTGACGACTCCGAACTCGCGGCGCCCGTCTTCTTGTCGCCGCCGTCGTCGGTACAGGCCGAAAGCACCAGCACGCCGCCGAGCAGTGCGGACGCGGCCGTGAGGCCCTTGCGCCGCTTGCTGTCCGTCATCACACGCTTCTCCATCGTTGCCGATTCCCCAAAATCCCCGAACGGGGCTGCCAGGCGGCGATTCCCCGTCAATGTTCCAAGAACACCCGGAACGGACGCTCCGTTCCACATCCGCCGGGGATGTGGGGAACACCACTCATCGACGCGGCCGCGTCAGCGGTGGTTCCCGCTGCCGGGCCCGGATACGGATCCGTCGCACAGCACGGCCCCGGTCCGCGGTGAAGCAGGGCCGGGGCCGGTGTTCTCACACGTCAGACCCGCTGCGCGAGGTCACCGTCCTCGCCGTCGTCCCTCCCATTGTGCGCGACAGCGCCGCCGTACCCCTCCTCCTCGTCCCCGGTCCCGGCCAGGAACGGACCGTCCTCGTCGTCCTCACCCTCGTCCCAGCCCTCCGCGTCGGGGTCGTGGTCGACGCTCTCGCTGCTCCACGAGGCCTGCGCGAGCTCGACCCCGGGCACCTCGCTGACCAGGTCGAACGGGTCGATCAGCGAGGCCAGGGCCTCTGCTCCGTCTGCCCGGACGGTGGCCTCGGCATGCATCCGCTCCTCGGCGGTGTCGCTCTCCGTGATACCGGATACCGGTTCCCCGTACTCGGCGGCGATGGATTCCAGCGCGGTGCCGGTGAGGGCGTCTAGGTCGGTGATCTCCAGCACCATCTCCACGCGAACGCGAACAAACCTGGATGTCTCTTCAGTGCTCATACTCCGGAGCGTATGGCTCCCGGCAGCCACGACTTTCCTCCGACCCGCTGCTTTGCTTAGCATCGGCCCACGGGGCTAACTCATGGTTGTCGCAAGGGGATCGAAACTGTGTCCGTCACTCGCCGCACACTCCTGACCGCCACCGCCGCGGGAACGCTGTTGGCCGCTCTCTGGTTCGTCCCGTCGGCCAACGCGACCGTCGAAAGCTCCGCCGGTCCGGCGACCCGGAGCGTTCAGCCCGCCGCCGAGGAGCCGCAACTCGCCGAGACCGGACCCGGTGTCGACACCACTCCGTACCTGATAGGCGGCACGGCACTGCTCGGCATCGGCGCGGGCTTCGTCACCTATTCGGTACGCCGTTCCGGCGCCGCGGCGGCCCGCCCGGCACTCTGACCCTCGTACCCACGAAATCCCGGTACACGCGAACCTCGTGCAAAGGAAAAGGGCTGCCGCACCCCCCGGTGCGGCAGCCCTTCGTACGCGTACGGACCCGGACTCTCAGGCCAGCGGCCCCGTGACCGGCTCCACCGCCGCCACCAGGAGCCCTTCCCGTACGAACGTGTCCGCGGCGGCCAGGTCCGGCGCCAGGAAGCGGTCCGGCCCCGGGCCCTGCGCGCCGGCCGCCCGCAGCGCGGCCACGGCGGCCTGTGAGGCGGCGGCCGGAACCAGGCCCTCGGCGGCCCGGATCTCCACCGCGCGGGTCGCCGCGTACAGCTCCACGGCGACGATCCGCGCCAGGTTGTCCACGGCGGTACGGAGCTTGCGCGCGGCGGACCAGCCCATGGAGACGTGGTCCTCCTGCATCGCGGAGGACGGGATCGAGTCGGCGGAGGCCGGGACGGCGAGCCGCTTCATCTCGCTGACCAGAGCGGCCTGCGTGTACTGCGCGATCATCAGGCCGGAGTCGACGCCGGCGTCGTCCGCGAGGAACGGCGGCAGGCCGTGCGAACGGTTCTTGTCGAGGAGGCGGTCGGTGCGGCGCTCGCAGATCGAGCCGAGGTCGGCGGCGACGATGGCGAGGAAGTCCAGGACGTACGCGACGGGCGCGCCGTGGAAGTTGCCGTTGGACTCGACCCGGCCGTCGGACAGCACCACCGGGTTGTCCACGGACGAGGCCAGTTCGCGGCCGGCGACCACGGCCGCGTAGTCCAGCGTGTCGCGGCCGGCGCCGTTGACCTGAGGTGCGCAGCGTACGGAGTAGGCGTCCTGGACCCGCGGCGCGTCGCCCGTGACCTCGGCGTGCCGCCCCGTCAGCCCGGATCCCGCCAGCACCCGCAGCATGTTGTCCGCGCTGGCGCCCTGGCCCGGATGCGGGCGGATGGCGTGCAGCTCGGGCGCGAGGACCCTGTCCGTGCCGAGCAGCGCCTCCAGCGAGAGAGCGGCGGTGATGTCGGCGGAGGTGTAGAGGTTACGCAGGTCGGCGAGGGCCATGACCAGCATGCCGAGCATGCCGTCGGTGCCGTTGAGGAGGGCCAGGCCCTCCTTCTCGCGCAGCTCGACCGGCGTGATGCCGTGCGCGGCGAGCAGCTCGCCCGCCGGGCCGACCGTGCCGTCGGGCCCCTCCGCCTCGCCCTCGCCCATCAGGGTGAGCGCGCAGTGCGAGAGCGGCGCGAGGTCGCCGGAGCAGCCGAGCGAACCGTACTCGTGGACGACCGGCGTGATGCCCGCGTTCAGCACGTCCGCCATGGTCTGCGCGACCTCCGGGCGTACGCCGGTGTGGCCGGAGGCGACCGTCTTGAGCCGGAGGAACATCAGCGCGCGCACGACCTCGCGCTCCACACGAGGCCCCATGCCCGCCGCGTGCGAGCGGACGATGTTGCGCTGGAGCTGCGCGCGCAGTTCGGTGCTGATGTGGCGGCTGGCGAGAGCGCCGAAGCCGGTGGAGACGCCGTAGACCGGCTCGGGCTTGGCGGCCAGCGCGTCCACGATGAGGCGGGAGGCGGCCAGCGCGTCCACGGCGGCGGTGGAGAGCTCCACCCGGGCGCCGTGGCGGGCCACGGCGATGACGTCCTCGGCGGTGGTTCCGGACGTCCCCACCACGACAGTGTGCATATCCATATTCAGCAGCGTACGGATTGAAACCCGCTATGTCACTAGTGGTTGGCCACTGGACCCCTTACCTGGCCGCACACGCTCACGGCCGGTTGCCGCGCAGCCTGCGGCGGTCGTGCGCCGACTTCGGCGGCGAGTCCGCGAGCCGGATGACCTCGCCGTCCCGCCCGGCCACCACCGGCCGCAGCGAGCGAGCGGCCTTGGCCCGGTACTGGGCCGCGTCCGCCAGCCGGAACAGCCGGCGGGCCGAGCGCACCGGGCCGATCGGATCACCGGTCGACGCGACCCCGCAGGCGACCCCGTTGCCGAGCTCGATCACCGCCGCCCGGTCGCAGAGCTCGGTGGCCACACCGACCACGTCGTCCGCCGGAGGACCGTCGGCCACCAGGCAGAACTCGTCGCCGCCGAGCCGGGCCGCCAGCGCGTCCGGGAGTATCGCGCCGCAGAGCGAGAGCACCGAGCCGAAACGTTCCAGCAGACGGTCACCGACCGCGTGGCCGTGGGTGTCGTTCACCGCTTTGAGGCCGTTGAGATCGCAGACGACGAGGCTGACGACGACCCCGGCCGTGCGGTGCGCCTCGATCGCCTCGTCGAGCCGGATGTCGACGGCCCGGCGGTTGGCGAGGCCGGTCAGCGGGTCGGTGAAGGCCAGTTTGCGGACCTCCTCCAGCCGTTCGGTCTGAGCGATCCCGGAGGCGACGACGGCGGCGAGCACGGTGGCGAAGTTGGCGTCGTCCCGGTCGAACACCGGCTTCCCGGCCTGCCGCGCCACATACAGCTCGCCCCAGGCCCGCCCGTGCAGCACGATCGGCGCGACCACGCAGCAGCCCCGGCCGCGCCGCCGCAGCGCCGCCACGCGCTGGTGGCAGTACGGGCGCGCGCCGCGCGCCGGGCCGCCCGCGCCCGGCAGGCCGTCGGCGGTCTCCACCCAGGCGTCGGGCTCACCGCCGCCGGCCCAGCGCTCGTGCAGGAACTCGGTGATCTCCGGGAACTCGTGGACCGGGTAGGCCTCCTCCTCCGGGAACTCCTCCTCCCCGTCGGCCCGCCGGCCCGCGTTGACCAGGACCCGCAGCCTGCCGCGGTCCCGCTCCCACACCGAGAGTGCGGCGAAGCTGCCGCCCAGCGCCTCGCAGGCCCCCAGCGCGGCCGCCCGCCACGATTCGCGCGGCGTGTAGGCCGCGGCCATCGTCTGCGCCAGCGAAACCACGGCCCGCAGCCGAGCATCGTCTTCACCCATTTATCCAGCTTATGTAGATTTGTCCCCTTTTGATCAGTTTGATGCGCAACTAATTTTCGGCGTCATACGGCAGTGCTCCGGCGGGGTAGGTCACTCACCCGGCCACTGCGGGCTCCGCTTCTCGTTGAAGGCGGCCACGCCCTCAGCCCGGTCGCCGGAGAAGGCCACCGACCGCCAGGCCGCGTCCTCCACCTCCAGGCCCGCCCGCAGGTCGAGCCCGTGCCCGAGCCGGAGTGCCTTCTTGGCCGCCCGCAGCCCGACCGGCGAGTTGGCGGCCATCCGGGCGCCGAGCGCGAGCGCCTCCTCCCGGTCCCGGCCCGCCGCCACCAGCTCGTCCACCAGGCCCAGCTCCCGCGCCTCGGCCGCCTCCACCCGGCGCGCGGTGAAGACCAGCTCGGCGGCGCGGGCCGCACCGACCCGGCGCGGCAGCAGCTGCGTACCGCCGCCGCCCGGAATGACGCCCACCGACACCTCGGGCAGCCCGACCACGGCGGTGGCGTCGGCGACGATCACATCGCAGGCGAGAGCCAGCTCGAAGCCGCCGCCGAGGGCGAAGCCGTGCACGGCGGCGATGGTCGGCATCGGCAGCTCCAGGACGCCGGTGTAGGCGGCGCGGGCGGTGGGCCGCTGCCGTACCAGCTCGGCGTCGGTGAAGAAGTTCCGCTCCTTGAGGTCGGCGCCCACGCAGAAGGCCCGCTCGTGGCTGGAGGTGAGGACGGTGACGCGGACGTCCCGGTCGGCGCCGAGCGCCTCGCAGGCGGCGGCGACGGAGCGGGCCATGTCGGTGGAGACGGCGTTCATCGCCTTCGGCCGGTCGAGGACCAGCTCGGCCACATGCTCCTGGCCCGCGTGCCGCCGTACGGCGACGAACTCCCCGAACCGCTGCTCGGACGTGACGGTCATGACTGCACCCCTGTCGGTCGACTGCCGGTGAACGCCGGTCAACGGGCGTTGTTAACGCGCGTTATCGACAGGGATCCTAGACAGGGCGTACCGGGAACCGACAGGGCGAGGCCGCATAAGGTGCGGCTCAGGAACCCGTCTTGCCGCGCCGCGCCAGCAGCCACGGCTCCACCACACCGAGCCCGCGCACCGGCCGCTGCCACATCGGCTGGAGTCCGAAGCGGTACGTCGGCAGCGGCGGCTCCTCGGCCACCTCGCGGCCCTCCTTCTCGGCCAGCCGCGCCCGCTCGGCGGCGGCCGCGACCTCCTCGGCGGCCTGGGCCTCCGACTCCGGTGCGTCACCGTGCCGGACCAGCTCCTTGGCGAACGCCCCGTCCACCAGGACGGCGTCCTTCGGAGCTATCGAGGTGAGCCGGCTGGCCAGGTTCACCGTGGTGCCGAACACATCGCCCATGCGGGTGGTGACCGTGCCGAAGGCGATCCCGACGCGCAGCGCGGGCATCGCCTCGTCCTGGGACATGGCCTCGATCAGCCGGAGCGCTATCTCGGACGCCGTGCCCGCGTCGTCGGCGGCGAAGAGCACCTCGTCGCCGAGGGTCTTGATGAGCCGGCCGCCGTGCGCGGCGACCAGGTCGGCGGCGGTCGTCTCGAAGGACTCGACCAGCTCGCCGAGCTCCTCCTCCTCCAGCCGCCGGGTCAGCCGGGTGAAGCCGACCAGGTCCGCGAAGCCGACGGCCAGGCGCCGGTCGACCATCTCGTCGTCGTCCGCCGCCTGCACGACCCGGCCGGTCGCGGCGGCCAACTGGCGCCGCCACACGTAGACGAGGAACTCCTGGAGCTCCGGCAGCAACAGCTCGACCAGCGGATACGTGACTTCCGTCCGGGTCATTCCCGGCTCGGGCGGCTCCGTGAGCCCTTCCAGGAACGAGTCGATCTGCCACTCCGCCAGCCGGGCCGTGGTCTGCCCGGTCGAACGGGCCACCTGGATCGCCATCGGCTCGCTGAGCAGCCCGGCCTCCACCAGACCGGCGAGCCGGCGCAGGGCCAGCACGTCGGCCTCGGTGAGCGCCTTGGCCTGGCCGATGTCGGCGAAGCCCATGGCCCGCCAGAAACGCGAGGCGAGGTCCATGGAGACGCCGGCGGTACGGGCGGCCTGAAACGGCGTGTAGCGGCGGTCCGCGCCGAGGATCAGGGCTTCGAGGCGGATCGCGAGCGGGTCGTCGGTCGGCTCGGCCGTGTGGTCGACCTCGTGATGCGGGGTGGCATGGACCGAGGAGTCCGACGAGGGCTCCTCGCCCGCGCCGGACGTCGTGTCGCCGACGGTCACCAGCCGCCTCCTGCCCGTTCCCTGCGCACTGCCTGCCGATCTGTCGCTGATCGCCCCAACAGTGATCTGTCGCTGGATCGCCTCAACAATACGGCAGGTGTGCCCTAGCTCACGTCCTTGGTTGCCCGATACGGGTGCGTCGCGCGTGACATCTACCGGTTACGCGGTATCCACCGGTACGGCCATCGGGTGGATCCGGCGTACGCCGGGCCCTCGCCGCCGGCTCTCAGGTCAGCCCGCCCGCCGCGCCCCGCAGGTGCACGATGTCCCCGGCCGACACCGGCTGCTGGAGCCCGTCGTCGGTGGAGAGCACAAGACGCCCGTCGCCGTCGATCGCGACGGCCTGTCCGACCAGGGAGTTTCCGCCCGGCAGCTCGGCCCGTACGGTCCGGTCCAGGGTCGCGCACCCGGCCGCGTACGCCGCCTGGAGCCCGCTCGCCGCCGCGTCGCCGCCGGCCGCCTTCCACTCGCCGTACCAGTGCTCCAGCGAGCGCAGCACGGACCGCAGCAAGGTCTCGCGGTCGGTGGAGACGGCTCCGGCGAGCGCCAGGGAACCGGCGGTGGGTGCGGGCAGTTCGTCGGCGCGGAGCGAGACGTTGATGCCGAGGCCGACCACGATGCCGTCCCCGGCGAACTCGCCGAGGATGCCGCCGGCCTTGCGCTCTTCGCTGTCCACCGTGACCAGCAGGTCGTTGGGCCACTTGAGTGCCGTGTCGACGCCCGCCGACTTGGCGAGGCCGGTCGCGGCCGCCACTCCGGCGAGCAGCGGCACCCAGCCCCACCGCTCCACCGGCACCTCCTCGTCGGGCTCCAGGTAGACCGAGAAGAACAGCCCGGAACGCGGCGGCGCGGTCCAGCTCCGCTCCAGCCGGCCACGACCGGCGGTCTGCTCCTCGGCGACCAGGACCGTGCCTTCGGCCAGACCGCCGGAGCGGGCCCGTCCGGCGAGGTCGGAGTTGGTCGATCCGGTGGTCTCCACGACCTCCAGCTCGCTCCAGAGCGACTCCGGCCGCAGCAGCCCGCGGCGCAGGGCGGTCACGTTCAGAGGCGGCCGGTCCAGGTCCGACCAGCGATTGTGTGGCGCATCCGGTGGTGTCATGCAAGCCACCCTAGGTGTGGCAAAGGACGCACTGCCTTTCCGCAGACGCGCCGATACGCTACGAGTCAGTAGCCGAGGAGTGACGGACCAGAGTTGCCTGACCCGTTACGTATCAGCGTTGCGCAACCACAAGTTACGAGCCAGTAGCCGCAGAGCCGGACAGACGACCGCCCGTCCCCCCGTGACCGTTCACCGGTCGTCGTCCCCGTGACCAGGCAGGGAGCCGCCCCCCGATGTCCGAGCCGCAGAGCGACATCCACACCACCGCGGGCAAGCTCGCGGACCTGAGGCGCCGCATTGACGAAGCGACGCACGCGGGTTCGGCCCGCGCGGTCGAGAAGCAGCACGCCAAGGGCAAGCTGACGGCCCGTGAGCGGGTCGACCTCCTCCTCGACGAGGGCTCCTTCGTGGAGCTCGACGAGTTCGCCCGGCACCGCTCCACCAACTTCGGCATCGAGAAGAACCGCCCGTACGGCGACGGAGTCGTCACCGGCTACGGCACGGTCGACGGCCGTCCGGTCTGCGTGTACTCGCAGGACTTCACCATCTTCGGCGGATCGCTCGGCGAGGTCTACGGCGAGAAGATTGTCAAGGTCATGGACTTCGCGCTGAAGACCGGCTGTCCGGTCATCGGCATCAACGACGGCGGCGGCGCGCGCATCCAGGAAGGTGTGGCGGCGCTCGGCCTGTTCGCCGAGATCTTCCGCCGTAACGTGCACGCCTCCGGCGTGATCCCGCAGATCTCGCTGATCGTCGGCCCGTGCGCGGGCGGCGCGGTCTACTCGCCGGCGATCACCGACTTCACGGTGATGGTCGACCAGACCTCGCACATGTTCATCACCGGACCCGACGTCATCAAGACGGTCACCGGTGAGGACGTCGGCTTCGAGGAGCTCGGCGGAGCCCGTACGCACAACACCACCTCCGGCGTGGCGCACCACATGGCGGGCGACGAGAAGGACGCCATCGAGTACGTCAAGTCGCTGCTCTCCTACCTGCCTTTGAACAACCTCTCCGAGGCCCCGGCCTTCCCGGAGGAGGCGGACCTCGCCACCACGGACGAGGACCGCGAGCTGGACACGCTGATCCCGGACTCGGCGAACCAGCCGTACGACATGCACACCGCGATCGAACACGTCCTGGACGACGCCGAATTCCTGGAGACCCAGGCCCTGTTCGCGCCGAACATCATCACCGGTTTCGGGCGGGTGGAGGGCCATCCGGTCGGGATCGTCGCCAACCAGCCGATGCAGTTCGCCGGTTGCCTGGACATCGACGCGAGCGAGAAGGCGGCCCGCTTCGTCCGGACCTGCGACGCGTTCAACGTGCCGGTCCTCACCTTCGTGGACGTGCCGGGCTTCCTGCCGGGCGTGGACCAGGAGTACGGCGGCATCATCCGGCGCGGCGCCAAGCTGATCTACGCCTACGCGGAGGCGACGGTCCCGCTGATCACCGTCATCACGCGCAAGGCGTTCGGCGGCGCGTACGACGTGATGGGCTCCAAGCACCTGGGCGCCGACCTGAACGTGGCCTGGCCGACCGCGCAGATCGCCGTCATGGGCGCGCAGGGCGCGGTGAACATCCTGCACCGCCGCACCATCGCCGCCGCCGAGGACCCGGACGCGACGCGCGCCGAGCTGATGACGGCGTACGAGGACGCGCTGCTCAACCCGTACGTGGCGGCCGAGCGCGGCTACGTCGACGCGGTGATCCTGCCGTCCGAGACCCGGGCGCACATCGTGAAGGGGCTGCGTCAGCTCCGTACGAAGCGGGAATCACTGCCTCCGAAGAAGCACGGCAACATCCCGCTGTAGCCGCCCGCCCTCCCACAGAGAGGTCTGCCCATGATCAGGGTCGTACGGGGCAACCCGACCCCCGAGGAGCTGGCCGCCGCCCTGGCGGTGGTCCAGGCCCGCGCCGCGGCGAGCGCCGCCGTGTCGTCCGGCGCGCCCGTCCCGCCCGAGCAGTGGTCCGACCCGGGCCGCATCGCCCGTACGGGCCGCCCGCAGCCGGGCCCGCGGGCCTGGGCCCGGACGTACTGGCCGGCCTGAGCCGGACGGTGGGCGCCGGTGCGCTTGAGTACCCGTACTCAGGCGCATCGGCGCCCATCGCGGGCAGGATCGGAAGCATGCTGTGGTCCGACCCCGAGAACAAGCCGCCGAAGGAACTGCGCGACGCCCAGGACATGATGCGCCGCGCGGGTCTTCTGCTCGCGCTGGCGATGCTGGTCGCGATGTTCGTGCTCGGCACCCGCTGAGACCCGGCGGGGCCTCCCGGAGCTTCGGCTCCTTCTACGATGGCCGGTATGACTGATCAGCGCCGCCTCGTCCTCGCCTCCGCCTCCCCCGCCCGCCTCGGCCTGCTGCGCCAGGCTGGTTTCGCCCCGGAGGTGATCGTCAGCGGGGTCGACGAGGACGCGCTGTCCGCTCCGACCCCCGCCGAGCTGGCCCTGGTGCTGGCCCGGGCCAAGGCGGCGGCGGTCGCGGAGCGGCCGGAGGCGACGGGCGCGCTGGTGATCGGCTGCGACTCGGTCCTGGAGCTGGACGGCGAGGCGCTCGGCAAGCCGGCCGACGCCGAGGAGGCCACGGCCCGCTGGAAGGCGATGCGCGGCCGGTCCGGCATCCTGCAGACCGGCCACAGCGTGATCGACACCGCGTCAGGCCGTACGGCCTCGGCGACGGCGTCCACCGTCGTACGGTTCGGCGAGCCGACCGACGCCGAGGTCGCCGCGTACGTCGCGTCCGGCGAGCCGCTGCACGTGGCCGGAGCCTTCACGCTGGACGGCCGCTCGGCACCGTTCGTCGACTCCATCGAGGGCGACCACGGCAACGTGATCGGCCTCTCGCTGCCGCTGCTGCGCCGCCTGCTCGGCGAACTGGACATCTCGGTCACGGAGTTGTGGGCCTGAGACGGGCTTCCTGGCAGCGGCTCAGGCCGCCGCCGGGGCCGCCTCGTCGCTCACGCGGTCCTCGCCGCGGCCCTCCGGCCCGTACGCGAGCAGGGTGAAGACCAGCAGGGCCAGCACCATCGTCATGAAGGCGAACGCGGCCCACCCGACCAGTCCCACGGTCACCGCGCCGAGCACGCCGTGCACCACCGCGCAGCCGATCAGCGTGATCCGCCCGAACCGCCCCGGCGCCCGGTCCCGGACCCCGGCCGGCAGCGCGATCAGCCCGCACCCGATCAGCAGCACGGCCAAGACCCCGCCCAGCACCCAGGTGCCGGCGGTCATGGCTTTCGGGTCCATCCCGGCCAGCGACATGTTCTGGTTCTCGGTGACCGTGGCGAGGACGGCGTTGATCACGAAGATGCCCACCGCCTCCCCGAACAGCACGAGCGCGGTCACGATCGCCACCGTTCTGCGCAGCAAGGCGCCACCCCCTGTTACATGCGGTACGTGCGTGGGGCGGACCCTACTCACCGGTATTCCTCCGGACAAGGGGTCGGACCGTTCCGCACGTCCGGCAAAGAATCTGTCGGCCGTTCGTAGGGACTCCACAAAGAAACGCCGTGAGGCGTTGACCTCTCAGACAGAGACCTGCACCACACCGGATGATTACTGTGCGGTTGTAGAACCCGGCGTACCGTGGTGCCACAAGGGATTTCACTACTGGGGCAAGCCTCGAATCACACTCCGTGTGGGCAAGCTCACCATTGGGGACGGGTCGTAGCGCCGTGTCGGTAGTCCCTAAACTCAGCTTGTTTCCAGGAGGGAGTCATCGTGCGCAAGGTGCTCATCGCCAACCGTGGCGAAATCGCTGTCCGCGTTGCTCGGGCGTGCCGGGATGCGGGGATCGCGAGCGTGGCGGTCTACGCCGATCCGGACCGGGACGCGTTGCACGTCCGGGCCGCCGACGAGGCGTTCGCGTTGGGCGGTGACACCCCGGCCGCCAGCTATCTGGACATGGCCAAGGTGCTGCAGGCCGCCGCGGACTCCGGGGCGGACGCGATCCACCCGGGTTACGGGTTCCTGTCGGAGAACGCCGAGTTCGCGCAGGCGGTGCTGGATGCCGGTCTGACGTGGATCGGTCCGCCGCCGCAGGCGATCCGGGACCTCGGTGACAAGGTCGCCGCACGGCATATCGCGCAGCGCGCCGGTGCGCCTCTGGTCGCCGGTACGCCGGACCCGGTGGCCGGTTCCGACGAGGTCGTCGCCTTCGCGCAGGCCAACGGGCTCCCGATCGCGATCAAGGCCGCCTTCGGTGGCGGCGGGCGCGGGCTGAAGGTCGCCCGCACCCTGGAGGAGATCCCGGAGCTGTACGACTCCGCCGTCCGCGAGGCCGTCGCCGCCTTCGGCCGCGGTGAGTGCTTCGTCGAGCGCTACCTCGACAAGCCGCGCCACGTGGAGACGCAGTGCCTGGCCGACACCCACGGCAACGTGGTCGTCGTCTCGACGCGTGACTGCTCGCTCCAGCGCCGCCACCAGAAGCTGGTGGAGGAGGCCCCGGCCCCGTTCCTGTCTCCGGAGCAGAACGCGGAGCTGTACGCGGCGTCCAAGGCGATCCTCAAGGAAGCCGGCTACGTCGGCGCCGGCACGGTCGAGTTCCTCGTCGGAGCCGACGGCACGATCTCGTTCCTGGAGGTCAACACCCGCCTCCAGGTCGAACACCCGGTCACCGAAGAGGTCACCGGCATCGACCTCGTACGCGAAATGTTCCGCATCGCGGATGGCGAGGAGCTCGGCTACGGCGACCCGGCCGTGCGCGGCCACTCCTTCGAGTTCCGCATCAACGGCGAGGACCCCGGCCGCGGCTTCCTCCCGGCCCCCGGCACGGTGACCACGTTCGCGCCGCCGACCGGTCCCGGTGTCCGCCTGGACGCCGGCGTCGAGTCCGGGTCCGTCATCGGGCCGGCGTGGGACTCGTTGCTGGCCAAGCTGATCATCACCGGCGCATCGCGTGAGCAGGCGCTGCAGCGGGCCGCGCGTGCGCTGGCGGAGTTCCAGGTCGAGGGCATGGCCACCGCCATCCCCTTCCACCGCGCCGTCGTCACCGACCCCGCCTTCACCGCGAACCCCTTCACCGTCCACACCCGCTGGATCGAGACGGAATTCGTCAACGAGATCAAGCCGTTCGCCGCGCCTGTCGGTGCGGACGAGGAGGACGAGGCCGGTCGCGAGACCGTCGTCGTCGAGGTCGGCGGCAAGCGCCTGGAGGTCTCGCTGCCGTCCTCGCTGGGCATGAGCCTGGCCCGTACGGGCCTCGCGGCCGGTGCCAAGCCGAAGCGCCGCGCGGCGAAGAAGGCCGGTTCGGCCGCCTCCGGCGACTCCCTCGCCTCGCCGATGCAGGGCACGATCGTCAAGGTCGCGGTCGAGGAGGGCCAGGAGGTCAAGGAAGGCGACCTCGTCGTCGTCCTGGAAGCCATGAAGATGGAGCAGCCGCTGAACGCGCACCGCTCCGGCACGGTCAAGGGCCTCACAGCGGAGGTCGGCGGGTCCGTCTCCTCCGGCGCCCTGATCTGTGAGATCAAGGACTGACGGCTCAGTTCGTACGGAGGGGCCCGGCCGGCGTCCGTCAGGACGCGGGCCGGGCCCCTCCGCGTGCAGTGGCATCCTGGACCCCACGAGAGGTGCGCGGACCGAGGGAGGGCGGGAGCCATGGCAGGGCCGATCTCGATGGAGCCGGGCACGGCACGGGCGCCGGAGCGGCCGATGCGCGCGGACGCCCGCCGGAACCACGAACGCCTCGTCGGCGTGGCCCGTACGGCCTTCGCCGAGCACGGCACGGATGCCTCACTGGAGGACATCGCCCGGCAGGCGGGCGTGGGCATCGGCACCCTCTACCGCCACTTCCCCCACCGGCACGCGCTGATGAACGCGGTCTTCCAGGACGCCCTGCGCTCGCTCCTGGACCGCTCCCGGGAGCTGGCGGGCGCGGAGGCGCCGTGCCGGGCGCTGGTGGACTGGCTGGGCGCGATCGTCGCTCACGCGGGCGAGTACCGCGGGCTGTCACGTGCGCTCATGTCGGCCTCGCAGGACGAGACTTCGGCGCTCGCTCCGTGCCATCTGCCGTTGCGTGAGGCGGGGGCGGGGCTGTTGCGACGGGCGCAGGAGAGTGGGGCGGTGCGGGCGGATGTGTCGATCGATGATCTGTTGCAGCTGACCAATGCGATTGCGCTGGCCGCTGAGCATTCGCCGGGGGATCCGGAGCTGGCGGGGCGGTTGCTGCGGCTGACGTTGCGGGGGTTGAAGTAGGGCCCGTCCTGAGGGGTTTTCGGGGCTCCGCCCCAGGCCCCGCTCCTCAAACGCCGGAGGGGCTGAACACCGAGGAGCGGGGGTTCGGGGGCAGCGCACCCGACCTGGCCCTACCGCACGGCCCTACCGCCGCCGCAGGTCCGCCACCCGAGCCCGCTCGCCCGACGACGTCTGGTCGGACAGCGACGACGCGCTGCGCAACTGCGGCCCCAGCCCACCGTTCCGGCCCGTCGTCGTCCGCCGCTGGCCCGGCAACGGCATGTCGCGGCGAGGACGGCGCTCGCCGGGAGGGCCGTCCGGCGCGTCCGCGTCGGGGCCCGCCACCGTGACCTCCACGCCCTGGTCCGCCAGCGCCTGGAGCTCGGCGGCCGCGCGCTCGTCGTGGAGCGGAGGCTCGTCCGTGACCAGGCGGGTGATCAGCTCCGTGGGCACCGTCTGGAACATCGTGTCGGCGCCCAGCTTCGTGTGGTCCGCCAGGACGACCACCTCCGCGGCGGCCTGCACGAGCGCCCGGTCCACGCTGGCCGAGAGCATGTTGGAGGTGGACAGGCCGCGCTCGGCGGTGAGGCCGCTCCCGGAGAGGAAGGCGCGGGAGACCCGCAGGCCCTGGAGGGACTGCTCGGCCCCGCTGCCCACCAGCGCGTAGTTGCTCCCGCGCAGGGTGCCGCCGGTCATGACGACCTCCACCCGGTTGGCATGGGCCAACGCCTGGGCGACCAGCAGCGAGTTGGTCACCACGGTCAGGCCGGGGACCCGCGCGAGCCGGCGGGCCAGCTCCTGCGTGGTCGTACCGGCGCCGACCACGATGGCCTCGCCCTCACCGACCATCGAGGCCGCCAGGTCGGCGATGGCCGTCTTCTCCGCGGTGGAGAGATGGGATTTCTGCGGAAAGCCGGACTCCCGCGTAAAACCGCCCGGCAAGACCGCACCGCCGTGCCGGCGGTCGAGGAGTCCTTCTGCCTCCAGTGCCCGCACGTCCCGCCGTACGGTCACTTCGGAGGTCTGGACGACGCGGGCGAGCTCACGGAGCGATACCGCCCCGTTGGCGCGCACCATTTCGAGGATCAACTGACGACGTTCTGCAGCGAACACGAAACTGACAGTAACCTGACCGCCGGTGGTTTTCAGCAGTTTGCGCCGAATAACGGAAGTTGTACATCTGGCGGCCACCGAAGTGGTATAGAGGCTTTCGCTGTTGTCCGGGTGTGATCGCCGAGCGATCATCATCCTCGCCCGGACTGGCGGAGGTTGCCGGGGAATGTCGCAATTCACCGGCAACCACGCGGTGTTGCTCCGCCGTCAGCCCTCGTCCGTCAGCTTGCGCGTGTGCAGCTGCCGCGCGACCTCCGCGATCGATCCGGACAGCGACGGGTACACGGTGAACGCCTTTGCGATCTGTTCCACGGTCAGGTTGTTGTCGACCGCGAGCGAGATCGGGTGGATCAGTTCGCTGGCGCGCGGTGCGACGACACAGCCGCCGACCACGATCCCCGTACCGGGACGGCAGAAGATCTTGACGAAGCCGTCGCGGATGCCCTGCATCTTGGCGCGCGGGTTGCGCAGCAGCGGCAGCTTCACCACGCGGGCGTCGATCTTGCCGGCGTCCACGTCGGCCTGGCTGTAGCCGACGGTGGCGATCTCCGGGTCGGTGAAGACGTTGGCGGAGACCGTCTTGAGGTTGAGCGGAGCGACCGCGTCGCCGAGGAAGTGGTACATCGCGATCCGGCCCTGCATCGCGGCGACCGAGGCCAACGCGAAGATGCCGGTGACGTCACCGGCCGCGTAGACGCCGGGAGCGCTGGTGCGCGAGACCCGGTCGGTCAGGATGTGGCCGGAGTCCTTCAGCCGTACGCCGGCCTCCTCCAGGCCCATGCCGGCGGTGTTCGGGATCGCGCCGACCGCCATCAGGCAGTGCGAGCCGGTGATGACCCGGCCGTCGGCCAGCGTCACCTCGACCCGGTCGCCGACGCGCTTGGCCGACTGGGCGCGGGAGCGGGACATCACGTTCATGCCGCGGCGCCGGAACACGTCCTCCAGCACGGCGGCCGCGTCCGGGTCCTCGCCCGGCAGCACCCGGTCGCGCGAGGAGACCAGCGTGACGCGGGAGCCGAGCGCCTGGTAGGCACCGGCGAACTCGGCGCCGGTGACACCGGAGCCGACCACGATGAGCTCCTCGGGCAGCTCGTCGAGGTCGTAGACCTGGGTCCAGTTCAGGATGCGCTCGCCGTCCGGCTGCGCGTCCGGGATCTCGCGCGGGTGGCCGCCGGTCGCGATCAGCACGGCGTCGGCGCTGAGCCGCTCCTCGGTGCCGTCGGCGGCGGTGACGACGACCTGGCGGGAACCGTCGGCCGCCTGGAGCCCGTCGAGCCGGCCGCGGCCGCGCATCACGCGGGCGCCGGCCCGGGTGACGGAGGCAGTGATGTCGTGGGACTGGGCCAGTGCGAGGCGCTTGACACGGCGGTTGACCTTGCCGAGGTCGACGCCGACCACCCGGGCGGCCTGTTCCTTGTGCGGTGTGTCGTCGGCGACGATGATCCCGAGTTCCTCGTACGAGGAGTCGAAGGTGGTCATCACCTCGGCCGTCGCGATCAGGGTCTTCGATGGCACGCAGTCGGTGAGTACCGAGGCTCCGCCGAGGCCGTCGCAGTCGACGACGGTCACCTCCGCGCCGAGCTGGGCGCCCACCAGAGCCGCCTCGTAGCCGCCGGGGCCGCCGCCGATGATCACGATCCGGGTCACGAAAAGTCCGCCTCGCGTGGGTGTCATCCCCACGGCCGTCTGCCGCCCCGGCCGGGGGTCCGGGGGATCGCCCCGGGGGAATGCAGTACGTACTCCATTGTCCCGCACGCGCCAAACAGATTCGCCCCGGGGCCCTCCATACGGGCGCCCGGGCTCCGGACGTACGGGAATCGCGCCGCCCGCACAGCCCTTCGAACCGCTCCCGGCCCTCCCCCGACCGGGGGCTTCGTCACAGGAACCGGCACTCCCGCGCCCCCCTCCCGTACCCTCGGTCCCATGTCGCTCTACGCCGCGTACGCCGGCAACCTCGACGCGCGGCTCATGACCCGCCGCGCCCCGCATTCCCCGATGCGCAGCACCGGCTGGCTGAATGGCTGGCGGCTGACCTTCGGCGGGGAGCAGATGGGCTGGGAAGGGGCGCTGGCCACCGTGGTGGAGGCGCCGCGATCCCAGGTCTTCGTCGCGCTGTACGACCTGGCGCCGATGGACGAGGACTCCATGGACCGCTGGGAAGGTGTCGGGCTCGACATCTACCGGCGCATGCGCGTCCGCGTGCACACCCTGGACGGCGAGGAGCCGGCCTGGATGTACGTGCTGAACGGGTACGAGGGCGGCCTGCCCTCCGCCCGCTACCTCGGCGAGATCGCGGATGCGGCCGAGTCCGCCGGCGCCCCGCACGATTACGTGATGGGCCTGCGCAAGCGCCCCTGCTGAGCGGGGTCCGGCGACCCCTCTCCGTGCGAAGCCACAAAGCCACTCGGCGAGTCTTTGCACCAGGACATCTACGCGCGTAGGCATTCAGCGGTTACGCTCTTCCGCGTGAACGCATCAGTTATTCCGGACAACATCCAGGGCGACCCGTACGCAGCCGCTGCCGGGGCCGCCGCCCGCCTGCGCGAGCTGACCGGCGCCGAGACCCACGACGTCGCCCTGGTCATGGGCTCCGGCTGGGCGCCCGCGGGCGAAGCACTCGGCGCCCCGGAGGCCGAGTTCCCCGTCACCGCGCTCCCCGGCTTCCCGGCGCCCGCGGTCGAGGGCCACGGCGGCACCATCCGCTCGTACAAGATCGGCGACAAGCGTGCGCTGGTCTTCCTCGGCCGCACGCACTACTACGAGGGCCGCGGCGTCGCCGCCGTCGCCCACGGAGTCCGTACGGCGGTGGCCGCGGGCTGCAAGACCATCGTCCTGACCAACGGCTGCGGCGGCCTCCGCGAAGGCATGCGCCCCGGACAGCCGGTGCTGATCAGCGACCACATCAACCTCACGGCGACCTCGCCGATCGTCGGCGCCAACTTCGTCGACCTGACCGACCTGTACTCGCCGCGCCTGCGCGCGCTGTGCAAGGAGATCGACGACACGCTCGAAGAGGGCGTGTACGTCCAGTTCCCCGGCCCGCACTACGAGACCCCGGCCGAGATCAACATGGTCCGGGTCCTCGGCGGCGACCTGGTCGGCATGTCCACGGTCCTGGAGGCCATCGCGGCCCGCGAGGCAGGCGCCGAGGTACTGGGCCTCTCCCTGGTCACCAACCTGGCGGCGGGCCTCTCCGGCGAGCCCCTGAACCACGAGGAGGTCCTCCAGGCGGGCCGCGACTCGGCGACGAGGATGGGCGCGCTGCTGGCGAGGGTGCTGGAGCGCATCTAGGACCACCCGGGCCTGCGTGCCCACCGACAGCCCGTCCGGCGTTCGAGGACCGGGGTCCGGGGCGGCGCCCCGGTTTCGGGAAGGGGCGGGGAGGGGAACAGCCCGCGCAGCGCCCACCCCCGCCCCACCGTCCGGCACCCGCCACCCGCACCACCCCTGTACGCCCCCACCCGCACACCCCCGAAAGGCGGCCCCCGTGCAGCACGACCTCATCGCGCAGGCCAGGACCTGGCTGGCCGAGGACCCCGACCCCGAGACGCGCGAGGAGCTGGCCGCGCTGATCGAGGCGGGCGGCACCGACGAGCTCGCCGCACGGTTCGCGGGCACGCTCCAGTTCGGCACCGCCGGACTGCGCGGCGAGCTCGGGGCCGGTCCGATGCGGATGAACCGGTCCGTGGTGATCCGGGCGGCGGCGGGCCTCGCCGCGTATCTGAAGGCGCAGGGCCACGAAGGCGGCCTCGTCGTCATCGGCTACGACGCCCGCTACAAGTCGGCGGACTTCGCGCGCGACACCGCCGCCGTGATGACCGGCGCCGGCCTCCGCGCCGCCGTCCTCCCGCGCCCGCTCCCCACCCCCGTACTCGCGTACGCCATAAGGCACCTGGGCGCGGTGGCCGGCGTCGAGGTCACCGCCAGCCACAACCCGCCGCGCGACAACGGCTACAAGGTCTACCTAGGCGACGGCTCCCAGATCGTGCCTCCGGCCGACGGCGGGATCGCGGCCGCCATCGCCGCGGTCGGCCCACTGGCGAACGCCGTACGCCCTAAGGACGGCTGGGAGACCCTCGGTGAGGAGGTCCTGGATGCCTATCTCGCCCGTACGGACGCCGTCCTGGCCGCCGGCAGCCCTCGTACCGCACGCGCCGTCTACACCGCGATGCACGGCGTCGGCACCTCCGTCCTGACCGCCGCCTTCGAGCGCGCCGGATTCCCCGAGCCGGTCCTCGTCACCGAGCAGGCCGAGCCCGACCCCGCCTTCCCGACCGTCGCCTTCCCCAACCCGGAAGAGCCCGGCGCGATGGATCTCGCCTTCGCCACCGCGCGCCGGGCCGCGCCGGACCTGATCATCGCCAACGACCCGGACGCGGACCGCTGCGCCGTCGCCGTGCCCGACACCGCCACGGAAGGCGGCTGGCGGATGCTGCGCGGCGACGAGGTCGGCGCACTGCTCGCCGCGCACCTGGTGGAGCGCGGCGTCTCCGGCGTGTTCGCCGAGTCGATCGTGTCGTCGTCGCTGCTCGGCCGGATCGCTCAGAAGGCGGGCCTCGGTTACGAGGAGACGCTGACGGGCTTCAAGTGGATCGCCCGGGTGGACGGCCTGCGGTACGGGTACGAGGAGGCGCTCGGCTACTGCGTCGACCCCGAAGGCGTCCGCGACAAGGACGGCATCACCGCCGCGCTGCTCGTCGCCGAGCTGGCCTCCGTACTCAAGGAGCAGGGCCGTACGCTGCTGGACCTGCTGGACGACCTGGCGCTCGCCCACGGCCTGCACGCCACCGACCAGCTCTCGGTGCGGGTGGAGGACCTGACGGTCATCGCGAACGCCATGGCCCGGCTCCGCGAGCAGCCGCCGACCGCGCTGGCCGGCCTCGCGGTCACCTCGGCCGAGGACCTGTCGCAAGGCACGCCCGCGCTGCCGCCCACCGACGGGCTGCGCTACCAGCTGGAAGGCGCCCGCGTGATCGTCCGCCCGAGCGGCACCGAGCCGAAGTTGAAGTGCTACCTGGAGGTCGTGGTCCCGGTCGCGGACGCCGCCGGACTCCCCGCCGCACGGGCGCGCGGCGCGGAGCTGCTCGCCGGGATCAAGCGGGACCTGGCGGCGGCCGCCGGGATCTGAGGCGTACGCACGGAAGAAACGAAGGACCGGCCCCGCTCCTCTCCAGAGCGGGGCCGGTCCTTCCGCGCTACACGTTCGGGCTGCTCAGCCGATCGCCCACAGCACCACGAACAGCACCACGCCCGCGGCCGCCGGCGCGATCACCTCGTACGCCCAGCGCACCGAACCCGTGGTGGCCCCGTCCTTCGGGTCGCCCGCCTTCTCCGCGAGGTCCCGCAGCTCCATGATCGTCTGGTCGGCGGCCGCGACCGGCGGCACGCTGTGCTGGTGAGGGTCGGCGCCCGCACCGGGCGAGAAGCGGCCGTAGGCGTCCTTGTGCGGCGCGCGGCCGGCGGCGCGCGAGGCGCGCTTGCGGTCGCGCAGCGAGACCGGGACGGCCCAGAGCTGGTACTTGGCGCCGCCTGCGGCGATCAGCTCGGAGGAGTAGCCGGCCCGGACGTCGGCGACCTCGGTCCACGGCAGCTGGATCGTGCGGAACGGGTTGCGGATGCGGATCCGCTCGTCGTTCACGGCGACGACGGGCCGCAGCGTGAACGCCACGATCAGCGGCACCGCGGTGAGCAGAGCGGCCAGGGCCAGCCACGGCGCCTGTCCCTCGCCCCGGATCATCGCGTCGCCGGCCATCACGGCGACCAGCGCGATGAGCAGCACTCCGCAGACCAGCGCGGAGGTCGAGCGGTGGGTCCGGTCGGCGTACTGCGGCTCTGCGGGAGGCGTGGGGCTCGTCATGGGGCCGATTCTGCCTGACGGACCCGGCGGAGAGGTCACGCGCCCCGGAGGCGCGTGTGGCGGTGCGCACGGTTGAGCCGTCCCCCTGTACAGGTCGCTACGCGCGTAGATATGCTCCCCTGGTGACCATGCCCACCTCTGCTCCCGCATTCTCCGACGCGACGGCGTCCGACAGTGCGCTGCGCCGCTTCCTCTTCGGGCTGCCCGGCGTCGACGCCGTCGGCCTCGAAGCGCGCGCCGCCGCCCTCGGAACCCGTTCGATCAAGACGACGGCCAAGGCGTACGCCATCGATCTCGCCATCTCGATGATCGACCTGACGACGCTGGAAGGCGCGGACACCCCGGGCAAGGTCCGGGCTCTCGCCGCCAAGGCCGTCCACCCCGACCCGCTCGACCGCACGACCCCGCGCACCGCCGCCGTCTGCGTCTATCCCGACATGGCGGCCACCGCCGCTGCCGCGCTCGCCGGTTCCGGCGTGAAGGTGGCGTCCGTGGCGACCGCCTTCCCGGCCGGCCGCGCCGCGCTGGACGTCAAGCTCGCGGACGTCCGCGACGCCGTGGCGGCCGGGGCCGACGAGATCGACATGGTGATCGACCGAGGGGCGTTCCTCTCCGGCCGGTTCCTGAAGGTCTACGAGGAGATCGTGGCCGTGAAGGCCGAGTGCGGTACCGCCCGCCTCAAGGTGATCTTCGAGACCGGTGAGCTCTCCACGTACGACAACATCCGCCGCGCCTCCTGGCTCGGGATGCTGGCGGGCGCGGACTTCATCAAGACCTCGACCGGCAAGGTGGCCACCAACGCCACTCCCGCCAACACGCTGCTGATGCTGGAGGCCGTCCGCGACTTCCGCGCGCAGACCGGCGTACAGATCGGTGTGAAGCCGGCCGGCGGCATCCGCACGACCAAGGACGCGGTCAAGTTCCTGGTGCTGGTGAACGAGACGGCGGGTGAGGACTGGCTGGACAACCACTGGTTCCGGTTCGGCGCCTCCAGCCTTCTCAACGACCTGCTGATGCAGCGCCAGAAGCTCAGCACCGGCCGTTACTCCGGCCCCGATTACGTGACGGTGGACTGATAAGCCATGGCATCCGCATTCGAGTACGCACCGGCGCCGGAGTCCCGTTCCGTCGTCGACATCGCCCCTTCGTACGGGCTGTTCATCGACGGTGAGTTCACCGAGGCCGCCGACGGAGGGGTCTTCAAGACCGTCTCGCCGAGCACCGAGGAGGTCCTCTCCGAGGTCGCGCGGGCCGGCGCGGCGGACGTGGACCGGGCCGTGAAGGCGGCGCGTAAGGCGTTCGAGAAGTGGTCGGCGCTGCCCGGCTCCGAGCGCGCCAAGTACCTGTTCCGGATCGCGCGGATCATCCAGGAGCGCAGCCGTGAGCTGGCCGTCCTGGAGACGCTCGACAACGGCAAGCCGATCAAGGAGACCCGCGACGCGGACCTCCCGCTGGTCGCCGCGCACTTCTTCTACTACGCGGGCTGGGCCGACAAGCTGGACCACGCGGGCTACGGGGCCGACCCGCGGCCGCTGGGTGTGGCGGGTCAGGTCATCCCGTGGAACTTCCCGCTGCTGATGCTCGCGTGGAAGATCGCTCCGGCGCTCGCCACCGGCAACACGGTGGTCCTGAAGCCCGCCGAGACGACTCCGCTCTCCGCGCTCTTCTTCGCGGACATCTGCCGTCAGGCCGGGCTGCCGAAGGGTGTCGTCAACATCCTGACCGGTTACGGGGACGCGGGCGAGGCGCTCGTCACGCACGCGGACGTCGACAAGGTGGCCTTCACCGGTTCGACCGCCGTCGGCAAGGCCATCGCGCGCTCGGTCGCCGGCACGGACAAGAAGGTCACGCTGGAGCTCGGCGGCAAAGGCGCGAACATCGTCTTCGACGACGCTCCGATCGACCAGGCCGTCGAGGGCATCGTCACCGGCATCTTCTTCAACCAGGGCCAGGTCTGCTGCGCGGGCTCGCGGCTGCTGGTGCAGGAGTCGGTCCAGGACGAGGTGCTGGACGCGCTGAAGCGCCGGCTCTCGACGCTGCGGCTCGGCGACCCGCTGGACAAGAACACCGACATCGGCGCGATCAACTCCGCCGAGCAGCTCGCCCGGATCACCGCCTTGGTGGAGACCGGCGAGGCGGAAGGCGCGGAGCGCTGGAGCGCGCCGTGCGAACTGCCGTCGTCGGGTTTCTGGTTCGCGCCGACGCTGTTCACCAACGTCACGCAGGCCCACACGGTGGCCCGTGACGAGATCTTCGGCCCGGTCCTCTCCGTGCTCTCGTTCCGCACGCCGGACGAGGCGGTCGCCAAGGCCAACAACAGCCAGTACGGCCTCTCGGCGGGCATCTGGACGGAGAAGGGCTCCCGCATCCTCGCGGTGGCCGACAAGCTCCGCGCGGGCGTCGTCTGGGCCAACACGTTCAACAAGTTCGACCCGACGTCGCCGTTCGGCGGCTACAAGGAGTCGGGCTACGGCCGCGAGGGCGGCCGCCACGGCCTGGAGGCGTACCTCGATGTCTGACCGCGAATCCATCAACGGCTCCGCCGAGCGGCGTCTTGGCGTCTTCAAGACCTACAAGCTGTACGTCGGGGGCAAGTTCCCCCGCTCCGAGAGCGGCCGGGTGTACGAGGTGAGCGACTCCAAGGGCCAGTGGCTGGCCAACGCGCCGCAGTCCTCCCGTAAGGACGCACGTGACGCGGTCGTGGCCGCGCGCAAGGCGTTCGGCGGCTGGTCGGGCGCGACCGCGTACAACCGCGGCCAGGTCCTCTACCGCGTCGCCGAGATGCTGGAGGGCCGCAAGGAGCAGTTCGTCCGCGAGGTGGCCGCCTCCGAAGGACTGTCGAAGTCCAAGGCGGCGGCCGTGGTGGACGCGGCGATCGACCGCTGGGTCTGGTACGCGGGCTGGACCGACAAGATCGGCCAGATCTCCGGCGGTGCCAACCCGGTCGCGGGCCCGTTCTTCAACCTCTCCACGCCGGAGCCGACCGGTGTGGTCGCGGTCCTCGCGCCGCAGACGTCGTCGTTCCTCGGCCTGGTCTCGGTGATCGCTCCGGTCATCGCGACCGGCAACACGGCGGTCGTCATCGCCTCCGCCGAAGCTCCGCTGCCCGCGCTCTCGCTCGGTGAGGTGCTGGCCACCTCCGACGTGCCCGGCGGCGTGGTCAACATCCTGTCCGGCGCCACGGCGGAGCTGGCGGCCCCGCTCGCCGCCCACCAGGACGTCAACGCGATCGACCTCACCGGCGCCGGCGCGGAGCTGGCCAAGGAGCTGGAGATCGCGGCGGCGGACAACCTCAAGCGGGTCCTGCGCCCGCGGCCTGCCGAGGCGGACGGCTCGGACGCCTCCACCGACTGGCCGGCCGCGCCCGGCACGCACCGGCTGACGGCGTTCCTGGAGACCAAGACGGTCTGGCACCCGACGGGTGCGCTGGGAGCCTCGGGCTCGTCGTACTGACGCTCTCGCCGCCGTACGCGAAAGGGGCCGCCCCCGACGACCGGGGCGGCTCTTTTCGGCGTGCGGGAGGCGTCAGCCCGTGACGAGCCGGGTGACCGTGCCGACCACCGGCAGGTCGTTGATCGCACCGCCGCTGGTGAGCGGGTCGGTGAGAATCGCCGTCGACACCGGCTGGAAGTCGGCGACCTGGGTGCCGACCGCGTTGTCCAGCGGGTCGACGCCGGTCTTGGCCAGCGGGTGCAGCTGGAGGTCGGTGATGGGACGGATGCTGTTGGTCAGCGAGGTGCCGAGCGCGCTGGTCACCGCCGGTCCGGCGCTCTTGGTGACCGTCTGGACGGCCGCGGTTCCCTGCTCCGGGATCTCGGCGACCGGAGGCAGCTGAGGAGCGGCCTGGGCCGAGCCCGCACCGGCCCCGAGGGCCGCTCCCAGCGCGGTCACGGTCAGACCGGCGCGCAGCAGTGCGCGGCGTTCGGGCTTGCGTGCGTGAAGTGCCATGTTTCCACCTGATCGACCTGGTCGGGTAATCGTCCGTACGCGCAGAGTAGTTGAGGTGTGATGCTGGATACCAACAGGAGGCCCGGGTGGTCCCCTGCGCGGGTCAATGCCTCACACTTCTGTTCTGTGAGTTCCCGTTCCCCACTGATCCCGACCCGCGTCGTGCTGCTCGCGGGCCCCTCCGGCTCCGGCAAGTCCGTCCTGGCCGCGCGTACCGGCCTGCCGGTGCTGCGCCTGGACGACTTCTACAAGGAGCACGACGACCCGACGCTGCCCCGGGTCCCCGGCTCTTTGGACATCGACTGGGACTCCGCCGCGTCCTGGGACGCGGACGCGGCGGTGGCGGCCGTCGCGGAGCTGTGCCGGTCGGGCCGTACGGATGTTCCGGTGTACGACATCGCCACCAGCTCCCGTACGGGCCAGGATGCCTTCCACATCGAGCGCTCGCCGCTCTTCGTGGCCGAGGGCATCTTCGCGGCGGACATCGTGGGCCGCTGCCAGGAACTGGGCCTGCTGGCGGACGCGCTGTGCCTGCGCGGCCGCCCGTCCACCACGTTCCGCCGCCGCCTGGTCCGCGACCTGCGCGAGGGCCGCAAGTCGGTCCCGTTCCTCCTCCGGCGCGGCTGGCGCCTGATGCGGGCCGAGCGGCGCATCGTGGCCCGCCAGACGGCGCTGGGCGCGTACCCGTGCGGCAAGGAGGAGGCTCTGGGCCGGTTCGCCGCCGCGGCGGCCGGGCGGTGCCGGAAGGCTACGGTGGGGGCGCCGGTCCCGGAGTAGGACCGGTCCTCAGCCGACCGCGCAGCCGAAGGTCTTGGCGGCGGCCTTCGTGAAGGGCTCACGGTAGGCGTCCCGCTTCGGCAGGTCCGCGTGACGCTTGCTCGCCTCCAGGTACTGCTGCCCCGATTCCACCGCCAGGTAGAGAGCGCCGCCGTCCGCGCAGGGCAGGATGAATCCTTGGCCCTTGTCGACGATTTCGGCTTCCCGGCCGTCCGGTGCTCGGCCCTTCTCCGTACCCGGGAACTTCCGCATGGCGGCGATGAGCAGCGGGTCCCGGGTGGCGGTGTACTTCATGAAGCCGTCACTACGGACGAAGCCACTCGTCTCGTCGTCCAGGGTCAGCTTGCAGGCCCACAGGTCGGCGGGAGCCTTCTGCCCTTCTTCGAGCACCTTCGTCCCCGCCGGCACCTGGCCCGCCACGGTCAGGCCGTCCAGGCCGCACACCTGTCCTTCGGAGACCGGACGTGCGGCGTCGGAGCGCGGAGGCACGAGCGTTCCGGGCTTCTCGGGGAGGTCACCGCACTTGGTCCGGGCCGCGATGGTCCGTGCGGTGTCGGTGGCCAGGGCGGCGAAGGCGGTGCGGTCGGCAGCCGGCTCGGTGATGTTGAACTCGGCGACCACCGGCCGGTCGGTCCAGCACTTCTCGGGCAGCATGACCCACGCTTTGTACGCATTGACCCCGCCGGTCACCTCGCCGGTGAAGTACGAGGCGTCCGGTGGGTAGGGCTCGCTTTCGAACGCCAGTGGTTCATAGCCCCGCACCGCCCAGAGCCGGACACTGAGCCCGCTCTCGCCGGAACCGAGGACGACGGACGACTTCTCGACCCTGCACTGCGTATCCGTCAGGTCGTTGTCGTCCAGCCCGTCCCCTTCGGCGTCCAGACGCCCGGACCCCGGAAGCACCGCGTCAGCCTGCGACGCCGACACCAGGTCCCCGCAGAGCCGGTCCGCCGTCAGCACGTTGGTGTTGCGCCAGGCGTGCAGCAGCCCCGCGATCACTACGACGACGGCGGCCACGACCGCCCAGACCTTCCACGCCGGACGTGTACGGTCTGCTGCTCCTGCTGTGCTCACGTGCTCACTTCCTGGTTCGCAGGGCCGAATACGCTTCTTCGCGGCCGGTGATGTAGCTCTGCTTCGCCTCGCCCTTGGCGTTCTCGGCGGCGTCGGTGCCCTTGGCGTCGCGGGTCTCGGCCCAGCCGTCGATGAGGTTGTTCGTGCCCGCGATGCCGCCCGCCGTCTCGCGGCTGACGTCGGCGCGTGCGACGTTCTCCTTCTCGGTGACGACGTCCTTGGACCACTCGTAGGTGGCGGCGTCCACGGTGCGCTGCGCGACATCGCCGAACATGGGGATCGTGTTGGCCAGTGCCCCGACGCCGTGGTAGGCGTACCGCGCCTGGTCGTTGATCTTGCCGACCTCGGCGTCGCGGACGTCGAGGATCATGTCCGTGCCGATGCCGTTCATGCCGCCGAGGGCCTCGCCGACATGGCGGGCCCGGTTGTCCCAGCTGGTGACGTTCTCGGTCAGGTCGGACCGGGGCACCTGGCGGCCGGTCTCCAGGTACTCGGCCGCGTACCCGCGCTGGCTCTCGTAGAGGGTGTCGAAGACGCGGATGGGCTCGCCGTTCTCGTTCTCGCCGGCCACACCGTCGGAGACTCCGCGCATCACCCGCAGCAGGCTCTCCTTGCTGTTGGCGATGGAGGCGTTGTCGCCCGAGCCGGAGACGTCGTCCTGGCCGACCGGGCTGTTCGGCGCGTAGCCGCCGAGGATGGCGTGCGTATCGGCTGTGTAGTCGTTCAGTGCGCGGCCGAGCGGGGCCTTCAGCGCCTCCGGTACGGTGTCGCCCCCGGCGCCCTTGTCCAACGTCGCGATGATGCCCTGCATCACGCGGGCCTGGCCCTCGCTGTGAGGTCCGGTCCTGCCCAGCGGCGTACCCGGCTCGTGCCCGGTCGCTCCGGCCTCCAGCGCGAGGCCCAGGCCGTGGCGGCTGAGCGGGTCGTCGTTGGTGATGAGCGTGTTGCCGGCCACGATGTGCTGCCGCGGCCACTCCCGCGCATCGTCCCCGTTGCCCACCAGGTAGTCCAGGTGCGCCTGGCCGTGCTCCATCTTCGGGTCGAAGAAGGCGGTCGACGCGTCCGGGTTCTTGCTCATCACGCCGAGCAGGCTGTCGAGCGCGTCGGCCCGGCCCTCGCGGTGGTTGCCGCCCCACTGCTCGAAGATGGTCCGGTTGTCCTTCTCGGCGGCGATCATGTCGTGGCCGAGCTGGTTGAGGAACTGGTCGTCGAACGGCTGGTCGGCGCGGGTCATCATCTCGACGAACGGCCGGTAGCCGTACATCGGGTTGGTCTTCGAGTCGAAGTTCTTGGCCCCGGCCTCCTTGAGGCCTTCGGTGAACTGCTTGTAGAACGCGCCGTCCGGACTGTTCAGCCAGGCCTGGTACTTCGCCGAGCCGGGCCCGGCGTCCGCCATCGAACCGGGGACCTGGGTGGCCGTCGCGACCGTGTTGGCCAGTCCGCCGAGGAGCTTGGTGTACTGACCGGCGGAGGATCCGCCGTCCCGCTCCCGGTCGGACATGACGTCGCTCAGCTTGACGATGCCGTCCGGGCCGAGCTTGTTCAGCAGGGACTGGGCGAAGACCTTGTCACCGGCCTGGTCCCGCATGGCCCGGTCCATCTCGGCGAGGTCGGCGTCGGAGACCTTCTTGCCGTCGAGCAGGCGCTCGGCTATCGCCTCGGTGTTGCGCAGCTCGTACGTCTCGATGTCGCCGAGCGCCTTGGCGTTGAAGCCGTCACGGGTGCCGTCCGTGGCGTCGGTGTCCTTCACCACGGCTTTCAGCGCGATCTCGACCCCGGCGTCGGCGTCCGACGTCTGCGCGACCAGCCGGTCGATCGCCCGCTGCCACGAGCCGACCGCGTCGCGTACGGACTTCTGGTAGTCCGGGTCGTGGCGGTAGGCGGCCCGCGAACCCTCGCTCAGGCTCGCCATGTCGAAGGTGACCCTGCCGGCGTCCGAGATCAGCATGTCGGCCTTCAGCGCGTCGGCCTTCACCGTCTGCAGCTTGCTCTTGAACTCCGTGAACTGGGTGTGCGCGTCCCGCAGCAGCGAGGCGATCGCCTTGGCCTGGGTCTGGGCCGCGCGGTACTCGTTGAGCATGACGCGGAACTGCGCGTTGGCGGCGTCCGCGCTCTGGCCGATCCAGGTCCGCTCCAGCGTGATGCCCTGGACCTCTCTCTCGTACGCCTTCTCCTGCTTGCTGAACTCGCCTGCCATGCCGGTCCACTTGTCCGCGGCCGTGGTGAGAGCGGAGAGGTCCGTCGTCATGATCTCGTGATAGGTGGGCATGCCCTGGTCCCCGTTGTCCGGTATCGCTGTCGTCCGGAATGCCTGATGAACGCGCCGAGTCGTTTCTTCCCGCTCCGCGCCTGTCAGAAGTTGTCGAGCGGGGAGATCTGGCGAAAGCCCAGCCCGCCCTGCACGTCGGCCCCGAAGAGGTTCCGGCGGGCGCCGTTGAGGCTGTTGATGTCCGCGTCGAGCCGGCCCAGCATGGACCGCACCTGCCCGCCCCACGTCTTGTGCGCGTCCTTCAGCGCCCGGGAGGTCACCCAGCCGTCACCGTCCTTGGCGCCGAGCGCCTTGACGGCGGAGGAGGTCTCCTCGTCCGCGTGCTCGCCGGCGTCCCTGGTCCCGGGCTTGATCCGGCTGCGGATGGCCTCGGCCGCGGCCTTCTTGCGGGCCGGGTCGGTGGCCAGCGAAGGCGCGAACGGCGGTGCGTATCCAGGAGCGTAAGGGACCTGAGGCGAGGTGTTCGGGCCCTGGCCCGGAGCGAAGGGACCGTAGACGGGAGGCGGTGAAGGATCGGTCGGTGCCTCGTTGAGCTGCATGGAGGCCGACCCGCCGTCCGCCACTGCCCGATCGCCTGCCGCGCTGCTCACTTGGCCCCCATGAGTTTCCTCGAACGCCCACGCTTGACGTGATCCGCTCAGACTAACAAGCGCTTTTCCGCCATGCCCGTACGGGAACGAGCCGGGCCCGCAGAGCCGTCGGGCCGTGACCGGCACGGCGAACGGGGCCGTACAGGACCCCCCGGCCCGTACGACCCCGCTGCCTTCTCCCCCGTGACCCGCGCCTCCCCCGAAGCGACGGGCCGTTCCCCCGTGTTCCCCCAGGCCCCCTCGGACCCGTTTTCACTGCTCCCCCGTAGCCCCTGCCTCCCCCGAAGCAGTGGCCGTCCCCCGTCTCCCCCCGTTGCCTCAGGCCACCAGCTCGCCGAAGGACTCCTGCTCGTCACGTCCGAAGCTGAGGACCTCGTCCTCGCGCAGCCGGCGGAGGGACCGCCAGATGCTCGACTTCACCGTGCCGACACTGATGTCGAGGATCGACGCGATCTCCGGGTCGGTGCGGCCCTCGTAGTACCGCAGGACCAGCATCGTGCGCTGGAGTTCGGGCAGCCGGGCGAGCGCCTGCCAGAGCACCGCCCGCAGCTCCGTGCCGCGCATCGCGTCCGTGTCGCCCACCGTCTCCGGCAGCTCCTCGGTCGGGTATTCGTTGAGCTTGCGCCGGCGCCAGGCGCTGATGTGCAGGTTCGTCATGGTGCGGCGCAGATAGCCGCCGACCGCCGCCTTGTCGCTGATCCGGTCCCACGCCCGGTACGTCGAGAAGAGGGCGCTCTGCAGCAGGTCCTCGGCCTCGAACCGGTCGCCGGTCAGGTGGTAGGCGGTTGCGTACAGGGAGGCCCGCCGCTCCTGGACGTAGGCCGTGAAGGCGGCTTCGGCCTCCGTGGTCTCCGTCCGGTCGGTGCGGTCCCCCGTGACCTCCCCGTACGCGCTTCCCCCGTGGTCCCCCGTGTTCTTCCCCGTGGGCGCGTCGACCACCGTCATGTACGTCGTACGCGGCTGCTCCGCGGCCGACTGCGACGGCAGGTGCTGACGCCCTGCGCCTCGAACGCACCCCCGCACGTTCGTCACGTTCATCGCACCGGACTTCTCCGCACTCCGGCCGGCATCGTGGAGACGCGTCACAACTGCGCTTGAGCTGGTGCTGTGCAGTGCGTTCATCTCGCGCCCCCTATCGGTGGAGATCGGTGAAGTCCGTTCGTTCTCTGCGTTTTCCTGCTGACCAAGAGCTTGCCGGGGCAGTTTCATAGCGCTGTCCCCCGACTGTCACAGGCCTGTCACAGGGCCGGTTGTGGCCGTGCCCGGCAGCGGTCGCGGCCGTGTCCGGGCGACGGGAGCGGGCCACAGGTCGAACTGAAGCGCCACCATGGGCCAGAATGACGCTCGTGCCTTTCCTGTTGCTGATCGAGGACGACGACGCCATCCGCACGGCCCTCGAACTCTCGCTGTCACGCCAGGGCCACCGTGTGGCCACCGCGGCGACGGGAGAGGACGGCCTGGAGCTGCTGCGCGAGCAGCGGCCCGACCTGGTCGTGCTGGATGTGATGCTGCCCGGGATCGACGGTTTCGAGGTGTGCCGGCGGATCCGCCGCACCGACCAGCTGCCGATCATTCTGCTGACCGCGCGCAGCGACGACATCGACGTCGTGGTGGGACTGGAGTCCGGCGCGGACGACTATGTGGTCAAACCCGTCCAGGGCCGGGTGCTGGACGCCCGGATCCGGGCGGTGCTGCGCCGCGGTGAGCGCGAGTCGACCGACTCCGCGACCTTCGGCAACGTGGTCATCGACCGCTCCGCCATGACCGTCACCAAGGGCGGTGAGGACCTGCAGCTCACGCCGACCGAGCTGCGGCTCCTGCTGGAGCTGAGCCGCCGGCCCGGCCAGGCCCTCTCCCGCCAGCAGCTGCTGCGGCTGGTGTGGGAGCACGACTACCTCGGTGACTCGCGGCTGGTGGACGCCTGTGTGCAGCGGCTGCGCGCCAAGGTGGAGGACGTACCGTCCTCGCCGACCCTGATCCGTACGGTACGGGGCGTGGGCTACCGGCTGGACTCGCCTCAGTGACCGAACGCGCCAAGCGGTCCCTGCGGGCGGGACTGCGCTGGACCAGTCTGCGGCTGCGGCTCGTCGTGGTGTTCGCGCTGGTGGCGCTGACCGCCGCGGTCTCCGCCTCCGGAATCGCGTACTGGCTCAACCGCGAGGCCGTGCTGACCCGTACGCAGGACAGCGCGCTCGACGACTTCCGGCGGCAGATGCAGGAGACGGCGGCGGCGCTGCCGGTGCGGCCCACGAAGGACGACCTCCAGCGGGCCGCCGGGCAGATGGCGTCCGGCGGTCCCGGCTACAACGTGCTGCTGGTGGACGAGCGCGAGCGCGGCAAGCCGATCGTCGGCTTCTCCGACCTGGACGACTTCACCCTGGACGACGTACCGGACCCGCTGCGCGAGCAGGTGGCCCGCGAGCAGCCGCTGACCTCGAACAACGAGCACGAGTACCACCTGTTCTGGCAGCGTACGAGCATCGCCGGCACGCCGTACCTCGTCGCCGGTACGCGGATCATCGGCGGCGGACCGACCGGGTACATGCTCAAGTCCCTGGACCAGGAGCGGCAGGACCTCAACTCGCTGGCCTGGTCGCTCGGGATCGCGACCACGCTGGCGCTGATCGGTTCGGCGCTGCTGGCGCAGGCGGCCGCGACGACCGTGCTGCGGCCGGTGCAGCGGCTCGGTGACGCGGCCCGCAAGCTCGGTGAGGGCAAGCTCGACACCCGGCTCACGGTCTCCGGAACGGACGAACTCGCCGACCTCTCCCGCACGTTCAACCGGACCGCCAGCTCGCTGGAGAAGAAGGTCGCGGACATGAGCGCGCGGGAGGAGTCGAGCCGGCGGTTCGTCGCCGACATGTCGCACGAGCTGCGCACGCCGCTGACCGCGATCACGGCGGTGGCCGAGGTGCTGGAGGACGAGGCGGACAGCCTCGACCCGATGATCGCGCCCGCCGTGCACCTCGTGGTGAGCGAGACCCGGCGGCTGAACGACCTGGTGGAGAACCTGATGGAGGTGACCCGCTTCGACGCGGGCACCGCGCGCCTGGTCCTGGACGACGTGGACGTGGCCGACCAGGTCACCGCGTGCATCGACGCGCGGGCCTGGCTGGACGCGGTGGACCTGGACGCGGAGCGCGGCATGATGGTCCGGCTCGACCCGCGCCGCCTGGACGTGATCCTGGCCAACCTGATCGGCAACGCGCTCAAGCACGGCGGTTCGCCGGTGGGTGTCCGGGTGCGGACGGAGGGCGAGGAGCTGGTCATCGAGGTGCGCGACCACGGTCCGGGCATCCCGGAGGAGGTGCTGCCGCACGTCTTCGACCGCTTCTACAAGGCGAGTGCCTCCCGGCCGCGTTCGGAGGGCAGCGGTCTCGGCCTCTCCATCGCGATGGAGAACGCGCACATCCACAGCGGTGACATCACGGCCGCCAACTCGCCGGACGGCGGTGCGGTGTTCGTGCTGCGGCTGCCGCGTGACGCGTCGAAGCTGACGGACGGTGGGTCGGACGGCTCCGGCCGGCGTGATGGCGACGGCGGGCCTCGGGACGGCGACGACAGTGAGGACGGTGGCCGGTCATGAGCGGTGCGTTCCGGCCGGTGCCGGTGCCGGGCTCGACGGCGTGGGCTTCGCGGCTGCGTGGTGTCGTCGCCGCGGCCGGTGCCGTCCTGGCGGTGGCCGTGCTGGCCTCGGGGTGCGGGATCCGGACGACGTCCGTGCCCGTGGACGCAGGGGCCGCGCCGTCCCGGGTGCCGTGCAAGCTGCCTTCGGCCGATGTCACGACCCGGTCGCCGGACAGTGTGGCGGCGCCGGTGTACCTGGTGTGCGCCTCGCAGCTGGTGTCCGTGGACCGGCCGGTGCCGAGCGGTACGGCCGGTGGTGCCGACCGGCTGGTGGGCGCCCGCGCGCTGCTGGACCAGGTGCGGCAGGCGCCGCCGGAGAGCGAGCGCCGGGCCGGGTTCTCCACGGCGGTCCCGGCCGGCCTGCGGCTGGAGCCCACCCGGGCCGGCGACCCGGCGGGCACGCTGCGGCTGAGCAGCCAGCCCGAGGACCTCTCGGAGGAGGCGCTGGCGCAGCTGGTGTGCACGTACGCGGAGAACGAGGCGCTGGTCACCCAGGGCTCGGTGGTCCTCGGCGGGCCCGGCGACTACCGGCCGCGCGGCTATCTCTGCACCTCGCAGACGAAGGCCCGGCCGCAGGACGGGACCGTGCCGGACGTGCTGGTACGGGACTGAGGGCCCGCGCGGGCCGCAGGACGGGACCGCTGCCGACCTGCTCGTACGGGACCGGGCGCCACCGCTCCGTACGACCTCCGGCGGAGTCGCGGAACCGATCCGGCCGGTCGTGGCGTCTTGGTGGACGTGCGTCAAGGTTCGGACGGTCAGACCGTCATCCACTTCCGCGCGGCGGGGGTCACTCTCCTCCTCGCACATCTGCTGCTCGTCGGGTGGCTGACGCTGCGCCCGCTGGACGTTCCGTGGATCACCGCCGCCAACTTCGAGCCGCTCGCCTCCATCAGGGTCGATCTCGCGCTGGGCCCGGTCGAGGCCGCGCGCCGGATCGGCGGAGCGGTGCTCCTGCTGGCTCCGCTCGGGGTGCTGCTGCCGATGGCCGGCGGCCGGATCTTCGTCTCTCCGTGGGTGTCGCTGCTGCGGACGGTGGCGGCCGGCGCGCTGATCTCGCTCGCCATCGAGCTGGGCCAGACCGGGGTGCCGGGCCAGGTGGTCGACATCGACTCGGTGCTGCTGAACACCACCGGCGTGGTCCTGGCCCATCTGCTGGTCGTCCCGGTGTGCCGGGCCCGGCTGCGCCGCCGTGGCGTGCCGGGCGTACGGGACCTTCCCAGGTACCGGCAGGAGACCCTTCTGCGGGACGAGGCCCCTGGGGGTCCGACCCCGACGATTACCAGGGTCGGCATCGCCCCGTAGAGCGATGCTTTGTCCGCCTTCACTGACGCACCATGGATACATCGGGAGCAGCACAGAACGGCTCCCGGCTTCCCGGCGGAGCAGGACACGGACAGGTCCCGCTCCCACCGCTACGGTTCGCGAAGGAGCCCACCATGGCCGCACTGGTCCGCCCCACCGAAGGACGCATGATCGGCGGCGTCTGCGCGGGTCTGGCACGGCGCTTCGGCACCTCGGCCTCCACGATGCGCGTCATCTTCGTCGTCTCGTGCCTGCTGCCCGGCCCGCAGTTCCTGCTGTATCTGGCCCTGTGGGCGCTGCTGCCCTCGGAGAAGTCCTCCTCGTCCGCGACGGCCTGGTGACGCGACCGGCCGAGGCGGCCTCGTACATGACCGTGGGGCGCACACCCGGATCCGGGTGTGCGCCCCACAGGCGTGTTCAGGTGCGGTCAGCCGCCGAGCGGGATGCCGTTGGCGGTGAGGCCCTGGGTGGGCAGTCCGCCGAGCAGGCCGGTGATCGGGGCGGCCGCGTCGGTCGCGTCGCCGCCGAGGACCTTGTCGACGGTCTGCTGGACCGGTGCGTTCTGGGCCGCCGTGGCGACGCCGTCCAGCGCCATGGTGGAGACGGGGAGCGCGCCGGCCACGGTGTCGAGCGGCAGGGAGGGAGCGGCGGCGGCGCTGCCGGCGGCGGCAGCGGCGAAAGCGGCACCGAGAGCGGCGACACCGAGAGTCTTGGCAGCGGTCTTCTTCATGAAGAATTCATCCTTGGGGAAGGGGATGTGAGCGGCTCTGCAAGGTAGTCATCCCGCCGCCTCCTCCGCAAACATCGCGACACGCGGAAAATGGCCGGCATTTCGCATCCCGGCCATCTTCCACACGTCGAACGTCAGCTCGCGGCAGCGGCAGATCCGCTGGTCACAGCGGTCTGCCGGAAAAGCCACTCGGACTTCAGCTCGGCATAACCGGGCTTGACGACCTCGTTGATCATCGCGAGACGTTCATCGAAAGGAATGAAAGCTGATTTCATCGCATTGACGGTGAACCACTGCATGTCGTCGAGCGTGTATCCGAATGCCTCGGTCAGCAGCTCGAATTCCCGGCTCATGCTCGTCCCGCTCATGAGGCGGTTGTCCGTGTTCACGGTGACGCGGAAATGCAGCTTCCGCAGCAGCCCGATCGGGTGCTCCGCGTACGAGGTGGCGGCGCCGGTCTGGAGGTTGGACGTCGGGCACATCTCCAGCGGGACGCGCTTGTCCCGTACGTAGGAGGCGAGGCGGCCGAGAGCGACCGAGCCGTCCTCCGCGACCTCGATGTCGTCGATGATCCGCACGCCGTGGCCGAGCCGGTCGGCTCCGCACCACTGGAGGGCCTGCCAGATCGACGGCAGGCCGAAGGCCTCGCCCGCGTGGATCGTGAAGTGGTTGTTCTCCCGCTTGAGGTACTCGAACGCGTCGAGGTGGCGGGTGGGAGGGAAGCCGGCCTCGGCTCCCGCGATGTCGAAGCCGACGACGCCCTGGTCGCGGTAGCTGTTGGCGAGCTCGGCGATCTCCAGCGCGCGGGCCGCGTGGCGCATCGCGGTGAGCAGCGCGCCGACGCGGATGCGGTGGCCGTTGGCGCGGGCGATGCGCTCGCCCTCGCGGAAGCCCGCGTTGACCACCTCGACGACCTCTTCGAGGGTCAAGCCGCCTTCCAGGTGCTGCTCGGGCGCGTACCGGATCTCCGCGTAGACGACGCCGTCCTCGGCCAGGTCCTCGGCGCACTCGGCGGCCACCCGGAAGAGCGCGTCGCGGGTCTGCATGACGGCGCAGGTGTGGGCGAAGGTCTCCAGGTACCGGGGCAGCGAACCGGAGTCGGCCGCCTCGCGGAACCAGACGCCGAGCTTGTCGGCCTCGGTCTCGGGCAGGGATTCGTAACCCTGCGCGCGGGCCAGCTCGATGATCGTGCCCGGCCGCAGGCCGCCGTCGAGGTGGTCGTGGAGCAGCACCTTGGGGGCGCGCCGGATCTGGTCGGAATCAGGGACATTCGGGGTCTGGCTCGTCATCTGGGCACTCTAGCGCCTACGCGCGTAGAGCGCCCGCTGACGCCTTCCGTCGATGCGTAACAGTGACCGGAAAGTCGGGTGGAGTACACCTGCTCTTCTGAGACTGTTCTGTCATGGCACAGCGCGCACTCCCCCTGCCTGCCGCCAGGCTGGGACGGGCCGTCTCGACGGCCGGAGCACCATACGAGGTCAGCGGCGTGGTCCTGCTGCTCCCGGACGGCGAGCCCGACTCACGCCGCCGTCCCTCGCCCTTGTCGTACGCGATACAGCTGCCGTTCGCCCGTGCGCTGGCGCGCGCCGGAGAGGGCGACGGGCTGGCGGTGCACGTCCTGCGCTACCGCTGCCGCGGCTGGAACGACACCGACGCGCATCCGGCGGAGGACGCCGCCTGGGCGGCCGACGAGATCCAGCGGCGGTACGGGGACGTGCCGGTCTGCCTGGTCGGCCACGGCATGGGCGGCGGGGCGGCGCTGCGGGCCGCCGGGCACGGGTCGGTCAACTCGGTCCTGGCGATGGCGCCTTGGCTGCCGAACCACGCCGCCGCCGAGCCGGAGCCGGTGAAGCAGCTGGTGGGACGGCGGGTGCTGATCGTGCACGGCACCAACGACGAGCGTACGGACCCGGAGCTGTCGTACCGGCTGGCCGAGCGCGCGAAGAAGTCCAACCGGGACACCTGCCGCTTCGAGGTCCACTCGGACGGCCACGCGCTCCGCCAGCACCGCTCCGAAGTGGTGGCCCTGGCGGCCGACTTCGTACGCGGCTCACTCTTCGCCCGCTCCTACGCGCGCCCGGTCAAGGACGCGCTGGCCGCACCGCCGCCGCTGGGCCTGCGGATGCCGCTGGCGGCGGGGTTCGGACGGTCGCTGCGGCACTGAACGCCGTACGGCATCAGGCCGTACGTACGCCTGTCAGTCGGCGCGCCAGCAGCACCGAGGCCGTCCACGCGGCCGCGCATCCGGCGGCGGTCACCAGCAGGACGAGCCAGAGGCTCTCCGTGGCGACGGCGGCGGTGACGGCGATGCCCACCGCGATGAAGGTCGCCGCCATCGGCACGATGAACTGCGACGCGCGGACGGCCGGGGCGCGGGAGGCACGCAGGCGGTGCAGCCGTCCCGCTCCGCGCAGGAAGACGGCTCCGACGATCAACAGGGCCAGCCCCACGGCCAGTCGCACGGTAGGAGCGTGGCCGGGCTTGGTGGTCGTGTCCTGACGCAGCTCACCGAGGCCCACCGCCCATACCGTGTCGCGCCAGGAGGAGACCGTGACCGCGTTGCCGGGCGCGAGCTTCTCCCACACGGGCCCGTCGCCCCGCATCCGTATGCGGAACGGCTGTTCCTCGGCGCCGGGGTCGAGCGTGATCCAGTAGGTGACGGCCTTCTTCTTGCGGCCGGTCCCGGTGGAGACGACGGTGGCGGGCCACGCGGAGAGGCAGTCCCCGTTCTCAGGTGCGGAGACCTCCGCGCACGGCCGTGCGGCCCGGAAGTCCCGCGCCTCGGAGAGCGACCCAGGCAGCAGTGTGAACAGGACGGCCGCGACCAGCACCATCACCGAACCGACGACGGCGGCGGAGGTGACACCCATCAGGTTCGGGCGTCCGGACGGCGAGGAGAAAGGCGAGGAGGAACGGTTCACCGGGCCATTCTCGCTTCCCGGCCAGCTCTCTCCTCCGGTCGGCACTCTCCTCCGGCCAGGCTCCCGAACGTACGTCAGTCCGGCAGCAGGTTCCCTCGCCGTGAGAGCAGGAACCGCTTGAAGGCGGCGACCGGTGGAGTGTCCGGGTGGCCGTCCAGCCAGGCGACGCCGATCTCGCGGACCGCGCGCGGGGCCGTCACCGTCAGCTCGACGACGCCGGGGCGGGCCACCGCCGGAGGTGGCAGCAGGGCCACGCCGAGGCCGGCGGCGACCAGGCCGCGCAAGGTTTCGGCCTCCTCGCCCTCGAAGGCGACGCGCGGGGTGAAACCGGCCTCCGTGCAGAGGTCGTCGGTGATGCGGCGGAGCCCGTAACCGGGTTCGAGCGTCACGAACGTCTCGTCGGCGGCCTCCGCGAGGCGGATGCGGCGGCGGGAGGCGAGGCGGTGCTCGTCCGGGACCACCAGGCGCAGGCGCTGTTCGTCCAGGCGGCGGGTGACCAGGTCGGGGGCGTCGGGGACGGGTGAGGTGAGGCAGAGGTCGAGACCGCCCGCGCGGAGGCGTTCGATCATGGCCTCGCCGTAGTTCTGGACGAGCTGGAAGCGGACCTTCGGGTGGTCGGCGCGGAAGGCGCGGATCAGGGCGGGTACGGTCTCCGAGCCCATGGTGTGCAGGAAGCCGAACGAGACCCGGCCCGTCGTGAGGTCGGCGTCCGCCCGGACCGCGTCGGCGGCCTTCTCCACCTCGGCCAGGGCGCGTTCGGCGGAGGTCAGGAACGTGCGGCCGGCCGGAGTGAGCGAGACCGTACGGCCCTTGCGGGCGAACAGCGCGACGCCCAGGTCCGCTTCGAGCCGGACCATGGCCCGCGAGAGCGTGGACTGCGGGACGCCGAGCTCGTGTGCGGCGCGGGTCACATGCTCGTGGCGGGCGACCGCCTCGAAGTACGCGAGGCGCGGCGCGAGGACGGCCCGGATGTCTTCTTCGTAACTGCTCGGTGACAGCCGAGGCTGTGAGCTGCGTTGATGCGCCATGGGATCGATTATGGCGGTTTCGTGCATTGGACGCATGAAACGTGTCGCTCTACGTTCGTCGTATGCCTCCCGCCGATACCGGGGCATCCACCGTCGTCGTGGATGCCTCTGCCCCGTCGTCCCCCGTCATCACCTCCCGCGCCGCCGCTCCCGCGAGCGCCGCCGAGCGCCTGGAGCCCGGCCGCGCCGGCTACCGCAGGATGAGCTTCGCGCTCTTCGCCGCCGGTGTCGCCGCCTTCGCTCTCCTCTACTCCACCCAGGCCCTGCTGCCCGCGATCTCCGCCTCGTACGGCGTGAGCGCCGGCCAGGCGAGCTGGACGGTCTCCGCGGCGACCGGCGCGCTGGCGCTCTGCGTGCTGCCGCTGAGCGCACTCTCCGAGCGGTTCGGGCGGCGGCAGATGATGACGGCCTCGCTGACGGTCGCGGTCCTGGTCGGGATGCTGGTGCCGTTCGCGCCTTCGATCGGCTGGCTGATCGCGCTGCGGGCGATCCAGGGCGCGGCGCTCGCCGGACTTCCGGCCTCCGCGATGGCGTATCTCGCCGAAGAGGTACGGCCCAAGGCGCTGATCGCCGCGATCGGGCTGTTCGTCGCGGGCAACAGCATCGGCGGTATGAGCGGCCGCATCCTCACCGGCTGGGTCGCGCAGGCCTGGGGCTGGCGCGCGGCGCTCGCGGCGGTCGGCCTGCTGGCGGTGGCGTGCGCCGTCGCCTTCCACTTCCTGATCCCGAAGGCCCGTAACTTCACGCCCGGCACGCTCAACCCGAAGGCGCTGGCGAAGACCGTCGCCACGCACCTCTCCAACCCGCTGCTGGTGCGGCTGTACGCGATCGGCGCACTGTTCATGACGGTGTTCGGCGCGGTCTACACGGTGATCGGCTACCGGCTGGTCGAGGAGCCGTTCTCGCTGCCGCAGGGCATCGTCGGGTCGATCTTCCTGGTCTACCTGGTCGGTACGGTCTCCTCCGCCGCGGCCGGACGTCTGGTGGCCCGGCTCGGCCGCCGCGGCGCGCTCTATCTCGCGGTCTCGACGACGGCGGCCGGGCTGCTGCTCTCGCTCGCCGACCAGCTGGCCTCCGTACTGCTGGGCCTGGTGCTGATCACGGCCGGGTTCTTCGCCGGACACGCGGTCGCCTCGTCCTCGGTGAGCCGGACGGCGACGACCGGCCGGGCGCAGGCGTCGGCGCTGTACCAGTCGGCGTACTACCTGGGCTCCAGCGCGGGCGGCACGCTCGGCGCGGTCGCCTTCCACGCGGGCGGCTGGGCGGCGACGGTGGCGCTGGGCCTGCTCGCGGTCCTCGGCGTCGTCTCCATCACGCTGTACGGGACCCGGGTGGCGCGGGCCGAGCGGCGGGCGCTGGTGCCGGCTACGCGGTAACTTTCCGGCGCTCGTTCCGGAGGCCGTAATTCCGCCTATGCCGGACCGCGACGCAACCGAGACCTCTTCCGCGCAACCACCGCTCCCCTTCGCGCGTCTACCAGCCGTAACCACAAAACCACTGTGGGCGAAGGGGAGTTGGGGAACATGGGTGTGAAGGGATACGTATCCGGAGGGCGGCTGCGGCGCGGTGCGGTGCTCTCCGTGGCCGGGCTGGTGGCGGCACCCGCCCTGGTGCTGGGCACCGGCACCACGGCCCAGGCGGCCTCGTGCTCCACCTCCACCGGGCCGCACCAGAAGCAGGTCGAGAAGTTCCTGCAGCGGCCTGTGGACGGCAAGCAGTCGGCGGCCGACTGCAAGGCGATCCAGAAGTTCCAGAAGACCCACGGGATCACGCCGACCATCGGCTACGCCGGGCCGCTGACCTGGCGCACGATGAACACGATGCTCGCGCAGAAGGCGGCCGGGAAGAACCCGAACAAGGCCGGGAAGTGTCCCACCGACAAGGGCCGCATCGCCTGTGTCGACCTGACCCGGCAGCTGAGCTGGATCCAGGACGGCAAGAAGCTGACGTACGGTCCGGTGCCGGTGCGGACCGGACGCGACGGCGCGGAGACCCGGACCGGCGCCAAGAAGATCTACTGGCGCAACATCAAGCACTGGTCGACCATCTACAAGGTCTGGATGCCGCACTCCCAGTTCTTCGACGGCGGCCAGGCGTTCCACTCGGTCACCAAGTCCATGTACAACCCGCCGGGCTCCGGTGGCTGCGTCAACATGCGCCCCGCCGACGCGAAGGCATACTGGAAACTGCTGAAGAACGGCGACGACGTGTACGTGTACGGGCGCAAGCCCGGCACCTGATCGGGCCTGACCGGCGGCGGCCGTCGGCCTCTTTCCACCCCTGTTGTCAGTGCCCTGCGGTAGCTTCCGATGTACCGGGTGACGAAAGGCCGCGGCGCGGCCGGGCGACAGGGGTGGAGCGATGAGCGATTTGACCACGACGACGGCCGCGGATGCGGCGGCCGGGTCCACCGGAGCCTCGGAGGACGCCAAGGTCTCCGGTGACGGCGGTGTCGACGCCCGGCTCGAAGGCCACCGCACCGAGCTGACCGGCTACTGCTACCGGATGCTCGGCTCCGCGTTCGAGGCCGAGGACGCGGTGCAGGACACACTGGTGCGGGCCTGGCGCAACTTCGACAAGTTCGAGGGCCGCTCCTCGCTGCGCTCCTGGCTCTACCGGATCGCCACCAACGTCTGCCTGGACATGCTCAGCGCGGGCAACAAGCGGGCCCGCCCGGTCGATCTGACCGGCCCGACCCCGCTCGCCCAGGCCGCGCTCAGCCCGCGGCCGGAGAACGTCTGGCTGGAGCCGATGCCGGACGGCCGCATCCTGCCGACCGTCCAGGACCCGGCGGAGGCCGCCGTGGCGCGGGAGTCGGTGCGCCTGGCGTTCGTCGCAGCACTCCAGCACCTGCCGCCCAAGCAGCGGGCCGTGCTGATCCTGCGCGAGGTGCTCGCCTGGAAGGCCGCCGAGGTCGCCGAGCTGCTGGAGACCTCCGTCGCCTCGGTCAACAGCGCCCTGCAGCGGGCCCGCGCCACGCTGACCGAGCAGGAGGGCCGGGTTCCGGACGCGGCCGACCCGCTCGACGAGGAGCAGCAGAAGCTCCTGGAGCGCTATGTGAAGGCGTTCGAGGGGTACGACATGGCCGCTCTGACCGCGCTGCTCCACGAGGACGCGGTGATGACGATGCCGCCGTTCGACCTTTGGCTGCAGGGCACCTCGGACATCACGGGCTTCATGACGACCATCGGTGCGGCCTGCGCGGGCTCGCGGCTGGTGCCGGTCTCCGCCAACGGCTCTCCGGGCTTCGCGCACTACAAGCCGGATCCGGAGGGCTCCGGTTTCGTGCCGTGGGCGGTGCAGGTCATCGACGTCCAGGACGGGGCGATCTCGGGGATGCACTGCTTCCTGGACGTGGAGCGCTGGTTCCCGCTGTTCGGTCTGCCGGACCGGCTCCCGGCGGTGACGGACGCGGGCTGACCGGGCGGTGGACAGCCGGCTCCTCCAGGACCGGCCGGCCGGCGGCCACCGCATTCGCTACGGCCTCGGCACCCGCTCCTCCGGCTCCTCCAGCGCCACCACATCCGCCAGTCCCACCACATCCAGCAGGCCCTGGAGTTCGGGCCCGACCCGGCGCAGCCGTAGCTGCCGGCCGGCCCGGCGGGCGACCAGGGCCAGCCGGGCCACCGCCTCCACCAGCGCCAGGTCCGCCCGCTCCACGCCGCCCACGTCGCACTCGACCGGCGAGGCCGGAGCGACCGGTCCGGCCGGGTCGGGCGCGACGCTGCGGGGGTCGTTCAGCAAGGTCTCCAGCTCCGTGCAGAGGGCCGGTACGGCGTCACGGGTGACGCGTCCGGTGACGGTGAGGACGATCGGATTCATGGCTGCCACAACGGGAGGACCGGTCCGGTGACCGAAACTCATCGCACCGCAGGCAGAATTCCGGCCGGAGAGAGCCAACTCACAACTCGTACACATCTCTTGCGAACCTCTTCACAACTTTCTCCCTCTAGGTTGGGTGAACGGTTCAGAGGAACCGCCTCATTCTCCAGGGGGAGAGTTGCGCAGACATGTGAAGAGGGCGGGGGTCCCGGCTGTCGCCGTGACCGCAGCCGTCGCACTCGCCGCGGGCATGACCACGCCTGCCGCCGCACAGCCGATTTCGCCCGCAGCCGTGGCCAAGGCGGCCGCCGGCTCCACGGCCAAGGCCTCGCACCAGCTGACGCTGATCACCGGCGACCGGGTCTCGGTCGACGCCAAGGGCCGGGTCGTGGGCTTCCAGCCCGCCGAGGGACGCGACGGCATCCCGGTGCACAAGCAGATACGTGACGGGCGCACGCTCGTCATACCCGCCGACGCCCAGCGGCTCATCGCCTCCGGCAAGCTCGACCGGCGGCTCTTCGACATCACCGAGCTGAACCGGCCGGAGAACCGCCGGGCCCAGAAGAAGGACCTGCGGCTCATCGTCAGCTACCGGGGCGCGGAGAGCGCCCGGGCGAAGGCGGAGGTCCGGGACGCGGGCGCGACCCGGATCGGCCGGAGCCTGACCTCGCTGAACGCCGAGTCGGTCGCGACGCCGAAGGCGGACGCGCCGGACCTGTGGCAGGCGCTGACCAGCGAGCAGACGGGCAACGCCCAGCGCACCACGGCCGCCGGTATCGACCGGGTCTGGCTGGACGGCAAGCGCAAGGCGACCCTGGACCGCAGCGTCGCGCAGATCGGGGCGCCGACCGCCTGGCAGGCCGGTTACACCGGCAAGGGTGTCAGGATCGCGGTCCTGGACACCGGTGTGGACGGGACCCACGACGACCTCAAGGGCAAGATCGTCGCGGCGAAGAACTTCACCAAGTCGCCGGACCTCAAGGACCGCATCGGCCACGGCACGCACGTCGCCTCGATCGCGGCGGGCTCGGGCGCCAAGTCCGGCGGGAAGTTCAAGGGTGTCGCGCCGGACGCCAGGATCCTGGCGGGCAAGGTCCTCGGCGACGACGGGTTCGGCGACGACTCCGGCATCCTCGCCGGGATGGAGTGGGCGGTCGCACAGGGCGCCGACGTCGTCAACCTGAGTCTCGGCGGCATGGACACGCCCGAGGTGGACGCGCTGGAAGCCGCGGTCAACAAGCTCTCGGCCACCAAGGGCGTCCTGTTCGCCATCGCGGCGGGCAACGAGGGCAGCGGCGCGGGCACGGTCGGCTCGCCGGGCAGCGCGGAGGCCGCGCTGACCGTCGGCGCGGTCGACGTGAACGACAAGCTGGCGGGCTTCTCCAGCCGTGGCCCGCGCGTGGGCGACGGCTGCATCAAGCCCGACGTCACCGCACCCGGTGTGGCCATCACGGCGGCGTCCGCCAAGGGCTCGGAGATCGCCAAGGAGGTCGGCGAAAGCCCGGCCGGCTACCTGACGATCGACGGTACGTCGATGGCCACGCCGCACGTCGCGGGCGCCGCGGCCCTGCTCAAGCAGCAGCACCCGGAGTGGACGTACCAGCAGCTGAAGAACGTGCTGGCGTCCTCCACCGAGCCGGGCGCGTACACGCCGTTCCAGCAGGGCACCGGCCGGATCGCGGTGGACCGGGCGCTCACCCAGACCGTGGTGAGCGAGCAGGTCTCGGTCAGCCTCGGTGTGCAGCAGTGGCCGCACGCCGACGACGTCCCGGTCTCCAAGGAGGTCGCCTACCGCAACCTCGGCACCACGGACGTCACGCTCGACCTGACGGTCGCCGGCACCGGTCCGAAGGGCAAGCCCGCTCCGGCCGGCTTCTTCACCCTCGGCGCCTCGCAGGTCACCGTGGAGGCGGGTGGCACCGCCTCTGTGGCGCTGACCGCCGACACCCGGCTCGGCGGCACGGAGGTCGGCTCGTACTCCGCGTACGTCGTGGCCACCGGCGACGGCCAGAGCGTCCGCACCGCGGCCGTGGTCGACCGCGAGCGCGAGTCGTACGACGTCACGCTGAAGGCCATCAGCCGCACGGGCAAGGTCGCGCCCGCGGCGGACGCCGAGCTGGACGGCCTGGGCGGGAGCGCCGACGGCCTCTCGTACACCTCGGCCTTCAAGAACGGTGTGGCCACGGTCCGCGTGCCCAAGGGCACCTTCGTGCTGAACGGCAGCGTCGTCACGGACCCGAAGAGGAAGTACGACGTCGACTGGCTCGTCCAGCCGAAGCTGAGCGTCACGAAGAACACGACGATCACGCTGGACGCGCGGAGGACCAAGCCGGCCACCATCACCCTGCCGGTGAAGGGGACCAAGCTCCGCGGCATCCAGACCGAGTTCACGATCGCGACCGATGAGTACGACACCACGTACGGCTGGTCGGTCGGCTCCAGGGGCACGCTCCGCACCGCGCACATCGGCCCGAAGGTCACCGACGGCTCGCTCAGCCAGCGGTGGGCCGGCAGCTGGAACAAGGGCGCGGGCGACTACAACATCGCGACCGGCGGCAAGGTCACGCAGTTCGCCACCGGCTTCAGCCGTACGTACAAGGCCAACCAGTTCGCCACGGTGAAGCTGACCATGGGCGTCGGCGCGGTCAAGAACAAGACCGGCGCGGTCTGGCCCATCGCCGAGCTGCCGGGCGGCTACCAGATGTACGGCGAGCCCTCCTCGCAGGCGCTGCCCGGTGTCCGTACGGTCCGCCTCGCCACCAGCGACAAGGCCCGCTGGGCCCTGGAGTTCGCGCAGATCGGCGGCAAGGACAAGCAGGGCTACCCGATCTACGAGGCGAACTACTCCCTCGGGAACCTCGCCACCTACAAGGGCGGCAAGTCGTACACGAGGACCGTGAACACCGGGGTCTTCGGCCCGCGGCTGACCGCGTACGACGGCGTCTACCGCGACGGCAACGAGATTTTCGGCTTCGTCCCGCTGCTGGCGGACGGCAAGGGCAACGAGGGCGGACCGGAGTTCTCCTCGGTCACCACGGTGCTCCACCGCAACGGCAAGAAGTACGCCCAGACCGAGGACCCGCTCCAGGGCTGGGACTACTTCACGGTCCCGGCGGGCAGCGCCGACTACAGGCTCAGCTCGTCGGTGAGGCACACGGCGAAGATCGGCGCCCTCTCCACCCGGGTGGACGTCAGCTTCACCTTCCGCTCCAGGACGGCGGCCACGAAGCTCCCGGCCTCCACCGTCCGCTTCACCCCGGCCCTGACCACCGATGGCCGCGCCACGGCGGGCAGGACCGTCTCCGTGCCGGTGACGGTGCAGGGTTCGGCCGCCGGCAAGAACCTCAAGTCGCTGGCGACGTACGTCAGTTACAACGGCGGCAAGACCTGGAAGAAGGTCACCGTGAAGAAGGGCAAGATCACGGTGAAGAACCCGGCGAAGAACAAGGCCATCTCCTTCGCCGCCAACATCACCGACAAGAAGGGCAACAAGTCCACGGTGCGGATCTACAACGCGTACCTGGGCAAGTGACCGGCCAAGCACGGTAGTTGACCTCGCACGACGGCGGCCCGCCGCACGGAGAACGTTTCCGCGCTTGCGGGCCGCTCGCCTGTGCCGGTGGTGCGAGGCGTCAGCTCACCGGAAAGACGCCGGTGTCCAGGTCGAGTGCGAAGGGTTCGGGAAGGCTGATCTTCCCGCCGTACTCGACCGTTTCCAGCACCCGGTACGCACCGCCCTCCGGCTCCCCGTAGAGCGTCGCGGTAGGCCGGCCGGAGTGCCAGGGGTCGAGGAGCAGGAACAGCTCCACACCGGCCTTCGCGTAGCCGTTGACCTTGCTGACACGGTCGTGATTGGCGTTGGCGCGGGAGGTGATCTCGACTACGAGGCGGGCTTCCTCGGCGGGGACAGAGTTACCCGGCCCGGAGGCGGTGGCGCGATCCACAACGACGAGATCAGGGATGTACATCCCACCCCGCCCCGGCAGCGAGAGGCCGAGGGTCTGGTAGATCTCCCACTCTTCCGGAATGGCGGTGTAGAGCCTGCGCTGGAGCAGGGCAGCGGTGGTGTTGTGATCCTTGGACGGCGGCGGCGACACGGTGACGATCTCCTCGATGATCTCCACCTTGCAGCCCTCGGGTGCGTCCGTCTCCTCCCAGATCCGGACGATGTCGTCCCAGTCCTGGCCGTGGCCCGGCACGGGATCGACGGTGAGTGCGCTCATGGCGGTCTCCTCTATCGGTACGTCACCGAGTCCAGCATGCCGAACGGGACCGGTGGCAGTCCACCGGTCCCGTTCACCCGTACGAGGAAACCGCAGGTCAGGCGATACGTTCCCGCACCACCGGCAGCGGTGCGAACGACGTGCCCGCCGGGGAGATCTCGTACGCGTCCGGAAGGGCCTTCAGCGCGTAGTCGAACTTCTCCGGGGTGTCCGTGTGCAGCGTCATCAGCGGCTGGCCCTCGGAGACCGTGTCGCCGGGCTTGGCGTGGAGTTCGATGCCCGCGCCCGCCTGGACCGGGTCCTCCTTGCGGGCGCGGCCGGCGCCGAGGCGCCAGGCGGCTACGCCGACGTCGTAGGCGTCCAGGCGGGTCAGGACGCCGGAGGCCGGGGCCGTGACGATGTGGTGTTCGCGGGCCGTGGGGAGCGTGGCGTCCGGGTCGCCGCCCTGGGCCGCGATCATGCGGCGCCAGACGTCCATCGCGGAGCCGTCGGCCAGCGCCTTCTCCGGGTCGGCGTCCTTGAGGCCGGCCGCGTCCAGCATCTCGCGGGCCAGGGCCAGAGTGAGGTCGATGACGTCCCTGGGGCCGCCGCCTGCCAGGACCTCGACCGACTCCCGTACCTCCAGGGCGTTGCCCGCGGTGAGGCCGAGCGGGGTCGACATGTCGGTGAGGAGCGCGACCGTGCGGACGCCGCTGTCGGTGCCGAGCGCGACCATGGTGGAGGCCAGTTCGCGGGCGTCCTCGATGGTCTTCATGAAGGCGCCGGAGCCGACCTTGACGTCCAGGACGAGCGCGCCGGTGCCTTCGGCGATCTTCTTGGACATGATCGAGCTGGCGATGAGCGGGATCGCCTCGACGGTGCCGGTGACATCGCGCAGCGCGTACAGCTTCTTGTCGGCGGGCGCGAGGCCGTCACCGGCGGCGCAGATGACCGCGCCGGTGGTGTCCAGGACGTTCAGCATCTCCTCGCCTGTGAGGTGCGCCCGCCAGCCGGGGATGGACTCCAGCTTGTCCAGCGTGCCGCCGGTGTGGCCGAGGCCGCGGCCGCTGAGCTGCGGTACGGCGGCGCCGCACGCGGCGACCAGCGGGGCCAGCGGCAGGGTGATCTTGTCGCCGACGCCGCCGGTGGAGTGCTTGTCGGTGGTGGGGCGGGAGAGCGCGGCGAAGTTCATCCGCTCGCCGGAGGCGATCATCGCGGCGGTCCAGCGGGCGATCTCGGTGCGGTTCATGCCGTTGAGCAGGATCGCCATGGCGAGGGCGGACATCTGCTCGTCGGCGACCTCGCCGCGGGTGTACGCGTCGATGACCCAGTCGATCTGCTCGGGGGTCAGCTCGCCTCGGTCCCGCTTGGTGCGGATGACGGAGATGGCGTCCATGGGAGTCCTTCCGGCCGGTGCGTACGCAGGAGTTCGATGGCGACTCTACGCGCATAGAGAGTGGGAATGGCGGTGGCCCTTCCGGGAGAGGAAGGGCCACCAGGGTTGCAGATCAGCCGAGGTGCTGCGGGCCGAACGACTGCGGCAGCATCTCGTCCAGCGTGCGGCGCCCGTCGGGCGTCTCCAGGAGGAGTCCGGGGCCGCCGAACTCGTACAGGAGCTGCCGGCACCGGCCGCACGGCACCAGGATGGACCCGGTGCCGTCCACGCAGGTGAAGTGGGTCAGCCGGCCGCCGCCGGTGGCGTGGAGCGTGGAGACCAGGCCGCACTCGGCGCAGAGCGAGAGGCCGTAGGAGGCGTTCTCGACGTTGCAGCCGGTGATCGTGCGGCCGTCGTCCACCCGGGCGGCGACACCGACCGGGAAGCCCGAGTAGGGGGCGTACGCCCGGGACATCGCGTCCCGGGCCGCCTCCCGCAGGGCCTCCCAGTCGGCCTCACCGAAGGGAACGGCGGGGCCTTCGGAGGCGGGCGAGGTCACTTGCCCTCGCCCTTCCGATAGGGCACGCCGTCCGCCTTCGGCATCCGTAGCCGCTGTGCGGAGAGCGAGAGGACCAGCAGCGTGGTGACGTACGGAGCGGCGTCGACGAACTGGCTCGGCACCTGGTCGGTCAGCAGGTACCAGGTGAACAGCAGCGCCGAGACGGCCGCCGAGATCACCGCGGCGACGTACTTCTTCTTGTAGAGCTGCCAGAACACCGCGATGACCAGCAGGATCGCCAGCAGGAGCAGCATCGCGTGGACGTTCTCCGCGCCGCCGCGCAGCTTGAGGCTGTCGGTGAAGCCGAAGAGCCCGGCGCCGAGCGCCATGCCGCCCGGCATCCAGTTGCCGAAGATCATGGCGGCGAGGCCGATGTAGCCGCGGCCGCCGGTCTGGCCCTCCTGGTAGATGCCGGTGGCGACGATCGCGAGGAACGCGCCGCCGAGGCCCGCCAGACCGCCGGAGATGGTGACGGCGATGTACTTGTACTTGTACACGTTGACGCCGAGCGTCTCGGCGGCCACCGGCGACTCACCGCAGGAGCGCAGCCGCAGTCCGAACGGGGTGCGCCACAGGATCCACCAGGTGGCCGGGATCAGCAGCAGCGCCAGCAGCGTCAGCAGCGAGAGGCCGGTGACCAGGCCGCCGATGATGCCGGCGAGGTCGGAGACCAGGAACCAGTGGTGCTGCTGGAGGTCCTGCATCCAGTCCGAGAGCCCCGGAATGGTGATCTTGTCGATCGGGTCGATGCGCGGTGACTGCTTGGAGGAGCCGCCCTGCACACCGTCGAAGGCGAAGTTGGAGAGGTAGCGGGTGACGCCGACGGCGAGGATGTTGATCGCCACACCGGAGACGATGTGGTTCACGCCGAAGGTGACGGTGATGATCGCGTGCAGCAGACCGCCGAGGCAGCCGCCGAGGATGCCGAAGAGGACACCCATCCACGGGCCCCACTGGAATCCGGCCCAGGCGCCGAACCAGGTGCCGAGGATCATCATGCCTTCGAGGCCGATGTTGACGACGCCCGCGCGCTCGGCCCAGAGGCCGCCGAGTCCGGCGAGGCCGATCGGTACGGCCAGTTCCAGCGCGCCGGCGACCTGGCCGACCGAGGTGATGTCGTCGGCGCCGCTGATCAGGCGGACGAGCGAGACGAGCGCGAGGCCGCCCGCGATGATGAGCAGGACGACGGGCAGGGTGAGCTTGCGGCGGCCGCCCTTCTTGGGGGCGTGGCGTGCGGCGGTGACTTTGCTGGTGCTCACAGGGCCGCCTCCTTCTCGGTCTTGATGGCGTGGCCGGCGGCGAGCTCCTCGCCCACCTTCTGCTGCTGGCGGCGGACGCCGTAGCGGCGCACCAGCTCGTAGGAGACGACGACCGAGATCACGATCAGGCCCTGCATGATCGTGGCGATCTCCTTCTCGTACCCGTACTGGTCGAGCGAGGCCGACGACTTGTCGAGGAAGGCGATCAGCAGGGCGCTCAAGGCGATGCCGAGCGGGTTGTTGCGGCCCAGCAGCGCGATGGTGATACCGGTGAAGCCGATCCCGGTCGGGAAGTCGAGGCTGTACGTGTGGGTGTCGCCGAGCAGCGTCGGCATGCCCGCGAGGCCCGCCACCGCGCCGGAGATCAGCATCGAGGTGAGGATCATCTTCTTGGCGTCCACACCGGAGGCCTGCGCGGCGCTCTCGCTGGCGCCGGTGGCGCGCAGGTCGAAGCCGAAGCGGGTGCGGTTGAGGATGAACCAGTAGAGCAGGCCGCAGCCGGCCGCGACGAAGGTGAAGCCGTAGATCTCGCCGCCGTCGCCCATCGGCAGACCCGGGAACCAGCCGGACTCCGCGATCTCACCGGTGGTGAGGTTGTTGGAGCCGGCAGGCTGCTCGCCGAAGTTCTTCGGCAGGATCAGCCAGGCGATCAGCGCGGTGGCGATCGAGTTGAGCATGATCGTGGAGACGACCTCGCTCACACCGCGCGTCGTCTTGAGGAAGCCCGCGATCCCGGACCAGAAGGCGCCGACGAGCATCGCGACGATCACGATCAGCGCGATGTGCAGCGGGCCCGGCAGGCTGACGCTCGCGCCGACCAGCGCGGACATCATGGCGGCGAGGCGGTACTGGCCGTCGACGCCGATGTTGAAGAGGTTCATCCGGAAGCCGACGGCTACCGCCAGAGCGGCGAGGTAGTACGTACCGGCCTGGTTGATGATCAGGACCTGTACGTCGACGTAGCTCGCCGACTCGAACATGATGCGGTACGGCTCGAACGGGTTACGGCCGGAGGCCAGCAGCACCACGGTCGTCAGCGCGAGGGCCACGACCAGGGCGAGCACCGGGCCGGCGAGGCCCAGGATCAGCCGGTCCTTGTCGAATTTCTTCATCGGGCCTCGTCCTCCGAGCCTTCGAGGTGACCGGTGGCGGCGCCGGTCATGGCCGAACCCAGTTCCTCCGGGGTGATGGTGGCCGGGTCGGCGTCGGCGACCAGCCGGCCGCGGTACATGACGCGCAGGGTGTCGGAGAGCCCGATCAGCTCGTCCAGGTCGGCCGAGATCAGCAGGACGGCCAGTCCTTCGCGGCGGGCCTCGCGGATCTGGTCCCAGATCTGCGCCTGCGCGCCGACGTCCACGCCACGGGTGGGGTGGGCTGCGATCAGGAGCTTGGGCGCGTGGCTCATCTCGCGGCCGACGATCAGCTTCTGCTGGTTGCCGCCGGAGAGCGAGGCCGCGGTGACCTCGATACCGGGGGTGCGGACGTCGTACTCGCGCACGATCCGCTCGGTGTCGGCGCGGGCCGCCTTGTTGTCCAGCAGCCAGCCGCGGCTGTTGGGCTTCTCGGTGACGTGGCCGAGGATGCGGTTCTCCCAGAGCGGTGCGTCCAGCAGGACGCCGTGGCGGTGCCGGTCCTCGGGGATGTAGCCGATGCCGGACTCGCGCCGCTTGCGGGTCGGGGCGTGCGAGATGTCGTCGGTGTCGAGCGTGATCACGCCGCCGTCCGGGTCGCGCATGCCGATCAGCGCCTCGATCAGCTCGGTCTGCCCGTTGCCCTCGACGCCGGCGATCCCGAGGACCTCGCCCTTGTGGATGGTGAAGTCGACACCGGCCAGCACGTCGCGGACGGTGCCGTCGGGGTCGGTGACCGTGAGCGCCAGGTCCTGGACGCGCAGCATCGGCACGTCGGTGACGGTGGACTCGCGGGTCTCCGGCGACGGCAGCTCGCTGCCGACCATCAGCTCGGCGAGCTGCTTGGTCGTGGTGGTTGCCGGGTCGGCGGTGCCGACCGTCGTACCGCGGCGGATCACCGTGATGTCGTCGGCGACCGAGAGCACCTCGCCGAGCTTGTGCGAGATGAAGATGACGGTCAGGCCCTCGGCCTTGAGCTCGCGCAGGTTGGCGAAGAGCGCGTCGACCTCCTGCGGCACGAGGACCGCGGTCGGCTCGTCCAGGATGAGGATGCGGGCGCCCCGGTAGAGGACCTTGAGGATCTCCACGCGCTGCCGGTCGGCGACCCCGAGGTCCTCGACGAGCGCGTCGGGCCGGATGCCGAGACCGTACGCGTCGGAGATCTCCTTGATCTTCCTGCGGGCGCCGGCGCCGATGCCGTACAGCTTCTCGCCGCCGAGGACCACGTTCTCCAGGACGGTGAAGTTGTCGGCGAGCATGAAGTGCTGGTGCACCATGCCGATGCCGCGCTCGATGGCGTCGCCCGGGTTGGAGAAGGAGACCTGCTCACCGTTGATGGCGATGGTGCCCTCGTCCGGCTTCTGCATGCCGTAGAGGATCTTCATCAAGGTGGACTTGCCGGCACCGTTCTCACCGACGAGGGCGTGCACGGTGCCCTTGCCGATCGTGATGTCGATGTCGTGGTTGGCGACGACGCCGGGGAAGCGCTTGGTGATGCCGTGCAGTTCCACGGCGGGGGGGCTGCTGGACGCGTTGATGACGCACTCTCCTTGGCCGGACAGGAGCGGGGGCGGAGGGGCTGGAGGGGGTGAAGTTATCGCGCCGGAGGGCCGTCTACACGCGTAGAGCTGCCGAATCGTAAGACACAGGCGCACGTCACAGTCCGGACGCGAGGTCCGGGACCGGTGGGAGAGCACTGCGATAGGCGGATCTTCTTCGGTGCTGCGTTGGTGGTGCGGTGGGTGGAGCAGGTGGTGGTGCGGTGGGCGGAGCAGGTGGCGGTGCGGTCGCTGCCGCTGTTCCGCGGGTCTGCTGCCGTTGTTCCGCGGGTGGAGCTGAGGGCTCTGTTCCGGTTACGGGAGAGGGCCCGGCGGCCCTGTCCGTCCGCCGGCGCCGGAGTGCGGCGGGGTGGAAGGACAGGGCCTGGGAAACCAGCCGGAGAACCGGCCTCGTCACGCGAGGTGACGAGGCGTTACGGGGCGGTCTTGACGGTGATCTTGCCGTCGATGATCTCCTGCTTGGCCTTGTCGACCGCGGCGATGACGTCCTTCATGTCGGCGAAGGCCGGGTTGGACATCGAGAGCGCGACGCCGTTCTTGTCCAGGCCGTAGCGGATCTCACCGGACTGCGGCTTGCCGTCCTGGACCGACTTGATCAGGTTGAAGACGGCGTCCTCGATGTCCTTCGTGACCGAGGTCAGGATGGACTCCTTGTAGTTGGCGAGGCCCGCCTGGTTGTACTGGTCGGAGTCGACGCCGATGTTCCACTTCTTCGCCTTGGAGGCGGCCTCGATGGCACCGGAGCCGGCCAGACCGGCGGCCGAGTAGATCACGTCGGCCTTCTTGTCGAGCTGGCCCTGCGCGGCGGCCTTGCCGAGGTCGGGCTTGGAGAAGCCGTCGAAGTTCGGCGGCTGGGTCAGGTACTGCGGGAGCACCGTCACCGACGGGTCGGTGTCCTTGACGCCCTGGGCGTAACCGGCCTCGAACTTCTTGATCAGCGGGGTCTCGACACCGCCGATGAAGCCGACCGTCTTCGTCTTGGTGACCTTGGCGGCGGCGACGCCGGCGAGGTAGGAGCCCTGCTCCTCGTTGAAGACGATGTTGGCGATGTTCTTGGCGGTCACCGAGGCGTCGTCGATGATCCCGAAGGTGGTCTTCGGGAACTTCGGCGCGACCTTCTTGATGGCCGGCGCGTAGGCGAAGCCGACGCCGATCACCGGGTTGTTGCCGGCGCGGGCCAGCTCGGTGAGGCGCTGCACCTTGTCGGCGTCGCTCTCACCGTCGGACGGCTCGGCCTCGTTGCCGTCGATGTCGAGGTCCTTCTCCGCCTTGGCGAGTCCGGCGTAGGCGGCGTCGTTGAACGACTGGTCGCCGCGGCCACCGATGTCGTACGCGATGGCGGCCTTGGCTCCACCGTCGGAACTGGCTTCCGACGACGTTTTTCCGCCACACGCGGTGGCGGAGAGCGCGAGGGCCGCTGACGCGACGCCCACGGTGGCAATCCTGGTGATCCGGCGCAAGGGAGGCTCCTTCAAACCTGACCGAAGCGCCTCTTCCGGCGCTGGTTTCGCGGCGATCGTAACGCGCGTAGATGTCAGATAAGAGCACGTACGGAAGCCGTTATCGGATCGTCGCGAACAGAAGGTGTCGGCCACGTCCATGGATGGGCCGCGAACAGTTCGTGAAGGCGCCCCTAAGACCGTCCGGCCAGCAGAGCCGCCGCTGTGAACAGCTCGACGCCTACGGTGATGGCCTCCTCGTCCACGTCGAAGTTGCCGCGGTGCAGGTCCAGACCGCGCGTGTCGCCGGGCGGCCGGACGCCGAGGCGGGCCATGGCGCCCGGGACGCGCTCCAGGTACCAGGAGAAGTCCTCGCCACCGAGGCTCTGCTCGGTGTCCTCGATCGCGTACGAACCGCGGCGCTCGGTCATCGCCGCGTCCAGCAGGCCGATGGACTCGGCGTCGTTGACCACGGGCGGCACGCCCCGTACGTAATTGATCACGGTCTTGGCCCGATGCATTCCGGCCACCTCGTCGACGGCGGCGTGCACCAGGTCGGCCGCGTCCCGCCAGGCGTTCAGGTCGAGGCAGCGGACCGTGCCGGAGAGTTCGGCGTGCTGCGGGACGACGTTGGGCGCGTGGCCGGTGTGGAGGCGGCCCCAGGTGAGGACGAGGCCGGAGCGGGCGTCGACGCGACGGGAGAGCAGCGCGGGGACGTCCACGGCGACCCGGGCGGCGGCGGTGACCAGGTCGGTGGTGAGGTGCGGGCGGGCGGTGTGGCCGCCGGGGCCGTCGAGCGAGATCTCCAGGCGGTCACAGGCGGAGGTGATGGGCCCGATGCGCAGCCCGATCCTCCCGACGTCCACCTTCGGGTCGCAGTGGACCGCGATGATCCGCCCGACGCCCTCCAGCACCCCGGACTCGATCGCGCTGAGCGCGCCGCCCGGCATGACCTCCTCGGCCGGCTGGAAGACCAGCCGCACCGCGTTCGGCAGGAGGCCCTGCCGGTCGAGCGCGGCGAGGACCAGGCCGGCGCCGAGCACGGTGGTGGTGTGGACGTCGTGGCCGCAGGCGTGGGCCCGGTCGGGCACGGTGGACCGGTAGGGGACGTCCACCTTGGTGTCCGGGATCGGCAGTGCGTCGATGTCGGCCCGCAACGCCAGCATCGGCGTCACGCCGTCCCACTCCCCCACGTCGCAGACCAGCCCGGTCCCGACGTCCAGCACCCGCGGCTTCAGCCCGGCCTTCTCCAGCCGGTCCTTGATGGCGGCGGTGGTCCGGAACTCCTGGTTGCCCAGCTCGGGATGCATGTGGAGGTCCCGGCGGAAGGAGATCAGCTCGGCCCTCAGCTCGTCGCCGAGCCTGCCGGGCAGCCCACCTCCTCCCGGCTGGTCGACCGGGTCTTCGGAGCGGGCGGCGCGGGACTTCAACTGGTTCACCTTGTGAAGGGTAGGCCCCTTCACCCATCAACTGGCCACTGATCAAAAAAACTTCAGCCGCGCAGGGGAACAAAAGGCGGAGTCGAGGTGTGTGACGACTCGTGACAGTGGGTATCAACGTGGGTTTCGGTGACGGCGGCGGAGACCCGCTACGCGTGCGCCGTCGACGTCAGCCGCTGCACCCCCCGCGCCGTCTCCGTGACCCCGCTCAGGAAGCCCTGCGCGCGCGGCGAGGCCGTCGTACGGAGCCACTCCGGCGCGATGTCGCAGACCGCGACGTTCACGCCGGTGCCGGCCAGGGCCAGCGGGAGCGTGTGGACCACTGTGGACGGGAAGCTGACCACCGTGTGGCCGATGGGGCCGCGGCGGGCGATGAGTTCCAGCGGGAGGTCCGGGCGGACGATCTCCAGGCCGGTGGCGGCCTCCAGCGCGTGGAGCTTCTCGGCGGACTCGCGGCGGTGGGCGAAGTAGCGGGTGGCGCCGTGGGTACGGGCCAGGGCCGCGACCGCCTCCTGGTACGGGACCGGGTCGACCACACCCGTCTCCACCAGCGAGGTGCCGACCAGGTCCGCGCCCTTGCCGACGCTCGGCGGGCCGAAGCGGGCGCGGGTCCAGGCGAAGGTGTTCGCGGTGACGGTGACACCGGGCGGCGGCTCGACCGGCATCGCGGTGAAGACCTCCACCTGGTGCCGGGCCGTCGGCGTGAAGCGGCGCCGCGCGGTGGCCGTGACGGGGGCCAGGAGCAGCTCGCGCGGGCCGCCGCGGCCCTTGCGGTGCCAGCGGGTCAGCCGCTCGCCGCGCGCCAGCTGCGTGACGAACTCCATGGTCGCCGTGCCGTCGTCGACCACCGTGAGGCGCTCGGCGCGGACCAGGGTGAGCAGGAGCTGCACATAGCGGGAGAACGGGTCGCCGATCACGATGTGGTCCGCGCGCCTGACCAGTCCGGCCAGGGCGCGCAGGGCCTTGAGAGGCGCGCCGGAGTCCCCGCGCGCCTCCTGCCAGCGGACGGTGATGCCCTCGTCGCGGGCCAGCTCCGCCATCCGGCGCAGCTGGCCGCGCGACATCGGGTCGACCGGGGGGAGGACGACGACCGTGGTGCCGGCCGGATCGTCTCCCCCCATGGCGTGGGTCCACTCCAGGACGTTCAGGAGCTGGACCGGGCTCTCGACGAAGGCGAGGTTCACCGGTCGGCGCTCAGACCGCGACCGGCTCGGGGGCCGGCGCGTTCTCGGTCTCCGCGACGACGCCCGCGACCCGGCGGAGCTTCTTCATCGGGCCGAGCTCGGACTCGTACACCTTCTTGACACCGTCGCCGAGGGAGGCCTCGATGGTGCGGATGTCGCGGACCAGGCGGGTCAGGCCCTGCGGCTCGACGGAGGCGGCCTGGTCGGAGCCCCACATGGCGCGGTCCAGCGTGATGTGGCGCTCCACGAAGGTGGCGCCGAGCGCGACGGCGGCCAGCGTGGTCTGCAGGCCGGTCTCGTGGCCGGAGTAGCCGATCGGGACGTTCGGGTACTCCTGCTGGAGGGTGTTGATGACCCGCAGGTTCAGCTCCTCGGCCTTGGCCGGGTAGGTGGAGGTGGCGTGGCAGAGCAGGATGTTGTCGCTGCCGAGCACCTCGACCGCGTGCCGGATCTGCTTCGGCGTGGACATGCCGGTGGAGAGGATCACCGTGCGGCCGGTGGCGCGCAGGGCGCGGAGCAGTTCGTCGTCGGTGAGCGAGGCGGAGGCCACCTTGTGGGCCGGGACGTCGAACTTCTCCAGGAAGGCGACGGCCTCGGTGTCCCACGGGGAGGCGAACCAGTCGATGCCGCGCTCGGCGCAGTGCTCGGAGATGGCCTGGTAATCCTCCTCGCCGAACTCGACGCGGTGGCGGTAGTCGATGTACGTCATCCGGCCCCACGGGGTGTCGCGCTCGATGTCCCACTGGTCGCGCGGGGTGCAGATCTCCGGGGTGCGCTTCTGGAACTTGACCGCGTCGCAGCCGGCTTCGGCGGCCACGTCGATCAGCGCGAGGGCGTTGCCGAGGTCGCCGTTGTGGTTGATGCCGATCTCGCCGGTGATGTAGACGGGGTTGCCGGGTCCGGCGGTACGGGTGCCGAACGTGCGCAGACGGGAGGTGCTCATGGTGGTGCTTCCTTACTTGGTGGGGACTGTGGGGACAGGAGAGGTGGTCGTGGTGAGGGTGGGGCCGAGCAGCCAGGCCGCGATCTCGCGGATGGCGCCGTAGCCGCCGGGGGTGGTCGTGACGGCGCGCGCCGCGGCGCGTACCGAGTCGTGGGCGCTGCCGACCGCCACGGGCCAGCCGGCCAGGGCGAAGCAGCCCAGGTCGTTGACGTCGTTGCCGACGTAGAGCACGCGGTCGGGAGCGATGTTCTGCTCGTCGCACCACTGCTTGAGCGCCTCGTCCTTGCGGTCGATGCCGTGCAGGACGGGCACCTGGAGCTTGCGGGCGCGGGCGGCGACGACCGGGTTCTGTTCGGTGGAGAGGATCAGGAGCGGCACACCGGTCTTGCGCAGCGCGGCGATGCCGAGCCCGTCGCCCCGGTGCACGGCCACGGTCTCGCGGCCGTCGGAGTCGACCAGGACCCGGTCGTCGGTCTGCGTGCCGTCGAAGTCCAGGACGACCGCGTCCACGTCCGCGAGGGACGGCAGCGGCGAGGGGTCCAGGAGCGGCGCGAGCGCGCGGGCGCGGGCCAGGTCGTGCGGGTCGTCGATCTCCAGGACCCGGGCCGGGTCGGTGGCGACGAGCGCGGTGTGGCCGAAGAAGCGGTGGCGGTGGGTACGGAAGCCCGCCGCGTCCATCGCGTAGGCGGCGCCGGTCTCCAGGAAGTCCTGAGGACGGTCCTGGCGGCGCGGACGTACGGACTTGTCGTGGTTGACGCCGTACGTGCCGTCCTCCACCGCGTGCCCGTCGCGCCAGACGAAACCGTGGAACGGCGCGACGGTGACGGCCGTGTCGGCGCCTTCGTGGGCCACCGCCCGTGCCACGCCGTCGATGTCCTCGCGGGAGACGAACGGGCTGGTGCACTGGACGAGGAGGACCACGTCGACGCTCCGGGCGCGCTCGGCCTCGTAGACGTCCAGCGCGTGCAGCACGGCCGCCTCGCTGGTCGCGGTGTCGCCGGCGATGGCGGCCGGGCGCTCCACGCAGTGCAGCCGGTCGGCGGCGCCGAGGTGGGCGGCGGCGGTGCGGGCCGCCTGCGCGATGGCCGTGTCGTCGGTGGTGACGACGACGTCGGTGACCTCGGGTGCGGCGAGCGCGGCGCGGACCGCGCGGGCGACCAGCGGGATACCGCCGACCTCGGCGAGGTTCTTGGCGGGCACGCCCTTGGATCCGCCGCGTGCGGGGATCACGGCGAGGACGGTCGGTGTCATCGAAGCTCCTGAGGTGGTGGTCACAGCTCCCCCATCCGGCGGATCACCGGCGCGACGCGCTGGACGCCGTGCCGGTAGGCGCCGCGCGCCGCGTTGCGTACGGTCTCCCGCACCGCGCCGCGCACCCGGCCGGTCTCCTGCGGCGCGGCGGCACCGGGCAGCGGCGTGCCGTCCGGGGCCAGGTGGTGGCGGGCGAGGATGGCCGGGAGGTAGCCGGGCGCGGTGGCGGGCGTGTAGTACGGCGCCAGAGGCGGGAGTTGGCGGTCCGCCAGCAGCTCGGCCACCTTGGCGCGGGCCGTGTCGTAGGCGCTGCCGTACGAGCCGTCGGCGGCGACGCCCTGTCCGGCCAGCCACTCCTCGTCGGGGCGCGGGCGGTAGCCGCCGTCCAGCCGGTCCCAGGAGGTGAGGAGCCCGGAGCCGACGAAGTGGTGGTTGCCGAGAGGTTCGCGTACGCCGAGGTCGGTGAGGACCGCGGTCGGGATGCGGCGGTGCAGGGACTCCAGCGCGGCGGTGGAGGAGACGGTGACCAGGAGGTCGGTACGGTCCAGGACCTCGCCCATGTGCCCGTACACCAGGCGGAAGTTGGGCGGCAGGCCGCCGGGAAGCCTCTGCGCGAGCTTCTGGTACGGCAGTTCCTCGATGTGCGTGGTGTGCTCACCGGGCCTGGAGCGCAGCTTGAGCAGCACCTCGCGGCGCGGGTGGAGCCGGGCGTGCTCGACGAGCCGGCGGAGCAGGTACGTACGGTCGGCACGGGAAGCCGGTACGGAGGGCTGCGCGGCGAACACCACGGTGTCGCGGCCTTCTTCGGGCTCGTACGGGGCTCCGCCGAGGAAAGGCAGCGCGGCCTCGGTGACGGCCGAGGCGTCGGCGCCCACTCCTTCGTACACCGTGCGGAAACGTTCCGCGTCGTGGGCCGAGTTGGCGAGGACGACATCGGCGCCGTGGCGCAGGAGGAGGCCGTCGGCGAGCTTCTCGTAGACGACGCCGACGTATCCGGTGACGATGACCGGCCGGCGTGTGAGGTGCAGTGCGGCCAGGCCGTGCAGCATCGCCTGGACGCCGCCGCCGACGAGCGCGAGGACGACCACGTCGTACGCCTCGTCGCGCACGGTGTGCAGGAACTCGACGGCGGTGACCTCGCGGACCTTCTCCGCCTCGATGCCGACCTCGCCGACCTCCGCGAGCTGGCGAGGTGTCGGCGTGGCCCGGCCGCGCAGCAGCAGCCCGCTCACCTGGACGGGACGCGCGTCCCGCTCGTCCGCCTCGGCGGTCAGGCGGCGCGCGGTGAGCGCGCCCCATTTCCACCGGGTGTCGGAGTCGGCGAGGACGGCGACCCGCAGCGCCGGGCGGGGCTCGGCGGGGGTCGGGGCCGGATCGGCCGCATTGCTGGTACGTGGGGGCACGTCCTAGAAGTTAGGAAGGCATTTCGATGCGCGGCCCAACGTGACGGCAACAAATGGTTAACAGCGAGCCGACGGTTGGGGATTTCGCCGGCCGGAGCGGCCAACTGCCGCTCGACGCGGTTCGATTCACTGTTCGGACATTCATCGTTCACCCGCAGTACCTTTCCGGGACAAGGAAAGTGCCGGGCCTCCGACTAGCGTGACGCGGGTGGTTAAGCTCTCCGTCATCGTGCCGTTCTTCAACGTGCAGACATACGCGCCCGACACCCTCAGAAGCCTGCGGTCCAACGCCCGCGAGGACTTCGAGTTCATCCTCGTCGACGACTGTTCGACCGACGGGACGGCCGAGGTCCTCCAACGCGCGAGGAAGGACATTCCGGGCGCGAAGGTGATCGTCCACGAGCGCAACGGCGGTCTGGCCACGGCCAGGAACACCGGCCTCGACGCGGCGAGCGGGGAGTATCTGACCTTCCTCGACGGCGACGACTGGCTGGCTCCCGGCTACTTCGCGGAGCTGGTCGCCGCGGCCGAGCGGCTGGACTGCGATTTCGTCCGCTCCGACCATGTGCAGGTCACCGGCCGTACGCGGAAGGTGCACCGGGTGCCGCACGGCCTGCGGAACGAGGTGCTCAGCCCGCGCTCGGTGATACTTCCGGCCGACCGCACCACGTCGGTCGACTATCCGTACGCCTGGGCGGGCATATACCACCGCCGCCTTCTCGACCGGGGCCTTCTGCATTTCACCGACGGCCTGCGCACCGCCGAGGACCGGCCCTGGATCTGGCGGCTGCACCGGGAGGCGGAGAGCTTCGCGGCGGTCGGACTGCTCGGCGTCTTCTACCGGCGGGGAGTCGCTTCCTCGCTCACGCAGATCGGAGATGTCCGGCAACTCGATTTCATCCGGGCATTCGACCAGGTCATCGCGGAGACATCACAGGACCGCGACGCGGATGTTCTGCTGCCGAAGGCCATTCGTACGTATTGCGCGGTCATGGCCCACCACCTCGGCTCCATAGAACGGTTCGAACCGCCCGTGGCCCGGACGCTGCGCTCCATGAGCGCCGCCGCGCTGCACAGGCTTCCCGGCGACATCCTCGACGAGACCCTGCTCTCGCTGGGCGACCGGCGCGCGGCTCTGCTGCGCCGGGTGCGCCGCCGCGCCGCCGGTGCCGAACCCACGCCCGCCGCCTCACCTGCCGCCGCCTCCGGAGCCCGTGCCTGATGTCTGCCATCCGTTCCACCCAGCTCTTCTTCGCGGCCTCGCAGTACGCCGCCGCCACGGTGACCGCCGCGATCCGGGCGGGCCAGTTCGGCCCGCGCGCCGAACACCGCCGGCTGCTGATCGTCAGCGACACCTCTCCCGCGCCCGAGGTGGGCACACCGCTCGACCGCATGGCCGGATTCGGCTCGCTGCGGCCGGAGTTCGACGAGGTCCACTCGTGGAACGCGTTCATCAGGCCCTTCCATCCGGCGGGCTGGTTCCCGCGCGAGCAGGACGCCCTGCTCTGGGAGCGGTATCTGCGGCTGGCCTGGAAGCTGGGTGACGGGCCGGTGGAGATCGCCTGCGAGTCCATCCAGGCCAACCCGTCCAGCGCGGTGGCCAAGATCTTCGGCGAGAGCCCGATCCACCTCTACGCGGACGGCCTGATGAGCTACGGGCCCACCCGCAGCAAGATCGACCCGCTGATCGGCACCCGGGTGCGGCGCCTGCTCCACCTGGACCTGGTGCCGGGACTGCGGCCGCTGCTGATGACCGAGTTCGACGTCGAGCCGGAGGTCGTGCCGACGGCCGAGTTCCTCAAGGTGCTCGGCGAACTGGCCTCCTCCGCCGCGGAGTTCGATGCTCCGACGGACGCACCGGCGCTGCTGCTCGGCCAGTACCTCTCCGCCATCGACATCCTCACCGCGGACGAGGAGCAGGAGCTGCACCTGCGGATGCTGCGCGGCACGGTCGCGCTCGGCCACACCCGCGTGGTCTTCAAGCCGCATCCGGCCGCGCCGGTCGGCTGGTCGCGCGCGCTGGAGCAGGAGGCCGAGCTGCTCGGCGCCGAACTCACGGTGCTGGACTCGCCGGTGATCGCCGAGGTGGTGTACGAACGGACGCGGCCGGCGCTGGTCGTCGGCGCGTTCTCCACCGCGCTGCTCACCGCCGCCACGTTCTACGGGATCCCGGTGGCGCGGGTCGGCACCGAGGAGCTGCTCGCCGCACTGACGCCGTACCAGAACAGCAACCGCGTCCCGGTCACGATCGTCGACGCTTTGCTGCCGGCCCTGGAGGACCGCGAGGCGGTCACCTCGTGGCGGCTGCCGAGCGAGGAGCGCGTGCGCGCGGAGCTCTCGGGTCTGGTCACGGCCGTCGGCTTCGCGATGCAGCCGCAGATCTATCCGGGGCTGCGGGCCGCCGCCGCGCAGTACCTCGCCGCGCACCCCGCTCCGGCCTCCTCCCCGTACTTCCGCCGCCGCCGGCTCACCGCACTCGCGCTGCCGGGAGCCCTTCCGGCACAGTTCGACTTCATCCCGCGCAACGCGACGGTCCGCAGGATCGCCCGGCAGGCCGTGGCCTGGAAGCGCGGGACGGGCCGCCGCCTTCCCGGTGTCCGTGGCGCGCGCGGCTGATGGGGCAGGCGGTGAGCAGAGGAGCGGACCTGACGCGTACGCCGACGCTGCCGGTCCCGGAGGTCCGCGTCGCGGAACCGGTGCGGCCGGCCTCCGCTGCCGGGAAGCGGGACCGGATGGCGGCTCTGGACGGGCTGCGCATCCTGGCCGCGCTGATGGTCTGCCTCTACCACTACGCGGGCAAGGAAGGCCCGGTCGCCGAGTCCTGGGGCCAGTCGCCGGCGCACCTCTTCCCGACCCTGTCGTCGTTCGCGACGTACGGCAGTCTGGGTGTGCAGCTCTTCTTCATCATCAGCGGCTTCGTCATCTGCATGAGCAGCTGGGGCCGTTCGGTCGGTGACTTCTTCCGCTCCCGGGTCGCCCGCCTCTACCCGGCGTACTGGGCGGCGATCGTCGTCGTCACGGCCGCGGCGGTCGCGCTGCCCGTCGTGGTGAAGCCGCTGCGCCTGGACGAACTGCTGGTCAACCTGACGATGCTCCAGCAGCCGATGGGCGTGGACCGGGTGCTCGGGGTGTGCTGGACGCTCTGGGTGGAGCTGCGTTTCTACGTGCTGTTCGCCGTGTTCGTCGTCTGGCGCGGGGTCACGTACCGCCGGGTGGTCGTCTTCTGCTGCGGCTGGACGCTGGCGGGCGCCTTCGCGCGGATCGCCGACCATCCGCTGACCGACGCCCTGGTGATGCGGGACCACGCGCCGTACTTCATCGCGGGCCTCGCGCTCTACCTGATCCACCGGCACGGCAGCGATCTGCTGCTCTGGGGCATCGTCCTGGTCAGCTGGCTCCTGGGCCAGCGCTACTCGGTCACGGCCCTGTGGCATCCGGGCGGAGGCGGCGAGTTCGACCGCTCTCCGTACGTCATCCAGCTGATCGTGACGCTCTCCTTCGTGGCGGTGGCCGCCGTGGCACTGGGGTGGCTGAAGTGGGCCAACTGGCGCTGGCTGACGTTCACGGGAGCGTTGACGTACCCCTTCTACCTCCTGCACGAGCACCTGGGCTGGTTCGCGATCCGCATCATGAGCCGGGGTCTGCATCTGCCGCCGCAGCTGACGCTCGTCGCCACGGTGGTCTCGATCCTGGTCCTGGCCCATCTGATGCACCGGTTCGTCGAGAAGCCGTTCGGGCTCCGGCTGAAGCGGACGATGACGGAGCAGAGCCGGCGGGTGCGTTCCCGGAGGTGAAGAGGCGGGCACGCCCCGTGCCCGTCGACCACGCGTACGAAGACAGGGACGGACACCATGCGCTTGTTCGGACGGCCACCACGAGCACATCGCCACAGACCCCGGCTGATCACGGCCGCGCTGACGACAGTGCTGGCCACCACGGCCCTCGGCGTACCCGCTCCCGCCTCGGCCACGGCAGCGGCGGCAGCGGCAGCGGCCGTACCGTCAGCGGTCGCCACTCCGTTCGAGGCGAACACCGAGGGCTACCGCTGCTTCCGGATCCCCGCGCTCGTCACCACCACCTCGGGCGCTCTGCTGGCCTTCGCCGAGGGACGGGTCTCCACCTGCGCCGACATCGGCCACAACGACATCGTGATGAAGAAGTCCACCGACGGCGGCCGGAGTTGGGGCCCGCTGAAGGTGGTGGCCGGCACGGGTGACCAGGACGCGCACGGCAACCCGGCGCCCGTCGTGGACGCGGCGACCGGGCGGGTGTCGCTGCTGTACGCGACCGGCGGCTGGACCGACGGCACCGACGGCCCGTCCCGTGGCGAGCGCAGCCTGCGCGTCGTCCACAGCGTGAACGACGGCACCACCTGGACAACCGGCGCCTCACTCAGCCACCTGAAGCCGGCCGGCCGGCGCTGGATCTCCACCGGCCCCGGCCACGGCATCCAGCTCAACCGGGGCCCGCACCAGGGCCGGCTGGTCGTGCCGGGCGACTACACGACCACGGGCGACCGGGCCGGCGGCCAGCTGTACTACAGCGACGACGGCGGACTGACCTGGGTGCTGGGCGCGCAGGCGGACGTGGACCGCAACACCGCTCCCGCGTTCCCGGCCGAGCTCACCGTCGCGGAGACCACCGGCGGAGGCGTGTACGTGAACGCCCGCAGCTCGGCCCGGTGCGGCACGGACGACCACCGGATGGCCGCCACCAGCGCGGACGGCGGCGCCACCTTCGACGCGCCGTTCTCACCGGTGCCCGGTCTCGACACCGCGCCCGTCTCCGGCTCACTGCTCCGGCTGCACGCGAAGGAGCTGGGCGCCACGCAGAACCGGCTGCTCGTCTCGCTGCCGTCCCGGCTGGGCCCGCACGTCCTGGAGGACCGCCGTGAGCTGGCGATCCGCTCCTCCTACGACGAGGGCCGGACCTGGCAGACGGCCGGTACGGTGGTGACGCCGGGCCGGTCCGGCTACTCCGACCTGGCGCTCCTGTCCACGGGCGCCATCGGCGTGCTCTACGAGAGCGCGGGCAACATCCCGCACAGCGACATCGTTTTCACCTCGTTCACCGAGAGCCGGCTGGACGCGGACCGCCGCGAACTGCGCCTGCCCCGCACCTCGGACACCGGCCCCAACGGGTACGGCAACCACGCCGTGGTCCACGGCGGCGCCCAGCTCTCCACCCGTAACTCCGGCAAGTCCATGGCCTTCGACGGCCAGGACGACTACCTGCGCCTGGTCTCCTGCTCCGACTCGCTGCGCCTGGGCACGGGCGACTTCACCGTGACCGCCTGGTTCCAGCACTCGGCGACGACCGGCGCGCGGCCCATCATCTGGGGTTACGGCATGGGCTCCGGCGTCAAGCAGTTCTGGCTGCGGGCGGAGCCGGGCAGCGGCAGTCTGCGCGCCGCGATCGACACGGGCGGCGCCTTCGCCGACGTACGGACCACGTCCTCGTACAACGACGGGCAGTGGCACCACGCGGTCCTCAAGCGGCAGGCGGGCCGACTGACGCTGGCGGTGGACGGCGGCCAGGAGTTCAGCGCGGCGGCCCCGGCCGGCGACATCACTCCGTCCGCGCAGTTCTCGGTCCACATCGGCGCCCGCCCGGACTTCCCGAACCAGCCGGCCGGCGTCTCGGAGCTCTTCCGCGGCGGCCTGGACGACGTCCGGATCTACGGCCGCGGCCTGACGGCGCAGGAGGCGGCCCGGGTCAAGGGCGGGGCGCTGGATGTGGCCAACGAGGAGGAGCGGGTGCGGCTGGGGTTCTCCAGCATCTGGTAGCCACTGCCCGAACCGAGCGGTCCTGGACCTCAACTCCGCTTGACCTCAAGTGGACTTGAGGTCCTACCGTCACCGTCATGGACTACTCACACGACGACGCCGGACTCGCCCGCCAGCCGATCGGCTACTGGAGCTGGGCCGCGCACGACGCGACAGTGACCCACATCCGCGCGGCGCTGGCCGAGCACGGGCTGACCCAGCCGCCCTGGTGGGTGATCAACCAGCTCGTCGGTACCGAGGAGGACGGCCGCGACCGCGCCGAGGTGGTCACCTTCCTCAGCGGCTATCTCGACACCGGGACTGACGGCATCGAGGCGGCCGTCGACGAACTCCTCGGGCGCGACCTGATCACGCGGGACGACGCGGCACGGCTACGGATCACACCCGAGGGGCGGGCGCTGCGCGACCGGACGTTCGCACGGGTGGCGCGGGCCCGCGCGGAGATCCACGAAGGCATCGCGGACGAGGAGTTCGTCGCCGCGCTGAAGGTGCTCCAGCGGATGATCCACAACGTCGGGGGGAAGGCCTGGCACGAGTGAGGGAGCCGGCGGCCCAGGCCTCCGTACGCCTACACGCTGCTGAGCGAGAGCTTCGCCGCGAACCCCAGGAACAGCACACCGGCCGCCGAGGTCGCTCCCGCCGAGAGCCTCTTGCGGCGGCGGAAGGCGGCGGCCAGGCGGGTGCCGCCGAAGATCAGCGTGGAGAGGTAGAGGAAGCTGGCGAGCTGGAGCAGCGTCCCGAGCAGCAGGAACGACAGGGCCGGATAGGCATAGCCGGGGTCGACGAACTGCACGAAGAACGAGATCAGGAACAGGATCGCCTTCGGGTTGATCAGACTGACCACCAGCGCCCGCCGGTAAGGGTTCTCCACCGTGGCGGGCGCCTCGGCCGCCTCCGCCAGTTCGGCCGTGCGCTGATGCCGTTCGCGCCACAGGGACACCGCCACGCGCAGCATGCCGACCGCCAGCCAGGTCAGATAGCCGGCGCCCGCGTACTTGACGACGGCGAACAGCAGCGGCGTGGTCTGGAGCAGCGAGGCGGCGCCGAGCGCGGAGAGCGTCATCAGGACGGCGTCCCCGGTCCAGACGCCGGCGGCGGCCTTGTAGCCGGTGCGGACACCGCGCCGGGCGGCGACGGAGAGCACGTACAGCGAGTTCGGACCCGGCAGAAGCACGATCAGCAGCAGGCCGGCGAGATAGGTCGGAAGGTCGGTGACACCCAGCATGGACGGAGTCTCGCACAGCCGTACGGTGCAGCGCAGACACGTTCACCGACCGGTCACCGCGACGCCCGCGCCCGGGTTGCCCGACGCGTTCGCGGACCGGTCACGCACCGCCCGCCTCGGGATCCCCCAGGCGGGCACGTCCGGTCGTCAGTCCTCGTCGCCGTCCAGAAGACGGTCGACGGAGAGCTTCATCTCCACACCGACCACCTCCGGCACGACGAACGAGGTTCCGCGCTTGTGGGGCGTCTTGTTCCTGTACACCCCGGCCCGCGGATCGGTGCAGAGCAGCACCTGATCGTGCTTGCGGTCCGCCACCACGTAGACCGGCACACCGGCCTGGGCGTAGTCCTCGACCTTGGGGCCGAGGTCGTCGGCCCAGTTGGTCGAGGTCACCTCGAACACCATGCGGAAGACGTGGGCGGCATAGCAGTTCTTCATGACGTGAGCGTCCTTGATGTCGACCTCGACGACCGACAGGTCCGGAATCGCGTAGTCCTCCGGACCTGTGGGCAGCCAGAGCCCGACGCCTTGGACGAGCCGGAGCCCCACTTTGCGGGCTCGGGCACCGAATTCCTCGCTGAGCCAAGACAGAGCCAGCGCATGCGAGACGTCCGGCGGTGGTGTCACAATGAGCCTCCCCTGGAGAATCTCCACGCGATGCCCACGCAGCGAGCGTGCGAGCTGGCCGGCGACTTCACCGAGCGTCGGCTCGGGTTCTGCGTCCATCCGCACCTGCTCCTCGTGCTGTATTACAGCCACGGCATCCTCCTTTCGGGGACCACTGTTCACGAGTTTATCCAGGGCCTCGGACGTTCAGCCAGGGATCGCTCCTGAGGGTGACCTCCCCAGGGGGTCTGGACGCGCCGCCCCTGTCATGCGCAGGATGCGATCACCGGGCCGACGGGTGCCAGAAGGAAGCGGGGATGGCGGGGATGCTGGACAGGAACAGGGACGGGGAGAGCGACGCGTACGGAGAGGAGAGCGGCCGTCCGTACGCGCGACGGGGCTGGTACGGGAGCGGAGGCGGCGGCAGGCACGGCCGACGCGCCGCCACCTCGACCGCCGCCGGATTGCTCGCGATAGCCGCCCTCGCGGCGGGGTGCGGGCCGCAGGACCCGGCCGCCGACGCGCCGCGCCGACCACCGACGCCTCCACCCGCCACCACAGCCCCCGCCCCCTCCACCACCGACGACGCCAAACCCGAGGCCACATCCACCACCCCCACCCCGGAGACCAGCACCGCACCTCCGCCCTCACCCACCGCACCACCCACCTCCGCACCCGCCTCTCCCGCCCCGACCACGGCCTCTCCCCCGCCCCAGGTCCTCATGCGCACCGGCTCCGAGGGCGCACAGGTGCGGGAGTTGCAGGCGCGGTTGCGGCAGATCGGGCACTTCGGGCGCACGCCCACCGGCTACTACGGCACGGTCACCGCCGAGGCCGTCCGGTCCTTCCAGGTCAAACGGGGTACGGAGGCAACCGGCTCCACGGACGCGGTCACCTGGCGGAAGCTGCTGGCCATGACCCGTACGCCGACGGCCGATGAGCTGGACCCGCCGACCGAGCGGCCATTGGCCAAGCCGGACGAGCGGTGTCTGACCGGCCGGGCGCTCTGCGTCAGCAAGAAGAGCCGGACCCTGGCGTGGATGGTCGACGGCCGGGTCGTCTCCGCGATGGATGTGCGCTTCGGCTCGGAGTACACGCCCACGCGCGAGGGCGAGTTCAAGGTGTTCTGGAAGTCCCGGGACCATGTGTCGACGCTGTACGACACGCCGATGCCGTACGCGCTGTTCTTCAGCGGTGGCCAGGCCGTGCACTATTCGGCCGACTTCGCGGCCAACGGCTACGGCGGTGCCTCGCACGGCTGTGTGAACGTCCGGGACAAGGCGAAGGTGGCGGCCCTCTTCGACCAGGTGAAGAACGGCGACAAGGTCGTCATCTACTGGTGAGGGATCCGGCGGTGAGGAGAGGGCGCGGGCGGGACCGGGGGAACGTGTCCCGCCCGCGCCGATGCGCTGAGCCGAAGGTACGGGGGGAACCCCGGCTCGTCGCGCTGCCGATGACCAGTCGGCTCACTCTGTACTGCGCCCGGCCGTCGAAAAACGTCACACTTGTCGGCGGCGCACTTCTCCGCGTACGGATAAGGCGCAGGTCAGCGGGTGAGTACGGCTGTCGGGACAGGCGTCGCCGAGCGCGGCGGAACCGCTGCCTCCGCCCGTACGCCGACATCGGCGCGACGCTCGCCGTCCGCGTCGGACGGTGCGGGCTCGAAGGAGACGGGTGGCAGGGAGCCGCCGTCGCCGTCTCCGCGACCCGGTCCGTCGTCGTCTCCGCCGTCTCCGCCTCCGGGAGGGCCGCCGGAACCGGGACCGCCGGAACCGTCGCCGCCGAGGATCCGGTCGCAGAAGCGCTCCAGGTTCTCCTCGCCCTTGGCCAGCTGGATCAGCTGACGCCGGCTCCGCTCGTCGAGGGTGCCGGCGCGGAAGGCCTTGCAGGCCTTGACGGACTTCTCGTACCAGTTGCCGCCCTCGCCCTGGCCGCCGGAGCCGCCGGGCCGCTCGTCGCGTTCGGCCGGGTCCTTGGAGGCGTGTTCGCGGCCGGAACCGCCACCGCTTCCGCCACCGCTCCCGCCGCCGGAGCCATCCGTTCCGTCCGGGCGGTTCCGGTCGCCGGTGCGGTCGCCGCCGTCCGCCTCCGCGTCGGTCTCGCCGCTCTCCGGCCGCTCGGCCTCCTCAGACGCGCCGGGCTGCCGGCTCTCGGGCGAGGAGAGCGGACCGGGCTCGTCGGGCGGCGTCGGCAGGGCCTCGGTGGACGGGTCGTCGGCGGGCAGCCTGGAGACCAGCGGCTCCGAGGTCGCAGCCGATACGGAGGAGGCGGGCGCGGGCGAACCCTGGCCGCCGAAGGGGCCCGGGAGCATCCCCGTACCGGCGGCGACGGCCACTCCGCCGAGCGCGCAGCCCGCGAGCGAGACGGCCAGGCCGAAGCGGACCGGGCGGCTCCAGCGCGGGCGGCGCGGCGGTGCGGCGGGGGCGGCGCCGATGTGGACGGAGTGCAGCGTTCCGGGCCGGCCGGGGAGCGCGGCGCCCGCGTTTCCGGCGAGCCGGTCGCCGCCGGAGCGGGTGGCCTGCCGGAACGCGGTGAGGACGGCGTCCTCACCGGGCAGTTCACCAGCGGGACCGCGGCGGACGGCACGGGCCGCGCCGAGCGCTTCGGCGAGCCGGACGGCATCGTCGCGGGCCAGGTCGCCGAGGGGTACGACCGGCTCGCCGCGGAGCAGTTTCTCCGCCGCGTCCTTGTCGAGCCACTCGTACTGCTCGTCGGCCATCACATGTCCCTCTGCGTCCACGGTCGCGAATGCGTCACACCGGGAGTGACCCCGGCCGGCGCCGCCGGACCGCCCCTACCGGGGCGCTGAGAGGGTACGGCACCGAGTCCCGAATCGCCGCCCTGGCCTTGACCCGCGTCGCTCCCGGCCTCCTGGGCCGAAGCGCGGTCCGGCCCTTCAGGGCCACCACCGGAGGCGGGCGCGCCGGCCGGGAGGGGCGGGTCGGGGTGCTCGGCACCGAGGAGTTCGGCGAGCCGCTTGAGGCCGCGATGGGCGGCGGTCCGTACGGCGCCGGGGCGCTTGCCGAGGGTCTGGGCGGCGCTCTTGGCGTCGAGCCCGACGACCACGCGCAGCACGACGGCCTCGGCCTGGTCCTGCGGGAGCTGGGCGATGAGGGACATCGTGCGGTCCGTGTCCAGCGCCTCCATGGCGTCACCGGCGGTGTCGGACTCGGCGGGCCGGCCGGTCAGCTCGGTCTCGTCACCGCCGATCGCGGGCCGGCGGCTGCGCATCCGCAGATGGTCGAGCGACCGGTTCCGCGCGATCCGGGCCGCCCAGCCCCGGAACCGGTCGGCGTCCCCGCTGAACCGGTCGAGGTCACGCGCTATCTGGAGCCAGGCCTCGGACGCCACGTCCTCGGCGTCCGGCTCGCCCACCAGCGTCCGTATGTAGCCCAACAGCCGTGGCTGCACAGCGCGGTACACAGCACGGAAGGCGTCCTCGTCCCCGTCCTGTGCCGCGAGCACCGCGGCGGTCAGCTCCGCGTCGTCCCCCAGCACTCCCTCAACCCGCCCTGCTGTCCAAATCGCAGCTGGTCACCACTGCTGCGCCACTCTGCGCGACTCAGCACGCTACGTGGTCGGCAGGGGTCGCGTCCATGACTTGTACAACTCGCAACAATTCGCGGCCCTCGGTGCGGTGTGACAGAAAACGCAGCCGTGGCGCTGAGATGAGTACGGGGTCGTGCTGCGACCCCGTGGAAGACGGCCGGGGCCTCTCCTGTGGGGGGTGGCGGCCCCGGTCGTCGCTCCTCTTTTTCTCTTCCGCGCCCTGATCAGGGACGCCCTCCCGGCTATCGGCCGAGGCCGTGGATCAGTGGTCGTCCCAGTGGCCGTCGTGCTCCGAGTGGCGGTGGCCGTCGTGGACGTAGTCCACGTGGTCGCCGTGCGGGACCGCGACGTGGCCGCAGTCCTGGCCGTGCTGGTGGTCGTGGCCCTCGTGGACCTCGTGCGCGGACTTGGCGCACTCGTCCACGTGGTCGCCGTGCACGCGGTGCAGGTGATCGTCGTGGACGTAGTCGACGTGGTCCTCGTGCGGGACCGCCACGTGGCCGCACCCCGGAGCGTGCCGGTGGGCGTGGTCGGCGTGGGGGCGGTGCTCCGTGGTGGTGGACATGTGCGCGGCTCCTCGTCGAGTGAGGTGTGGGTGTGCCAGCCGGGAGCCGGACACGCACACCTTGCGGCTTATGGCCCATTTTATCGCCGTTCGACCATGAAGTCCGAGGAGAGCCACGCCGCTTCACCCGCGGATACGGGCCCGGCGCGACATCACCGCGCGCAGCACCCGGCGCCCCTCCGTCGACAGGTCCAGAGCCTTGAGCACCCCGGCCCCGCTGCCCGTCGTGCCGGTCGTCTCCGCCAGGATCTCCAGGATCCGGACCTGGCGCTCCAGCTCACCGGCCACCAGCGGCCCGGCTTCGGTCGGCTGCCCGCCGCGCGCCGCCTTCAGGAGGACGGCCCCGTTCACCGGGGCCTCTCCGTCCGGGGCGTCGAAGCGGCCGTGGATCTCCAGCGCGACCAGCGAGCAGGCGTCGGCCCACTCCCGTAGCGGCACGGGAGCGAAGTCGGAGGGCGCGGCTCCCAGCATCGCGCGCACCCGTGCGGCCGGTCCGTCGCTGACGGCCTCGTCGTCCATCGCCGTACGGACGGCCGCGAGGCGGATGGCCCATTCCCGCCCGTCCTCGCAGCTCGCCCAGAGCGGGCGCAGCGGTTCGGGTCCGTCCGGTCCCGCCAGCAGTGGCAGGCAGCGGTCCAGGCAGGCCACAGCACTGGCGGCGAGCGCTCGCTCGTCGGCGCGTTCGATCAGTTCCAGCAGACTCATCGACGTCTCCCTCGGTCTACCGCGTACTGCGCCGAATGGCCGAAAAGCGTCACTTCTGAGCGGCTGTCAGCGGTGCGCACCCGGGACCGGCGGCGCGGGAACCAGGGGCTGCGCCGCGCGGTCCACCTGCATCCGGGTCAGGGTGCGGACGAACAGGATCGCCACGACCGCTGAGACGATCTCCAGCGCGTCGGCGCCGGCCAGCAGTCCGAGGCCGTCCGGACCCACCCAGCCTTCGGCCAGGCGATCGGTGATCCGGTCGGTGAGGAGCGACGCGATCCACAGGGCCCACCAGAAGTGGAGCAGCGACCGCGGGACGGCAACCCGGCCGCCCTCCGGGCCGGAGGGAGCGCTGCCCCTCCAGACCCCGTCGGCCACCCGGTAGGGAAACCAGAGGTATGGGCCCTGGCTGGGCCGTGGGCGGCTGGTTCGTCCCCGTGGCCCCCCAGGGCGTGATCTCGGTCGGTGACCTCTCACGTCCTCCTCAGGAGCGCGCGGCCGGCGGACCGTATCAGCTATCCGCAAAGCACACGGCCCGCCGACCGTCCGGGCCGACGTCAGCCCGCGCTGCCCGTCCGAACCGCCAGCTCCTGGAACTGTGCCCAGGTCAGCTCCGGTTTCCGCGGGTCCCACAGCTTCTGCGAGGTCGCGACGAGCGGCATCCTGATGCCGTCGGCCACCTGCTGGGTCGTCTGCGCGTTCGGCAGGTCGCCCCAGACCGCGAACCGGCCACCGAGGATCTGCGGCGAATAGCGCTGCGCCACCGGTTCGGTGCCGCGCAGGACCATCGGGGTCCACTGCTCGTAGATCCGCTTGCCGGTCGGGTAGACGAACTCGTTCGGCTCGCCGAGCACGTAGTACAGGAACTCGTCGTTGAGGTTGAGCATCTTGTAGCCCTCGGCGAGGTACTCCTGCGGCGGCCGGGCGCCGATCTCCTTGCCGGTCCAGTACTCGATCTCGATGTTCTTGGCCGCCTTGACCTTCGAGTCGCGGAAGAGGCCGTCGTTCCACGCCTTGGCGGTGCGGCCCTTGGGCTCGACCACCTCGGCCCGGTCGTTCAGCCAGCCGGTGGCGAGGTCCTCGATGGTGGCGCCCGAGCCGTGCTTCTGCTCGGCGGCCCGCTGGAGCTGCGGATAGGAGGCGGCCGGGTCGCTGACCATCAGCGCCTGGTACTCGTCGGCGCCCAGGTGCCAGTACTTCCCCGGGAACAGGTCGGTGTACTCGTCGAGCAGCTCGTCGATCAGCTTCGCCGCGCCCGGCTTGGAGATGTCGATCGAGCCCGGGGACTCACGGCCCTGCGTGTTGCGGAGCTGGAGGTCGGGATGGGCGCGCAGCACCGCGCCGAGGTGTCCGGGCGAGTCGATCTCGGGGACGACCTCGATGTGCAGGCTGCTGGCGAGGCCGACGATCCGGCGGACCTCGTCCTGGGTGAGGGCCTCGTCGGAGACCACCTCGGGATGGGTCTTCGACTCGATCCGGAACGCCTGGTCGTCGGAGAAGTGCAGGCCGAGCTGGTTGAGCTTGAGGTCGCCCATCTCCCGTATGCGGTCCTCGATCCACTCCGCGCTGTAGTGCTTACGGGCGATGTCGAGGTTGAGCCCGCGCTGCGGCCGGTCCGGCCGGTCGTTGACGACGCCTTCGGGGACGGTCTTGTCGGCCTTGAGCGACTGCTTGAGGGTCCGGGTGCCGTAGAAGACGCCCGACTCGTCGGGGCCGGTGATCCGCACCTTCCGGTCGCGGACGGTGAGCGTGTACGACTCGGCCGGCCCCTGGTCCTTCGCGCCGAGCGCCAGCTCGACGTCACCTTCGCGAGGCGCCTCCGCGCCCCGGTACGGAACCTTCAGCTCCTTGGCGAGCAGTTGGGCCTCGTCGGCGAGCACCTGGCTGCCCTTGGCTATGACGATCGAGCTGTCCTTGCCCGGCTGCCAGCCGGGACCGCGCGCGGCGGTGTGCTCGCGGACCGCCGGGATGGTGCTCGGCGTGGTCGAGAGCGGATAGCTGCGGGACGGCGACGGGGCGGCCGCCGTGGCGGAGGTCCCGGACGGTGAGGCCGCGTCGCGGGAGGGGTGGCTGCCGGAGCCTTCCGGCCAGACGACGACGGTGAGGACGACGGCGGCCGCGGCGGTGACAGCCGCGCCGGTGACGAGGGCACCTCGCGTGGGCGACATCGGTCAGATTCCTCCGGAGTAGAGGCCAGTGGGGGGAGGTGGAGGCGGATGGGTCGAGGGTGCGTGGGGATGGTGAATAGGCTGAAAGGTTGACATTTCTGGCGGTGATCCGCTCACCGAGGACGATCGCGGAGCGTACAGAACGCCGGACGTCGCAGGTCAGAGGGTCGTCAAACGTTCCGAAACTCTCCCGTTCGGGTGATTTTCGGCCGATCCCCCGGACGGCCCCCGACGGATCTCGCTAGCGTTGCGGCACATTCATCCCTCTCTTCACTTCCACCCCGAGAACACCTCCGCTTCCACCCGGGACCGTCACACCCCCACCCCGCGGCCGTCCCGGTTTCACCCCGCGTTCGTCCCCGTCGGGCAACCTCGTTGCCCTCCTGCCCGTCTTCCGGGACACAGATGTCATTGATCGAGGAGTCCACGCTGTCCAGGTCCAGCGAGTCCCCCGCCGGCCTGCCCGAGCAGTCCGCGCCGCCGGCCCGGCCCTCCGCCATACCCGTGCAGCTCCGCCGCCCGCCGCAGGTCAGCGGCGTAGCCGGAGTGTCCGCCGCCACACCGGCGGCCGGTCTCGCCCGGTTCAACGAGTCGCCCTTCACCACCGCCGAGGCCGCGCTCCTGGAGTGCTGCGGCAGCGGGCGCTGGGCCCACCGGATGGCGGCGCACCGGCCCTTCCACGACCTGGCGTCCCTGCTGGCCGCCTCCGACGAGGCCGGGTACGACCTGGGGCCCCGGGACATCGCGGAGGCGCTCGCCGCCGAGCCCGCACCGTGCCTGCACCACGACGCGCCGCGCGCCGCGCACCTGGCACTGCAGGCCGCGCACGCGGCGTACGAGAGCAGATTCGGCCATTCCTTCGTGATCTGCCTCGACGCCTGCCCGCCCTCGCAGGCCGTGGACCAGGTCCTGGCCTCCATCCGGGTCAGGCTGACGCACGAGGTGGACGAGGAGCGGGCCCAGGCCGCCGACGAACTGCGGCGACTCGCCCGGAGCCGGCTGGTCGAGCTGGTGACCGAGGGCTGGTGACCCGGGCGGCGGCAGGCCGCCCGGGGCCTCGGGGCCCGCGTCCCGGATGGACGCCCTCTAGCCCGTACGTGCCTGTTTGATTGCCACTTTGATCACACCAGAGGCCCCGGCGGATACGAACCGACAATGCGTCGCTACGATGGCCAGGGCCGGTGGACCGTACCCGGCCGGGTCAGACCGACAGTCAAGCCGGCCGACCCCAATCCCCGCTCCCGGAGGGTTCTTCCGTGCCGGCTGGAACGCTGTACCGCGGCCGGGAAGGCATGTGGTCCTGGGTGGCTCATCGAGTCACCGGTGTCCTCATTTTCTTCTTCCTGTTCGTACATGTCCTGGACACCGCTCTCGTCCGCGTCTCTCCCGAGGCCTACGACGATGTCGTGGCCACGTACAAGACGCCGATCGTCGCGCTCCTCGAATACGGCCTCGTGGCCGCGATTCTCTTCCACGCGCTGAACGGTCTCCGGATCATCGCCGTGGACTTCTGGGCCAAGGGCCCGCGACTCCAGAAGCAGATGCTCTGGACCGTGGTGGGCATCTGGATCGTGCTGATGGTCGGGGCCCTGTACCCCGTCCTCGGTCACGCCGTACGCGACGTCTTCGGGAGCTGAGGCCCATGTCCAGCGAGACTTCTTCCGCAGCCGCGATCGGCGACGTCGAAGGCGTGAGCCTGTACGACGTCGACAACCCGGCCCCGGTGATCGAGCCGCCGCGCAAGCGGACCGGCAAGACGCCCAAGGGATCGCGCACCAACTTCGAGATGTACGCCTGGCTCTTCATGCGCCTGTCGGGCATCCTCCTGACCGTCCTCGTCATCGGCCACCTGCTGATCCAGCTGGTGCTCGACGGCGGCGTCTCCAAGATCGGCTTCGCCTTCGTGGCGGGCCGCTGGGCCTCGCCGTTCTGGCAGGCCTGGGACCTCATCATGCTGTGGCTCGCCATGCTCCACGGCGGCAACGGCCTGCGCACGGTCATCAACGACTACGCCGAACGGGACAAGACCCGCTTCTGGCTGAAGATGCTCCTGTACACCGCCACGGTGTTCACCGTCCTGCTGGGCACGCTGGTGATCTTCACCTTCGACCCGAACATCCGCTAGGCGCCGGGACAGAGGGACCAGAGGAAAACCATGCAGATCCACAAGTACGACACCGTCATCGTCGGCGCCGGCGGCGCCGGCATGCGCGCGGCCATCGAGTCGACCAAGCGCAGCCGTACCGCCGTGCTGACGAAGCTCTACCCCACCCGCTCCCACACCGGTGCGGCGCAGGGCGGCATGGCCGCCGCGCTCGCCAACGTGGAGGAGGACAACTGGGAGTGGCACACCTTCGACACGGTCAAGGGCGGTGACTACCTGGTCGACCAGGACGCCGCCGAGATCCTGGCGAAGGAGGCCATCGACGCCGTCCTCGACCTGGAGAAGATGGGCCTGCCGTTCAACCGGACGCCCGAGGGCCGCATCGACCAGCGGCGCTTCGGCGGTCACACCCGCAGCCACGGCGAGGCCCCGGTCCGCCGGTCCTGCTACGCGGCGGACCGCACCGGTCACATGATCCTCCAGACGCTGTACCAGAACTGCGTCAAGGAGGGCGTGGAGTTCTTCAACGAGTTCTACGTCCTGGACCAGCTGATCACCGAGGTCGACGGGGTCAAGAAGTCCGCCGGCGTCGTCGCCTTCGAGCTGGCGACCGGCGAGATCCACGTCTTCCAGGCGAAGTCGGTCATCTACGCCTCCGGCGGCACCGGCAAGTTCTTCAAGGTGACGTCCAACGCGCACACGCTGACCGGTGACGGCCAGGCCGCCTGCTACCGGCGCGGCCTGCCGCTGGAGGACATGGAGTTCTTCCAGTTCCACCCGACGGGCATCTGGCGCATGGGCATCCTGCTGACGGAGGGCGCCCGCGGTGAGGGCGGCATCCTCCGCAACAAGGACGGCGAGCGCTTCATGGAGAAGTACGCGCCCGTCATGAAGGACCTCGCCTCGCGTGACGTCGTCTCGCGCTCCATCTACACGGAGATCCGCGAGGGCCGCGGCTGCGGTCCGGCCGGTGACCACGTCTACCTGGACCTGACGCACCTGCCGCCGGAGCAGCTGGACGCCAAGCTTCCGGACATCACCGAGTTCGCGCGGACCTACCTCGGCATCGAGCCCTACACGGACCCGATCCCGATCCAGCCGACCGCGCACTACGCCATGGGCGGCATCCCGACCAACGTCGAGGGCGAGGTGCTGGCCGACAACACCACCGTCGTGCCGGGCCTGTACGCCGCCGGCGAGGTCGCCTGTGTCTCCGTGCACGGCGCCAACCGCCTGGGCACCAACTCGCTGCTCGACATCAACGTCTTCGGCAAGCGCTCCGGCATCGCGGCCGCCGAGTACGCGGTGAAGAACGACTTCGTCGACCTTCCCGAGAACCCGGCCCAGCTCGTCGCCGACCAGGTGGAGCGGCTGCGCAACTCCACCGGCACCGAGCGCGTGGCGACGCTGCGCCTGGAGCTCCAGGAGTGCATGGACGCCAACGTGATGGTGTTCCGCACCGAGCAGACGATCAAGACGGCGGTCGACAAGATCGCCGAGCTGCGCGAGCGGTACCTCAACGTGTCCATCCAGGACAAGGGCAAGCGGTTCAACACCGACCTGCTGGAGGCCGTCGAGCTGGGCAACCTGCTCGACCTGGCCGAGGTCATGGCGGTCTCCGCGCTCGCCCGCAAGGAGTCCCGCGGCGGTCACTACCGCGAGGACTACCCCAACCGCGACGACGTCAACTTCATGCGCCACACCATGGCGTACCGCGAGGTGGCCGCCGACGGCGCCGAGTCGATCCGGCTCGACTACAAGCCGGTCGTGACGACCCGCTACCAGCCGATGGAGCGTAAGTACTGATGGCTACCCCGACCCTGGACAAGACCGACGGGACCGCGAAGCCCGAAGCCGGCTTCGCCGACTCCCCGTTCATCACCGCCACGTTCCGGATCCGCCGCTTCAACCCCGAGGTGTCGGACGAGGTCCAGTGGCAGGACTTCCAGATCGAGATCGACCCGAAGGAGCGTGTCCTCGACGCCCTTCACAAGATCAAGTGGGAGCTCGACGGAACCCTGACGTTCCGCCGCTCCTGCGCGCACGGCATCTGCGGTTCCGACGCGATGCGGATCAACGGCAAGAACAGGCTCGCCTGCAAGACGCTGATCAAGGACATCAACCCGGACAAGCCGATCATGGTGGAGGCCATCAAGGGCCTCACGGTCCTCAAGGACCTCGTGGTCGACATGGACCCATTCTTCCAGGCGTTCCGCGACGTCATGCCCTTCCTCGTCACCAAGGGGAACGAGCCGACCCGCGAGCGCCTGCAGTCCGCCGAGGACCGCGAGCGGTTCGACGACACCACCAAGTGCATCCTGTGCGCCGCGTGCACGTCCTCGTGCCCGGTGTTCTGGAACGACGGCCAGTACTTCGGCCCGGCGGCGATCGTCGCCGCGCACCGCTTCATCTTCGACTCGCGTGACGAGGCCGGCGAGCAGCGGCTGGAGATCCTCAACGACCGTGACGGCGTGTGGCGTTGCCGTACGACGTTCAACTGCACGGACGCCTGCCCGCGTGGCATCGAGGTCACCAAGGCGATCCAGGAGGTCAAGCGCGCGCTCATCACGCGTCGCTTCTGATCCCCGCGCGTATCCCTGCGCACCACTTTCACGGGCCCCGTCCGCCGTCGTCTTCATGACCTCGGCGGGCGGGGCCCGTTGCTGCGTCCGGGCGATATGGGCGGTACGGTCGTGCCGAGCTGAAAGCCGCGCAGAGAACGGGGATCCCCATGAGCGAGCCGAATCCGTACGCGGGCGACGCGTACAAGTGGGGTCCTCCCCAGCAACAGCCCGGCCACCCGCAGCAGCCAGGCCACCCGCCGACGGTGGCCGACGGTCAGGCGTACGGCTGTCCGCCGCCGGGTGCGACGCCCGCGTACGGCTATCCGCAGCCGCTTCCCGAGTCGGCGACCGAGCCGGGACCGGGCTACGGCTACCCGCACCAGGCGCAGCCGACGATGCCCGGCCAGTACCTCCCGGCGCCGCACGGCATGCCCGGACAGGGCGGTGTCCCGGTGCTGTCCATCGGCGACATCACCGTCATGAGCGACGCGATCGTCACGCCGTCGGGGACGATGCCGCTCAAGGGCGCGGTCTGGACGGCCACCGACATGTCGCGCACCGAGGAGAAGATCCCGGCGCACGCGATCGTGCTGGCGATCGTCTTCGCGCTGTTCTGCCTGATCGGGCTGCTCTTCCTGCTGATGAAGGAGAGGCGGACCGTCGGCTTCGTGCAGGTCACCGTCACCAGCGGCGGCCGCCACCACGGCACGATGATCCCGGCGACGGGCCCGCACACCTTTCCGGGCGTGATGGGCCAGGTCAACCAGGCCCGCTCGATGAGCGCCTGAGCGCCGGGCCGGCGTCATGGCAGGAGTCGGGCGCGCGGTACGGGGAGATGGCCGGGCCGGACCGGGACGGCGCCCCGGAGGCCACCGTGCTGCGGGAGTGGCGGCCGTCCCGCACCGTCGAGCTGGAGAGCCTGATGGCGGAGGAGGGCATGTCCATGCGGGTGGGGGTGCGGGTGCGCGAGCCCCGGACGCCCAGGGAGCTGGAGGTGTCGCTCGACGGACACAATCCGAAGGGCGGTTCGCTGTACCGCTTCTCGGGCCGCGCCAAGGTCGACCTGCGCGCCTGGTGGGCCGCGCTGGAGCAGCCGCTCTCGGCGCCTTTGGCCGCCCGCGCGCCGGTGGTCGGCCGGGCGGTGCACCGGCTCGGCAAAGCCCGCCTCACGGTGACGCCGCGTCCGGCCGAGGACGGCTCCTGGCAGGTCTCCGTCGTGCTGAGCGTGCGCGGGCGGTGGCTGCTGCGGCCGGTCGCGGCGGTGGCGCTGGTCTTCGCCCGCAGGCCGATCGAGCGAGGGTTCCGGGAGGGCGTGGACAGCGCGGCCGAGGAGTGGGCCGAGATGCTGGCGGAGGTGGTGCCGCTGCACGGTGAGGCGCTGCGCGCGGAGATCGCGGACGCGCTGACGGAGCCGCCGGAGCCGGTGGAATCGCCCGAGCCACTGCCCAGGACTCTCTGACAGACACCCTGTAGCCCTTTTCTTGAACATGTTCAAGAAGAGGGCTACAGTCATGCCCACGAGCAGTTTTGAACACGTTCAAAGGAGAGTCGGGCATGGACCTCACCGTGGTCGCGTACGTCCTCTACCTGCTGATCAGCGTGGCGCTCACCATCTGGGTCGCCCGCACTCTCAGCCGTAACGGCCGGGTCTTCCTCGCCGACGTGCTGCACGGGAACGAGAAGCTCGCCGAAGCCGTCAACCACCTGCTGGTGGTGGGCTTCTACCTGGTCAACCTCGGCTTCGTCACGCTCTACCTGAAGAACGCCGACGGGGTCGCGAACGCCCGCGAGCTGTTCGAGGCGCTCTCGGTGAAGGTCGGCGTGGTCCTGCTGGTGCTCGGCGTGATGCACCTGGGCAATGTGTACGTGCTCGGCCGCATCCGGCGCCGCAGCGCACTGGAGCGCGAGCAGACCCCGCCCGTACCGCCGCAGGGCTGGACGAGGCCGGGAGCTCCGGGCCCGTGGGCCGCGCCCGCTCCGACGCCGGGGCAGTGAGCCCGGTGACCGCCGCCGCTCCTGTCCGCCGGCTCACCGTCCTCTACGACGCACGGTGCCCGCTCTGCACGCACCTGCGGCACTGGCTCGGCCGGCAGCGCCAGCTCGTCCCGCTCGACCTCGTACCGGCCGGATCGGTGGAGGCACGGCAGCGGTTCCCGGAGCTGGACCCGGCCTCCACGTACGAGGAGATCACCGTGGTCGGCGACCTCGGGCAGGTCTACCGCGGGACCTCCGCCTGGATCGTCTGCCTGTGGGCGCTGGCCAAGTACCGCTCCAAGGCCCACTGGCTGACCACACCGGCCGGAGCGCCGTTCGCCCGGGGGACCGTGCTCGCCGCGGCGAGGTACCGGGCGGCGACGGCTCCGCGGTGCGGCCCGGCGCAGGCGTGCCCGGTACCGCCAGGTGCTCGGTGGGCTCCCCGCTAACCTTGGGACCGTGGTGAAGGAAGAGAAGAACGTGCAGGAGAACGGGGCCGCGAAGCCCGCCAAGGCGGCCAAGGCGCCGAAGAGCGAGCAGACCCGCACGCTGATTCTCGAAACGGCGCTCCGGCTCTTCGCCGAGCGTGGCTACGACAGGACGACGATGCGGGCCATCGCGCAGGAGGCGGGCGTCTCCACCGGGAACGCCTACTACTACTTCTCCTCCAAGGAGCACCTGGTCCAGGGCTTCTACGACCGCATCGCCGGTGAACACGCGGCGGCGGTGCGGCCCGTCCTGGCGGACGAGGCGGAGCTGGCCGGCCGGATCCGCGGAGTGCTGCTGGTCTGGCTGGAGGTGGCGGAGCCGTACCACCGGTTCGCCGCACAGTTCTTCAAGAACGCGGCCGACCCGGACAGTCCGCTCTCGCCGTTCTCCGACGAGTCGGTGGCGGCCCGGGAGGCGGCGATCGCCATCCACCGCCAGACCCTCGCCGGTTCGGACACCAAGAGCGATCCCGAACTGGCGCCGCTGCTGCCCGAGTTGCTCTGGCTGATGCAGATGGGGCTGGTGCTGTTCTGGGTGTACGACCGCTCGCCGGGCGCGGAGCGCAGCCGGCGGCTCGTCGAGCGCACCGCGCCGATCGCCGCACGCGCGATCGGGCTCTCCCGCTTCCGCGTGCTGCGACCGCTCGTACGGCAGGTTCACGCACTGCTGGCGGAGTTCATGCCGGGCGGCGAGACTCCGGCCTCCGCCGCTTCGGACGGGACGCGGCCCGGGGCGGCCGGCTGACCGGCCGTCCCGGGTGGCGCGTCAGATCCAGCTGAGCTCCCACAGGCGCCAGAAGCCGGTGCCGTCGGAGAGGTACTGGGAGCCGGCGACGTCCGACTTGGCGACGACGTAGTCCTTCTTCTGCCAGAGCGGCAGCAGCGGCACGTCCTCGCCGACCAGCTTCTGCATCTCCTTGAAGTCGTTGGAGGTGCGGCCGCGGTCGCTGAACTGCTGCGTGGCGGCGATCAGCTTGTCCATCTTCTTGCTGGAGTAGCCGCTGTGCAGGACGTTGCCGGTGCCGACGAGCGGCTGGCTGAAGGTGTCGGGGTCCGGGAAGTCGGGGAACCAGCCGACGGTGTACATGTCGTACTCACCGGCCGCGTAACCCTTCTGGTACCGCGTCCACTCCACCGCCTTGACCGAGACCTCGAAGAGGCCGTCCTTCTCCAGCTGGCGCCGTAGCTCGGCGGTCTCCTTGGTGTACATGTCGCCTTCGCGGTAGGCGAAGTTGACGGCCACCGGCGTCTGGAGCCCGGCCTCGGCGAGGAGCTTCTTGGCGCGCTTGGGGTCGGAGGAGGGGTAGGCGTCGAAGAACGGGGTGCTGTGCCCGATGTAGCCGGTCGGGATCAGCGAGTACAGCGGCTCGACCGTGCCCTGGTAGACCTTGCTGACCAGCGGGCCCCGGTCCAGGAGTGCGGCGACGGCCTGGCGGACCTTCTTCTCGCCGAACGGCGAGTCCTTGCGGGTGTTGAAGATGATGTTGCGGATCTCGGCGCTGGCCGCCTCGGTCACGCGCAGCTCCGGATCACCCTCGTCCAGCTCCGCGAGCTTGGAGGACGGCAGCTGGCGGTGGGCGATGTCGACCTCGCCGTTGTTCCAGGCCGCCAGCAGGTCCTCGGAGGCCGTGAAGTAGCGGATGTCGACCGCTTCGCCGATCTTCTTGAGCGCGCCCTTGTACTTGAGGTTCGGGACCAGCTCGGCGCGGGCGTTCGGCTCGTACGAGTTGAGGACGTACGGGCCGGAGCCGTCGACCTGGTTGCCCTTGCGGAGCTCGTCCTTCGGGTACTTGGTCGAGTCGACGATCGCCGCCGCGCCGGTGGCGAGCTTCTGCGGGAAGGTCGCGTCCTTGCCGGACAGGTTGAACGTGATCGTGCGGCCCTCGGTGGTGACCGTGTCGAGCGTCGGGAAGAGACCCGAGGGGCCGACGTCCGACTTGATCGCGAAGATCCGGTCGAAGGAGTGCTTGACGTCCTCGGCGGTGATCTTCCGGCCGTTGGAGAAGGTCAGGTCGTCCCGGAGCTTGCACTGGTACGTCTGGAGCTTCTGGCCGACGAACGCGCAGCTCTCCGCGGCGTCCGGCTCCGGCACGATGGCGCCCGGCTTGAAGGTCATCAGCGACTGGTAGATGTTGCTGTAGATCGCCCAGGAACCCGCGTCGTACGCGCCGGCCGGGTCCAGCGAGGTCACGATGTCCGATGTCCCGACCGTGATCGCGTCGGTCTTCCCCTCCCCTGAGGGGAGCAGTTGCCAGGCGCCGACGCCTGCGATGACCAAAACCGCGAGAATCGCGAGAATCCGTACCCGGACCGACCGCATTGCCGTGCTCTCCCTTACCAGCCCCACCACGGCAGTTGCGCTCAGACACGCACATTGCCGCACGTTCGCGCTTACCCAATCACACGATTTTCACATCTGGAAGAGTAAATGGGGCACTCACAGCCTTTTGTTGGACACGTTCGACTCGGCGTGTCCGAAAAGGCTGTTTCCCGCCTCTCACCTGCGACTTTACGTAGCGGAGCGTGACGTTACGGTTCGGTTTAGTTGAAGATCGCATGATCGCAACCGCAACGCCCGCACACATGAGGGGCGGGGATTCAGGCCTGGCGCGAGGCGAGTTCGACGACGGTGATGTCGGCCGGAGCGCCGACCCGTACCGGCGGGCCCCAGGCGCCCGCGCCGCGCGAGACGAACAGCTGCGTGTCGCCGTACTGTTCGAGCCCGGCGACCGTCGGGTTGGCCAGCTCGGCGAGGTAGTTGCCCGGCCAGAGCTGTCCGCCGTGGGTGTGGCCGGAGAGCTGGAGGTCGACGCCGTGCTCGACGGCGTCGTGGATGACGACGGGCTGGTGCGCGAGGAGGACGGCGGCCCGCGAGCGGTCCCGGTCGCCGAGCGCGCGGACGAAGTCAGGACCCTGGCCCTCGGTCTCGCCGGCGATGTCGTTAACCCCGGCCAGGTCGAACCCGCCCATCTCCACCCGGGCGTTCTCCAGCGGGATCAGGCCCAGCTCGCGGACATGGTTCACCCACTGCTCGGCGCCGGAGAAGTACTCGTGGTTGCCGGTGACGAAGAAGCTGCCGTGCCGGGCCCGCAGCCCGGCCAGCGGTTCGGCGGCGGAGCCGAGGTCGGCCACGGAGCCGTCGACGAGGTCACCGACCACGGCGACCAGGTCGGGCGAGGTGGAGTTGATCGTGTCGACGATGCGCCGGGTGTGGGCGCGGCCGAGGATCGGGCCGATGTGGATGTCGCTGACCACGGCGATCCGGAAGCCGTGGGCCGCGCGCGGCAGTTTGGCCAGCGGCACGGTGACGCGCTGGACGCTCGGCCCGCGCAGCACGTCGGCCGTCCCGTACCCGACGGTGGCGAGGCCCGCGGCGGCTGCCGCGCCGCCGACGACCCGGGAGACGAAGAGGCGGCGGGAGGGCAGGGCGACGGCCGGGGCAGGTGTGCGGTCGGCCGGTTCCGGTTCCGGTTCCGGTTCCGGTTCGGTGGGCGAGGTGGTCGCGGAGGCCGGATCGGCCGAGGTGGTGAGGGTGTCCGGCCCTGCCGGAACGAGTTCTTCCGTACGGGAGTGGGTTCCGCTTGTCGTTGTCGCAGCGGCCTCCTGCGGCAGCGCGACGGCGGTCGGGGCGCCGGCGCTACGGGCGGCGGCCGACGCGTCGCGCTTGGCGAGCAGGCGGGTCAGGAGCGGGCGGACGACCTCGCCCACGAGCAGGGCCAGCGTCAGGTACATCAGGCAGGCCAGCCACAGGAAGCCGGGCCAGGCCAGCACCTGCTGGAGCCAGAAGGGCGCGCCTGTCCGGCCGGAGGTCATGGCGCCGACGCTCAGGAGCGGCAGCACGAAGGCGGCGACGGTGCCCACCTTGCGCAGTGTGCTGCCCGGTGCCGTCGTGTCACCGACGAACCGGCGCCACACATAGCGGTGCACGCTCGCGAGCAACGCCAGCACCACGAGCGCCACCAGGACGAAGACCACTGCTGCCATCCGTGCCTACCCACGTTCTTCTCATCGTGCGCGCTCGTCGCGCAAAGCCCGGACGCCACGCAACCCGATCGCGCCGACCACCGTCCCCAGAAGAAAGGACGTGATGGCGAGCAGCAGGTGGACCCAGAAGTACCCGGTCGGCTCACCCGCGTCGTCGAACGCGAGCCCGCTGCCGTCCTGCCACAGGTTCTTGACGAAAGTGATCCAGATGAACCAGCTCCACACCCCGAAGACGAGCAGGAACCAGGAGGCGGGGCGGCTGAGCTTCATGGGTCCAGTATCGCCGCCGCCGTCCGGGGCCCTCGCCCGGGGTGGCGTCCGAAAGGAGCAGTCCCGGCCACCACTCCGGCGGGTCAGCCGGTCCGGGTCCTCATCCACATCTTCGCCCTGTACTTTTTCGACCGTGCCTGCTCTGAAAAAGATCGCTTCGACGGTCATCTCCGCCGCCCTGCTGTCGAGTCTTGCCCTTACGCCCGTACACGCGGCCGATAAGGACAAGACGGACGACAAGCAGCCCAAGCCGCCGAGCACGATGTCGAGCCTCGGCGGGGAGCAGCTCGCCAGGACAGGCCCTCAGGTCAACCTGGGCCGAGGAGCACCGGTGCTGCCGAAGAAGCTGTCCGGCCGCTCGTGGGTCGTCGCGGACGCGGAGAGCGGGTCCATCCTGGCCTCGAACAACGCGCACTGGCGGCTGCCGCCCGCCTCCACCCTGAAGATGCTGTTCGCGGACACGGTGCTGCCCGCGCTCCAGCCCACCTCGCTGACCCACACGGTGAAGGAGAGCGACCTGGCCGGTGTCGGCGAGGGCAGCAGCCTGGTGGGCATCAAGGAGGACCAGACGTACACGGTCCACGACCTGTGGCTCGGCGTCTTCCTGCGGTCGGGCAACGACGCGGTGCACGTGCTCTCGGAGATGTACGGCGGCGTCCCCAAGACGGTGGACGCGATGCAGAAGCACGCCGAGGAGCTCCAGGCGCTGGACACGACGGTTGTCTCGCCGGACGGGTACGACGCGCCGGGCCAGGTCTCCAGCGCCTACGACCTGACGCTGATCGCCCGCAGCGGCATGCAGAAGAAGGACTTCCGCGAGTACGCGGCCACGGCCTCCGCCGACTTCCCCGGTGAGAAGAAGAAGGGCAAGAGGCGCGAGAGCTTCGAGATCCAGAACACCAACCGGCTGATCACCGGGGACATCGGCGTCGACCCGTACAAGGGCATCGCGGGCGTCAAGAACGGCTACACGACCCACGCGGGCTCCACGTTCACCGGGGTCGCCGAGCGCAACGGCCGGGTGCTGCTGGTCACCGTCATGAACCCGTCGGCGGAGGAGAGCCACGCCGTCTACAAGGAGGCCGCCCACCTGCTCGACTGGGGCTTCGCCGCGAGCGGCAAGGTGACCCCGGTCGGCCAGCTGGTGCCACCGAAGTCGCTGCACACCGGGAACGCGGACGGCGGCGACGGCGTCGGGCCGGCAGCCGGCGCGGACCAGGGCTCCGGCGGCCCGGCGAAGGCCGCGCACGTCGCGACCGCCGGGCAGCAGGAGTCCGGCGGAGTCGGTGTCGCGCTGGCGGTCGTCGGCGGCGTGCTGGTGGTCCTGGCGGCCGGCGTGTTCCTGGTGAACCGGCGGTGGCCGGTGCCGGGTCTGGGCCGGCGGACGCCGCAGGACTGACTCAGGAGGCCCGGGTGGAGCCGCCGGCCTGTTCCGCGGCCTCCGGCTCCGCCTTCGCGTCCTTGCCGTACCCGTCCAGCTCCTCCTCCTTGGACCCGGTCGCGGTCCAGGCGGCGCAGAACAGCAGCAGCTTCGCGGAGAAGTTGATCCAGAGCAGCAGCGCGATCGGCACGCCGAACGCGCCGTACATGCTCTTGCCCGCGACGCCCTTCATATAGCTGCCGAGCAGCAGCTTGAGCAGCTCGAAGCCGACCGCGCCGACCAGCGCCGCGACCGCCAGCCGGCGCCGGGGCGGCTCGACTCCTGGCAGCAGCGTCAGCAGGTAGAGGATCAGCAGGAAGTCGGCGAGGACCGCGACCACCAGGGCCGCCAGCCGGAGCAGGACGCCGCCCGCGCCGCCTTCGGGGATGCCGAGCTGGTCGGCGGTCCAGCCGACGGCCGTCGTCCCGACGGTGGAGACCGCCAGCGTGGCGAGCGCCGCGCCGCCGAGGCCGACCAGCAGCACGGCGTCCTTGAGCTTGGCGACGACCGGATTGGCCTCCTGGACGTCGTCCAGCTCCCAGACCGCGCGCAGGCACTCGCGCATCGAGCCGACCCAGCCGACACCGGTGAAGAGCAGCAGCGCACCGGCCACCAGACCGACCGTGCCCGCGTTGGCCACCAGGGTGTCGATGCCGAGCTGGTCGGAGATACCCGGCACCTGCTCGGCGAGCTTGTCCTTGATGGTGTCCAGCTGCTTGTCGCTCAGCAGCGCGGCCGCGATCGCCGCGCCGACCGCGATCAGCGGGAAGAGCGCCAGGAAGCTGATGAAGGTGATCGCGGCGGCGAGCCTGGCCCAGTGGACCTTCTCCAGACGCTCGTAGGAGCGCCAGGCGTGCGTCTCCATCAGCCGCGCGACGAGCGGCCCCACGACGGGAAGTTTCTTGAGCCAGTCCATGAACCTACGCGTACCCTCCCGGGCCCGGAAAACCTGCGGGCCGCACCGGGCACTCTTCCGGACGCGTCCGGAAGGCCCACTCCCCGTCCCGGTGACACGCGATCCATCACCCGTTCCGGTGAGCGGTGTAACAAAAGGTACGAATAGGTTTTCCCGGACGATACGCCCGGGGCTACGGTCACGGGCATGTCCGTCGACACGGTGTCCTTGACCGGCTGGGGCCGCACCGCCCCGACCACCGCCGTACGGTTTCGCCCCCGTACGTACGAGGAAGCGGCTGCCGTGGTCCGCGGCCGCGGGCCCCGGGGCGCGCTGGCCCGGGGGCTCGGGCGGGCGGCCGGTGACGCGGCGCAGAACGCGGGCGGTTCGGTGCTCGACATGACCGGCCTGGACCGCGTCCGCGCGCTGGACGAGGCGGCCGGGACGGTCCGCTGCGACGCGGGTGTGACCTGGGAGCGGCTGCTGTGCATCCTGCCGCCGCGTGGCCTGTTCCCACCGGTCGTGCCCGGCACCGGCAGGCTCACGGTCGGCGGTGCGATCGGCTCCGACGTGCACGGCCGCGACCATCCGGCCGCCGGTTCGCTCGCCCGGTACGTCGAAGGGCTGGAGCTCCTCACCGCCGACGGCGAGGTGCGTACGGTGACGCCCGGCACCGACCTCTTCGACGCGACCACCGGCGGCCTCGGGCTGACCGGCGTGATCCTCTCCGCCACCCTCCGCCTGCGGCGCGTGGCGTCGCCGCTGATCGCCGTCACCGCCGAGCGGGCGACGGACCTGGACGACCTGCTGGCCCGGTTCACCGCGGCCGGCAGCGACCGTACGCCGTACGCCTCCGCCTGGATCGACCTGCTCGCCCGGGGCCGGGCCACCGGACGAGGCGTCCTGACCCGAGGGGAGCACGCGCTCTCTTTCGTGCCACCGGCGCACGCCCGGCGCACGATGCGCGCACCGCGCACGGACCACCGTCCGACCGCACCGCTCCTTCCCGCCGGTCTGCTGGGCCGGACCTCTGCCGCGCTCCTCAACGAGGTGCGCTACCGGAGTGCGCCCCGCTCCCGGACCGGCGCGCTCCGCACCACCACCGCCTTCTTCCACCCCTTGGACGCCCTCCCCGACGCCAGCCGGCTGCACGGCCGCGCCGGGCTCGTGCGCTACCGGTTCACGGTCGGTCACGGGCAGGAGGAGACGCTGCACCGCATCGTGCGGCGGATCGCGGCCCGGCGCTGTCCCGCCTTCGGCGCCGAACTCCAGCGGTTCGGCGCCCCGTCGCCCGGCTGGCTGTCGTTCCCCGTGCCGGGCTGGACGCTCGCCGTCGACCTGCCCGCCGCCCTGCCCGGCCTCGGCCGCCTCCTGGACGGACTGGACGAGGAGGTGGCGGCGGCCGGTGGCCGGGTCTGCCTGGCGCAGGACGCGCGGATGCGGCCGGAGATCGCGGCCTCGATGTACCCGCGCCTCGGCGATTTCCGGCGGCTGCGGGCAGAGCTGGACCCGACGGAGGCGTTCCGCTCGGACCTGGCGCGCCGGCTCGACCTGTGACGTACCCGCATCGCCCCCACCCCGCGAACAGGAGTGTTCCGTGAAGGACGCCTTCGGTGCCCCGCAGTCCCTGCTCGTCCTCGGCGGCACCTCCGAGATCGCGCTCGCCACCGCGCGCCGCCTGATCGCCCTGCGCACCCGCCGGGTCTGGCTGGCGGGCCGTCCCTCACCGGCCCTGGACGCGGCCGCCGTCGAGCTGCGCGACCGGGGCGCCGACGTGCGTACGGTCGCCTTCGACGCGCTGGACCCCGGTACGCACGAGGAGGTGCTCGGCAAGGTCTTCGCGGAAGGCGACATCGACGTGGTGCTGCTGGCGTTCGGGATCGCCGGGGACCAGGGCCGCGACGAGGAGGAGCCACTCGCCGCCGTGCGGGTCGCGCAGACCAACTACACCGGAGCGGTCTCGGCCGGGCTGGTGTGCGCGAGCGCACTCCAGGCGCAGGGCCACGGGTCGCTGGTGGTGCTCTCCTCGGTGGCCGGTGAGCGCGCCCGGCGGGCCGACTTCATCTACGGCTCCAGCAAGGCCGGGCTCGACGTCTTCGCCCAGGGACTCGGGGACGCGCTCCAGGGCACCGGCGTACAGGTGCTGGTCGTGCGCCCCGGCGCCGTACGGACACGGGCGTCGGCCGGGCCGCCGGAGCATCCGTTCTCCACCACGCCGGAGGCGGTCGCCGGTGCGATCGTGACGGGGCTGCGGCGGCGGTCGGAGACGGTGTGGGTGCCCGGCTCGCTGCGGGTGGTGATGTCGGCGCTGCGGCACGTGCCGCGCCCGCTGTTCCGGCGGCTGCCGATGTGACCGCCGGCGCTCACGGATCAGCGGTCAGGGGCGCAGCGACGGCGCGTCGACCGAGTAGCCGCCCTGGGCCGGGACGGCGGGTGTGGAGCCGCCGGTGTCGAACGGGAAGTCGCGGAGCTTGCGCCAGACGGCGTCCGCGCCCTGTTCGTACAGCGCGAAGGAGCCGCAGGTCCAGGCCGCCTCGTAGTCGGCGAGCTCCGCGTACGCCCGGTCCATCGCCTCTTCGGAGATGCCGTGCGCCACGGTGACGTGCGGGTGGTACGGGAACCGGAGCTCGCGCACCAGCGGCCCCGACGCGTCCCGGACCCGCTTCTGGAGCCAGGAGCAGGCCGAGGCGCCCTCCACCACCTGGACGAAGACCACCGGCGAGAGCGGCCGGAACGTGCCGGTGCCGGAGAGCCGCATCGGGAAGGGGCGGCCGGCCGAGGCGATCTGGTCGAGGTGCGCCTCGATCGCCGGCAGGTCGGCCGCCTCCGCCTCGGTCGGCGGCATGAGCGTGACGTGGGTGGGAATGCCGTACGCGGCAGGATCCCCGAAGCTCGCGCGCCGCTCCTGGAGCAGGCTGCCGTAGGGCTCCGGGACCGCGATCGAAACGCCGAGCGTTACGGTCCCCACGTCGTTCTCCTCCATCGTCGATGGTCGATTTCCGGCCTTGCGCCGCGACCCGCCACCGCAAGTGTGGCCCCTTCGGCCGTGATCTCGCCAGAGTCCTTGGACTCAGTGCTTGGCGGGCAGGAAGCCCATCCGGTCGTACGTCCGCGCCAGGGTCTCGGCGGCGACGGCCCTGGCCTTCTCCGCTCCCTTGGCCAGGATGGAGTCCAGCGTCTCCGGGTCGTCCAGATATTCCTGGGTTCGGACCTGGAACGGGGTGACGAATTCCACCATGGCCTCGGCCAGGTCGGTCTTCAGCGCCCCGTACCCCTTGCCCGCGTACTTGTCCTCCAGCGCCTCGACCGTGCTGCCGGAGAGGGTGGAGAGGATGGTGAGCAGGTTGCTGACGCCCGGCTTCTTCTCCTCGTCGAAGCGGATCACCGTGTCGGTGTCGGTGACCGCGCTCTTGACCTTCTTGGCGGTGACCTTCGGGTCGTCGAGGAGGTTGATGAGACCCTTCGGCGTGGAGGCCGACTTGCTCATCTTGACCGCCGGGTCCTGGAGGTCGTAGATCTTCGCCGTCTCCTTGAGGATGTACGGCGCCGGGATGGTGAACGTCCGGCCGAACCGGCCGTTGAACCGCTCCGCGAGGTCGCGGGTCAGCTCGATGTGCTGGCGCTGGTCCTCGCCGACCGGGACCTGGTCGGCCTGGTAGAGCAGGATGTCGGCGACCTGGAGGACCGGGTAGGTGAAGAGGCCGACGGTGGCGCGGTCGGCGCCCTGCTTGGCGGACTTGTCCTTGAACTGCGTCATCCGGGAGGCCTCGCCGAAGCCGGTGAGGCAGTTCATCACCCAGCCGAGCTGCGCGTGCTCGGGCACATGGCTCTGGACGAAGAGCGTGCACCGCTCCGGGTCCAGTCCGGCCGCGAGCAGCTGCGCCACGGCGAGCCGGGTGTTGGCGCGCAGCTCGGCGGGGTCCTGCGGAATCGTGATCGCGTGCAGGTCCACAACCATGTAGAAGGCGTCGTGCGTCTCCTGGAGCGCCACCCACTGGCGCACCGCGCCCAGGTAGTTGCCGAGGTGGAACGAGCCTGCGGTGGGCTGGATCCCGGAGAGCACACGGGGCCGGACAGGCACGCCGGTGCGGCCCGTCTGCGGCTGGTCGGTGGAGAGCGCGGAGCGATCAGAGGCCATGGGCCCATTGTCTCAGGTGCGGCGGCGATCTCCGGCAGCCGGTGCGGGGCGCAGCGGGGGCGCACCCGCTCGGGTGCGGGGCCGCTCGCGCCCCGGGAGCGCGCGCCTGAGACGAAGCGCACATTCCGGCCGCCGGAGCGCGCGCGGGCCGACACAGGGAGCACGCGGAAGCATGCGCGGGCGGGCGCGCCGGAGGGTGAAGGTTTCCCTGCGCCGGATGCGACCGACGATACAAAGTGGGCACCACCCCCGCCCACGCCGTACGACGAACGGAGATCCCGTGTCCGCCACGGAAACTGCCATCGCCTCCGCCGAGGCGCACAGCGCGCACAACTACCACCCGTTGCCGGTCGTCGTGGCCTCGGCGGAGGGTGCCTGGATGACCGATGTCGAAGGCCGCCGCTACCTCGATCTGCTCGCCGGCTACTCGGCGCTCAACTTCGGCCACGGCAACCGCCGTCTGCTCGACGCGGCCAGGGCCCAGCTGGAACGGGTGACGCTGACCTCGCGGGCCTTCCACCACGACCGGTTCGCCGATTTCTGTACGGAGCTGGCCGAGCTCTGTTCCATGGAGATGGTCCTGCCGATGAACACCGGCGCGGAGGCCGTGGAGACGGCGGTGAAGACCGCCCGGAAGTGGGGCTACCGGGTCAAGGGCGTCCCGGACGGGATGGCGAAGATCATCGTGGCCTCGGACAACTTCCACGGCCGCACGACGACGGTCATCAGCTTCTCCACTGACCCGGAGGCGAGGGCTGACTACGGCCCGTACACACCGGGGTTCGAGATCGTGCCGTACGGGGATCTCACCGCGATGCGGGAGGCGATGACGGAGAACACCGTGGCGGTGCTGATCGAGCCGATCCAGGGCGAGGCGGGCGTGCTGGTGCCGCCGGCCGGTTATCTGGCCGGTGTGCGGGAGCTGACCCGGGAGCGGAACGTGCTCTTCATCGCGGACGAGATCCAGTCGGGTCTGGGACGTACCGGGAAGACGTTCGCGCTGGAGCACGAAGGCGTGGTGCCGGACATGTACCTGCTCGGCAAGGCGCTCGGCGGCGGTGTGGTGCCGGTGTCGGCCGTGGTCTCGTCGGCGGAGATCCTCGGTGTGTTCAGGCCCGGTGAGCACGGTTCCACCTTCGGCGGGAACCCGCTGGCGTGCGCGGTGGCGCTGGAGGTGATCGCGATGCTGCGGACCGGCGAGTACCAGGAGCGCGCCGCCGAGCTGGGCGACCATCTGCACCGGGAGCTGGGGCTGCTGGCCGGAGGCGGCGCGGTGGAGACCGTACGCGGCCGGGGGCTGTGGGCCGGCGTCGACATCGTGCCCGCACTCGGCACCGGCCGGGAGATCTCGGAGCGGCTGATGGCGGAGCGGGTACTGGCGAAGGACACGCACGGCTCGACGATCCGGATCGCGCCGCCGCTGGTGATCTCCAAGGAGGACCTGGACTGGGGCCTGGACCGGCTGCGTACGGTGCTCGGCGCCTGAGCCCTGCGAGAAAGAGCGCTCAGAGGATGACGTGGGGCAGGAAGCGGGCGTACTCGTCCGTGACCGGCCCCGCCGATTCCCGGATGCCGAGCCCGGCCGCCTCGTCCTCCACCACCCAGGCCCCGAGCACCACGCGGTTGCCGTCGATGTCGGGCAGCGGCGCCAGCTCCTGGTAGCAGCACGGCTCCTCGCGCAGGACGGTCGGTGAGCCGGGCCCGTGCAGGTCGACCCCGGCGCCCTCGCGGCCGAGCAGCGGCTTGGAGACGTATCCCGCGCCGCCGGGTCCGGCCAGCTCGCGCGGGCCGTCGAGGTAGGCGGGCAGCAGGTTCGGATGGCCCGGATACAGCTCCCACAGGATCGCGAGGAGCGCCTTGTTGGAGAGGAGCATCTTCCAGGCGGGCTCGATCCAGCAGGTGGTACCGGAGCCGCCGCCGTTGTCGAGGGTCTCCAGCACCCGCGTCCCGAACCGGTCCGTGGTCAGCCACTCCCACGGGTAGAGCTTGAAGCAGCTGCGGAGGAAGCGGAGCCGGTCGTCGACGAACCGTCCGCTCAGCCGGTCCCAGCCGATGTCCTCCACGGAGAGCGCGTGGGTGTCGAGGCCGGCCTGGTCGGCGGTCTCGCGGAGGTACGCGACCGTCATCAGGTCCTCGCCGAGCTCGTCGCCTTCCGAGTGCGCGAAGTGCAGCGGGCCCGGCGGCAGCAGGTGCGCCTGCCGCTTCCAGGCGTCGACCAGCCGCTCGTGCAGCGAGTTCCACTGGTCGGCTCCGGGAAACCGCTCCTCCATCCAGAACCACTGCGCGCTGGCGGCCTCCACCAGTGAGGTCGGCGTGTCGGCGTTGTACTCCAGCATCTTCGCCGGGCCGCCGCCGTCGTAGCGCAGGTCGAACCGCCCGTACAGCGACGGAAGTTCGTCGCGGCGGCGCCAGGACTCGGCGACGAGCGTGGCGAGTCGCGGGTCGGTGATGCCGAGGTCGGTGAAACGGTCCTGCTCCACGATGTGCGCTGCGGCGGCCAGGCACATCGTGTGCAGCTCCTCGACGGTCTCCTCCAGCGCCTCGACCTCCGGCAGCGAGAAGACGTAGTAGGCGCTCTCGTCCCAGTACGGGCGCAGCGAACCGTCCGGATAGCGCGTCAGCGGATAGACCAGCCCCTGCGACTCGACGGTCTCCTGCCAGCCGTGGCGCGGCTCGATGGTGCGGCGCTCCACCGCGCTCAGCCTCCGCCGGACTTGGTGCAGCCGAAGCCGCCGCGGTCGACCGCCGACTTGTCGAAGCTGCCGCCCTGGACCTTGCCGTCCCCGCTCTTGCCGCCGCCGTAGTAGTACGAACCGCTCCCGCCGCTGCGGCACTCGGAGCTGGGCAGGGTCCTCTGGGTCGTCCGGTCGGCGCAGCGCCGGTCCGGTTCGGATCCGCAGGATGTGATGGTCAGGGCGAGCAGCCCCATGCCGCCGAGCACGACCGTGCTCGACCTCAGCCTTCGCTTGGCCATGTGTGCGGTTCTCCCCCGTGCGTCGTGCGCCGAACTGCTTGTCAGAATAGTTGTACGGTGCGCCGGTTCGGAAGCCGAAGGTGGAGGGGCGCCGGAGTGCGCCCGGTACATTCCCTTTGTGCTCCTGGGGATGATCTGCGCGCTCGGTGCCGCCCTCTGTTACGGGACGGCCTCCGTCCTCCAGGCGATCGCCGCTCGGGCCGCGAGCCGGCCGGATTCCGGTGCGGGCGTGGACCCCGCGCTGCTGCTGCGGGCGGTGCGGCAGTGGCGTTACGTCGCCGGACTCACCCTGGACGGCCAGGGCTTCGTGCTCCAGATCGTCGCTCTGCGCGCGCTGCCGATCTATGCCGTCGGGGCCGCGCTCGCCGCGTCGCTCGCGGTCACGGCGGTGGTCGCGGCCCGGCTGCTGGCGGTCCGGCTGAGCCGGACGGAGTGGGCGGCGGTGGCGGTGGTCTGCGCCGGGCTCGGGATGCTGGGGCTGGCCTCGGGTGAGGAGGGCCGGCTGGCGGGCCCTTGGTGGCTGCCGTGGGCGACGATCGCCGCCGCGCTGGCGGTGCTGGTGCTCGGCGCGGTGGGCGGGCGGCTGCCGACGCGGGCCCGGGCGCTGGCGCTGGGGCTGGGCGCCGGGTTCGGGTTCGGCGTGGTGGAGGTGGCGGTGCGGCTGGTCGACGAGGTGTCGCCGGGCGCGCTGGTGCGGAATCCGGCGGCGTACGGGCTGCTGCTGGGCGGGGCGGCGGCGTTCCTGCTGCTGACGTCGGCGCTGCAGAAGGGGTCGGTGACGACGGCGACGGCCGGGATGGTGCTCGGCGAGACGGTCGGCCCGGCGCTGGTCGGCGTGGTGTGGCTGGGCGACGGGACCCGGGCGGGGCTGGGCTGGCTGGCGGTGACGGGGTTCGCGGTGGCGGTGGCGGGGTCGCTGGCCTTGGCGCGCTTCGGTGAGGCGCCGGAGGCCAAGGGCGTGGGCCCGACATGACCACTCGTGACGACGCATCCGTAAGCCCTCCTACGGCAGCACCCGGCACAGCGCGTCCAGTGCGCCCGTCCAGGCGCTTTCCGACGGCGATCCGTAGCCGATGACCAGCGCGTCGCGGCCGGGCGGGGCGTCGGGGTGGCGGTAGCGCGCGAGGCCCTCCAGCCGCAGGCCCTGGAAGGCCGCCGCCTGGATCACCGGACGCTCGGTGCCCGGCGGGAGTTCCAGGACCGCGTGCAGTCCGGCCGCGATGCCGCTGACCTCGATGCCCGGCGCGCGTTCGGCGAGCGCCGTGACGAGCTGGTCGCGGCGGCGCCGGTAGCGCAGCCGCATGGAGCGCACATGCCGGTCGTACGCTCCCGAGGCGATGAACTCCGCGAGCGTCAGCTGGTCGATGGCGCCGGACATCCAGTCCGCCGGCCCCTTCGCCGCCACGACCTCCCCGACCAGCCCGCGAGGCAGCACCATCCAGCCGAGCCGCAGGCCGGGCGCGAGCGACTTGGAGGCGGTGCCGAGGTAAACGACCCGCTCGGGATCGAGGCCTTGAAGAGCGCCGACAGGTTGCCTGTCGTAGCGGAACTCTCCGTCGTAGTCGTCCTCCAGGATCAGGCCACCGGTGGCGCGGGCCCAGTCGACGGCGGCGGCCCGCCGGTCCGGATGGAGCGGTACGCCGGTCGGGAACTGGTGCGCCGGGGTCAGCAGCACCGCTCCCGTACCGCGCATTCCGGCCAGCTCTCCGGTCCGCGAGCCGAGTTCGTCCAGCGGCAGGCACGGCGTGGCGAGACCGGTTGCGGTGATGAGGTCGCGGTGCAGGTCGAGTCCGTACGACTCGACGGCCAGCTCCCGCACCCGGCGGCCGCGCAGGACCGCGCCCAGCAGCTTCAGCCCGTGGACGAAGCCGGCGCAGATCACGATGCGTTCCGGGTCGGCGTGGACGCCGCGTGCGCGGGCCAGGTACTCGGCCAGCACCGTGCGGAGTTCGACGCGCCCGAGCGGATCGCCGTAGTCGAACACCTCGTCGGGTGCGGCGGTGACCGCCTTGCGTGCGGCCCGCAGCCAGGCGGTGCGCGGGAAGGCGGACACGTCCGGAGAGCCCGCCTTGAGGCTGTGGCCGGTCCGCGGACGGGCCGGACGGGTACGGGGCGCCACCGGGTCCGGCGGCCGGCGCGGTGCGGCCCGCTGAGCGACCCGGGTGCCCGAGCCCTGGCGGGCGGTGAGCCAGCCCTCGGCGACGAGTTCGGCGTAGGCGTCGGCGACGGTGTTACGGGCGATGCCGAGGTCGGCGGCGAGCGCACGGGAGGACGGCAGCCGGGTGCCCGGGGCCAGCCGTCCGCTGCGCACCGCCTCGCGCAGCGCCGCCGTCAGCCCGCTGCGCAGCCCCGTACCGACCGGCTCCAGATGCAGGTCGGCGCCGAAAGTGGCCCAGGAATCCGTCATGGAAATGGACCATACCGGTGCGCCACCGACGCCGTAGCGTCGTCCTCATGACCACCGCACACGAACACCCCGCACCCACCGCCCACCCGGCCGGCCGCGCCGCCGAGCACCCGCGGCGCCTCTCCGTCTCCGAGCTCCTGCCCGATGTCTACAAAGCGATGGTCCGCCTCGACATCGCCGCCCGGAAGGGCCTGGACCCGGTCCTGGTCGAACTGGTGAAGATCCGGGCCTCGCAGCTCAACAAGTGCGCGTTCTGCCTGGACATGCACACCAAGGACGCGCTCGCGGTGGGCGAGTCCGTCGAGCGGATCGTCCAGCTGAGCGCCTGGGAGGAGTCGCGGCACTTCTACACCGAGAAGGAGCTGGCGGCGCTCGCGCTGACCGAGGCGGTCACCGTCCTCACCGACGGTTTCGTCCCGGACGCGGTGTACGCGGAGGCCGCCGAGCACTTCGCGGAGACCGAACTGGCCCAGCTGGTCGCGGCCATCACGGTGATCAACGCCTGGAACCGCTTCGGCGTGACCGGCCGGCTGACACCGGGCCACTACACACCGGGCGACTTCAAGCACTGAACGCCCAAGCGCCCCCGGCGGCCTGTGCGGGCTGCCGGGGGCGCTCGGTGCACCCGGTGGTGCGAGGTGCGGATCAGATCAGGCCGAGCTCGCGGACCGCGTCGCGCTCCTCGGTGAGCTCCTTGACCGACGCGTCGATGCGCGTACGGGAGAACTCGTTGATGTCCAGGCCCTGGACGATCTCGTACGTGCCGTCCTTCGTGGTGACCGGGAACGACGAGATGATGCCCTCGGGGACGCCGTAGGAGCCGTCCGACGGGATGCCCATCGAGGTCCAGTCGCCGGCGGCGGTGCCGTTGACCCAGGTGTGGACGTGGTCGATGGCGGCGTTGGCGGCCGAGGCCGCGGAGGACGCGCCACGGGCCTCGATGATCGCGGCGCCGCGCTTGGCGACGGTCGGGATGAAGGTGTCGGCGAGCCACACCTCGTCGTTGACGGTCTCGGCGGCGTTCTTGCCGGCGATCTCCGCGTGGAAGATGTCCGGGTACTGGGTGGCCGAGTGGTTGCCCCAGATCGTCAGCTTCTTGATGTCGGAGACGGCGGCACCGGTCTTGGCGGCCAGCTGCGAGATCGCGCGGTTGTGGTCCAGGCGGGTCATCGCGGTGAAGCGCTCCGCCGGTACGTCCGGGGCGGCGGCCTGCGCGATGAGCGCGTTGGTGTTGGCCGGGTTGCCGACGACGAGGACCTTGATGTCGTCCGCGGCGTTGTCGTTGATGGCCTTGCCCTGCGGCTTGAAGATGCCGCCGTTGGCGGCGAGCAGGTCACCGCGCTCCATGCCCTTGGTACGCGGGCGGGCGCCGACGAGCAGGGCCACGTTCGCACCGGCGAAGCCGACGTTCGGGTCGTCGGTGATCTCGATGCCCCGCAGCAGCGGGAAGGCGCAGTCGTCGAGCTCCATCGCGGTGCCCTCGGCGGCCTTGAGGCCCTGCGGGATCTCCAGGAGGCGCAGGTTGACCGGCACGTCCGGGCCGAGCAGGTGGCCGGAGGCGATGCGGAAGAGCAGCGCGTAGCCGATCTGGCCGGCAGCGCCGGTCACGGTGACATTCACGGGAGTGCGGGTCATGGCGGTCTCCGTTAGACAGCTGGCGGTGGGGGTCCCGGCCCCTGGTGCCGGACCCTGGTGCGGGAGACCCCTTCGCGCCGCGACGCGTCGTCCGACCAATCTTGACGTGAAGAGATTTCCGGCGGCCAGGCTATCGGACCCGGCAGGTCCGGACCGCCCGGCCCCCTGTGGCACCGCACACAGCCCGTCACTCACCGCACGCGGCCCGCCTCCTACGTGGTGCAGCCCTTCGTGCCGGAGGTGAGCGTCGCACAGGCCTTCGCGTCGGCCGCCTGCTTCACCGCGACCATCGGCGTGTACGCCTCGCTGACCGTGACCTCGCCGTTCTGCCCGTCCGCCGCCGCGCTCCCGGTGATCGTCACCGTGTCGCCCGGCCCCGCCTCGGTGAGCCGGGCCCAGGCGGCGGAGCAGACCTCGCTGTACCGGACCTCGACGCGGGAGGCGCCGACACCGGTGGTGGTGACCGTACGGGCGTACTCGCCGCCGCATCCCATCTCGTCGGGGTTCTGCCCGGTGCAGTCGGCACCCTGGCACTCGACGCCGGCCGGCGGTGCGGGTGCGGGCTCGTCGGTCGTGGGTTCCTCGGTCCCAGGGGCCTGGCTCGTCGGCGCGGCCGTCGGGGTCGGCGGGGCGGCCTCGGCGGGCTTGTCGCCGCTGGGCGCGAGCATCAGCGCTCCGACGACGACGATCAGCGCTCCGGCCGCACCGACGGCGAGCGAGATCGCTCGGCCGCGGCCCTCGGTGGCCGAGCCGCCGCGCTCGGCGTCCGCCTGCGGTCCGGCCTGGCGCTGCTGCGGGACCGGAGGAACGGTTCCGCGCTGGGCGGGGACGAAGGGGGCGCGGTCGTCGGGGCGGTGAGGGTCGGCGCGGTGAGGATCCGAGCCGTACGCGTGGTCGGAGCCGTACGCGTGGTCGGAGCCGTACGCGTGGTCGGAGCCGTACGCGTGGTCGGAGCCGTACGCGTCGAAGCCGTGGCCGTTCGGCCGGCCGTCGGCGGCCGCGTCCGTCGCACCGAGCGACTCCCGCACCCGTCCGATGCGGAGGGTCTCGTCCGTCATCTCGTGGCCCGTCCCGGCCCGGCTCCAAGAGCGCTCGGCCGACTCCCACAGGTTCGTGAGGTGGTGCTGCGGAGTGCCCGTCACATCGGCGAGAGCCACGACGGCACGGCGCGGAGGAAGGATCCGGCCGTCCAGGTACCGCTCCCAGGACGTCTCGCTGAACCCCGTGCGGCCGGCCACCGCGTCGACGGTCAGCCCGCTGCGGTCCACGAGCATGCGCAGCTCGCTCACGAACTCCCTGATCTGCGGGTCGAGTTCCTCGGGCAGTGCCTTCCAACGAGGCATCGCGCCTCCCCCTCTGTTCTCCCCGGTGCATCCCCCGGACGTGCTTCCTGTGCCCCCGCCGCGGCCGGTACCGCCGGCCGGCGCCTCCCCCGGACCGGTCCGCTCCTCGTCCGCGGCGCCGTGTCAGTCTGCCATCGTCGCACGGCGATCACACCGTGCCGGAATGGTCACTTCCGTGCCACAGGCTCCGGGCGGACCTTGTAGCCGGCCTTCCCTGTCCATGACGCTGAAGCCGGGACGGGGCGAGGCCGCTCCTTCCGCCGTGATCCGGGGCCACGCCGCCGGAGCCCCGGACCGGGCTGTCCGTCCCTCCTCGGGGGTGGGGACCGGGCACACCGGGCGGGCACCTCCTGACGGGTGCCCGCCCGGGCCCACGGGGCCTGCCGCGCTAGCGGATCGTGAAGCGGACCGCGTTCTCCAGGATCGGCACGTCCAGCCACGGCTTCGGCTGCGCGACCAGCGCGAGCAGCACGATCAAGGTGCCCATCAGCCCGTACGTCACCAGGTCGGTGAAGCGGGAACGCACCGCGAGCATGCCGACCGACGGCACCACCCAGCGCAGCACCGCTCCGGCGATCAGGGCCGTGCCGATCAGGATGGTGCCGATGCGGAACGCCTCGGCGAACGGGTCCAGCGCCACGACCAGCAGCCCGACGCCCGCCGCGCCGAGCACGGTGAGCAGCGGCCACTGCCGGGCCGGCGCGGGCGCGTCACGCGGGGCGGCCCGGCCGCCGCCCTCGGGACGGGCGGTGTCCCGCGTGAAGAGCGGGAACCGCCGGGTCCGGCGCGGGGCGGGCGCCTCGCCGTCCGGGTCGGCGGCGGTGGAGCCGCCGCCGGCCGGTTCGGCACGCTCGGACGCGGGCTCGGACGCGGTGGAGCCGTCGCCCGCCTCCGTACGCTCCGGCGCGGTGGAGCCACGGCCCGCCTCCGTACGCTCGGACGCCGTGGAACCGCCGCCCGCCTCCGCACGCTCCGGCGCGGTGGAGCCACGGCCCGCCTCCGCGCTGCCGGACTCCGTGGAGCCGTCCGCCGCGGCCGGATCCGGCCCGTCGGCCGCGCGGCCCGCCGGGGCCGGGTCGGCCGGACTCGTACCAGCACCCATGAGGTTCCCTCCGGATCCGGCCGTCAGCCCGCGGCAGCCGCGTCGGCGGCCTCGGCCGCGGTCCGCTCGGCCGCCTCGACCACGTTGACCAGGAGCTGGGCGCGGGTCATCGGGCCGACGCCGCCGGGGTTCGGGGCGACCCAGGCCGCCACCTCGCGGACGCCCGGGTGCACATCGCCGACGATCTTGCCGTTCTCGTCCCGGCTGACGCCGACGTCGAGCACGGCCGCGCCCGGCTTGACGTCCTCGGGCTTGATCAGGTGCCGCACGCCCGCCGCGGCGACGATGATGTCGGCCTGGCGCAGGTGCGAGGAGAGGTCCCGGGTGCCGGTGTGGCACTGGGTCACCGTGGCGTTCTCCGACTTACGGGTCAGCAGCAGCGGGATCGACCGGCCGATGGTGACACCGCGTCCGACGACCACGACGTGCGCGCCGTTGATCTCCACGCCGTGCGCGCGCAGCAGCTGGACGACACCCTGCGGGGTGCACGGCAGCGGGCCGGTCTCGTTGAGGACGAGACGGCCGAGGCTCATCGGGTGCAGCCCGTCGGCGTCCTTCTCCGGGTCCATCAGCTCCAGGACCCGGTTGGTGTCGATGCCCTTCGGCAGCGGCAGCTGGACGATGTATCCCGTGCACTCCGGGTCGGCGTTCAGCTCCCGTACGACGTCCTCGATCTCCTCCTGGGTGGCGGTGTCGGGGAGTTCGCGCTGGATCGAGCCGATGCCGACCTCCGCGCAGTCGCGGTGCTTGCCGTTCACGTACCAGCGGCTGCCCGGGTCGTCCCCGACGAGCAGGGTTCCGAGGCCGGGAGTGATCCCCTGCGCCTTGAGAGCCGCCACACGGACGGTCAGATCGGACTTGATCGCGGCAGCGGTGGCCTTGCCATCGAGAATCTGGGCAGTCATGGCCCCATCCTCGCGGATGACCCCGCCCGCATACCAACTGCCTGTGCCTCAGCTGTGGCCGAGATTGCACTTGCACAACGTCCTGTGGCCCGGACTGGACAAACGCAGGTCGCGCTCATAACGATGAAGGCCGCGGTTGTACGGGGGGCGGGCCGCTGAACGTCGTCCTTCCTCCGTGTGGCCATCCGTCCCCACACGTCTGTTGAAGGAACACCCCTTATGAGCTTCGGCGACCCCAACAACCCGTACGGGCAGCAGCCCGGCCAGCCTCCGCAGGGCCCGCCGCAGGGGCAGCCGGGCTACGGCTACCCGCAGCAGGCTCCTCAGGGCGTTCCGCAGCAGGGCTACGGCTACCCGCAGCAGCAGCCGGGACATCCGCAGCAGCAGGGGTACCCGCAGCAGCCCGGCCAGCCCTACGGCGGCGGCTACCCGCAGGGCCAGCCCGGCTACGGCGGTGGCATGCCGGAGCTGGCGCACTGGGGCCTGCGGGCGGGCGGCCTGATCATCGACGGCCTCATCATCGGCGCCCCGTACGTCCTCCTCGTCGGCATCGGCGGCGCCATGGGTGATGCGGCGGGTGGTGTCATCGTGCTGATCGGCTTCCTCCTGACGCTCGGTCTCGCCGTCTGGCAGCTGTACCAGGAGGGCACCACCGGCCAGACGATCGGCAAGAAGGCCGTCGGCATCCGTCTGCTGCGCGAGGCCGACGGCCGTCCGCTGGGCTTCGGCATGGCCTTCGTTCGCCGCCTGGCCCACTTCCTGGACAGCATCGCGTGCTACATCGGCTGGCTGTGGCCGCTGTGGGACGAGAAGAAGCAGACGTTCGCGGACAAGGTCTGCTCGTCGGTGGTCATCCGCTCCAGGTGACGCCGGACCTCGATCGGTCCGAAGGCCGCACCCGTACGGAACGGGTGCGGCCTTCGCACGTACGGGACCGGGTCCGCGCTCGATCCGCGCGCGGGCCCGCCCGGTCTCCGCGGACCGGGCTCAGCCCCTCCGTACGCCCGGGATCTCCGCCGGCTCCGGCGTCGTCCGCTCCATCACCACGAAGCTGCCGCCCCGGTGCTTGAGCCGGTAGCGCGCCTCCGGGTGGAGTTGCTCGGCGTACGCCACCGGGTCCTGGATCGGTCGTGACCAGCCGAAGTCCAGGTTGATGGCGACGATGTCGGGCGCGGTCTCCGGCGCGCCGCCGATCCAGTAGACGGTCCGGTCGGAGGTGAGGTGGGCCATGAGCGTGATGTCCGTCTCGACCCGCGCGCCGACCGGGATGGCCTTGAGCGCCGCGCGGGCCATTTCCGTACGGGCGTCGGTGCTGTAGGACTCCGGGCGCAGCAGGTCGCGCAGCGGCAGGTGCTGGGTCATCGCCACGGCGATCGCGACGGAGACCGGGACGACGGCCTTCGCGTACGAGGAGAGCCAGGGCCGCTGTGACGCGCGGCTGCGGCGGACGCCGTCGGCCATCGCCAGGAAGAGGACCGGCATCAGGATCGCGCTGTAGTGCCAGACCATGCCCCAGTGGTTGCTGTCCTGGGAGAGCAGCCGCCAGCCGAGCGTCGGGATGATGAGCAGCGTCAGCGGCGAGCGCAGCGCCATGAACGCGGTGATGCCGATCAGGAAGACCAGCATCTCGATCTTGGTGGAGGAGTTAAGGACGCCGAGGACCGAGTCCACCATCGAGACGTCCTGCTCGCCGTTCTTGTCGATCTTCTGCCAGTAGTCGTACGTCCCGGCGCTGGAAGCCGCCGGGATGAGGACCATGAGCGTGACCACGAAGGCGGCCACGCCGAACGCGGCGAGCAGCGCGCCCTGGAGGCGGCGCCCGTACACGAAGAGCAGGAAGCCGACGACGGCGACGGTCGCGCCGAGGTCCTCCTTGACCAGGACCAGCGGCAGCGACCAGAGCAGCGCGGCCGTCCACCGCTCCAGGAGCAGCGCGCGGCAGACGAGGGCCAGGAGCGGGACGGCGAAGGCGATCTCGTGGAAGTCGGACTTCACCGCCTCCTGGATGCCCCAGGAGAGTCCGTACGCGACGGTGACGCAGAGCCCGGAGCGGCCGCCGAGCAGCTGCTGCGTGGTGCGGCCGACGATGACCGCGCCGAGCGCGAAGAACGCGGCCTGCGCGAAGAGCAGGGCCTCGGCGGAGGGCCAGAGCCAGTAGAGCGGGGCCAGCAGCGCGACGATCGGTGAGAAGTGGTCGCCGAGGATCAGATAGCCGGGGCCCTTGATGTCGACGATCGGCGCGCGGAGGTCCGCGTACGCCCGGACCTCCTGTTCGAAGATCCCGAGGTCCCAGGACGGCGAGCCGAAGCGGGCGTACTGGAGGTAGGAGTAGAGGAAGTACAGGCCGCACAGGATCGCGCCGACGATCAGATACGGCCGCAGCGGTACGCGTTCGGCGGAGGCGGTCTCCGGGCCCGGTGAGCCGTCCGCCGAGTGGCCGTCCGGCCCGGTCCCCTGGGCGGGCAGCCGGCCCGGCTCCGACCGGTCCGGTGCACTCTTGTTCAGCTCAAGCACGGTGACTGCCCCCGCTAGGGATTCCTGCTGTTCTTCGGCTACGGCCGCTGCTCATCGGATACGGCCGTTCATTAGAACAGAGCGGCGAGGAGATTTCGTACGCCGGACACGGGCGGTCATGGCGGAGGCCGCGTCCCGGTCGCACCGGAACGCGGCCTCGCGTCTGATCGGTATCAGTGGAAGAACCTGATCGGTATCAGTGGAAGAAGTGGCGCGTCCCGGTGAAGTACATCGTGACGCCCGCCTTCTTCGCGGCCTCGACCACCAGCTCGTCGCGGACCGAGCCGCCGGGCTGGGCGACCGCCTTGATGCCGGCGGCGGTCAGGATCTCCAGGCCGTCGGGGAACGGGAAGAAGGCGTCGGACGCGGCGTACGCGCCGGCCGCCCGCTCCTCGCCCGCGCGCTCGACGGCGAGCTTCGCGGAGTCGACGCGGTTGACCTGGCCCATGCCGACGCCGACCGAGGCGCCGTCCTTGGCGAGCAGGATCGCGTTGGACTTGACCGCGCGGCACGCCTTCCAGGCGAAGGCCAGCTCCCTCAGCTCGGCCTCGGAGAGCGCGTCGCCGGTGGCGAGCGTCCAGTTGGCCGGGTCGTCACCGTCGGCCTGGAGGCGGTCGGTGACCTGGAGGAGCGCGCCGCCGTCGATCGGCTTGACCTCCGTCGTGGCGGCCGGGGCCTCGGATGCGCGGAGCACGCGGATGTTCTTCTTGCGGGCCAGCACCTCGACCGCGCCGTCCTCGTAGGCCGGGGCCACGATGACCTCGGTGAAGATCTCCGCGACCTGCTCGGCCAGCTCGACCGTCACCGGACGGTTGACGGCGATGACGCCGCCGAACGCCGAGAGCGGGTCGCAGGCGTGGGCCTTGCGGTGCGCCTCGGCGACGTCGTCACCGATCGCGATGCCGCACGGGTTGGCGTGCTTGATGATCGCGACGCACGGCTCGGCGTGGTCGTACGCGGCCCGGCGCGCGGCGTCGGTGTCCGTGTAGTTGTTGTACGACATCTCCTTGCCGTGCAGCTGCTCGGCCTCGGCCAGTCCGCCGGAGCCGGAGGTGTAGAGGGCGGCGGGCTGGTGCGGGTTCTCGCCGTAGCGCAGGACGTCTCTGCGGGTGAGGGCGTCACCGAGGAACTCCGGCAGGCCCGAGTCGTCGGCGGGCGCGTAGCCGTCCACGAACCACGAGGCCACGGCCACGTCGTAGGCGGCGGTGTGCTGGAACGCCTCGGCGGCCAGCCGCTTGCGCGCGGTGAGGTCGAAGCCGCCGGCCTTGACGGCCGCGAGGACGTCCGCGTACCGCTCCGGGCTGGTGACCACGGCCACGGACGGGTGGTTCTTGGCGGCGGCGCGGACCATGGACGGGCCGCCGATGTCGATCTGCTCGACGCACTCGTCGTCGGAGGCGCCGGATGCGACGGTCTCCTTGAACGGGTAGAGGTTCACGACCACCAGGTCGAACGGCTCCACGCCCAGCTCGGCGAGCTGCTCGCGGTGGGCGTCCAGGCGCAGGTCGGCGAGGATGCCGGCGTGGACGCGCGGGTGCAGCGTCTTGACCCGGCCGTCCAGGCACTCGGGGAAGCCGGTCAGCTCCTCGACCCTGGTGACCGGCACTCCGGCGGCGGCGATCTTCCCGGCGGTGGAGCCGGTGGAGACGAGTTCGACGCCCGCCTCGTGGAGACCGCGGGCGAGGTCTTCGAGCCCCGTCTTGTCGTAGACACTGACCAGGGCGCGGCGGATGGGCTTATTCACCGACATGACCGAGATGAACCTTTCGTCCCTCAATGCGATGGCCGTCACGGGCGATCCGCCCCACGGCCTCGACGAGCAGCGAGCGCTCGACTTCCTTAATGCGTTCGTGAAGGGCGGCTTCGCCCTCCGGAGTGTCCTCCTCGGTCACCTCGACCACGCCCTGCGCGATGATCGGACCGGTGTCGACACCGTCGTCGACGAAGTGGACGGTGCAGCCCGTGACCTTGACGCCGTACGCGAGTGCGTCACGCACTCCGTGGGCGCCGGGGAAGCTGGGCAGCAGGGCGGGGTGGGTGTTGACGGTCCGGCCGCCGAAGGCGGCGAGGAACGCGGGGCCCACGATCTTCATGAAACCGGCGGAGACGACGAGGTCCGCGCGGTGCTCGGCGACGGCCGCGGTGAGCGCCTCGTCCCACTCCGTACGCGTCGCGTGGTCCTTGAGCTTGCACACGAACGTGGGGATTCCGGCCCGCTCGGCCCGCTCCACGCCGCCGGTCCCGTCGCGGTCGGCGCCGACCGCGACGATCCGCGCCCCGTACGCCGCCGGGTCCTCGCCGATGGCGTCGAGCAGGGCCTGGAGGTTGGTGCCGGATCCGGAGACCAGGACGACCAGCCGGGCGGGAGAGGCGGAGGGAGGCGGCGAGGCCACGTCGGGGCCCTTTCTCACGTGATGACCGCGCGGTGACGCAGGTGCGGCGAACTCTTTGTGGGGTCGTACGTCTTTGTAGGGTCGTACGAAAGAATCGCTTCGCCCGATACGGGGAACCCTACGAACGGGCCGACCGTCAGCAACGATACCGGCACACCCGGCGGCCCCCACGGGACGGGGGCCGGGCCGAGAGGTAGCGTCAGGGGACAGCGAGCCGTCTACCGGGCGGTCGAACCGTCCTTCGGACGGACATGACGAGATGGGGAAGACGTTCACCACATGCCGGACCGACGCCGTCGCACCGCCTTCCGCCTCCCGTCGCCCGCACGGGCCGCTCTGCTGATGAGGGAGCGCCAGTCCTCTTCGCCGGACTCCTCCCCGGAGTCGCCGGACTCCTCCTCCGCTTCGGGCTCTTCCGGTTCGTCGCCGGACGCGCCCGCGAAGCCGGCCGACGACAATCCGTTCGCTCCGCCGCCTGCGGGCCGGCCCGACCAGCCGTGGCAGCCGCGCCACCCGTCCGGGTCGGACGGCAGGGGCGAGGACGAGGGCTCCGGTGGCCGCTCGTCCTGGGGCAGCCAGTGGAGCAACAAGCAGCCCGGCCGAGGCGGCGGCGGCTTCGGCGGCCGTTCCGGTTCGAACGGCCCGGGCGGCAAGGGCGGGCCCGACGGCGGCCCCTCCGGGATGCGCTGGGACCCGACCGACCCCGTCCAGCGGCGCGCCCGCTACGCGCTGCTCGGCGGCATCTGGTCCGTCTTCTTCGCGCTCTTCGACTTCACGGAGATCGCGCTGCTGCTGGGCGCGCTCTCGGTGTACTGGGCGGTCAGCTCGCTGCGCGCCGAGCCCAAGAGCCCGACCACGCCGGACCGTACGGCGGTGGGCGCGGCCACGGGCGCCGGAGCTCCGGCCGCGGGCGGCGGAGGTGCTTCGCCGGCGGCCGCCACGGGCCGGACCGGTGAGCGCCGGCCTCAGACCACGGCGGCCATCAGCGGTCTGGTGACCGCGCTGCTGGCCCTGATCATCGTGATCACGACGTACACCGTGCAGCTGGTCTACCGCGACTACTACACGTGCGTGAACGACGCGCTGACCAAGAGCGGCGCGGTGGCCTGCAACGACCGGCTGCCGAAGCCGCTGGAACCGCTGTTCGGCGTCAAGGACTAGCGCCGCCCCGGCCGTCGGCGTCGGCTTCGGCGGGGGTCGTCTCGGGCTTCGCGTCCGTGTCGGCGGGCTTCGCTGACGTCTCCTCGGAGCGCAGGGCGGCCGGGACGCGTGCGGGGAAGTCGGCCATCAGGCCGCCGGAGCCCCGCTTGAGGGAGGCCCACCGGGCCTCCCTCGCCTCTTTCTCGTGCCAGGGGTCGGTCGGCAGGAAGTCGTACGGCTCAAAGCCCGCGTCGTCGTCCGTGTCCTCGTCCTCCGGCGCGGGCTCGGGCTCGGCCGCCTTCTTTCCGGGCTTCTTGTCGCCTGCCGCTTCCTTCTCCGCCTCCCCGCTCTCCTCCGGTACGGCCGCGTCCCTGCGCCAGGCCCAGCCCGGTTCGCGCAGCCGCCACAGCCGCAGGAGCAGGGCCGCCGGTACGCCGACGGCCGCCGTCCACACCAGCGCCGCCGGGCCCGCCAGCCACCACACGGGCCCGAACGCGGCGAGCGCACCTGACCCGAGCGGGCCGCCCGCCACCGCCATGAGCAGCGCCGTACCGGCTCCGCATCCGAGCGCGGCGAGGCCCGTCACCAGCACCGTCTCGCGCGGCGCCCAGGCCTGCGCGCGCGGCGCTTCGGCGGGAGCAGCCCGGCGTACGACGCACCAGGCGACGGCCAGCGCGGCCACGGCCGGTACGGCGAGGGCCGCCCAGTTCAGCACGGTGGCCGGGCCCTGCTCCGGTACCGCCGCCAGCAGCGGGAAGCGCGGCACGGCCGGCGTCCCGGCGAGGCCCAGCGGGGTGGCCGTGGCGCCCGTACCGAGCGCGAAACCGGGGCCGAGCCCGTACGCCGCGCCCCACAGTGCCGCGTTCGGCACCAGCGACACGGCGAGCAGCAGCACCGCCAGCCGGCCCGACCAGTCACCGGAGAGCGCCAGGAAGGATTCCTGCGCCGCCGCCGCGTCCCGGCCCAGCGCCACCGCCACCAGGAGCGCGCCTCCGCCCATCAGCACCGCGACACCGACCGCCGCCGCCCGGCACGCGGCCTCGGCCCGGTCGCGGAAGAGGGTCCGCGCGACGGCCTCCTGGAGCACCAGCGGGAACCAGGACGGCAGCGGCCCGAACGGACGTCCCGCCGCCGTCCACACTCCGGCCGCCGCCGCGCCGGCCACCACCAGCGCCACCGGGAACGCCAGCGTGTCCGGCACGACCCGCAGCGAACCACCGCGCGCATAGGCCGCCGCTCCGGCCACGACCAGCAGGTATCCGGCGGTCACCGCACAGAAGGCGCCTGCCTGCGAAGGCCTGGCCCGCCCTTCCTCCGGCTCCGCCGCGTCGCGCGCCGCCCGGTGCGCCAGCCAGACGGGACCCGCCACGAGGAGCAGCGGGACCACGCCGACCGGAGCCGGTACGCCGCTGAGGGTGTCGGGCCGGACGAGTTCGGCGCCGTGCGCGAGCAGCCACACGGCGGCCGCCGCGCGCAGCGCTCCGCCGGGTCCGCTGTCCGGGAACGGCGAGCTGATCCAGCCCACCGTCACCAGCACGGCCAGGGAGCCGAGACCCAGACCGGCGGCGGCCACGCCCCGCAGAAAGGCGGAGGCCAGAGCGAGGGTCCTGGTCCGTTCGGGCGGCAACATCGGGCTGCGTTCGGTCATTTGGGTCACGCCGCCCATGCTCCCAACGACACGCGCTTATCCCACGTAACGCGCGAACAGCCGCCGTGTCGCTCAATATACGTTTATGTACTTTTTCTCCCAGTGCAGGGCTGCCGGGGGTCGTCGATGACCCGGAGCACCACCGACGAGGCCGCCGCACCACCGCTGCCCTCACCCAAGGAGCGGCGCAGACTGCGCGAGGCGAAGTCGCTGACCGAGCAACAGGTGGCGGAGGCCGTGGGCGTCACGCGCGCCACCGTGCGCTCCTGGGAGACGGGGCGTACGAGCCCGCGCGGCCGCAAGCGCGCGCTGTACGCCAAGCTCATCGCGCCGGACCCGAAGACGAGGCCGAAGCGGAAAACGAAGTCGCCTCCCGCACCTCCTCCCGTGAAAGGGCCCGAGCCCGCGTCCGTGATCGCGGCCGAGCACGTTCCCGTGAGCTCACCCGAGCCCGATCCTGTGGGCGCGCCCGAGCCCGATCCTGTGGGCGCGCCCGAGCCCGCGAGCGCGTCCGCGGCCCCGGACACCTCGTCACCTCCCGTACCGGCGACTCCTCCGCCGCCTCCCGAGCCGGAACCCGCCACGCCTCCGCTCTCTCCCGACGAGGCGTTCGACGCGCTGTACGCGCACGCCGCGCCCGGCCTCGTACGGCAGACCTATCTCCTGACCGGGCGGCGCAGTCTGGCGCGGGAGTCCGTCGAGCGGGCCTTCCAACTGGCCTGGCACCGCTGGCCCGAGGTGGCCGTGGACCGGGATCCGGTCGGCTGGGTGCGGGCGGCGGCGTACGAGTACGCGATGTCTCCCTGGCACCGGCTCCGCCGCGTCCACCGGCATCCCGACGCGCCGCCTTCCGAACCGGCCAGGCGGGCCCTGTTCGAGGCGCTGCTCGACCTGCCTCCGGTCTACCGGCGGACCCTGCTCCTCTACGACGGCGTCGGCCTGGACCTGCCGGAGACCGCGGCCGAGACGGAGGCGTCCACTCCGGCGGCGGCGGGACGGCTGGAGGTGGCCCGGGCCGCCGTCGCCGTGCGGGTGCCCGAACTGACGGCCGCCGCCTCGCCCGCCGCACAGTCCGAGCTGCTCCACGACCGGCTCGGCGGACTCGCCCGCGCCGAACACGTCCCGGTCCCGTCGCCGGCCGGCGCCGTCCGCACCGGCAGCGAGAACAAGGCGCGGCTCTGGACCCGGGCCGCCATCGCCTTCGCCGCGCTGCTCATCGGCGCGACCGCTCTGACCCTGCACACCGCGCCCACGTACTACGAGCCGCCGATCGCGCCGCCGGAACGGGTCGGCGGCGTACCGCCGCGCGGTGGTCCGCAGAAGCTGACCCCGCAGGACCTGCAGCTGCAGATGGCGCTGAAGGAGCAGCTGGCGCGCGGCCCGGAACGGCTGGTGCCGCGCATCCCCTGACCTGCGCGAACGACGAACGGCGCGGGCCCGCACCCCTGGTCGAAAGGGGTGCGGGCCCGCGCCGTTCACGCGTGGTGCGGGCTGCCTGGATCAGGCGCCGAGGATCTCGCGCGCCAGCTTGGCGGTCTCGGTCGGCGTCTTGCCGACCTTCACGCCGGCGGCCTCGAGGGCCTCCTTCTTCGCCTGCGCGGTGCCGGAGGAGCCGGAGACGATGGCGCCCGCGTGGCCCATGGTCTTGCCCTCGGGAGCGGTGAAGCCCGCGACGTAACCGACGACCGGCTTCGTGACGTTCTTCGCGATGAAGTCGGCGGCACGCTCCTCGGCGTCGCCGCCGATCTCGCCGATCATCACGATGAGGTCGGTCTCCGGGTCCGCCTCGAACGCCGCGAGGGCGTCGATGTGCGTCGTACCGATGACCGGGTCGCCACCGATGCCGACGGCGGAGGAGAAACCGATGTCACGGAGCTCGTACATCATCTGGTAGGTCAGCGTGCCGGACTTGGACACGAGACCGATGCGGCCGGGCTTGGTGATGTCGCCCGGGATGATGCCGGCGTTGGACTGGCCGGGGGTGATGAGACCCGGGCAGTTCGGGCCGATGATCCGGGTCTTGTTGCCCTTCTCGTTCGCGTACGCCCAGAAGGCGGCGGAGTCGTGAACGGCGATGCCCTCGGTGATGACGACCGCGAGCGGGATCTCGGCGTCGATCGCCTCGACGACGGCGGCCTTGGAGAAGGCCGGCGGGACGAAGAGGACGGAGACGTTCGCGCCGGTCTTCTCGATCGCCTCGGCGACGGAGCCGAAGACCGGTACCTCGGTGCCGTCGAAGTCGACGGACGTGCCGGCCTTGCGCGGGTTCACGCCGCCGACGATGTTGGTGCCGTCGGCCAGCATGAGCTTGGTGTGCTTCATGCCCGTGGCGCCGGTCATCCCCTGGACGATGACCTTGCTGTCCTTGGTGAGGAAGATAGCCATGGTGTGGAGTCCCTCGTCCTTACTTCGCAGCCGCGGCGAGCTCGGCGGCCTTGTCGGCCGCGCCGTCCATGGTGTCCACGCGCTGCACGAGCGGGTGGTTGGCGTCGGAGAGGATCTTGCGACCCAGCTCCGCGTTGTTGCCGTCGAGACGCACGACCAGCGGCTTCTCGACCTTCTCGCCCTTGGACTCGAGCAGCGCGAGCGCCTGCACGATGCCGTTGGCGACCTCGTCGCAGGCGGTGATGCCACCGAAGACGTTGACGAAGACGGACTTGACGTCCGAGTCGCCGAGGATGATCTCCAGGCCGTTCGCCATGACCTCGGCGGAGGCGCCGCCACCGATGTCGAGGAAGTTGGCGGGCTTCACGTTGCCGTGCTGCTCACCGGCGTACGCGACGACGTCCAGGGTCGACATGACCAGACCGGCACCGTTACCGATGATGCCGACCTCGCCGTCGAGCTTGACGTAGTTGAGGTTCTTGGCCTTGGCGGCAGCCTCGAGCGGGTTGGCTGCGGCCTTGTCCTCCAGGGCCTCGTGGCCCGGCTGGCGGAAGTCGGCGTTCTCGTCGAGCGAGACCTTGCCGTCCAGCGCCAGGATGCGGCCGTCCTTGGTCTTGACCAGCGGGTTCACCTCGACGAGGAGCGCGTCCTCGGCGACGAAGGTGTCCCACAGCGTCACCAGGACCTCGGCGACCTGCTCGGCCACCTCGGCCGGGAACTTCGCCTGGGCCACGATCTCGCGGGCCTTGACGATGTCCACGCCGGAGTTGGAGTCGACCGGGACCTTCGCGAGGGCCTCGGGGGTCTTCTCCGCGACCTCCTCGATGTCCATGCCGCCCTGCACCGAGGCCATGGCCAGGAAGGTGCGGTTGGTGCGGTCCAGGAGGTACGAGACGTAGTACTCCGCCTCGATCTCCGGCGACAGCTCGGCGATCATCACCTTGTGGACCGTGTGGCCCTTGATGTCCATGCCGAGAATGTCGGTCGCCCGGGCGACCGCCTCGTCGGCGTCGGCTGCCAGCTTGACGCCACCGGCCTTGCCTCGGCCGCCGACCTTCACCTGCGCCTTGACGACAGACTTGCCGCCCAGCTTCTCGGTCGCCTCGCGGGCTGCCTCAGGCGTGTCGATGACTTCACCGGCCAGCACCGGTACACCGTGCTTGGCGAAGAGGTCCCTCGCCTGGTACTCGAACAGGTCCACGCGCGTCCGTCCCTTTTCAGTGGTATCGCGGTTCGTTCTTCTGCGTGGGCAGTGCCGCGAAGGGCAACGTGACTGCTGTGTCACCAGGGAGGCGCACACGGTTTCCGAGTACGCGGCATGTCCATCCGGCAGGTTATCCCCGCACTCCGTGTGACCCTAAATCGCAGATCACACCTGAGCGGTGATAACAGTCACAGAGGGTGCCGGAGGGGCGTGTCCGGTGGCATTCCCGTGGCGTGCCCCATGGCCTGCCCGCGGTCGGCTCTTCGCGCGTCTACGTCCCGGTCTCCTTGTCCGGTATGGGCAGGGGCCGCTTCTCGATCGCGGCGGCCATGATGTCCGGGAAGAGGTCCGGCGTGCAGGCGAACGCCGGGGCGCCCAGCGCGCCGAGCGCCGCCGCGTGCTCGTGGTCGTAGGCGGGCGCGCCTTCGTCGGAGAGGGCCAGCAGCGTCACGAACTGCACGCCGGACGCCTTCATCGCCGCGACCCGCTTCAGCATCTCGTCCCGGATGCCGCCCTCGTAGAGGTCGCTGATCAGGACGACCACGGTGTCGGCGGGCCGGGTGATCCTGGACTGGCAGTAGGCGAGTGCCCGGTTGATGTCGGTGCCGCCGCCGAGCTGGGTGCCGAAGAGGACGTCGACCGGGTCGTCGAGCTGGTCGGTGAGGTCGACGACCGCCGTGTCGAAGACGACGAGGCGGGTGGCGAGGGTGCGCATGGAGGCGAGGACCGCGCCGAAGACCGAGGCGTAGACGACGGAGGCGGCCATCGAGCCCGACTGGTCGATGCAGAGGATGACGTCCTTCTTCACGGACTGCGACGCGCGGCCGTAGCCGATGAGGCGCTCCGGGACGACCGTGCCGGTGTCCGGGCCGCCGTCCGTACCCGGGACGGTCAGGTAGTTCTTCAGGTTGGCGCGAATGGTGCGGTCCCAGTCGATGTCCCGGTGGCGCGGACGGCTGATCCGCGCGGAGCGGTCCAGCGCGCCGGTGAGGGTGGCCCGGGTGCGGCTCTTCAGCCGCTTCTCCAGGTCGTCGACGACCTTGCGGACGACGGCGCGCGCGGTCTCCTTGGTCGTCTCGGGCATGGCCTTGTTGAGCGAGAGCAGAGTGCCGACGAGATGGACGTCCGCCTCGACGGCCTCCAGCATCTCCGGCTCCAGGAGCAGCGCGGAGAGGCCGAGCCGGTCGATCGCGTCGCGCTGCATGACCTGGACGACGGAGCTCGGGAAGTACGTACGGATGTCGCCGAGCCAGCGGGCCACGGAAGGCGCCGACGCGCCGAGCCCGGCCGACCGCCCGCCGCCTCGGCCGCCCGGCTTCTTCCCGCCGCCTCCGCCGTAGAGCGCGTCGAGCGCGCCGTCCATCGCGGCGTCCTGGCCGGTGAGCGTGCAGCCGGTGCTCTCCGTGCTGTCCGCGCCGAGCACCATGCGCCAGCGCCGCATCCGCTCGCCGTCGGCGGGGTGCGCCCGCTCGGTCCGTGTCTCCACCGTCTCCCCCGTTCGGTCGTGGTCCTGTGTGGCGTGCCGGGTGGCGTGTGCGGTCATGCGGTCGCCTCCTCCGGTACGGGTGTCCCGGCCGTTATGGGTGTCCGGTCCAGGAGCAGATGCAGCACCTGTTCCACCGCGTCGGCCCGGTCGGTGTCGAGGCCGGGACCGAAGCCCGGGTAGGCGTGGTCCGTGGCGGCGGGTCCGGCACCCTCGGGGACGGGGCCGCGCCGGACCAGCTCGCCGAGGGTGCGGCGTACGCCTGATTCGAAGGCGGAGAACGTACGGCGCAGGAGCGGTAGTACGTCGGTGAAGGTGTCGGCGGGCACGCCGGTGAGCCAGGCGTCGACCAGGGAGAGCAGCCGCTCGTCGTGGACCAGCAGCATGCCGCCGCCGGACGCGCCGCCGACGAACCCCTCGATCCAGGCCGCCGCGTCGGTGGGCGGGGTGCCGGGCGAGAGGGCCAGGCCCATGAGCCGCGCCGCCTCGTCCTCGGTGAGCCGTCCGTCGTCGAGGAGGAGCCGGGCGGCGCGGCCCCGGATGATCCCGGCGACCGTGTCCCGGCCGGCCAGCTTGCGCAGGACGGCGGCCCAGCGGTCCCGGAGGCCGTCGGTGGGGGTGGCGGCGGCCTCGGCGGGGATGGTGGCGCGGGCTTCGGCGGACGTGGCGGTGTCGGCTTCGGTGGGCGCGGCGGGGTTCGTTTCGGTGGGTCTGGCGCCGGCGGCGAGCAGGCCGATCGCGCCGTGCACGCCGTCCACCTGGCGGCGGAGCGCCTCGGCGCCGTCCGGGTCGAGGCCGGTGCAGGCCGGAGGCAGGCCGACGCAGATCCGCTCGGCGAGTCCGGCGGCGACCTCGGCGAGCGCGGCGGTGTCCGTGGAGCGCACGTCGCCGTAGCGGAGGGAGCGGGCGAGGGCCGGGAGGGCGTCGGCGAGGTGGCCGACGTCCGCGTCGAGCGCGGCGCGGTCGGCGAGGGCCTTCATCACGACCGGCAGCGCTTCGGTCAGCCCGGCCAGCAGGCAGTGCTCGGCGAGTGCGGTGACCTCGGAGAGCGCGGTCGCCGCGAGGGCCTGGGACTCGGCCTTCGCGGTGGCGGCGGTCTCCACGGTGGTGCCCCACACCCCGGCCTCCGCGACCCGGACATGCAGCTCCGGCTCCCAGCGCAGCCGCCAGCTCTCCCGGAACGTACCGGTGCTGCCACGGCCCTGGGCCGGTGCGCCCCAGCCGATACCGAGAAGCCGCAGCCGGTGCAGGAGCCGGCTCCTGGCGGCATCGGTCTCCTTGCGCAGGTCGAGGTCGAGCTCCTTCTCCAGCGCTTCCGGCTTGAGGCGGAGGGTGCGCTGGGTACGGGTCAGATCGCGTTGGAGCGGGACGGCGGGGGCGCTGTCGGGCACCTCGCCGAGGGTCTCGCCGACGACGAGCCGGTCCTGGATGAGCGCGAGCGGTACGTCGGAGCCCTCGCACATCACGGCCCGTACCGCGTCGGTGGTCTCGCTCAGCCCCGCCAGCGGGCGGCCCCGCATCGCCGCGAGCGTCTCGGCGAGCCGGACGGCCTCGATGACGTGAGCGGTGGAGACGAACCTGTCCTCCTCGCGCAGCAACCCGGCGACCTTCGTCATCCACCGCTCGATCGGCCGGTCGGCGGCGCCGAAGAGGTGCCCGTACCAACCGGGAGAGTCGATCCCGGCACCGTAACCGCTGTGCCTCGCGAGCCTGCGGTGGGTCCACGGCACCCAGGTCATCTCGGCCTTGACCTTCGGGAGCCCTTTGAGGAGGGCGCGGTCGGCGGCGAGGGTCGTGCGGGCGGCGAGCGCGGGGACGTGCCAGGCACCGCAGACGACCGCGATGCCGTCCCCGAACTCTTTGCGCGCGGTACGCAGTTGGATTCGCATGTACGCCTCGCGCACGGCGTCCCTGGGATGCCCGCCGTCCCCGTACGCCTCGCGCAGAGCCGTCATGGCCTCCGCGAGCGCGGCGAACGGCGCGAGCGCGTCGGCGGTGGCGTCGGCGGCCGGTGAGCGGTGTTCGACGACGTCCTCCCACCAGCGCTCGGGGTCGTCGTATCCGGCGGTCTCGGCGAGCGCGCGGATCGGATCGACGGCAGGGGTGAGCTCGTCGTCCGCCGGAGCCTCGGGAGCGGGTGCGGCCTCCTCGCCGTGGGGCTCCTTGAGGGCCAGCGAGTGGGTGGCGGGGAGGTCGATGAAGCGGACCGGGACATCGTTCGCGAGGGCCCAGCGGATCGCCACCCACTCCGGCGAGAACTCGGCCAGCGGCCAGAAGGCGGCCCGGCCCGGATCGTCCACGGCATGGGCGAGCAGAGCGACGGGCGGCCGCATCTGCGGGTCGGCGGCGAGCGGCAGCAGCGCGTCGCCTTCCGGCGGCCCCTCGACCAGCACGGCGGCCGGCCGGGCGGCGTCGAGCGCGGCACGGACCGCACGGGCGGATCCGGGCCCGTGGTGCCGCACGCCGAGCAGCAGCGGCCCGGCGACGGCCACGGCTCCGGTGACTGCGGGGCCGGCGGCAGCAGGGCCGGCGGCGACGGCTCCGGTGGTGTCCGGGCCGGCGCTGACCGGGCTGCTGGTGGCCTGGGTGTCGGTCATGCGGAGACCTCGCGGCAGGCGCGGTAGAAGTCCTTCCAGCCGTCCCGCTCGCGCACCACGGTCTCCAGGTACTCCTGCCAGACCACGCGGTCCGCGGCCGGGTCCCGGACGACCGCGCCGAGGATGCCCGCCGCGACATCGCCGGGGCGCAGGATGCCGTCGCCGAAGTGGGCGGCGAGGGCGAGGCCGTTGGTGACGACGGAGATCGCCTCGGCCGTGGAGAGCGTGCCCGAGGGCGACTTGAGCTTGGTGCGGCCGTCGGTGGTGACGCCGTCGCGCAGTTCACGGAAGACCGTCACCACGCGCCGGATCTCGGTGAGCCCCTCCGGTGCGGCGGGCAGGTCGAGCGAGCGGCCGATCTGGTCGACGCGCCGCGAGACGATGTCGACCTCGGCGTCGGGTGTGGCGGGCAGCGGCAGGACGACGGTGTTGAACCGGCGGCGCAGCGCGCTGGAGAGCTCGTTGACGCCGCGGTCGCGGTCGTTGGCCGTGGCGATGACGTTGAAGCCGCGGACGGCCTGGACCTCTTGGCCCAGCTCCGGGATGGGCAGGGTCTTCTCGGAGAGGATCGTGATGAGCGAGTCCTGCACATCGGCGGGAATGCGGGTCAGCTCCTCGACCCGGGCGGTCATGCCCTCCGACATGGCCCGCATGAGCGGACTGGGCACCAGCGCGTCGCGGCTGGGTCCGTTGGCGAGCAGCTGCGCGTAGTTCCACCCGTAGCGGACGGCTTCCTCCGGGGTGCCGGCGGTGCCTTGCACGAGGAGCGTGGAATCGCCGCTGACGGCGGCGGCCAGGTGCTCGGACACCCAGGTCTTGGCGGTGCCGGGGACACCGAGCAGGAGCAGCGCGCGGTCGGTGGCCAAGGTGGTCACGGCCACCTCGACCAGCCGGCGCGGGCCCACGTACTTCGGTGTGATCACCGTTCCGTCGGCCAGCGTCCCGCCTTGCAGGTAGGTGGCGACGGCCCACGGCGAGAGGCGCCAACGGGCGGGCCTGGGCCGGTCGTCGGCGGCCGCGAGCGCCTTCAGCTCGTCGGCGAACGCGTCCTCGGCGTGCGGGCGAAGAGGCTCGGCGCCGGACGCCTCGCCGACTGCGGTGGTGGTTTCGGACACGGTCATGGATCCCCCTCCAGATCGTCGACTGATCGGTCGACCTGATGTGGTTCCACCGTGCACCATGCCACTGACAACGGGCCCTGAGCTGGGCCTTTCAGGGGCCCTGACCTGTGGTCAGGACCCCTGCCCGGCCTCGGTCAGCCCACGATCGGCGAGACGGCCACGCAGCCGCCCGCCGTGAGCATGCCTTCGCCCTTCGCCTCCTTGATGACCTCGCCCTGGTACGTGATGGTGCAGGTGACGTCGGCGCCACCGGCCTCCAGCGCCATGGGCATGACGGCGGGCGGCATGATGCCGCGCAGCGTCACGGTCTTCTTCCACGGCAGGGTGGGCGAAGTGACGTTCTCCAGCTTCGGGTTCATGGCGTCGCCGCCTCCGCCGTGGAACGCGATCTCGTCGACGCTCGTGCCGGTCACCTCGTACGTGACCTCGTACGTCTCGTCCACGGTCCTGTCGACCGCCTTGCCGACCGCCTCGTCCACCGACTCGGCCGAACAGGCGCCGAGGCCGAGGACGAGGCCGGTGACGGCGAGGGCGCGAGCGGCCGCGCGCAGACGGCCGCCGGTGCGGTGGATGTGCTTCATGTGGGACCCCCTGGATCGGTCCGCGACCGGATCTCTTCCAGGCGCGGAGATCGCAGGAAAACGCAAAGGGCGAGTAAAGTCAAACGAGTCGGCAGGCATCGAAGGCGCAGGTCAGCGGGGACTGTCAGTGGCGCCGCTTACCGTCGTTCCCATGCTGCTATCTCACGGGGGAGAACCCTTGCCCGCCACGGAACCGGTGGCGCGCTGGACGGTGGAGCAGGTGCTGTCCCTGGCGCCTGACGACGCATCACGCAAGGCCGGAAACAAGCTGGCCTCGGCCGGGCAGTGGTCGGGGACCGGCTTCGATGGGACGGGGGCGGTGTGGGGGCTGTGCAAGGGGAGCGGGAGCAAGCCGTATCAGACGGTGGTCGACACCACGGGGCCCGCGTACAAGTGCAGTTGCCCGAGCCGTAAGTTCCCGTGCAAGCACGCGCTGGGGCTGTTGCTGCTACGGGCCTCCGGCGACGGGTCGGTCGCGCAGGGCGAGCCGGCGGACTGGGCCGCACAGTGGCTGGAGGGCCGGCGCGGACGGGCGGAGGCCAAGCAGGCGAAGCAGGAGGCCGTCGCGAACGGTGAGCCGGCGGCCGGACCGGCCGACAGCACGGCCGCCAGGAAGCGGGCGGAGCGCCGGGCCGAGCGGGTCACCTCCGGCGCGCAGGAACTGGAGCAGCGCCTGACCGACCTGCTGCGCGGCGGGCTCGCCACCGCCGACCGCACGGGATACACGCTGTGGGAGGAGACCGCCGCCCGCATGGTCGACGCACAGGCGCCCGGACTGGCGGGCCGGGTCCGTGAGCTGGGTGCCATACCCGGCTCCGGTCCGGGCTGGCCGGTGCGGCTGCTGGAGGAGTGCGGCCTGCTCCATCTGCTGGACACGGCCTGGCTGGGCCGGGAGCGGCTGCCGGAGCCGCTGGCCGCCACGGTGCGTACGCGGGTGGGGCTGCCGATGTCCGCCGACGGCCCACCGGTCCGCGACCGGTGGCTGGTCCTCGCGCAGTACGACACGCCGGACGGCCGGCTCACCACGCGACGGATCTGGCTGTACGGAAGGGAGTCGGCCCGCACGGCCCTGCTGCTCTCCTTCGGCGCGGCGGGCCGGGCCCCGGACCTCGCACTGCCGGTGGGCGTCACGATCGACGCCGAACTGACGCCGTACCCGGGCAGCGGGCTCCGGGCCGACCTGGGACGGCAGTTCACCCCGGCAGCCCCGGCGCCGGACAACCCGCCACCGCCGGGAGGCTCCACGGCGGCGGCCCTCGCCGCGTACGGAGAGGCGCTGCGGGGCGATCCGTGGCTCGACGCCTGGCCGGTCACGCTGCGGGACGTCATACCCGTGCCGTCGGAGGGCGGCTGGCAACTGGCCGACGCGGAGAGCCCGACCGCGCTGCCTCTCGCTCCGGCGGCGCTGTCCCGCCCGGGCCTGTGGACGCTCGTCGCGCTCTCCGGCGGCGCCCCGGTCACGGTCTTCGGCGAACTGGGCCACCGCGGCTTCGAGCCGTACGCGGGGTGGGAGGCAGGGAGCGAGGGCGCCTCGGACGGGACCGTACGGCTCATCTGATCCGTACGGGCAGCCGTCAGGCCACCTCGCTCCGCGGATCCGGGGCCGGGGACGCCTAGGACCGGACCGTACGGCTGATCCGACCCGTACGAGCAGCTGTCGGGCCACTTCCGCCCGCCTGCCGCTGACGGCCACCGGCGACCGGCCACCGCCGACCACCCTCGATCGACGACCTGAACGCCACAGAAGGGGACCCGATGCCTCCCACCACCACCGCAGCCCACCCCCTCGCCTCCCTCCCGTGGGAGGAGCTGGTCACCTCGGCCCTGCTCGGCACCGACCGCCGGCCTCCGGGCGCGCCCGGAGGCCCGATACCGGCCGACGGCCCGGCCGCACTGCTGGACGCCGCCGCGCTGCACACCGTGCGGCGGCGGGCCGGGCTGCTGCCCGCCGTGGCGGCGGCCAGGTCCGCGCCCGCGCCGCACGACCCGCGCCCGCACCTGCCCGAGACGGCCAGGCACCGGCTCGCCCAGCTGCTCGCCGACCGGGCCGCACCGAGCTCCTCCGGGCGGCGCGGGGCGGCGCCCGATCTGACCGAGCTCATCCCGCAGTGGCTGGCCACCGCCAACCGGCGCGGCTTCCGGCCTCCGGCCGCCCTCGTGCCGCCGCTGCTGGACGCCGCGCGGGCCCGCACCGATCTGCGGCCGCAGGCGCTCGCGTTCGCCGGCCCGCTCGGCCTGTGGCTGGCCGCGCTGAACTCCGAGTGGAAGTTCGCCCTGCGCGGTTCCGCCGGCGGCTCGCTCGTGCCCGACACCGACGACCCGGAGGCGGTGCGCCGGCTGTGGGAGGAGGGGCTGTTCGCGGAGCGGGTCGCGCTGCTCGACGCCGTACGGACGCGGGATCCGGCCGCCGCGCTCGCGCTGCTCACCACCACCTGGTCCACCGAGCGGGCCGAGGACCGGCTGATGTTCCTGGACTCCTTGCGGAACGGGCTCCAAGAGGCGGACGAGGAGTTCCTGGAGCAGGCGCTCGCCGACCGGAGCCGTAACGTGCGCGCGACGGCTGCCGAGTTGCTCTCGGCCCTGCCCATGTCGGCCTTCGCCGGGCGGATGGCGGCCCGCGCGATGTCGTGCGTGAATCCCGACCGTACGGGGGCCGGCGCGTCCATCGCGGTGGAGGCGCCGCACGAATGCGATGCCGGGATGCAGCGCGACGGGGTGGCCGCCGTTCCACCGTCGGGCCGGGGTGAGCGGTCGTGGTGGCTCGGGCAGTTGGTGGAGGCCACGCCGCTCGGGGTCTGGCAGGAGCGGTTCGGCGGACGCCCGGCGGCGGAGATCGTGGCGCTGCCGGTCGCCGACGACTGGGCGGGCGAGCTGCACGCCGCCTGGTGCCGGGCCGCCGTGCGCCAGCGCCACCCGGAGTGGGCGCGGGCCCTGCTGGGTGCGGCGTCGGTGCCTCCGGCCGGCTCGCCGGGGCCCGCGTCGATCGCCGAGCGGTCCAAGCTCCTGGCGGTGCTGTCCGAGGCCGAACGCGCGGACTGGGTCGCCGCGTTCATCGCCGCGCACGGGCTGTCCGAGGCGTTCCAGCTGCTCGGCGTCTGCACGGTGCCGTGGACGGGCCCGCTCGGGCGTGCCGTGGTGGACGCGCTCGACATCGCGCGGGACGGCGGGAGTTATCCGTGGAGCTTCAGCGGGGTGATGGGCCTGGCCGAGCGCTGCCTGGACCCGGCCGAGGCCGACCGCCTGGAAATCCTCACCGCCACACCGGACGAGCGGGAGGGAGCGTCACCGGGAGCGGGCGGCTACTGGGCGGAGGCGTTCCAGCGCCTGGTCTCCACGCTGCGGCTGCGCGCCGCGATGGAGGCGGAGCTGGCCACCTGACGCCCCGGCCCCGGGGCCGACGCTCCGACCCCGGCCACGTACGCGTGGACGAACCCCGTCTCAGGCCTGCGCCGGCTGGCGGACGTTCGCGTTCACCCAGGTGACGATCTCGGTCGTCGTCGCGCCCGGAGTGAAGAGCTCCGCCACGCCCAGCTTCTTCAGCGGCGCGATGTCGTCCTCCGGGATGATCCCGCCGCCGAACACCTTGATGTCCTCCGCCTCCCGCTCCTTCAGCAGCTCGATCACCTTCGCGAACAGCGTGTTGTGCGCGCCGGAGAGGATCGAGAGGCCGATGGCGTCGGCGTCCTCCTGGATCGCCGTGTCGACGATCTGCTCGGGCGTCTGGTGGAGCCCCGTATAGATGACCTCCATACCGGCGTCCCGCAGCGCCCGCGCGATCACCTTGGCTCCGCGGTCGTGGCCGTCGAGCCCCGGCTTGGCCACCACCACACGGATCGGACCGGTCACACCCATCACTGCCTCCACATGGTCTCCCGCGCCTGAAGGGCCGGGGATGTGAACGAACGTTATCCACAGCATCCCGCAAGCCGCCGTTTCGCGGCAGGCGGGGAGGGGGAAATCACACGTGGGACATGTTCGCCAGGCGCGGCCCCCGGAGAAACGCGGCAATCCGGCCGCGCGAGACACCCGCCTGGAGAGCCGCTACGAGGTCGCCGTACCACCGCGCCGCCAGCCGCACGGCACGGTGGTACGGCCCGTCGCCGCCTCCCGGTGCTCCCCGGTGCCCGCCCGTCCAGGAGGCCGCGATGAAGCCCCTCCCTCTCCTGACCCTGCTGCCCCGCCTCCCCGGTCTGCCGGGCCGGCTCACCACCGCGCTGTTCGGCGCCACCGTGCTGGAGCTGATCGTCCTCACCGGCCACCTGGCCGCCTACCCCTTCGGCCTCACCCAGGAGCGCCGCACCCCGCACCGGCCACCGCAGGCCGGATCCCTGCCCGGCTCCCCCGCCGCCGAACGGCCCGTCGTCCTCCTCCACGGGTTCATCGACAACCGCTCCGTCTTCGTCCTGCTGCGCCGCGCGCTCGCCCGCAACGGCCGCCGCCACCTGGCGTCCCTCAACTACTCGCCGCTCACCCGTGACCTGCGCACCGCCGCCGAGCTGCTCGGCCGCCATGTGGAGGAGATCTGCGCCCGCACCGGGCAGCGCGAGGTCGACATCGTCGGGCACAGCCTCGGCGGCCTCATCGCCCGCTACTACGTCCAACGGCTCGGCGGCGACCACCGGGTGCGCACGCTCGTCACCCTCGGCACCCCGCACGGCGGCACCGCCGTCGCCCCTGGAGCCGGCCTCCACCCGCTCGTGCGGCAGATGCGCTCCGGCTCGCCGCTGATCGAGGAGCTGCGCCGTCCCGCGCCCGGCTGCCGGACCCGGTTCGTCAGCTTCTGGAGCGAGCTGGACCAGATGATGGTCCCGGTCGGCACGGCCTGCGTCGACCATCCGGACCTCGACGCCGTCAACGTACGCGTCACCGGAATCGGCCATCTCGCTCTGCCGGTGCACCCGGCGGTCGCCGCCGCGGTCCATGAGGCTCTGGAGTCGACGCCCCATCAGGCTCTGGAATCACAGGAGGCCCAGGAGGGAACAGCACCCTCAACCGGAACGACCCCTGTCGCTTAAAATAGAACAGTCCTCGAACATAGAGCCAAGCCTCTGCCTGCCGTCCACCGAAAGACGGCCGATTGCCCGTTTCCTGAGGACGCAAAACCTGCCGAAGATTGTCGTCCTCACATACTGCCGGGTACAGTCGCGGCCATTGCTTCCCCTTGGGACCCCCTTCACCGGGATCCAGAACAGTCCTGCTGCCGAGGCGAGAGAGAAGTTGGTGAACGACCAGCACCCCCACGCCGGGCCCGTCGGGTACGACACCCGATCGACCGGCAGCTTCGACACCGACCCGCTCTTCGGTTCTCTCCCCGGCGGTTCCGGGACCACGGATTACGCGGCTTCCGGTTACGACACCTCTTATGGTGCCCACGACGGCCAGTACGATTCCTCCGCCTGGGACACCGGCGCGCAGCAGACCGTCACGTACGACGCGTACGCCGCCCCGGCCCACACCGCCGACCACCAGCAGTGGGACACCGGCGCGACGCCCGTCTGGCAGCAGCAGCCCTCCGACCAGGACGGATTCACCACACCCGCCTACGGCACGGCCCCGTACGGCACGGGCGGCTACGAGCCGGACGCGTACGACACCGGCCCCTACGCCACCGCCACGTACGGCACGGGTACCGCGTACGTCACCGACGGCTCGTACGGGCCGGACTCCTACGGGACGGACGCCTACGGGACCGGTACGCACGACACCGGCGCGTACGGGACGGTCGGCGCCGACGGGACCGGCACGTACGACACCACCGCCTTCACCACCGGTGTGTACGGCACCGGCGCGTACGACACGGGGACGTACGACACCGGCGCCTACGACGCGACCGCCTGGAACTCCGGCGCCACGCCCGAGGACGCCGCGTACGAACCCGAACAGACATCGCATCAGCTGTACGAACAGCAGGCGCCCGAGGAAGAGTCCGGCACCGCCGAGTTCGCCGTCCTCGACGCCGATCACCTCGAAAGCCACGAGGCCGGTCACGAAACCGGTGTCACCCCGGAAGCCGACCTCGACGGCGACGACAGCAACACCCCCGAAGCCCCTCCGCTCTCCCTCGACCGCACCGTCGTCCGCGCCCCCGCCCCGCGCAGCCGGGCCCGCCGGCGCAGCCCGGCCAAGCGGTCCGCCCTCCTGACCGTCGCGGTCCCCTCCGCATGCGTGATGAGCGTCGCCGGTATCGCGGCCGCCTCCGTCAGCGGGATCAGCGACGAGGAGAAGCCGGAGAAGACCACCTCGCTGGCGGTCGCCGATCCGAGCACGGTCAAGGCGGTCGCCGCGAACAACAAGCTCGACAGCCAGCTGGAGCAGCTCTCCGAGGGCAGCGACGACTTCCGCCAGCGCGCGAGCCGTACGCAGGAGCGCATCGACCTCAAGCAGCGGCAGGCCGAGGAGAAGAAGAAGCGCGAGGAGGAGGCCGCACGCCGCGAGGCGCTGCGCCCCAAGTTCGTCCTGCCGGTCAAGCAGCACGGGCTCAGCGCCTACTACGGCCAGGCGGGCGTCAACTGGATGTCCGTACACACGGGCATCGACTTCCCCGTCAGCTACGGCTCGCCGGTGATGGCCGCGACCGACGGCACCGTCCGCACGCAGTACAACAGCGCCTACGGCAACATGGCGATCGTGACGATGGCCGACGGTACGGAGACCTGGTACTGCCACCTCAGCAGCACCAAGATCCGCTCCGGCCCGGTGAAGGCCGGTGACGTCATCGCGTACGCGGGCAGCTCCGGCAACTCCACCGGCCCGCACCTCCACTTCGAGGTCCGGCCCGGCGGCGGCGCGGCGGTCGACCCGCTGGCGTGGCTGCGCAGCCACGGCGTGGAGCCGACCTGACGGAGAACGAGCGAGAGGGGCGGGACGGCCGCAACAGCGGCCGTCCCGCCCCTCTCGCGTACTCCTCTACAGCTTCTCGACCGGCGCGTACCGCAGGAGCAGCTTCTTCGGGCGCTCGTCGCCGAAGTCCACCGTCGCCTTGGCCTGGTCGCCGAACCCCTCGACGGCCGTCACCGTGCCGAGCCCGAACTGGTCGTGCGTGACCCGGTCGCCGACCACCAGCGTGACCGTCGGCTTCTCCGTGGAGCGCCGGGTCGCGAAGCCCGACGGGCCGGAGCGGGCGCGTGAGGAGGAGAGCGAGGACGTGATGCCCGAGGTGGGTCCGGCCGGGGCGGCCATCGGGCCCTTGCGCTTCCACTCCAGGTGCGCTTCCGGGATCTCCTCCAGGAACCGCGAGGGCGGGTTGTACGAGGGCTGGCCCCAGGCGCTGCGCATGGCGGCCCGGGTCAGGTAGAGCCGCTCGCGGGCGCGGGTGATGCCGACGTACGCCAGGCGGCGCTCCTCCTCCAGCTCCTTGGTCTGGCCGAGGGCCCGCATGTGCGGGAAGACGCCGTCCTCCAGGCCGGTGAGGAAGACGACCGGGAACTCCAGGCCCTTCGCCGTGTGCAGCGTCATCAGCGTGATGACACCGGAGCCGTCCTCGTCCTCGTCGGGGATCTGGTCGGAGTCGGCGACCAGCGCGACCTTCTCCAGGAACTCCGCGAGCGTGCCGCTGCCCTCGTCCTCGCCGCGCTCCTGCTCGAACTCCAGGGCCACGGCGGCGAGTTCCTGGAGGTTCTCGATACGGGTCTCGTCCTGCGGGTCGGTGGAGGCCTGGAGCTCGGCGAGATAGCCCGTACGCTCCAGCACCGCTTCCAGCACGACGGCGGGCCCGGCGCCGGACTCCACGATGGTGCGGAGCTCCTCCATCAGCGTGTTGAAGCGCTTGACGGCGTTGGAGGAGCGGGCCGCCATGCCGTACGCCTCGTCCACGCGGCGCAGCGCCTGCGGGAAGGAGATCTTCTCGCGCAGCGACAGTGCGTCGATCATCGCCTCGGCGCGGTCGCCGATGCCGCGCTTGGGCACGTTGAGGATGCGGCGGAGCGGAACAGTGTCCTCGGGGTTGGCGAGGACACGGAGGTAGGCCAGGACGTCCCGGACCTCCTTGCGCTCGTAGAAGCGCACGCCGCCGACGACCTTGTAGGGCAGGCCGACGCGGATGAAGATCTCTTCGAAGACACGGGACTGGGCGTTGGTGCGGTAGAAGACGGCGACGTCGCCCGCCTTCGCGTCGCCCTTGTCGGTGAGCCGGTCGATCTCCTCGGCGACGAACTGCGCCTCGTCGTGCTCGGTGTCCGCGACATAGCCGGTGATGCGCGCGCCGGAGCCGGCGTTGGTCCACAGGTTCTTCGGGCGACGGCTCTCGTTGCGCTCGATGACGGCGTTGGCGGCGGAGAGGATCGTCTGTGTGGAGCGGTAGTTCTGCTCCAGGAGGATCGTCTTCGCGTTGGGATAGTCCTCCTCGAACTGGAGGATGTTACGGATGGTCGCGCCGCGGAAGGCGTAGATCGACTGGTCCGCGTCACCGACGACACACAGCTCGGCCGGAGCGTCGGCGGCCTCTCCGGACGGGCCGACCAGCTCCCGTACGAGCGTGTACTGGGCGTGGTTGGTGTCCTGGTACTCGTCGACCAGGACGTGCCGGAAGCGGCGGCGGTAGTGCTCGGCGACGTCCGGGAAGGCCTGGAGGAGGTGGACCGTCGTCATGATGATGTCGTCGAAGTCCAGCGCGTTGGCCTCGCGCAGGCGGGCCTGGTAGAGCGCGTACGCCTGGGCCAGCGTCTTCTCGAAACCGTCGGCGGCCTGCCCGGCGAAGGTCTCCTCGTCGATGAGCTCGTTCTTGAGGTTGGAGACCTTGGCGGTGAAGGACTTCGGCGGATAGCGCTTGGGGTCCAGGTCGAGATCGCGGCAGACCAGGGCCATGAGGCGCTTGGAGTCGGCGGCGTCGTAGATCGAGAACGACGAGGTGAAGCCGAGCTTCTTGGACTCGCGGCGCAGGATGCGGACGCACGCGCTGTGGAAGGTCATGACCCACATGGCGTTGGCGCGCGGGCCGACCAGCTGCTCGACGCGCTCCTTCATCTCGCCCGCGGCCTTGTTGGTGAAGGTGATCGCGAGGATCTGTCCCGGGTGGACTCCGCGCTCGGCCAGCAGGTGGGCGATGCGGTGGGTCAGCACGCGGGTCTTGCCGGAGCCGGCCCCGGCGACGATGAGCAGCGGCGACCCGGCGTGCACGACGGCGGCGCGCTGCTCGGTGTTCAGCCCGTCGAGCAGCGCGGCGGAGTCGATCACCGGGCGCGGGTGACCGTCGCGGTAATACCCGTCGCGCGGCGGCGGAGGCGCGTCGTAGGCGCCCTCGAAGAGCCCCTCCGGCACCGCTTCGGGTGCGTGGTCCTCGGGGGGCGGCGGCGGGCCGTCCTCCGCGGACTGGAGGCCGGTCAGGAAACTGTCGTCAAAGAGGCTGCTCATCGCCTCCCGAGTCTAGGCGGCCGCACTGACAACCTTCGGCCGAAGGCCGGAAGCGACCGTTCCCAGCCGTACGCACCGAGAGCGGACCTCCACGTTCCGTGAAGAAAGGCCCGGTAGGAGGGGGTGCGGGGCCCTGGATCCGGAAAGGTCACGAAAATGTATCGGGCATATCGCTCATCCTCCTTCCCAGCGGTGCCACCGGTTGGCTAGCGTGCTCGGTCAGGTGATCCGTAATCTCCCTGAGACGAACCGCGTCTCACGGTCACCTCTGCCGAATCCGTCCTGCCCTCCCAGCAGTTCGGAACCGGGGACCCACACGCGTAACCGGGGTGAATCGGTCCATACCCTCGCACAACGGACCGTAGGACAGCCTTCCGTTCCGTCCGAACCCGACAGCTAACCCGGTAGGCGGTCCACGGAAGGAGATGCCGGTCTTGGCATCGCATCGCAAGCCGCGCACGAAGGTGCGCACGACCACCCCCGCCGTCGGGTTCACGACGGCCGCGCTGGCCTCGGTGACGCTGCTCTCCACGCAGAGCGCGACCGCGGCCCCCGCCGAGCCGAAGCCGGCCATCGAGGACGTCCAGAAGAAGGTCGACGAGCTCTACCGGCAGGCGGGCAGCGCGACCCAGCAGTACAACCGGGCGAAGACCGCCTCCACCGCCCAGCGCACCAAGGTCGACACGCTGCTCTCCGACGTGGCGAAGCGGACCGAGAAGATCAACGAGGCACGCCGGGAGCTCGGCGCCTTCGCGGCCGAGCAGTACCGCACCGGCGGTATCGCGCCGACCGCCACCTTCTTCCTGGCGGACGACCCGCAGGCGTACTTCGACCAGAGCCGGCTGATGAGCCGGTCGACGGAGCGCCGGCAGAAGGCCGTCGACGACTTCCGTACGCAGCAGGCCGCGGCGTCGAAGAAGCGCGCGGAGGCCGTGCGGAGCCTGGAGTCGCTCACCGAGACGCAGACCACGCTCCGCTCCAGCAAGCAGAAGGTGCAGACGAAGCTCACCGAGGCCCGGTCCCTGCTCGCGAAGCTGACCGCCGAGGAGAAGGCGCGGCTGGCGGAGCTGGAGCGCAAGAAGGAGGCCGAGGCCAGGGAGAAGGCGAAGCGCCTCGCCGCCCGCCAGGCCGCCGAGGCCAAGGAGCGCGAGGAGCGCGAGGCGGCGGAGAAGAAGGCACGCGAGGAGGCCGCGAAGGAGTCGGGCGGAGACAGCGGCTCCGGTTCCGGCAGCGGTACGGGGACGAGTCCGGGATCCGGTACGGGCACGGGTACGGGCGCCGGGACCGGCAGCGGCTACGCCACCAAGGCCGAGAAGGTGCTGGCCTTCGCGCGCGCCCAGATCGGCAAGCCGTACGTGTGGGGCGCCTCGGGCCCGTCCTCGTACGACTGCTCCGGGCTGACCCAGGCGGTCTGGCGGGAGGCCGGCGTCACGCTGCCCCGGACCACCTGGGACCAGGTGAAGGTGGGCACGCGGGTCGCCACGACCGACCTGCAACCCGGCGACCTGGTCTTCTTCTACGACGACATCAGCCACGTCGGCGTCTACAAGGGCGACGGGATGATGATCCACGCGCCGAAGCCGGGAGCGAACGTCCGCGAGGAGTCGATCTACTCCATGCCGATCTACGGCAGCGTGCGTCCGGCGTAATGCCAGGTAGGCAGTCGCAGAACCGCATAGACCAGTCGGAGTCTCAGCGATCTGTCGTCGATTCGCCATCTGCGACAGATCGCCGAGAATCGCCCAGCAGAGTGCTTCTCAGCGATGCACAATATTCTCGCTTCGCCGGACCCACGGAACAGGGCGACTCACGGCTAGTTTCGGTCGCAACCACTTTCTGTGCACCTATCCTGCACGGCCTGCTCGACCACCAGGACGCGAAGTTCCACGGTGCCCACATCCGCAGGAGGACCGGCATCGATCCTAGAAGCGTCTGCGCCCAGATCAAGAGAATGGAACGGGCCCACCGGCCCACCAGTCCGCCCGCCCGAGACCGAAAACTGTTAGTTCGCAGAAGCGCGGGCCGCCTGCGGTCCCGGGCGTTGGCGCACCTGGTCGCCAAATAAATAAATTCCGTTGCGCGCAGTCCATCCAGGGCGGATCATCGGCCCAGAAATTCCTGCACCGCCCGGACTGTCCCGTCGTTTCGTTTGCCTAGGAGTCGTCAGGCAGGAGGTGCGGGCGTAAGCGCAACCGGCCAGCGCGACTTGGCCGTGTATCTGCTCAATCGCCTATCGATTTCACTGGCCCACTCTCCGCCCTTGGCAAGAACACCAAGATCGTCAACGCCTGTGGCTTTGACCACGGAATCCCTGGAAACAATAACCCATTCATATACACGATTCAGAAACGCGGCGTCGAGGACAGAGAGATCAAGACCTGCCACAGCCTTCCCTTGAGGACGGGACGATTTGAGCGCAAACGCTGTAGCAGCCCTGGCTAGATGGAAGCGGATATTGGAACGCTCATGGCGACCACTCAGGCCGGCCTCCACAATAAGGAATTCATCGACGGATTTCATGACACGGATACTACGCAGATAAGCCTCCAGAGGAATTGTGTTCCTGAAGACTTGCTCATACCTCTTCCGCACCAGGGTGGAGGGCGCACCACGGGCAACTTGAGGTTGCTGAAGAAGGATTCCACCCACCGCCTGCGCGAGTTCGAGAACCTCTACAATCTGAGTGTGCGGCTTCCCCATGTTCTTGTAATGATTCTTCTTTCGCTCGTAGTAGTACCCATTGCGATGGAAATACTCCTCAATATTACGCTGGAAAGGGTCTCCGGAGCGCAGTGAAGCCGCTGACACTCGGTTCTGACTATTCGTGGCCTTGATCACTTGCGCGGTAATGGCGTCGTCCCGGGTTTCAACAACCCGTACGAGAATCTGCCTCATTCGTCCCTCGGGAGCTACTCCCGTACCATCTGAGAGGGTCCTGGGCGGGTGGAAGTAGGCGTGGACGTTCCGTGATGTCTGGAGACCGTTGACGATTTGAGGGTCCTCGATCTGCAGCATCTTCCCTTGGGCATGGACCCGCTTCCCGATCACGGTAACGCCATTATTGAGCCACCAGAAATCGGCTGCAGCACCGTCTCCCTCCTGCAAGGAGTCCGCGATGCCTTGGTTGATTACCGTGGCTCCTTCGTAGCCTCGGATATTCTCCTCGAAGATTTCGTCTCGCAAGCGCCCATTCTCTTCAGTGATGAAGCTGTTGTAGTCCTCCAGCCGCACGAAGGAAACGAAGCCTCCCTTCTCCGGCGACATTGGACTCTCCGACAGCCTTAGCGTGAGTGTGGTGGTCTTCCTTTGTCGGGCAAGGGCATTCAGTTCACCCGCACCAATGAGGTTTACAGCAACGTTGGCGTTTGGGAAAAGCTCTCCAATTCTCCTCTCAAGACGGCTAGCCTTTCGCTTCACTTTTGCATGGGGAGCTTCTGAGGACCGCGTCAGGTACCGAACGTTGATGGAGAGCTCCGGGAACCGACTTGCGACGGCCAAGTAGGCTTCTCGGAAAGAATCGAAGCGCTCCAGAAGGCGCGGACTGAACTCCTCTTCGAGTCCGTCCGGACGGTCAAGTTGCAGCAGCAGTGGGAGGTGATCGATCAGCAGCTGAAGTGGCAGCTCCTTGAAGCCGCTCTCATCCTTTGCTTGGATTACTTCTAGCTCGAGTTGCGGCATGCTGCTGTGCGACGCCTCCAATGCGTCCACAACGATCTGGCCGTCGATGAAGAGATAGACAGCATCGATTCCACCGTCATTGGTGCCATCGGTGATCCCATCGTCGATCTGGCGTGAAGACAGACCCTTATGGCGTAGAACAGTATCCGTGGAACTGATAAGAAAGTATTCCTGATCGGAGATACCCGGATACGAGTCAGCCTTACTTTGCTTCAACCGCTCCGTGAGGAGCATGACCTCATTGGACATCGGCTGCACTACCTTGGCCATGGAACCCCTTCGCGATGACTCGACGCAGAGAACATACTCCGCATCGACCAAGGCGCGCAGGAAAATAGCGCCGCTCCTCGCGACTCTGCGGGGCCATGCGCAAGATGAAGGACTCGGGCATCTCGAAGGAGCCGGACACTTCGATGAGAACGAACACGAACAAGCTGTTGAGAATCTGGTCCGAACCGCAGGTCACAACCCCGTTCTCGGACGGAAGGGTTGAGAACCCACAACCGGGGCGGCCTCTCGGAGGCCGCCCCGGTTGCCTCTCGGGCCCCTCAAGCCCCTCAGGTCCAGAGCGTGGCGATGAAGATGTTGGCGACCGTCAGTCCGCCGACCGCCGCGAACGCGCCCTTCTCGACCTTCTCGTCGTCCCGCTTGACGTAGACCAGCGCGAGGATGACGACGAGGAGCGCCAGCTTCACGCCGATCTTGATGTTGTTCACGGCCTGGTCGTCGGCCTGGTTGAGTCCGACCAGCGCGACGCCGGTGACCAGCATGGTCAGCGCGCCGTGCAGCATGGCCGGGACGAAGCGTGCGGTGCCCGCGCCCATCGCCTTCATCTGCGTCAGGAAGCCGCCGAGCAGGGAGGCGATGCCGATGATGTGCAGCGCGACGAAGACGCCGATCAGTGCGTTCATGGCCCGGAGCCTAACCATGGCCAAACCGTTACCCGGCAGTGAGGTGAGCCTTCCTTGGCGCCTTCGCCGGAACTGTGTGCCCTCCGTCCGAACCTGCCGGAATGATCAGTTCCGACTCTGCGCTACGGTCATCCGGCAGCGCCGAAGCGTCACATCCGGGCAATACCTGTCATGGCGACCCTTTGCCGTGCGCCCGGATTAGCGTCCCTGGCGGACCTGTCGGTATCCCCCGGCGGGCAGCCGACAGGAAGGATGCCGCTCTCGTGGCCGCGCACCGGAAATCCGCTCACCGGAAACCCAAGCAGCGCCCGTTCTCCGGCTCTGCTGCCCGCACCGCCGCCACCCTGGCGCTCGCCGGGGCCGCCACCGCCACTTCGGCCTCCGGCGCCGGCGCCGCACCCGCCGAGCCCGCGCCCACCGCCGCCCAGGTCCGGGCCAAGATCGACCGGCTCTACCACGACGCCGAGGTCGCCACCGAGAAGTACAACGGCGCGAAGGAGAAGGAGACGGCCGCCAGGAAGGCCGTCGACAGCCTGGCCGACGAGGCCGCCCGCCGCACCGACCGCCTCAACACCGCGCGCCACACGCTCGGTTCGATGGCCACCGCCCAGTACCGCACCGGCGCGCTCGACCCCGCCGTACAGCTGGCGCTCTCCTCGGACCCCGACAGCTACCTGGAGCGCGCCGCCCACCTGGACCGGGCCGGTGACCGGCAGGCGAGCCTGCTCAGCGGGATCCGGCGCCAGCTCTCCGGCATCGCCCGGGTCAAGGCCCGCGCCGACAAGGAGACCGAGGCGCTCGCCGCCCGCCGCGCCGAACTGCGGGAACACCGCACCGCGATCCACACCAAGCTGGCCGACGCCCGCAAGCTCCTGGCCACCCTCACCGCCGAGGAGCGCGCCGCGTACGAGCGCGTCGCCGACGCTGCCCACGGCGGCGGCCCGGCGGCCTCCGCCGACCAGGCCGGCGCAGGCGCACCTGCCGGCCGCTCCACGGCCCACGCCGACCGCTCGGCCCCGCGCTCCTCGGTCGCCGCGCCCAACTCCCGCGCGGCCAGAGCCGTCGCCTTCGCGCACGGCGCGATCGGCAAGCCGTACGTCTGGGGCGCGACCGGCCCGAACGCCTTCGACTGCTCCGGGCTGACCCAGGCGGCCTGGCAGGCGGCGGGCGTGAGCCTGCCTCGCACCACCTACACGCAGATCAACGCCGGCCGGCGCGTCTCCCGCTCCGAACTGGCCCCCGGTGACCTGGTGTTCTTTTACTCCGGGATCAGCCACGTCGGCCTCTACATCGGCGGCGGCCAGATGATCCACGCCCCGCGTCCCGGCGCCCCGGTGCGGATCGCGCCCATCGATCAAATGCCTTTCGCCGGAGCGACCCGGGTGGCATAGTCCCCGGCGCCGAACTCCTCCGCCGAAGGAACTTCCCGTATGTCGATGGCGAATGCCGTCCAGGAGTACGCCCGCACGCTCACGCTGCGCTCTCCCACCCACTACCGGGTGGGCCCGTTCACCGTCCGGCACAACCCGGGCTGGGAGCTGAAGTACGCCAACTACGCCATCCCGGACCGGGATGCGGAACCCACGGCCGACGACGTGGCGGCCCTCATCGACGCGTTCCGGGCGCGGGAGCGGCTGCCGCGCCTGGAGTTCCTGCCCGCCTGGGCCCCGGCCGTCGAACCGGCCCTGCTGGCCGCCGGGTTCACCGTGGAGAACCGGGCTCCGCTGCTCGCCTGCGCCCGCCCGGACCTCCGTATGCCGAAACCGGTCGAGGGCCTCCGCATCGCCGTGCCCGCCACCGAAGCGGAATTCACCGACGCAGCCCGCGTCCAGCACCACGGCTTCGGCGGCACGGGCGAACCCGAGCCGGGAGCGACGGACTGGCTGCGCGCGGCGGCGGCCGGTGACGGGGTCGCCGCCTTGGCGGTCCTGGACGGCGCACCGGCCGGGGTGGGCGGCTGCTCGGTCGCGATCGACGGCCTCAGCGAACTGGCCGGCCTCACCGTCGCGGCCCCCTTCCGCCGCCGGGGTGTCGGCGCCGCACTCACCGCCTGGCTCACGGAACGGGCCCTGGACCAGGGGTGCCGGGCCGTCTGGCTGGAGCCCGGCGGCCCGGATGTCGAGCGGATCTACGCGGGCGTCGGCTACCGCCGGATCGGCGAGAAGGTCAACATCTCGCTGGAGCCCGCCTGACCCGATCCGGAGCCCACACAGCTCATCCGGGCTCTTCCGCTCAGACCAGCCGTCGCGCCGTCGCCCAGCGGGTCAGCTCGTGGCGGTTGGAGAGCTGGAGCTTGCGCAGCACCGCCGAGACGTGCGACTCGACCGTCTTCACCGAGATGAACAGCTGCTTCGCGATCTCCTTGTACGCGTAGCCACGGGCGATGAGCCGCAGCACCTCGCGCTCGCGCTGGGTGAGGCGGTCCATGTCCTCGTCGACCGGCGGGGCGTCCGTGGAGGCGAAGGCGTCCAGGACGAAGCCGGCCAGCCGCGGTGAGAAGACCGCGTCGCCCTCCTGGACCCGGAAGACGGAGTCGACCAGGTCGGTACCGGTGATCGTCTTGGTGACATAGCCCCGGGCGCCGCCGCGGATCACACCGATGACGTCCTCGGCGGCGTCCGAGACGGAGAGCGCGAGGAAGCGGACCGGGTCGTCGGCCGCGCCCATCAGCGGGGCGCAGCGGCGCAGCACCTCGACACCGCCGCCGCCCGGGAGATGGACGTCGAGGAGGACGACCTCGGGGCGGGTCGCGGTGATGACGGTGACCGCCTGGTCGACGTCGGCGGCCTCGCCGACCACTTCGACGCCGGTCTCCTCGGTGCGGCCGATCTCGGCCTGCACGCCGGTACGGAACATCCGGTGGTCGTCGACGAGCACGACCCGTACCCGTCGCTCCGGGCCCCCGGTGGCTTCGGTGTTCTCGGTCATTCGCTCGCCCTCTCCATCTCCAGCTCGACCTCGGTGCCCCCGCCGGGCACCGAACGCAGCCGGGCAGTGCCGCCGTTGCGCTGCATCCGGCCGATGATTGATTCTCGTACGCCCATGCGGTCGGCGGGAACCTCGTCCAGGTCGAAGCCCGGACCCCGGTCCTTCACGGAGACGAAGACCGTGGTGCCCTCGACCTCCGCGAAGACCTGCACGGCGCCGCCCTCGCCACCGTACTTGGCGGCGTTGACCATCGCTTCGCGCGCGGCCTGCATCTGCGCGCCCAGCTTGTCGTCGAGCGGGCAGTCGCCGACGACGACCACCTCCAGCGGGACGCCGTGCTTGTCCTCCACCTCGGCGGCGGCCCGCTTCACCGCCTCGGCGAGCGTCTCCGGCTCGTCGTCCTCGTCCTTGCCGGTGCCCTCCGGGTTGTAGAGCCAGTTGCGCAGCTCGCGCTCCTGGGCGCGGGCCAGGCGTCTGACCTCGCCGCCGTCGTCCGCGTTGCGCTGGATCAGGGTGAGGGTGTGCAGGACGGAGTCATGGACATGGGCGGCGACCTCGGCGCGCTCCTGGGCGCGGATGCGCATCAGCCGCTCCTCGGAGAGGTCCTGGACCATGCGGACCAGGTAGGGGCCGGCGAGCAGGGCGATACCGGTGAGGACGGCTATGGCGGCGGTCAGCACGTTGCCCAGCTGTGCGGCCGAGCCGCGCACCACCATGAAGACGGCGAGCCCGAGCCCCACCAGCGCCACTCCGGCCAGCGCGCGGGCCAGTTGGAGCAGCCGGCGGTGTCGGCCGACCTCCATCCAGCGGGCGCGCCGCGCGTTGTCCGCCTGGCGCCAGACGAGGACGGAGCCGGCGCCGATGAGGAGCGTCGGCCAGATGTAGCGGTCGGCCTCGCTGCCCATGTCGACGTTGACGACGAAGACGACCGCGCCGACGAGGAGGGCGACCAGCGCGAAGACCTGGCCAGGGTCCGGCTTGCGGAGCTTGCGCCGGCCGTCGGCGGCGGTCTCGAAGACCGAGCGCGGAGCGTGGACGCCGCCGACTCCGCCGACGCCGAGAGGGACGACGATCCAGAACACCGCGTACAGCAGAGCGCCCAGGCCGTCGCTGAGGAAGAGGCCGAGGAAGACGAACCGGACCCAGGCGACCGGCAGCCCGAGGTGTCCGGCGAGCCCGCGCGCGACGCCGCCCAGCATCCGCCCGTCGGCGCTGCGGTACAGCTTGCGCAGCGGCGGCTCCTCCGGGTCGGAGGCGAGTGAGCTGTGCGCGGCTCGGGCGGTGGCGGCTGGCATACCCCGATCGTCACACGCGGCCAGGTCGCGAGGCATCAGGGTAGTCCCCCTGATCGACCCTGGGCCAGCCCTACCTTCACCACCCCCGCCACCCCCTGCGGGACGGCTCGGCGCAAAATCAGGGACCGGCCAGGGTCGGCGCGGCTCCCACCGGCCGGTGCGGGCCGTCACCATGGAGGTATGACCGCTCCCCCGGACGCCGCCCCCGGCGTCGCACCCCCCGACGCACCCGAACCGCAGCTGCGCCGCAGCCCGCGGCAGAAGATGGTGGCCGGGGTCTGCGGCGGACTCGGCCGGTACTGCGACGTGGACCCGGTGATCTTCCGGATCGTGCTCGGCGTCCTCTCGGCGACCGGCGGGATCGGCCTGATCTTCTACGGCTTCGCCTGGCTCCTGCTGCCCTTGGAGGGCGAGGAGGAGAACGAGGCGCGCCGGCTGCTGTCGGGCCGGGTCGACGGAGCGTCGCTGGTGGCGCTGCTGCTGGCGCTGATCGGCTGCGGGCTCTTCCTGTCGATGCTGGGCAACCGCGGGATGCTGGCGTTCGCGGCGCTGCTGTCGGTGGCCGTGGTCGGCTGCTCGGTGTGGACGCAGTCCCGCAGGACGTCGGCGCCGGAGGACCCGGCGGCCCCGCCGGGCACTCCCGCCGCTCCCGCCCACCCGCACACCGGTGGCCTCGGCACGCCTCCGCCGGAGGTCAAGGCGCCGCCGAAGCCGGGCGGTCCGTCGTGGTGGCGGGACCCGATCGTCAAGGACGGGACGACGGGTCCGGTCGGCCCGGGCTATCTCTGGGGCCCCTCGGACACCGACCCGGACACGGCGCGGGAGACGGTCCTGGCCGGGCGTCCCAGCGCGGACGCCCCGTTCCGGCCACCGGCACCGGCGCCCGCCGCTCCGGGGCCGCGCCCGATCGGCGGGCTCGTCTTCCTGACCGCGCTGGTGGCGGGCGGTCTGACCACCTGGCTGAGCTGGGCGCACGAGCCGCTCGGCACGGTGCTGCAGATGGGCCTGGTGGCCGCGCTCGCCGTCTTCGGGCTCGGGCTGCTGGTCTCCTCCGCGCTGGGCCGGACCGGGTTCGGCACGGTGCTGCTGGCGATGGTCACGGCGGTGCTGCTGGCCGGCGCGACGATGCTGCCGAAGGAGATCAGCACGGACTGGGCCCGTCAGGAGTGGCGTCCGGCCGAGGTCACCGCCGTACAGCAGCGGTACGAACTGGGCAGCGGCGATGCCCGGCTGGACCTGTCCGGCGTGGTGGTCCCGCCGGGCGGGACCGTACGGACCCGGCTGGAGGTCGGAGCGGGCCGGGCCGCCGTCGTCGTGCCGAAGGACGTGACGGTGAAGGTGCGGGCCGAGGCCGGTCTCGGCGAGATCCGGCTGGAGGAGGGCCAGCGGGTCCAGGTCCGCATCAACAGCGACCAGACGGCGGAACGGACGCTTCCGCCGCCCAGGGGCAGCAAGCCGGCCGGGACGATCGAGCTCGAAGTGGAAGTCGGAGTCGGACAGGTGGAGGTCAGCCGTGCTGCGTCATGAGTTCCGGCCCGGACGGGCGGTGGCGGGTCTGACGATGCTGGCCCTGGCCGGAGGGTACGCGGCCGACGCGGCCGGGGCCTGGGAGGTGCCGTGGACCTTCTTCCTGCCGGTGTTCCTCGGCGGTCTGTGGCTGGCCGCCACGGCGACCTGGACCGCCTACATGCTGCGGCGCCGCCGCGACGCGAGGAAGGCGTCGACGGAGAACATGGAGGCGCCGGCGAGCACCAAGGGCAGCCACGCCATCAAGTAGGGCAGGTCGTTGCCGTAGTAGTACGGCGTCGCCTGCCAGCTCACCGTCAGCCACAGGCTCAGCGAGATCAGCGCTCCGCCGAGCGCGGCGAGCCGGGCCCAGAGGCCGACCAGGGTGCCGAGGCCGACGAGGAGTTCGCCGATCGCGATGGCGTAACCGAATCCTTCGGGGCTCTTCAGCGCCAGGTCGACGAGGGCGGGGATCGCGGAGGAGTCGCGGACCCCGTTCATCATCTCGCCGATCGAGCCGGGGCCGGTGGCGGAGAGGAAGCCGCTGTCCGTCAGCTTGTCGAGACCCGCGTAGACGAAGGTGACCCCCAGGAAGAGCCGCAGCGGCAGCAGAGCATACTGACCCGCCCGCTCACGCAGCCCTCTCGGCTCGCCCGTACCGTGCAGTCCGCCGCTGCCGCCGTAACCGTTCATCACCACTGCCCCGCTTCCCGAAGACCCGTCATCCGACCATACGTACGCCTGTACGGCGCCGCTCACCAGAGGCGGGAAGCGGATGTGGTCAGTCCGTGACGTCGATGGAGCAGCGGTCGGTCTCCACTCCGGCGGCGGTGACCACCTGGACGTCCACGGTTCCCGGCTCGACCTCGACCGGTACCGGCACGGTGAGCACGGTGTCGGTCGGGTTGGCGAAGCCTCCGGCGACCGGGATCAGCGGTACGTGGACGTGGACCGTGCCGATCCGTACGACGAGCCGGGCCAGCAGGTCGGGGCTGCCGGCGCCGGGCGGTACGAAGCCCGCGCCCCGGATCTCGATGTCGTCGCCGGTCCGGATCGGCGCGTCCAGGTCACCGGCCTCCCGGGCCCGTACGACGGAGAGCACGACCGGACGGCCGCCTTCCGCGTACTTCCCGGCGAAGTACGTCGCCGCCGAGACGGCCACCAGCAGGGCCAGGCCCCACGGCAGGTCCGGCAGCTGCTCCGGGCGGCGGGCCAGCCGGACGGCGGCGAACAGCACGGCGACGGCGCTGACCAGCACGTACTGCACATCGGTGAACGAGCCGCGCCCGGAGTCGTCGGTGAGCAGATCGGCTGCGCGCGGCCGGTCCGCACGCAGCTTCTGCAGCCGCCGGCCCAGCACCCGTACGGTCACCACGCGGCGTACGACGACGGCGACCGCGCACACCAGCGCCAGCACGGCCACCATCCCGGCGGACCGCACCAGGTCGAGCCCTTCGATCAGCGCGTCCCGGCTCTCCGGGGCCGAGGCACCCGCCAGCTGGAGAGCGAGCACCAGGACGGCGAAGACGGCGAGCAGCACCCAGGCGGCGGCGACGGCCCTGGAGGTGGAGAGCCGGTTGTCCTCGCCGATCAGCGGTGCGAGGAGGCCGCCTCGCGCACGGTGGAGGCGGGCGGCGAAGGTCAGCAGGGCGGCGGTGATGACCGCGGCGACCAGAGCGGCGGTACGGGCGGTGGTCCAGCCGGGCCCGATCGCGGTGAGGCTCGCGCCGACGAGGAGGGCGACGACCGCGCCCCAGACCACGAACAGGGTGCCCCGCCACACATGGTGCAGCCAGACGTCCCCGGCGGCCCGGCCCCGTTCGGCGACGGTACGGGCGGACTCGGTCAGCTCGTCGGAGACCCACTGCCGGGACGCGGAGGCGGACTGCGCGACTCCGGCGGGCAGGCCGTTCCCTGCTGCCAGTTCGTCCCGCTTGGCGAGGAATGCGGCGACCGCGCGCCGGTGCCCCTCGCGTGCGCCGTGCGGGCAGTCGCCGCACGTACAGCCTCCGCCGTGCGTGCCGCTCATCCTTGCCTCGTCCAACGCCACGGAGATTTACACCCTTTCCCACCCCGGTACAGCCAACTCACCTGCGATACCAGCGAATTGTGCCGTACGGGACGGGCACCTCCCGCATCGGGTCGGACACGAACGCATACCGTCAGAACGTTCGACCGATCCGCTGCCACAGCGGCTGGTAGTTGATCCACGCCACCAGGTCGCTGCCGAGCTGGTCACGGGTGGTGAGGGCGTCCCGGTGGTCGATCAGCACCGGCTTCCCGGCGGCGCGCGCCAGCAGCTGCACCTGGCAGGCGCGCTCCATGGTCAGGAACCACCAGGCGGCCGCGTCCACCGAATCGCCCACGGTCAGCAGCCCGTGGTTGCGCAGGATGACGGCCTTGCGCTCGCCGAGCACCTCGGCGATCCGCCGCCCTTCCTCCTCGTCCACGACCACACCGGTGTACGCGTCGTACAGTGCGTGGTCCTCGTAGAAGGCACAGGCCTCCTGCGTGATCGGCTCGATCAGCTCCCCCAGCGCGCCCAGCGCCCGCCCGTGCGTGGAGTGCGTGTGCGCCACGGCGACAGCCCCCGGCCGGCCCCGGTGCACGGCCGCGTGCACGGCGAAGGCGGCCTGGTTGACGTGGAACCGCCCCTGGACCACCTGGCCGTCGCCGTTGACGAGGATCAGGTCCTGCGGGGTGATCCCGGCGAAGGGCGCACCGAACGGATTGACCCAGTAGCAGTCGGCCAGCTCCGGATCGCGCACGGTGATGTGCCCGGAGACCCCGTCCTCGAACCCGTACTCCCCGAACAGCCGCAACGCCCCGGCCAGCCGCTGCCTGCGGTAGGCCCGCTCCTCTTCCGGCGACGCGTGCACGGGCGGCATGGCGAAGTGCAGCTGCTCCACGGGGATGGGTGCGGGGGCGGGCACGGCGGGCGGCTCGGACATGGCGGCTCCTCACTTTCCCGGAGGCGTACGGGATCGGAAGTTACCGGCGGGTGGGGGTGAGGGGAAGGGGTGCGACTACGGGCGGCGCTGGTTGATCGCGGTGAGGTCGATGGAGAGCGGGAACGGGACGTCGAGCTTCAGGGCGTTGTGGTGGATGCCCGTGGGCGTGTACGCCTTCAGTGCGGGGTCCAGTTCGTAGACGTACACGACGGGAAGACTGTCGGGGCCCTGCTCGACGCGCCAGAAGTGGACCACGCCTGCGGCAGCGTACTTACGAGGCTTGGTCTCGCGGTCCCTTGCCTTGGATTCCTCCGACACGACCTCCACCGCCAGAATGACGTCGTGCGGCTGCAAACACGATTCCTTCGGGCCGGTATCCGCGCCCGCCGGGACGACGAGCACATCCGGCTCAGGCCGGTTACGGCTGTCGAGTTTGACGCTGAACTCACGGAAGACATCCAGGCCGTCCGGTGCCTGACGCAGGAGTGAGTGCTCCAGCAGACGCATGGTCCGCATGTGAAACTTGGTCTGCGGACTCATGAAGACGAGAGTCCCGTCGATCAGCTCCGTGCGCCGCGGAAGGCCCGGAAGCCGGTCGAGATCCTCCGCCATCCAGCCCTCTGCGGGAGGAACGGGATAGGGGTAGATCTCGGACAGCTCATGATCGGGTGCGGCGCTCATGGTTGCTCCCATACACCGAAGTCTCATCTCTTCGCTCAGCGTACCCAGCCCATACGACAATGCCGCCGCCCAAACGAATGAGCGACGGCATCGACGTTGTCCAGGAGCCTTACGAGGGCACACGGCCCGGGAAGGTCACTCCCACTCGATCGTCCCCGGCGGCTTGCTCGTCACGTCGAGGACCACGCGGTTGACGTCGGCGACCTCGTTGGTGATGCGGGTGGAGATCTTCGCCAGCGTCTCGTACGGCAGGCGCGACCAGTCGGCCGTCATGGCGTCCTCGGAGGAGACCGGACGCAGCACGATCGGGTGGCCGTAGGTGCGGCCGTCGCCCTGGACGCCGACCGAGCGGACGTCGGCGAGGAGGACCACCGGGCACTGCCAGATGTCGCGGTCCAGGCCAGCGTTCGTCAGCTCCTCGCGGGCGATGGCGTCGGCCTCGCGGAGCAGGTCCAGGCGGTCCTTGGTGACCTCGCCGACGATGCGGATGCCGAGGCCGGGACCGGGGAACGGCTGGCGCTGGACGATCTCCTCCGGCAGGCCGAGCTCCTGGCCGACCATCCGGACCTCGTCCTTGAACAGCTGGCGCAGCGGCTCGACGAGCTGGAACTCGATGTCGTCCGGGAGGCCGCCCACGTTGTGGTGGGACTTGATGTTGGCGGTGCCGGTGCCGCCGCCGGACTCCACCACGTCCGGGTAGAGCGTGCCCTGGACCAGGAAGGCGACCTCGGGGCCCTCCTCCTGGAGGATCTCCAGCTGGGCCTGCTCGAAGACGCGGATGAACTCGCGGCCGATGATCTTCCGCTTCTGCTCCGGGTCGGAGACCCCGGCCAGCGCGTCGAGGAAGCGCTTCTCGGCGTCGACCACCTTCAGCTTGGCGCCGGTCGCGGCGACGAAGTCCTTCTCGACCTGCTCGGTCTCGCCCTTGCGCATCAGGCCGTGGTCGACGTACACACAGGTCAGCTGCGAGCCGATGGCCTTCTGGACGAGCGCTGCCGCGACCGCGGAGTCGACGCCGCCGGAGAGGCCGCAGATGGCGCGCTTGTCGCCGACCTGCTCGCGGATGAGCGCGATCTGCTCCTCGACCACGTTGGTGGTGGTCCAGTTCGGCTCGATGCCCGCGCCGCGGTAGAGGAAGTGCTCCAGGACCTGCTGGCCGTGGGTCGAGTGCATGACCTCCGGGTGGTACTGGACGCCGTACAGCTTCTTCTCGTCGTTCTCGAAGGCCGCGACCGGGACCACGTCCGTGGAGGCGGTGACGGCGAAGCCCTCCGGCGCCGCCGAGCAGGCGTCGCCGTGCGACATCCAGACCGGCTGCTCGGTGGGCGTGCCCTCGAAGAGCGTCGAGCCCGCCTTCGTGACGTGCAGCGGAGTGCGGCCGTACTCACGCGCCCCGTTGTCGTCGACCGTGCCGCCGAGAGTGGTCGCCATCAGCTGGAAGCCGTAGCACATGCCGAAGACCGGGACACCGGCCTCGAACAGCGAGCGGTCCAGCGAGGGCGCGCCCTCCGCGTAGACCGACGACGGGCCGCCGGAGAGGATGATCGCGCGCGGGTTCTTCGCCAGCATCTCGGCCACCGGCATGGTGGACGGGACGATCTCGCTGTAGACCCGGGCCTCACGGACGCGGCGGGCGATGAGCTGGGCGTACTGCGCGCCGAAGTCGACGACGAGGACCACGTCGGCCGTGGCGTCGGGGGCGGCGGGGGGTGCTGCTGGCACGGGGCGGCCTTCCGGCGGTGGTGGAGGGGGTCGGTCCTACCGATTCTACCGGCCGTACGTGAACCCTCCGCCGGACCGGTGATGCCAGGACCGACGTCCTCACGTCTCACGGTCCGGGCCCCGTTTTGCCGGGGCCGCCGGGCCGGGGCCATACTGTGCCCCATGCGTCAGCACACGATCTTCGTCTTTACCTATGGCATCCGGCCCGCCGGCTGCCATGGTCGTGCTGCTTGAGCTACTGACAAGCAACGTTCCAGGCGCCCCGGGCCATCAGGCCCGGGGCGTCTCGCGTATCCGGGCCCGTTGCCCCGGGTGGCCTCCGACCCACCAGGAGTCACCACCATGAACAGCACCGCCACCGGCGCGCACACCGACGAGGCCGCCACCCTGATCGGCGGCGCCCGTGAGCGCATCGACGCCCTCGACGACCGGATCATCGGCCTCGTCCAGGAACGGATGGCCGTCTCGGCGGTCATCCAGGAGGCCCGCATCACCTCCGGCGGCCGCCGGGTCAACCTCTCCCGCGAGACGGCCGTGCTCAGCCACTACAGGGACGCGCTGGGCAAGCCGGGCACCGCGCTGGCGATGACCCTGCTGGAGCTGTGCCGCGGCCGGGTGTGAGGCGCGGGACGGCGGCCGCAGGACCGTATCTGCGTTCGGTGCCCGTCTCACCCGTACGGCGCGTGACCGGGACCGGCGTGCCTTCGTTGGTCCCGGTGTCCGTGCCAACCAGGGGCGGCATCGGTGGAAACCACGCGTGGCTCCGCCGGGAGGTGTGACGTACCGCAGGTACGTCGTGGGACCACATCCCGGCGCACGTGACCGGTCCGCAGGGGACAGCGGCCCGGTCACCCCATGTGCGGCCGAACCCGGGGACGCCCGGGTCGGCCGCATCGGAACATTCCGGGCGGAGGCCCTGTTCCCCCTCCGCTCCCGCTCAGCCGTGCTGCGCGGCGGCCCGTCGCCGTGCCGCCGCGAACAGCACCAGGCCCGCCGCCAGCGCCGCGGCCGCCGTGCCCGAGGCGATCAGCACCGTCGATCCCGTCGCGGCGAGACCGCCACCGCCGGAGCCTCCCGTCGTACCCGCCGCACCGCCGCCGGACGTGGTGGCCGGAGCGGACGCGGCGGACTCGGAGGGGACGGACGTCTCCGACGGGCTCTCCTCCGGGTCGGGGGCCGAGGTCGGCGGTGTGGACGGCTCGCCGGAGCCGCCGTCCGTGCCGTCCGTCGTACCGCCGGAGTCGGCGCCCTCGCCCTCGCCGTTCACGATCAGGTACGCGGTGTTGTTGGCCGGCTTCGGGTCGAACGGCAGCTTCGGGTCCCGGAGCCAGGTGTTGCGTACGGTGACCTCGCCGCCCGCGCCGACCATGGCCTTGTCGATCCGCAGCTCGAACGGCAGGTCGAGGCCGGCCCCGTCCCGCACGGTCATCGAGGTGTTGCAGACGTAGCGCGGCGCGGGGCTCTTCTGGTCCTCGCGGTACGTGCCGTCGGCCGTCACCGCGCGGCAGCGGTCCGGCCTGGCCGTGACGGTCGTGCCCTGCGGGACGGTGAAGTCGACGGTGGCGACGTCCTCGCCGGAGCGGATGTAGCCGATCCACGCCGGGCCCTGGTTGCGGAAGCCGATGTCGGCCTTCACGGTCGAGCCCTCGGGCCCGGCCACCTTGTCGCCGTACGCCACGAAGTCGGCCGTGTTCTCCGTACGGAAGTCGGCCTCCTGCTGGTTGTCGTACGGGTCCAGGTCCGCGCTCCTGGCCGCGGCGCCCGAGTTCACCGGGACCGCCTTCAGCACGGCGCCGTCACCGCGCTCGAAGCGGGCGCCCGCGCGCTGGGCGGTGCGCTGGGCGGCGCTGTTCTCCTCGATGCGGTAGAGGAAGGTGTCGTAGAAGGCGCGCTCGGTGGCCTCCAGCGTCAGCGGAGTCGCCAGCGTGTACGTCGCGCCCGCCTCGAAGGCTCCCGCGACGGAGCAGAGCGCGGTGGTCGAGCCGAAGTCCGGCTGGGCCGGATCGTCCACGGTGTACTCGCAGTTGGAGTAGCGCTGCGGGATGTCCAGGCCGCGCGAGTACCGCAGCGTGAGCAGGACCCCGTCGGCGTCCCTGGTGCCGCGGTTGGCGAAGGTGATCGGAGCCTGCTGCTTCTCTCCCGGAGTCAGCTCCGACCTGAACGGCAGCTGCTTCATCACGAGGTCGGGGCCGCCGACCGTGAGCCGGGTGGTGAACGGCGTGAAGGTGGCGCCCTGCGCCTCGCCGGTCACCGTGATCGTGCCGGTGTCGCCGTCCTCGCTGCCGTCGGCGGCGGTGACGATGAGGTCGGCGGCTCCCTGGAGGCCGGGCCGGACGCCCCAGTCCTCACAGACGGCCTTCGTGCCGGTGACCGTGCACTCCGGACCCGACTCGCCGTCGAATGTCACGTCGGCGACGCCGGCGACGCCGCTGAGGTCGAAGGTGAGTGTGAAGTCGCCGCCGAAGCCGCCGTTCTCCTCGTCCTCGGACGGGTTGTCGAGCGTGATCCCGACCGTGGCGGCCTTCGGCCGGCCGCTCTCCGGATACGGGTGCAGGCCGGTGTCGGCCGGACCGCCGAGCGTGAACACCGGCGCGTCAGCGGCCTGCGCCGGACCGGCCGCCCCGGCCAGCGAGACCGCGGCCAGCAGGCCTGCGGCGGCGAGAGAACCGGCCGCGCGGCGCAGCGCGGTTCTCGGGGAGAAGCGTGTCATCGGGACCTCTGGTACTCGGCGAGAGCTGTGGGGCTGCTGTGAGGCAGTACGGGTTGGACCGCACAGCTCGCCGAACAGTTGTCCTCCGCAAGATCACGGATTGGGTACGGGTGTGTTCCCGACGCCCTTCACCTCGGCCCCGGCCTCCACCGTCCCCTTCGGCGGGACGACGGGGATGCCGAGGAACGGCAGCTTCAGCGCCGCGAACGCGTCCTTCGGCACGGCCGGCGCCAGCGGTTCGACCGGCGTGAGGCGTTCGTAGGCCGCGCCCTGCTCCGGCCGCGGGTCCGCCTCGCCCTTGTTGGGCCAGAGCGACATCGCGCGCTCGGCCTGCGCGGTGATGGTCAGCGACGGGTTGACGCCCAGGTTGGCGGAGATCGCGGAGCCGTCGACGACGCTGATGCCGGGGTGGCCGTAGAGGCGGTGGTACGGGTCGATGACGCCTTCGTCCGCGCTCGCGCCGATCGGGCAGCCGCCGAGGAAGTGTGCGGTGAGCGGAGTGCCCATCAGCTCACCGACGTTGGAGCCGGCGAAGCCGTTGATCTCCTCCGCGAGGAGCGAGGCGCTGCGCGTGGCCTCCGGGATCTGGGTCGGGTTGGGCGCGCCGTGGCCCTGGCGGGCGGTGAGCAGGCCCTTACCGATGCCTCCCGGTTTGCGGTACGTCGTCAGCGAGTTGTCGAGCGACTGCATGACGAGACCGATGATGGTGCGTTCGGACCAGTGGTGGTTGGAGAGCGAACGCGCGGCGAGCGTCGGGTGCTTGACCATGTTGGCGAGCCAGCCGCGCACCCGGTGGGCGCCGTACGGCACCTGGAGGATCGACATCGCGCCCATGGCGTTGGAGCCCTTGCCGTAACGGACCGGCTCGATGTGCGTGTTGTCGTCCGGATGGATCGAGGAGGTGATCGCGACGCCTCGCGAGAAGTCGGCCTTGGCGATGCCGTGCTTCCTGCGGTAGCGGCGGTCGCTGGTCTGGGAGCCGACCAGCGCCTCGGAGTTGGTACGGGTCAGCTCGCCGAGCTTCGCGGAGAGCCGGGGCAGCAGGCCGCGGTCCTTCATGGAGTGCAGCAGGGTCTGCGTGCCGTACGTGCCGGCCGCGACGACCACCTTGCGGGCGCGCAGCCTCGTCGGTTCGGCCTTGCGGCGGCGGTCGGTCGGGACGGTGAGGACGCGGTAGCCGCCTTCGGCGTCGTCGGTGACCGCGACGACGGAGGTCATCGGGTGGATGACCGCTCCGGCCTGCTCGGCGAGGTGGAGGTAGTTCTCGTTAAGGGTGTTCTTCGCGCCGTGGCGGCAGCCGGTCATGCACTCGCCGCACTCGGTGCAGGCCTTGCGAGCGGGTCCGGCGCCGCCGAAGTACGGGTCGGGAACGGTGTCGCCGGGCTTGGCCTTGGCCGTGCCGTCGGCGTCCTTGCCGTCGCCGAAGAAGACGCCGACCGGGGCCAGGTGGAAGGTGTCGCCGACGCCCATCGCCTCGGCGGCGGCCTTGAGGTGGATGTCGGAGGGCGTCATGGTCGGGTTGAGGCGGACGCCGAGCATCCGGCGGGCCTGGTCGTAGTACGGCTTCAGCTCGTCCTGCCAGTCGGTGATCGCGGCCCACTGGCGGTCCTCGAAGAACGGCGCGGGCGGCACGTACAGCGTGTTGGCGTAGTTGAGCGAGCCGCCGCCGACCCCGGCGCCCGCGAGCACCATGACGTTGCCGAGCAGATGGACGCGCTGGATGCCGAAGAGGCCGAGCGCCGGAGCCCAGAGGTAGTTCTTCAGGTCCCAGGAGGTCTTCGGGAGCGTGCCGGGCGTGAAGCGGCGGCCCGCCTCCAGGATGCCGACGCGGTAGCCCTTCTCGGTCAGCCGGAGCGCCGACACCGCGCCGCCGAACCCCGAACCGACGACCAGGACGTCGTAGTCGTACGCGGCGTCGTCCTCGGCCGGCACATGGCTCACGGGCTGTTTCTGGGCAGGGCTGTCCTGGGACATGGCGCTCCTCACTACGGAATCGGGGCGAAAAGGGCGGACTACGGCGTCGAAACGGCGCTCAGCGCAGCCGGAACGCCTTCATCGCCTTCAGGCTGCGGGTCATGAACGCGGCGTGCTGTTCGTCGCTCATGCCGAAGGACGGAGCGAGCGGGATCAGGCGCTGCTGGGCCACGGTCTGGGCCTCGGTGTACTTGAGGATGCCCTCCGAGCCGTGCCGCCGGCCGAGGCCGGAGTCCTTCATGCCGCCCATCGGCGACTGGACGCTGCCGTAGGCCGGTGCGAACCCCTCGTTGATGTTGACGGTGCCGGTGCGCAGCCGGGCGGCGACCTGGTGTCCGCGCCGGGAGTCGGTGGTCCAGACGCTGGAGTTGAGGCCGTACGGCGTGGCGTTGGCGAGCGCGATCACCTCGTCCTCGTCGGTGAACCGGTAGATGGAGACGACCGGGCCGAAGGTCTCCTCGGTGCAGACGGCCATCGGCGCCTCCACGCCGTCCAGGATGGTCGGCTCGTAGAAGAGCGGCCCGATGTCGGGACGCGCGACGCCGCCCGCGATGAGCGTGGCGCCCTTCCCGACGGCCTCGGCGACATGCCGGCTGACCGTCTCCAGCTGCCGCTCGCCGACGAGGGAGCCCATGTCCGCGCCGTACGCGAGAGAGGCGCCGAGCCGCATGGCCTTGGTCCGGGTGGCGAACCGCTGCACGAAGTCGTCGGCGATCGACTCGTGGACGTACAGCCGCTCGATGGAGATGCAGAGCTGTCCGGCGGAGGAGAAGCAGGCGCGGACGGCGCCGGCGGCGGCCTTCTCCACGTCGGCGTCCTTGAGGACGAGCATGGCGTTCTTGCCGCCGAGCTCCAGCGAGACGCCGACCAGCCGGGAGGCCGCGCCGACGGCGACCTCGCGGCCGGTGCGGGTGGAGCCGGTGAAGGAGACGTAGTCGGCGCGGCTGACGACCTCGGGGCCGACGACCGGGCCCTTGCCGAGCACCACCTGGAAGACCTCGGCGGGCAGTCCGGCCTCGATGAGCAGGTCACGGGCCCAGAGCGCGGTGAGCGCGGTCTCGGTGTCGGGCTTCATCACGACGGCGTTGCCGGAGACGAACGCGGGCAGCGCGTCGCCGACGGACAGCTCGAACGGGTAGTTCCACGGCGCGATCTGGCCGATGACTCCGCGCGGCTGGCGCAGCTCGGTGACCTTGGTGAGGGCCGGGATGACACCGGTGTGGCGGCGCGGCTTGAGGTAGGCGGTGGCCCTGCGCCCGTAGTGGCGGGCCGCCACGGCGACGGCCTGCACCTCCTCGTGGGCGTGCAGGCGGGCCTTGCCGGTCTCCAGCTGGATGAGGTCGAGGACCTCGGACTGGCGGCTGAGGACCAGGTCGTGGAAGCGCAGGAGGATCGCGGCCCGCTGCCGTACGGGAGTGGCGGCCCAGGCGGGCTGGGCGGCGCGGGCCCGGTCGAAGGCGGTGGCGACGTCCTCCGGCGTGGACTCGGGCAGGTCGGCCAGCTTCTCGCCGGTGAACGGCGAGTGGTTGGCGGTGCGTCCCGATCCGACGACGCCGCGGATCAGCTGCGCGATCACCTCCGGGGTGACCACATCGGCGGCGGTGCGCACGCCGGCGGGGGCGACCGCGACGGGGTTCGTACCGAGAGGGGCGTCAGGGGCCTGCGAGTCCGTCATGAGGCCGAGAGTATGTCCAGCCGCACCCTTTGGGTACCCGTCGGTAACAGTTTTTCACAGGACCCGGCGCCCGCCTCGGACCGCCCAGCCGATCGAGCCAGTGATCGCTGGCGGCATAACCGCTGATCAGGGCCTATACAGAGGTGCGAGCGACCGTGCCGCGGTCCACCACGCCGAATTTCGGCCCTCGGCGTACGCGAAGGGCGCGGCGGCCGCTCACTCCTGCGCGCCCGGCGCCCGCCAGCTGCGCAGCATGATGTCGAACTTCTCGCGGCTGGCGTCCCAGCCCTCCTGCGGCGCGGTCAGATACAGCGCGTACTCGGGGCCGCCGGACCCGCCGTAGTACATCTGGTCGATCCCGTGCCGGGGTCCCGGGTGGTCCTTGGTCTCGTGCCAGGTGAACTCCCAGAGCGAGCCGGGCCGGTCGCGGAAGGTGTTCTTCTCCAGCGCGATCCGCTGGTAGCCCGGCAGCCGCTCCGCCAGCTGCTGCTCCATGTTCCGCATGTGCAGATACGGATGGTCGAAATCCGGCTCCGGGTCGACGCTGATCCGGATGCGGTGGGCTCCGCCGTCCGGCGTGTAGTCGATCTGGCCGTCGTTCACCTCGCGCGTCCAGTTCTCCGGTACGACGAGGCTGAAGCCCGCCGGATCGTCGACCCGGCGCCAGCCGTCGGGTATCTCCGGCGCGGACGAGGTGGGTGCGGGCGGGGAGGTGCGTGGGGTGTCGGGCGTGGTGGGGGCGGTGGGTGTGGTCGTCCGGCCGCTGGCCGACGCGCCCTGTCCGTACTTCATCGCGGCCAGCCCGCCCGCGCCTCCGAGGACCGCCGCCGCGACGACCACGACGAGGACCGTCCGCCACCGCCGGGAGCCGGCGCGCCGGGTGACGGGGGCGGAGGCGGGGCCGGTGAGGGGTCCGGTGGCGGGGAGCGGCGGCGGGCCGGCCGCTCCGGGGATCCGGGCCGTGGAGCCGTCCGGGCCCGGGTATCCGTAGCGGCCCTCCTCCGTGACCCGCTGGGTCGGCACGTACTCCTGGGCCGCGCGCGGCTGCCGGCCCTCCATCGCGTCCAGCAGCATCTGCTCGGTCTCGGCGGCCGTCGGGCGGTCGGCCGGGTCCTTGCGGAGGAGCGCGGTGATGACGGGGCCGAGCGGACCGGCGTTGACGGGCGCGGGCGGTTCCTCGGTGACGACGGCCTGCATGGTGGAGATCGGCGACGTACGGCGGAACGGCGAGCGGCCCTCCACCGCCGTGTACAGCGTGGCGCCGAGCGACCAGAGGTCGGAGGCCGGTCCCGGGTCGCCGCCGCGCACCCGTTCGGGCGCCAGATAGTCGATGGAGCCGACCAGTTCGCCGGTTCTGGTGATCGTGGAGTCGCCTTCGATCGCGGCGATCCCGAAGTCGGTGAGGAGCACCTGACCGCTCCGGGCCAGCAGGACGTTGCCGGGCTTGACGTCCCGGTGCAGCACTCCGGCGCTGTGCGCGGCGCGCAGCGCGCTCAGGACGTGGAGGCCGATCCTGGCGGCCTCGCGCGGCGCGATGTCGCCCTTCGCCTTGGCCTCGTCGGCGAGCGAGGGCCCGTCGACGTACTGCATGACGATCCAGGGCCGTTTGTCGTACTCGATCACGTCATGGACGGTGACGACGCCGGGATGCGTGATGCGGGCCGCCGCGCGCGCCTCCTTCTGCGTACGGGCGTGCAGGACGAGCCGGTCGGCCTCGGCGACGTACAGCCCGGCGGTCAACTCCTTGACGGCGACCGTGCGGTGCAGCACCTCGTCATGAGCGCGCCACACCTTGCCCATGCCGCCGCGGCCGAGCTCCTCGCCCAGCCGGTAACGCCCCGCCAGCACCAGTCCCGCGGCCGTGCCCTGTGATCGGTCCACCTGTGTCCCCGCCCCCGTTCCTCAGCTTGCCAGATTACGGAGCGCGGGCGGCGGGGCGGAACGGGGGATCGCCCACGAGACCGCACTGTGATGGTTGTCGACATCGCACAACGGCCGTTGCGGTCAGGGCACGATGACGTGTGGTCAGGCGTTGACCCGGTAGGAGGCGATGGCCTGCTGGTAGATCTCGGTGACCTTGTCGCGCTCGTTCTCGGGGCCGATGACCTGGACGATGTGGTAGCGGCCGTCGACGATCATGGCGAGGTTGCGGACGTAGACCTCGCGGCCGCCGCTGTCCTGCCAGGTGAACTGCCCCTCGGCCATGGCCTGTCGGCCCACGTCGACCCGGCGCAACCCGGAGGAGGTGGCCCAGCTGGATTCCCGGAACGGCTGCAGCTCGGGCTGCTTGACGCGCTGGTAGTCCAGCGGATCGCTGCCGCCCGCCTCCACGGTGTCCCGGCCGGGCACGACGAGGAGCGTGAACCCGTCGCTGCCGTAACGGATCTGACGGTCCGCGTTGGCCGGGCTGCGCTGCCAGCCCTTCGGTACGCCGACCTCGAAGCCCTCCGCGTCCTTGCTGAGCGTGTAGCCGGGAGCGAGCGCGACGGCGGAGCGGCTGGTCTGCGGCTGCTGCGAGCCCGCGTCGGAGCTCGCGCCGTCTGAAGGTGCCGGCGAGCCGGAGGCGGCCGGTGGTGGTGCGGCGGAGCCGGTGGGCTGCCCTGGCGCACCTTGTTGCGACCCGGTCTCCTGCTTCGGCATGAAGAGGAAGGCGTACGTGATGGCCGCGGCCATCAGCATCAGGATGAAGATCAGCAGCAGTCGGCCGAGGTGGCGCGGCGAGCGCCCGTCGCGCGGCCGGGCGGGCTCGCGCAGCACCTTGGGGCCCTTGGGCTCACGCGGTGCACGGGACGGGCGCGGCTCCCAGGCGTCGACCGGGTGGCCGGAGGGCTCGGGAGGCAGCAGCGACTCGTGGCGCGGCGGTGGCTGCCGCAGGTCGTGGCGTTCGGCGGCGCGCTGCTGCTTCTCCAGCTGCTGCCGCCGGCCCTGCCGGTGGCGGCCGTGCGCCGAGCCGCCGCCGAACCGGCCCCACCGCCTGCGGACCAGCTCGCCCCGACGGCGTACGACGGGAAGCCTGGTGGCGTCGGGAGCGGGCAGCGGGACGACGTCGGTGCCCGCCTCGGGCTCGGGCGCGGACCGCACGAGCGAGCGCAGCCAGCCGCGCAGCTCCTCGAAGTCCGGCCGCTCGGTGGGGTCCTGGCGCAGCAGCGACTCGACGACGGGTCGCAGCGCGCCGCACTCCTCGGCGAAGGCGGGCGGCTCGGCGCAGACCATCTGGACGAGCTCGGCCGCGCTCTCCTCCGGGTAGGGCGCGTGGCCCTGGACCGCGCGGTAGAGCAGCGCGCCGAGCGCCCACAGGTCGGTGGAGGGACCGATGGGCGGTGCGAGCTGCCAGTTGTCGTGGACCGGACCGGCCTGTTCCGGCGCCCAGCGCTCGGTGACGGGCCCGACGACCGCGATCCGGGCCTGCCGGGCGCGCTCGGCGGCGAGCGGCGTGGCGGGGCCCCGGTAGACGGCGGTCTTACGGCTGCCCGCGACGGCCTCCTCCCAGGTGGAGGAGGGCGTGCGCTCGGCCGGCAGGCGCGGGGCCGGGGCGAGGGGCGGCGGTCCGGGGCGGCGGGAGTCGGCGCGCAGCGCGTCCGCGCCGGAGCCGCCGGCGGGCACGGGACGGCCGGAGCCGGGCCCGTCGTCCCAGGTGCCGGCGAGGTGGACGCGGCGCGGCGGACGGGGACCTTCCTCGTCGTCGTCCTCGTCCTCGTCGTCGTAAGGGTCCTCGGGCGGGCTGCTCCAGGGGCCGGCGAGCCGGGGGCCGGGGAGGCCCGGGGTGGCGGGGGCTTCGGGTTCGGAGCGCCGCGGAGGGAGGATGCCGGTCGCTTCGGCCTCGGAGGCCGGGGCCGCCTCCTCCTTCGCGAGGCCGGCCGGAGTGGATCCGGCCGCCTGCTGGCGGTCCTCGGTGACCCGGGCGGCGGCGCGCGCACCGGCCCGGTAGGCGGCGATGGCCCCGGCACGAGCGGCCCGCAGCTGGGCGGCGCTCGCGGCTCCGAGCTCGGCGGGAGGCCTGGGCGTGGGGGTGTAGGGCACGGCGGGCGTGGCGGGACGCGGAACGAGTTCCTGGCCGCCAGGAGCGCCGTACGCCTCGGGAGCTTCCTGTCCGTGCGGCTCGCTCCGGCCGTCCGGACGGCGGACGTGGTCCTGCGGCTGGGCCCGTACGTACGGCGGGACGAGCGGGAGTTCCTGGCCGTCGTAACTGTCGGCCGTCGGCGGCAGAGCGTAGGCGCCACGGCTGTCCGGCGTGCCCGGCAGCTCTTCCGGCTCATCGGCGTCGACCGTCTCGACGACCGGTATCCCGAGCGTGTCATCGGCCCCACCGACCCCGGGAGCCGCATAGGCCCCAGGCGTCTCGTACGCACCGGGCCGGCCGCCGTACGTCTCCGCCGGCCCTCCGTACGACTCCGACCCGCCTCCGTACGAGTCAGACGTGCCCCCGTACGACTCCGCGCCCGCCACCGGCTCGTCGTCGGGCAGCGGCTCCGGCGCGTATCCGCAGAGCGCCTCCTCGGCGGCGCCCGCCGCGAGGCCGGTCAGCATCACGCGGCCGTCGTCGCAGACCAGGACCGTGCGGACGGTGATGTTCCGGTGGGTCCAGCCGTGCGCGTGGAGCACCCGCAGCGCGGTGAGCACGTCGGAGCCGATCTCGGCGGCCCGGTACGGGTTCAGCGGACGTTCGGCGAGGAGCGCGGCGAGCGTGCGGGCGGCGACGAGCTCGCTGACTATCCAGAGCGAACCGGCCTCGGCGAACACGTCGAAGACCTGGTCGAGCCGCGGATGGTCGGGCACCTGGGCGGCGGCCTGCGCGGCCTCGATCGCCCGCCGGACCGCCGGGTCCGTACTCCGCCGCACCGCCCGCCCGGTGGTGCGCCCGCCCGCCGAGGCCCGGCCGTCGGCGTCGACCACCTCGGCGTCCACGATCTCCGGCAACGGCACCTGGCGGACCAGGACTTCCTGACCGCTGTACGTGTCGAACGCCCGGGTCTCGACCAGTTCGAACCCGTCGGACGGCGGCAGCGGAAGGCGGTAGCGGTCGGCAAGCACCCGACCCGCGTAGTCGTCCACGACGCCTCCCCAGAGCGCGCTGTTCCCCCGGTCATCTGTTCCGTACGAATCAGCAGGTTCAGTCAATTATGGTCGTTCGGCGGGCAATTGACCCACTGTCCCGGCTGCGTACGGTCTCCGTCGTCTTACGATACGTGGCAACGCGCGCGGAGGGGCCGGGTCGCACCAACCCGGCCCGCCCAATACGCCCCCGCGCGGCCTGCCGACGCTCACTTCGTGGGCGTGAAGGTGGCGTACGCCGTCTCGCGCAGCGTGCGGCACGCGTCGCCGTCCCACTCGTCGACCTTGCAGCTGATCATGATCGAGTAGCCGCGCTGAGCGTCCACCTTGAAGCCGCGGTTGACCACCCGGACCCGGACGCCGTTGTGGCTGCGCTCGAACGTCCAGTCCGCGACGGTCGGATAGCCGTTGTACTCGACCTTCTCTATGCCGATGTGCTTGTAGTTGTCGCTGAAGAGCTTGACGCTGGCGACGGCCCCGCTCCAGGCGGCTGCCGCGTCGTCCTTGGGCGAGCCGTTGAAGTCGACCTGGACCCTGGGGAAGCTGCCGCGCTCGGCGTTGTAGATGCCGCCGGAGTTGGAGCCCGCTATGCCCGTGCGCCGGAAGTTGCCGGGCATCGCCATCGTGAAGTGGAAGCGGTCATCGGTGACCTTCTCGTACCCGGCGGGCAGGGAGCCGCCCGGCTCGTCGGTCTTCGGGTCGTCTCCGGCGGGGTCGTCCGTACCGGGGTCGTCCGTCTTCGGGTCGCCCGTAGCCGGGTCGCCGGACGGGTCACCGGTCGCCTTGCCGTCCTCGGCGCCCTGCCCCTCCTTCTGGCCGCCGCCCTCGCCCTCGCCGTCCGAACCGCCTGCCGCTGCTCCGGCCGACGCCGCGGTGTCGCCCTTGCCGTTACCGGTGTCGGCCTTGTCGTCGCCGCCCAGCGTCAGCGCGAGGACGGTGCCGAGGATCGCCAGCGCGACGACGGCCGCGATGATCGCGAGCGTGCGGCGCGGCACGACATCGGTGATCGAGGCGCGGGTGGTGGCCGGTGAGGTCGGAGGCCGCTGCGGAGGTACGGCCGCGCCGGACGCGGCCCCGGAACCCGCCGGCGTCGCCGCCGACCCGGAGCCGGTGGCCAGAGCGGTGGTGACCGCCGGGCCGGAGGCCTTCGTGGCCGTGTCGCCCGGAGTGCCGGGAGGCGTGGCGGGCTTGGGCGGAGCGACCGGAGAGCCGGTCGCGGCGGAGGCCTGAGAGGCGGAGGCCTGAGAAGCCGGAGCCTGAGAAGCGGAGGCCGGGGACGCCGAGGCCGCCGCCGCGCCGGCCGCGCCCGCCGCGATACCGGACGCCGCCTTCGCGCCGCGTACGGAACGGAGCGCTCCGCGCAGCCGGTCGCGCGTGCCCTCGCCGGGGCCGGACTCGCTCGACGCACCGGTGGTCTGCTTCGGCGGCTTGGCCGCCTTCGCCGCCTTCGCGGCCCGGCCCGCGCCCGGCTCGGCGTCGGCCGGAACCACCGGCAGGGCCATGACCTGCGTGGAGTCGGCAGGCGGGACAGCGGGGGCGTCGGGAGCGTTGATCACCTTGTTGAGCAGCGCTCGCGCCCCGGCGTCGTCGAGCCGCTGGTCCGGGTCGCGGGCGAGGAGACCGTAGATGACCTCGGTCAGCGGGCCGGCGTTCTTCGGCGGGTCGAGCGGCTCGGTCATCACGGCCGTCAGCGTGGCGATGGCCGAACCCTTGTCGTACGGCGGGGAGCCCTCGACGCTCGCGTACAGCAGGCCGCCGAGCGACCACAGGTCGGCAGGCGGTCCGGGCTTGTGGCCGCGGGCCCGCTCCGGCGAGATGTACGAAGGGGCGCCGACGAGCATGCCGGTGGAGGTGACCGACGGGTCGCCCTCGACCTGGGCGATGCCGAAGTCGGTGAGGACCACGCGGCCGTCCTCGGCGATCAGCACGTTGGACGGCTTCACATCGCGGTGCAGGATGCCCTGGCGGTGGGCCGAGCGCAGCACGTCGAGGATGGCGAGCCCGACCTCGGCGGCCCGCTTCGGCGTCAGCGTGCCGTCCTCGCGGATGGCTTCGGCCAGCGACTTGCCTTCGACCAGCTCCATGACGATCCACGGGCGGTCGTCCTCGTCGACCACGTCGTAGACGGTCACCGCGCTGTTGTTGCGGATCCGTGCGATCGCCTTGGCCTCACGCAGCGTGCGCGTGATCAGCCGGCGCTTCTCGTCCTCGTCGATGGCGCCGGGGAACCGCAGTTCCTTCACCGCCACCGTGCGGCCCAGCGTCTCGTCGTCGGCGCGCCAGACCGTACCCATGCCGCCCCGGCCGAGCACTCCCCCGAGCCGGTAGCGCCCCGCGAGGAGACGACCGTTCTTGTCCCCTTGGGGCTCCCGTGCCTGCTCCGCCTCCGACATGCGTCCCCTCTGCGATCAACCCGCCCTGGCAGAGCGTTCATTGTCCCTCACCCCGGGACCGGTCCTGGTGCCGGGTCCTCAAGTCCGCCGCGACGCGGTCCGGAGAGGGAATCTCCCACAGCCTCCTACCAACCCGGCCTCCCGTCCAGCGCCGACCGGGCGGCCACCGCGCCGGAACGGGGCCTCGGCCTCTCAACTGACGGAGAGGTCAAGGGCGGTGACCACCCTGGTGAACGCCTGCCGGCCAGTCCTCAGATCGGCACGATGTCCGGCGCACCGAGCCGGGCCGCGTCCGCCGTGAGGTCGTCGGGCTGCCGCTGCGACTCGCGCTCGGCCTCCACCCGCTTCTCGTAGTGCTCGACCTCCCGGTCGATCTGGTCCTCGTCCCAGCCGAGCACCGGGGCCATCAGCTCCGCGCAGAGGCGGGCGCTGCGGGTGCCCCGGTCGAAGGTCTCGATGGAGATCCGGGTGCGGCGGGTCAGGACGTCGTCGAGGTGGCGGGCGCCTTCGTGGGAGGCGGCGTAGACGATCTCGGCGCGGAGATAGTCGTCGGCGGCGGGCAGCGGTTCGCCGAGGGTGGGGTCGGCGAGGATCAGCTCAAGAATTTCCTCCGTCATTGAGCCGTACCGGTTGAGCAGGTGCTCCACCCGGACGACATGGAGTCCGGTCCGGTCCGCGATCCTGGCCCGCGCGTTCCACAGGGCCTTGTATCCCTCGGCGCCGAGCAGCGGCGTGTCCTCGGTGACGCAGGCGGCGACGCGCTGGTCGAGCCCGTGCACCGCCTCGTCCACCGCGTCCTTGGCCATGACCCGGTACGTCGTGTACTTGCCGCCCGCCACGACGACGAGGCCGGGAGCGGGGTGGGCGACGGTGTGTTCGCGCGACAGCTTGCTGGTGGCGTCGGACTCACCGGCCAGCAGCGGGCGCAGTCCGGCGTAGACGCCTTGGACGTCGTCCCTGGTCAGCGGGGTGTTGAGGACGGAGTTGACGTGCTGGAGGAGGTAGTCGATATCGGCGCTGGAGGCGGCCGGATGGGCCTTGTCCAGGTCCCAGTCGGTGTCTGTGGTGCCGATGATCCAGTGCCTGCCCCACGGGATCACGAAGAGGACGGACTTCTCGGTGCGCAGGATGAGGCCGGTGGAGGAGTGGATGCGGTCCTTGGGGACGACCAGGTGGATGCCCTTGGAGGCCCGGACGTGGAACTGTCCGCGCTCGTTGATGAGCCCCTGGGTGTCGTCCGTCCACACGCCGGTGGCGTTGACGACCTGCTTGGCCCGGACCTCGTACTCCCGGCCGCCCTCGACGTCCTGCACCAGCGCGCCGACGACCCGCTCGCCCTCGCGGAGGAAGCCGATGACCCGGGCGCGGTTGGCGACCTGGGCGCCGTACGAGGCGGCGGTGCGGACCAGCTCGGTGACGAAACGGGCGTCGTCCATCTGGGCGTCGTAGTACTGCAAGGCGCCGACCAGGGCGTCCTTCTTGAGCGCGGGCGCGACGCGCAGGGCGTGCTTGCGGGAGAGGTGGCGGTGCACCGGCAGGCCGCGGCCGTGTCCGGAGGAGACCGACATCGCGTCGTACAGCGCGACGCCGGAGCCCGCGTAGAACCGCTCCCAGCCCTTGTGCTGCAACGGATAGAGGAACGGCACCGGCTTCACCAGGTGCGGGGCCAGCCGCTCCAGGAGGAGGCCGCGCTCCTTCAGCGCCTCGCGGACCAGCGCGAAGTCGAGCATCTCCAGATAGCGCAGCCCGCCGTGGATCAGCTTGCTCGACCTGCTCGATGTGCCGGACGCCCAGTCGCGCGCCTCGACCAGGCCGGTCGAGAGCCCTCTGGTGGCGGCGTCCAGCGCCGTGCCCGCGCCGACGACGCCCGCCCCGACGACCAGCACGTCCAGTTCGCGCTCGGCCATGGCGGCGAGCGCGGTGGTGCGCTCGGCGGGTCCCAGTGTCGCTGTCCTCACTGCTGCCTCCCGGTGGATCGGGGTGGTCGGAGACGGGAGTGCCACCCGGCCGAGGGGCCGGCCGCCCGTGTCCACTCCTCGATTCTGTCCGCGCTCCCCGACTTCAGCCACCGCCTGTGGACAACACTCGGACGACAGGCGTCACGCAATGCGACATATAGGTCATATTTACGCCTAGTCTGACATTGCACTGTCCACAGCAGTTGCGAAAAACGTTCTCCGGTCTTAGGGAAGGCGGCCTTCGACATGCCCGCAGACCTCGCCGTCATCGGACTCGGCCACCTCGGCCTGCCCCTGGTCCAGGCCGCCGTGGCCGCCGGGATCGACACCGTCGGCTACGACACCGACCCGCGCCCCGTCGCCGAGCTGCGCGCGGGCCGCACGCCTGTCGAAGGCTCCCTCACCGCGTCCGAGATCCGCCGTATGCTCTCCGGCGGCTTCCGCCCGACCACCAGCGCCGCCGAGCTGGGCCGGGTCCGTACCGCCGTGATCTGCTCCCCGACACCTCTCGGCCCCGACGGCACCGTCGACCTCACCGCACTCCGCGACGCCGCCCGCGCGCTGGCCGCCAGGCTGCGCCCGCACACCACCGTGGTGCTGGAGTCCGCCGTGCCGCCCGGCACCACCGAGAACGTCCTGCGCCCGCTGCTCGAAGAGGGCTCCGGGCTCACCGCCGGACGCGACTTCCACCTCGCCTGCTCCCCCAGCCGCCTCGACCCCGGCAACCGCACCCACACCTACGCCTCCACGCCCAAGGTCATCGGCGGCCTCACCTCCGCCTGCACCGAGTCGGCCGCCGCCTTCTACGGCCGCCTCGCCGACAAGGTCGTCCGGGCCAAGGGGCCGCGCGAGGCGGAGATGACCAAGGTGTTGGAGACCAACTTCCGGCACGTCAACATCGCGCTGGTCAACGAGATGGCGGTGGCCTGCCACGACCTCGGCGTCGACCTGTGGGACGTCATCCGGTGCGCCGAGACCAAACCCTTCGGCTTCCAGCCCTTCCGTCCCGGGCCCGGCGTCGGCGGCCACGGCGTCCCGGTGGACCCGGGCTGCCTCCCGTACAGCGGCCGCACGCCCGGCCATCCGCTGCGGATGGTCTCGCTGGCGCAGGAGATCAACGACCGGATGCCGCGGTACGTCATCCAGCGCTGCGCCACTCTCCTCAACGAGCACGGCAAGTCCGTCCGTGGCGCCCGCGTCCTGCTGCTCGGCGTCACCTACAAGCCGGACAGCGCCGACCAGGAGGCCTCGCCCGCCCGTGATATCGCCACCCGGCTGATGGACATGGGCGCCCAGATCGGCTACCACGACCCGCACGTCCTGGACTGGCGGGTGCGCGAACTCCCGGTCCCGCGCGCCGACTCGCTGTACGAGGCAGCGGCCGCCGCCGACCTGACCGTACTGCTCCAGCACCACCGCACCTACGACCTCCAGGGCCTCGCGGTGAAGGCCCAGCTCCTCCTGGACACGCGGGGCGCGACGCCGGCCGGAGCGGCACACCGGCTCTGACAGCGGATACCGGCCACCGACACATGTGCATATCGGCCATCGGATAGCTAGTGACCAATTTGGCTGCGTACTGCTACCGTGCGGCGTCACAGAGCGCACGCGTGTTCGCGTCAAGAACCGCAGCTGCGTATTTCGCCCCAGGGGGAGAGCCACCGTGAGCCAGCCCGTGCAGCCGCCGAACCAGCCCCAGCAGCCGTACGGAGGCCAGCCCGTCGACGGCAACCCGTACGCCGCCGCACCGGCCGCCCCCGCCCCCGCCGCCCCGACGGGCAACCCCTACGGCGAGCAGTCCCAAGCACCCACCGGCAACCCCTTCGGCAACCCGCAGGGCCAGCCCGCCCCGTTCGGCGGCGGCGCCCCCTTCGCCCCGGCTCCTCCGGCCCGCAACGGCCTCGCGCTCGGTGTGCTCGTCGCCCTCGGCGCGGCGATCGTCGCGTCCATCCTGTACGGCGTGCTCCTCGGCTCCATCGAGCGCGAGTTCGGGTACGCGGCGATCGGCGTCGGCTTCCTCGTCGGCTTCGCGGCGGGCAAGCTCGGCGGCGCCAACCCGGTGACCATCGCCGCGTCCGCCGTCTTCTCGGTCGGCGCCGTCTACTTCGGCCAGCTCATCGGCTACGCCATGGTGATGGCGGACGTCGCCCATGTCCCGTTCTCCGAGGTGTTCTTCGACCACTTCGACGCCGTGACGAGGATCTGGAAGGAGGAGGCCGACTTCATGCGGTACCTCTTCCTCGGCCTCGGCGCGCTCGCCGCCGTCGGTGGCGCCAGGAAGGCGAACTGACACCTCGTAGCAGCAAGCGGAAGGGCCCGTACCGCCGTGGCGGTACGGGCCCTTCCGCTTACGTACGAGCGTACGGGCGGGTCAGCGGCGGTGCTGCGAGTCCGCCACCGTCACCTCGACGCGCTGGAACTCCTTCAGGTCGCTGTAGCCGGTGGTGGCCATCGCGCGGCGCAGGGCGCCGAAGATGTTCATCGAGCCGTCCGGGGTGTGCGAGGGGCCGGTGAGGACCTCCTCCGTCGTCCCGACCGAGCCGAGGTCGACCAGCTTGCCGCGCGGCACGTCCTCGTGGACGGCCTCCATGCCCCAGTGGCGGCCGCGGCCCGGCGCGTCCGTGGCGCGGGCCAGCGGCGAGCCCATCATCACGGCGTCCGCACCGCAGGCGATGGCCTTCGGCAGGTCGCCGGACCAGCCGACACCGCCGTCGGCGATGACGTGCACGTACCGGCCGCCGGACTCGTCCATGTAGTCGCGACGGGCACCGGCCACGTCCGCGACGGCGGTGGCCATCGGGACCTGGATGCCGAAGACGTTGCGCGTGGTGTGCGCGGCGCCGCCGCCGAAGCCGACGAGGACACCGGCCGCGCCGGTCCGCATCAGGTGCAGAGCGGCGGTGTACGTGGCGCAGCCGCCGACGATGACCGGGACGTCCAGCTCGTAGATGAACTGCTTGAGGTTGAGCGGCTCGGCGGCACCGGAGACGTGCTCGGCGGAGACCGTCGTACCGCGGATGACGAAGATGTCCACCCCGGCGTCGACGACGGCCTTGGAGAACTGCGCGGTGCGCTGCGGCGAGAGCGCGGCGGCGGTGACGACACCGGAGTCGCGCACCTCCTTGATGCGCTGCCCGATCAGCTCCTCCTGGATCGGTGCGGAGTAGATCTCCTGGAGCCGGCGGGTCGCCGACTCGACCGGCATCTCGGCGATCTCGTCCAGCAGCGGCTGCGGGTCGGCGTGCCGGGTCCAGAGCCCTTCCAGGTTAAAAACGCCCAGGCCGCCGAGCTCACCGATGCGGATGGCGTGCTGCGGAGAGACCACGGAGTCCATGGGAGCGGCCAGGAACGGCAGCTCGAAGCGGTAGGCGTCGATCTGCCAGGCGATCGAGACCTCCTTCGGGTCCCGGGTGCGGCGGCTCGGCACGACGGCGATGTCGTCGAATGCGTAAGCCCGGCGGCCGCGCTTGCCGCGCCCGATCTCGATCTCAGTCACGATGTGTGGCCTTTCCCTCTACGTCTGCGCTGACCAGTATCCCCGACACGTGCCTGAGGGGCGGTACCGGGAACTCCGGTCCGCCCCTCACCTGCGCCGATGCGTTACTTCCGGCTGTAGTTCGGTGCTTCCACCGTCATCTGGATGTCGTGCGGGTGGCTCTCCTTGAGACCCGCCGAGGTGATCCGGACGAAGCGGCCCTTGCTCTCCATCTGGTCGACGGACGCGGCGCCGACGTACCCCATGGTCTGGCGGAGACCGCCGACGAGCTGGTGCAGGACGTTGGCCAGCGGGCCGCGGTAGGGAACCTGGCCCTCGATGCCTTCGGGGACGAGCTTGTCGTCCGAGGAGACCTCGCCCTGGAAGTAGCGGTCCTTGGAGTACGAACGGCCCTGGCCGCGCGACTGCATGGCGCCCAGCGAGCCCATACCGCGGTACGACTTGAACTGCTTGCCGTTGATGAACATCAGCTCGCCCGGCGACTCCTCGCAGCCCGCGAGGAGGCTGCCCAGCATCACGCTGTCCGCGCCGGCGGCGAGCGCCTTGCCGATGTCGCCGCTGTACTGCAGGCCGCCGTCGCCGATGACCGGGACGCCCGCGGCACGGGCGGCGAGCGCGGCCTCGTAGATCGCGGTGACCTGCGGGACGCCGATACCGGCGACCACGCGGGTCGTACAGATGGAGCCGGGTCCGACGCCGACCTTCACGCCGTCGACACCGGCGTCGATCAGCGCCTGGGCGCCGTCGCGGGTGGCGACGTTGCCGCCGATGACGTCGATACCGACGCTCGACTTGATCTTCGCCATCCAGTCGAGCGCGTTGCTGTTGTGGCCGTGCGAGGTGTCGACGATGAGGAAGTCGACCCCGGCGGCGGCGAGCGCCTGGGCGCGGTCCAGCGCCTCCGGGCTGGCGCCGACGGCCGCGCCGACCAGCAGCCGGCCTTCGGCGTCCTTGGCGGCGTTCGGATACTGCTCGGCCTTCTTGAAGTCCTTGACCGTGATGAGGCCCTTGAGGATCCCGGCGTCATCCACCAGCGGCAGCTTCTCGATCTTGTGGCGGCGCAGCAGCTCCATGGCCTCCACGCCCGAGATGCCGACCTTGCCGGTGACGAGCGGCATCGGCGTCATGACCTCGCGCACCTGGCGCGAGCGGTCCGACTCGAAGGCCATGTCGCGGTTGGTCACGATGCCGAGCAGCTTGCCCGCGGCGTCGGTGACCGGCACGCCGCTGATCCGGAACTTGGCGCAGAGCGCGTCCGCCTCGCCGAGCGTGGCGTCGGGGTGCACGGTGATCGGGTCGGTGACCATCCCGGACTCGGACCGCTTGACCAGGTCGACCTGGTTGACCTGGTCCTCGATCGAGAGGTTGCGGTGCAGCACGCCGACGCCGCCCTGACGGGCCATCGCGATGGCCATCCGGGACTCGGTCACCTTGTCCATGGCGGCCGAGAGCAGCGGGATGTTCACGCGGACGTTGCGCGAGATGAGGGACGAGGTGTCGACCGCGTTGGGCAGGACCTCTGACGCGCCCGGCAGCAGCAGCACGTCGTCGTATGTCAGCCCGAGCGTCGCGAACTTCTCAGGCACTCCGTCGACGTTTGCAGTCATGACACCTTCCCCAAATGGTCTTGATCGGTGCGGATGTCCATGCTAACGGGCTCTACGGGTGTCTCATTCCACGACCAAGATCAGTTGGACGTTCTGTAGCTTCCTACGGGCCGCCGCGAGCCTTCTACGGGACGCCGTACGGGATGTGTCCTACTGCTCGGCCAGCGCCCGCAGCCGGCTGAGCGCGCGGTGCTGCGCGACCCGGACCGCGCCCGGTGACATGCCGAGCATCCGTCCGGTCTCCTCAGCGGTCAGGCCGACCGCGACCCGCAGGACCAGCAGCTCGCGCTGGCTCTCCGGAAGGTTGGCCAGGAGCTTCTTGGCCCAGGCGGCGTCGCTGCTGAGCAGGGCGCGCTCCTCCGGGCCGAGGGAGTCGTCGGGCCGCTCGGGCATCTCGTCGGAGGGGACGGCGGTGGAGCCGGGGTGGCGCATCGCGGCGCGCTGGAGGTCGGCGACCTTGTGGCCGGCGATGGCGAAGACGAAGGCCTCGAAGGGCCTGCCGGTGTCCTTGTAGCGCGGCAGCGCCATCAGCACGGCGACGCAGACCTCCTGCGCGAGGTCCTCCACGAAGTGACGGGCATCACCGGGAAGCCGGTTCAGCCGGGAGCGGCAGTAGCGCAGGGCGAGGGGGTGGACATGGGCCAGCAGATCGTGCGTGGCCTGCGCGTCGCCGTCGACGGCCCGGTGCACGAGGGCACCGATCACCGTGGTTTCGTCGTCGCGCATCGGACCATGGTGCCCTGATGCCGCACGGTCCGCTCCATCGCGTCCCGAGTTGTGCACCGAAGCGTTATGAGCGGGTGCGCCGGATGTCATGTCCTGCGCCCTCCCCTTCCGCTCGACCGAATCGTTCCTACCGTTCCTGAGGAACTCCACGACTCAAGGATGCGTCATCGGCCGGGAAGCGTCACACGGCGCCGTCGGCGGGCGCCCGGATCCGGGGTCGTACCGCTGGTGACCCGTCCCATCGCCCCGTCCGCCGGTCTGCGGACGGGGGCGGTCCGGGCCGGGCGTCAGCGGACCAGCCCCCAGCGGAATCCCAGGGCCACCGCGTGGGCGCGGTCCGAGGCTCCGAGCTTCTTGAACAGCCGCCTGGCGTGGGTCTTGACCGTGTCCTCGGAGAGGAACAGCTCACGGCCGATCTCCGCGTTGGAGCGGCCGTGGCTCATGCCTTCGAGCACCTGGATCTCGCGCGCGGTGAGCGTGGGAGCCGCGCCCATCTCGGCGGACCGCAGCCGACGCGGCGCGAGCCGCCAGGTCGGGTCGGCCAGCGCCTGGGTGACGGTGGCCCGCAGCTCGGCGCGGGAGGCGTCCTTGTGGAGATAGCCGCGGGCACCGGCGGCGACCGCGAGCGCGACACCGTCCAGGTCCTCGGCGACGGTCAGCATGATGATCCGGGCGCCGGGGTCGGCGGAGAGCAGCCGCCGGACCGTCTCCACACCTCCCAGACCGGGCATGCGTACGTCCATCAGAATCAGATCCGAACGGTCGGCCCCCCAGCGGCGGAGGACTTCCTCGCCGTTGGCCGCCGTGGTCACGCGCTCGACACCGGGCACGGTGGCCACCGCGCGGCGGAGCGCTTCTCGGGCAAGCGGGGAATCGTCGCAGACGAGCACGGATGTCATGACCGGCCTCCGCAGCTGATGCGCGTCACCTTGTGCCTCCAGGCTGATACAAGTCGTCACCTGCGCGGTTGACCCCTTCGGACATGTGCCCGAGCTCGTTCTCCGTCAACCGCATCCGCCCTCTTAACGATGGTCACTCGAAAGAGTTACGGGTCGGACCTTCGGGTTCGGCACTCTACGTGAGGGCCCGCACACGGAGGAGAGCGACGCGGGTGATTCACCCGTCAACCGGATCTTCACTCCCCGGCTTGCCCTATTTGGCGAGACTTCTTCCCTTTTAAGGGTGTCTGTGGCTAGATTCGCAAACAGTCATATTTACATCTACTAGCACCGCAGATGTACGGTCGAGACTCAGGTCACCGAAGAGACGATCGCCGATCACGGACCGCCGGTTCACCGGCGGTCGAGGATGCCGCTTCCGACGCAGCACGGCTTCGAGGGGACAAGCGCAATGGCAGATTTCTCCCGCCTTCCCGGACCCAACGCAGACCTGTGGGACTGGCAGTTGCTCGCCGCCTGCCGAGGCGTCGACAGCTCCCTGTTCTTCCATCCCGAAGGTGAGCGCGGCGCCGCCCGCAGCGCTCGCGAGACCTCCGCGAAGGAGGTGTGCATGCGGTGCCCGGTACGCGCCGAGTGCGCGGCCCACGCCCTCGCCGTACGGGAGCCGTACGGGGTGTGGGGCGGCCTGACCGAGGACGAGCGCGAAGAGCTCATGGGCCGGGCCAGAACCAGACTGATCACCGCCGCGCCCTCCGGCGCCACCACGGCCACCACGGGCTCCCGCCCGACCTGACACCCGGCAGTTCCAGTCGAACGCAGAAACGTTTCTCCAGCACGGCCCCCCAGCGGCACGCCCCTCAGCGCGCGGCCGCCAGGGACAGCTGGTCCAGGGTGGCCGCCACCGCCGGGACCCGGGCCAGGTCCGGCAGCGTGAGCGCCACGATCTCCCGCTCGATCGCGGGCTCCACGGCCACGGTCCGGGCGCCCTTGGGCCGTACGGACTCCACGGCCAGCTCCGGCAGGACCGCGACCCCGAGACCGGCTCCCACCAGGCCCATCACCGCCGGGTAGTCGTCGGTGGCGAAGTCGATCCGGGGCGTGAAGCCGGACGCCTCGCACACCTCCACCAGCTGGCGGCGGCAGCGCGGGCAGCCCGCGATCCAGGACTCGTCTGCCAGCTCGCCGATGGAGACGCTCGAAGCGTCCGCCAGCCGGTGACCGTCCGGGACCAGGCCGATCAGCCGGTCGGTGAGGAGCGGCCGCACCACCAGGTCGTCCCACTCACCGCCGGAGGCGCCGTACCGGAAGGCCAGCGCGATGTCGCAGTCGCCGTCGCGCAGCAGGTCGACCGAGCGCGGCGGCTCGGCCTCCACCAGCGAGACCCTGGTGCCGGGGTGCTCGGCGCGCAGGGCGGCCAGGGCGCCGGGGACCAGGGTGGAGCTGCCGCTGGGGAAGGAGACGAGCCGGACGCGGCCGGCCCGCAGCCCGGCGATGGCGGCGACCTCCTCCTCGGCGGCGGTCAGCCCGGCGAGGATGCCGGAGGCGTGCCGTACGAGCGCCTCGCCGGCCTGGGTCAGGCGCATCTCGCGGCCGGTGCGGATCAGCAGCGTGGTGCCGGCGGAGGACTCCAGGGCCTTCATCTGCTGGCTCACCGCGGGCTGGGTGCAGCCGAGTTCGCGGGCGGCGGCGGAGAACGAGCCGGTGGTGGCGACGGCGCGCAGGACGCGGAGGTGGCGTGCTTCGATCACACCTCCACCATAAGAGATTCTTGGGTGGGAGGCGAATTAATGGCGTGCCCCTTTGAGGGTTGAGCCATTAGCGTGAACCGTATGAGATTGCTGAGCGTCAATGTCGGCCGCCCCACCCCGCTCCCGTCCGCCGGAGGTCCTGGCGGTCTGTCCGGGATCGACAAGCGGCCGTTCGAGGGCTCCGTACGGGTCTCGGACCCCGGGCCCAAAGGGACCGGCGGCAGCGGACTCGCCGGGGACGCGGTCTGCGATCTGCGCCACCACGGCGGCAGCGACCAGGCGGTGTACGCCTTCGCGCGGGAGGATCTGGACGCCTGGGAGCGGCAGCTCGGCGGCCGGGCCCTGGCCGACGGGGCGTTCGGCGAGAACCTCACCACCGCCGGGGTCGACGTGAGCGGCGCGCTGATCGGTGAGCGGTGGCGGGTGGGGCCGGAGCTGCTGCTGGAGGTGACCTCCGGCCGCATCCCGTGCCGGACCTTCGCCGACCACATCGGCGAGGAGAAGTGGGTGCGGCGGTTCACCCAGGAGGCGGTGACCGGCGCCTATCTGCGGGTGATCGAGCCGGGCACGATCCGGGCCGGTGACCCGGTCGAGATCGTGCACCGTCCGGACCACGAGGTGACCGCGGCCCTGCAGTTCCGGGCCACCACCACCGAGCGCACCCTGCTGCCGTCGCTGCTGGCCGCCGCGTCGGCCCTGCACCCGGAGGTGCTGCGCACGGCCCGGGAGTACGTGGCGGCGGGCGGTGGTTCCGGCGCGGGCGCGGGGCACTAACGTGCCGCGTATGACGACTGCACTGATCACGGGCGCGACGGCGGGTATCGGGGCTGCCTTCGCGCGGCGGCTCGCGGGCCAGGGGCACAACCTGGTGCTGGTGGCCCGGGACACCGCACGGCTGCGCGAGCAGGCCACCGAACTGCACGACCGGCACGGCATCGAGGCCGAGGTACTGCGCGCCGACCTGTCCACGGACGCCGGGATCGAGGCGGTCGAGCAGCGGCTCGCGGACCGTACGCACCCGGTCGATCTGCTGGTCAACAACGCCGGGTTCGGCAACAAGGGCCGCTACCTGGAAGTGTCCATGACCGACGAGCTGACGATGCTGAAGGTGCACTGCGAGGCGGTGCTGCGGCTGACCTCGGCCGCCGCCACCGGCATGAAGGAGCGCGGCCGCGGCGCGGTGATCAACGTGGCGTCGGTCGCGGCGTTCGTGCCGCGCGGTACGTACGGCGCGTCCAAGGCGTGGGTCGTGCAGTTCACCACGGGCGCGGCGAAGGATCTGGCCGGTTCGGGCGTGCGGCTGATGGCGCTCTGCCCGGGCTTCGTCCGTACGGAGTTCCACGAGCGGGCCGGGATGGGCACCGGCAACATCCCGGGCTGGATGTGGCTGGACGCGGACAAGCTGGTGGCCTCGGCCCTGACCGACCTGGCCCGCGGCCGGACGGTGTCGATCCCGGACCCGCGCTACAAGGCGCTGATGGGGCTGGTCAAGGTCACGCCGCGCGGCCTGCTGGGCGGCGTCACCTCGCGTACGGGACGTAAGTACGGGCCGCAGTAGGCCCGCGGACGCACCGAGGCCCGGTACCCCCGCGACGGGGATACCGGGCCTCTGACGTACCGGCAGGTACTAGTGGGAGTGGCCGTGGCCGCCGTGACCGGCGTCGCCCTCGTCCTCGGCCGGCTTCTCGACGACCAGGGTCTCGGTCGTGAGCAGCAGCGAGGCGATGGACGCGGCGTTCTCCAGGGCGGAGCGGGTGACCTTGACCGGGTCGATGACGCCGGCCTTGACCAGGTCGCCGTACTCGCCGGTGGCGGCGTTGAAGCCCTGGCCCTTGTCGAGCTCGGAGACCTTGGAGGTGATGACGTAACCCTCCAGGCCGGCGTTCTCGGCGATCCAGCGCAGCGGCTCGACGGCGGCGCGGCGGACGACCGCGACACCGGTGGCCTCGTCGCCGGTCTTGCCGAGGTTGCCCTCCAGGACCTTCACGGCGTGGACGAGAGCGGAGCCACCGCCGGAGACGATGCCCTCCTCGACCGCGGCGCGGGTGGCGGAGATGGCGTCCTCGAGGCGGTGCTTCTTCTCCTTGAGCTCCACCTCGGTGGCGGCACCGACACGGATGACGCACACGCCGCCGGCCAGCTTCGCGAGGCGCTCCTGGAGCTTCTCGCGGTCCCAGTCGGAGTCCGTGGACTCGATCTCGGCCTTGATCTGGTTGACGCGGCCCTTGACGTCCTCGGAGTTGCCCCCGCCGTCGACGATGGTCGTGTCGTCCTTGGAGACGGTGACGCGGCGGGCGGTGCCCAGCACGTCGAGACCGGCGCCGTCGAGCTTGAGGCCGACCTCCTCGGCGATGACGGTCGCACCGGTGAGGGTGGCGATGTCACCGAGCATGGCCTTGCGGCGGTCGCCGAAGCCCGGGGCCTTCACCGCGACGGCGTTGAAGGTGCCGCGGATCTTGTTGACGACGAGGGTGGAGAGCGCCTCGCCCTCGACGTCCTCGGCGATGATCAGGAGCGGCTTGGAGGCGCCGGCCTGGATGACCTTCTCCAGGAGCGGGAGCAGCTCCTGGATGGAGCCGATCTTGCCCTGGTGGATCAGGATGTACGGGTCGTCGAGGACGGCCTCCATACGCTCCTGGTCGGACACCATGTACGGGGACAGGTAGCCCTTGTCGAAGGCCATGCCCTCGGTGAACTCCAGGTCCAGACCGAAGGTGTTGGACTCCTCGACGGTGATGACACCGTCCTTGCCGACCTTGTCCATCGCGTCCGCGATGAGCTCGCCGACCTGGGTGTCCTGCGCGGAGAGCGCGGCCACGGCGGCGATGTCGGACTTGTCGTCGATCGGGCGCGCGGTCGCGAGGAGCTCCTCGGACACGGCCTTGACGGCGGCGTCGATGCCCTTCTTCAGGGCGGCCGGGGAGGCGCCGGCGGCGACGTTGCGCAGACCCTCGCGGACGAGCGCCTGGGCCAGGACGGTCGCGGTGGTGGTGCCGTCACCCGCTACGTCGTTGGTCTTGGTCGCCACCTCCTTGACGAGCTGGGCACCGAGGTTCTCGTACGGGTCGTCGAGCTCGACCTCGCGCGCGATGGTGACGCCGTCGTTGGTGATGGTGGGTGCGCCGAACTTCTTGTCGATGACGACGTTGCGGCCCTTGGGGCCGATCGTCACCTTGACCGTGTCGGCAAGCTTGTTGACGCCGCGCTCAAGGGCGCGACGGGCGTCCTCGTCGAACTTCAGAATCTTCGCCATGGGCTGTACTTTTCCCTCTCGAAATGAACTGCGCCCCTCGCCACCCGGCTAGTTGTTACGCAGGGGGCCAGGGGCGCAGAACACAGGCAGACGTGGGTGAGTTACTTCTCGACGATCGCGAGGACGTCGCGGGCCGAGAGGACGAGGTACTCCTCGCCGTTGTACTTCACCTCGGTGCCGCCGTACTTGCTGTACAGGACGACGTCGCCGGTCTTGACGTCGAGCGGAAGACGCTCGCCGTTCTCGAAGCGGCCCGGGCCCACGGCGAGGACGACGCCCTCCTGGGGCTTCTCCTTCGCGGTGTCCGGAATGACCAGGCCGGAAGCCGTGGTCTGCTCGGCGTCGAGCGGCTGGACCACAATGCGGTCCTCGAGCGGCTTGATCGCAACCTTGGAGCTGGTGGTCGACACGATCCGGTCTCCCCCTTCGGAGATCTCACGGGGTTTAACAGTCAGTGGGCGGCGACCAGACCGATCCGTCGTCGCGGGTGCCGGACCTGCCCTGTCGCACAGTGTGGTGCTGGCACTCTCCAGTGGGGAGTGCCAGACCTGAGACTATGACCGCGATTAGCACTCGGTCAAGCGGAGTGCCAATTCACCACCCTCGCGCCGTCTCGATCGGGGCTCCGTCGGATCACCGTCCGGACAACGCGGCGGCGGAGCCCCGGGTTCCGTACGACGGTACGGAGATGACGCATCCCGAGAGCGACCTGCCCGGAAGACCGGAGGGGCGGGCCCCGGACGAGCGGTCGGAGCCCGGCGGCTGCGCCGATCCCGCCGTAGGCCTCCTGCTCACGGTCGCCGAGGCGGCCGTCCTGGCCATGCTGCTGATGTGGCTGGCGCTGCGCGGCCTGGGACGGTCCCACGCGCCCATCGACAGCGGCGCGCCCTCGTCCTCCGGCGCCGGAGCGGAGCCGGACTGGGCGCCCACCATCGCGTTCGGCGTCCTGGCCCTCGCGGTCGCCGTCCTCGCCGCCGTGCTGCTGCGTGGCCGGTGGTACTGGGCGGGCGGCATCCAGGCGCTCGTGGCCGTGGCCCTGTGCACGCTGACTCTGACGTCCGTGTCCCGGGCCGACGGCCACGCGCTCCCCGCGCCCACACCCAGCACCGCTCCCGCCTGGGAGTCCCCGCCGTGCCGCAGCGGCGGCACGAGCGACGAATGCGCGCGCAGCGGAGGCTGAGCGCGCATTCGGGGCCGTACGTCCATGAGGCCGGACCATTCCATGGCCGTACGGGAGAAAGGTCCGTCAGCTCCTCAGACGTAGTCCTCCAGCTTCGCCACCGCGTATCCCTTGTCCGTGATGGTCTTCATGACCAGGCGGATCATGTCCGGCATCGTGCCCTTCCAGGCGCCCTTGCCGCGGAAATGGGTGAGGACGATGTCGCCGGGGTGCAGGTCCCGGTCCCACTCGCGCCACTCCATGTGGTCGGCGAAGGCCTCGGCGGACCAGAGCGGTACGGCGGTGATGCCGCAGGTCTTGGCGACGACGAGGGTGTCGCGGTTGTAGTTGCCGTACGGCGGGCGGAAGAGGGTCGGCCGCTTCCCGTAGTGCTTGAGGATCTTCTCCTGCTGGCCGCAGATCTCCCGCTTCTGCTCGGCGTAGGAGAGGCCGGGCAGATAGCGGTGGTTGAGCGTGTGGTTGCTGATGACCACGCCGCGCTTCTGCATCTGCTTGAAGTAGCCGTAGTCGTCGTTGATGACGTAGTCACTGAGGAACGCGCTGTACGGAATGTCCAGTTCGGTCATCATCCGCAGCAGCGCGGGGTCCTTCTCCGCACCGTCGTCCATGGTGAGGAAGACGATCTTCTCCTTGGTGGGGACGGTGGTGAAGACGGGCGGCAGGCCCTCGTCGTCCCGGACCTCGAACCCTTTACGGGTGGTGATGCGCGGCTTCACCTTCGGCGGTTCGGGCGCCGCGAGCGGGACCTTGGACAGGCCCCACTTCTTCGCGGCGACGACCCGTGCGGCCTGCTTCCGCTTGAGCTCCTCGGCGTACGTGTCCAGAGCGCGCGCGGGCCCGCCCTGCCGGGCGGCCTCGCCCTGCTGCCCGGCGGCGGGCTCGGCCGGCCCGCCAAGGGCTCCCGCGCCGCCGCCGGCCGTCTCCGCGGCGCAGGCCGAGGTGACGGTGGCGGCCAGGAGGGCCGCCAGCACGACGGAGACCGGCCGGTGCCGCTTCATGGGTGATTTTCCTTTTTGTCGTACTAGCTGCATGGCGCCGCATCCTGCCAGCCACCCGCCCGTCGCCGGTCCCGACACCGCGAGGCGGCCGCGCCCGTCGCCCGACCGGCGGATCGTGGCCGGCGCGCACCGGCCACAATGGACCGGGTGAACGCATCGACCCCCTCCGCCTCCTCGGCCTCCTCCGCCTCCTCGGCCGACGACTCCGCCCACGCCGCCTTCGCCGCGCTGCGTACGCCCGAGGGCGAGCACCTGCTGGCCGAGCTGCGCGACCACGACCCGGCCGACGAGCTGGCCACCGCGACCCGGTTGCGGCGTACGCATCCGGCGGAGCTGGTGTCGGCAGCGCTGGGCCAGGCCCGGTTGCGGCAGCGGGCGGTGGCGAAGTTCGGGGCCGAGGACGCGTACCGGATGTACTTCACGCCCAACGGCGTCGAGCAGGCCACCCGCACCTCCGTCGCCGCCCACCGCGCCGCCCGGTTCGCCGCGCTCGGCGTGCGGAGCGTGGCGGACCTGTGCTGCGGCATCGGCGGCGACGCCATCGCGCTGGCCCGCGCCGGGATCGCCGTCCTCGCCGTGGACCGCGACCCGCTCACCGCCGAGGTGGCCCGCGCCAACGCGGAGGCCCTCGGGCTGAGCGCGCTGATCGAGGTGCGGTGCGCCGACGTCACGGAGATCGACACCTCTCCGTACGACGCGGTCTTCGTGGACCCGGCCCGGCGCGGCGGACGCGGCAGGATCTTCGATCCGGAGGCGTACTCACCGCCGCTCTCCTGGGCCACGGCCGCCGCGCTCAAGGCGCCGCGCGCCGCGCTGAAGATCGCGCCCGGCATCCCGCACGAGGCGATCGGCCCGGAGGCGGAGGCCGAGTGGATCTCGGACGGCGGGGACGTGAAGGAGGCGGTGCTCTGGTACGGAGAAGGCATCGCGCCCGGTTCGTTCCGGGCCACCCTGCTGCCGTCCGGCGCCACTCTCACCGCTCCGGCCCCGCTGGAGGCTCCGCCGGTCGGCCCGGTCGGGCGGTATCTGTACGAGCCGGACGGCGCGGTGATCCGGGCGCACCTGGTCGCCGACATCGTGGAGCGGTGCGGCGGGCGGCTGGCGGACGAGACGATCGCGTACGTCACGAGCGATGTGCCGTACTCCTCGCCGTACGTCGCCGGGTACGAGATCACCGACCGGCTGCCGTTCAACATGAAGAAGTTGAAGGCGCTGCTGCGGGAGCGTCAGGTGGGTGTGCTGACCGTCAAGAAGCGCGGCTCGGCGGTCGAACCGGAGGAGCTGCGCCGCCGGATGAAGCTCGCCGGACCGAACGCGGCGACGGTGTTCCTGACCCGGGTCGCCGGAGCTCCGACGATGCTGATCGGGCATCCGCTGAGGTGAGCCGGAAGGCTTGGGCCGGTGTCAGCGGTGGACCGGGACGTCGAGCGCGGCAGGCGCCGTCAGGACGCGCAGCACCCAGCGCCGGTGCGCCAACGCCTTGACGGCGCCGGTGAGTCCGGTGAGTCCGGTGAGTCCGGTGAGTCCGGTGAGTCCGGTGAGCCCGGTGAGCCAGGCGACCATGCCGAAGCCATGATCAGGGCGACCATGCCGTACGTGTCGTCGCCGGGCCGGGCGCTCGCCGGGCCGATCACACAGAGCGCCGGCCCGCCCGCCGCCAGCACGAACGACAGCAGCAGCCAGACCAGGCTCATCCCGGGCAGCCGCAACTCCCGGTCGCGCTCAGGGTCCTGATCCAGCGCGGCCCACTCCACGAGCAGCGCGCATGATCGACAAGACATCCCCTAGGTGCATCCGCACCCCGCACCGTCCCAACCGAACCCGCACTCCGCGCGGTCCGGACCGAGCCTGCGCACCGCACGGTCCGGACCGGGCCCCGTAGCTCACGCGTCCCGCAGCGCCTGGATGTCCAGCTTCCGCATCCCGAGCATCGCCTTCATCGTGCGCTCCGCCTTCGCCGGATCCGGATCGGCCAGCAGCTTCGGCAGCTCGTTCGGGACGATCTGCCAGGAGACGCCGTACCGGTCCTTGAGCCAGCCGCACCGGCTCTCCTCGCCGCCCTCCGAGAGCGCGCTCCAGAGCCGGTCCACCTCGGCCTGGTCGGCGCAGTCCACGGAGAGCGAGATCGCCTCGGTGAACGGGAACTGCGGGCCGCCGTTGAGGCCCAGGTACTCCTGGTCCGCGAGCCGGAAGCTGACGGTGAGGACGGAGCCGGTCTCGCCGGGAGCCTCTTCGCCGTAGTAGCTGATGTCCAGGATGCGGGAGTCGCCGCCGAAGATCGCGATGTAGTGCTCGGCCGCCTCCTTCGCCTGGCCGTCGTACCAGAGACAGGGGGTGATCTTCTGCATGATGGTCGTCTCCTCGTCCGGCCGCCCCGTGGTCGGGGTGGGTCTCGTGGAAGGTAGACCGGCCGGCGCGCCCGGACTCATCGGCCCGCCGCGTCCTCTTCGTGCTCCGCCACCACCGCCTCACCGGCCACCGGACCGCCCAAGGTCCTCCGCTCCGCCGGCAGCAGGACGTACGCCGCCGACGCGGCGGCCGCCAGGAGCCCGGCCGCGACCCAGAACGCGGCCGCGTATCCGGAGGCGAGGTCCACGACCTCGGCCGATCCGCCCGTGACCTGCGCGGCGACCGTGACCAGCACCGCGAGGCCGAGCGAACCACCGACCTGGCGCGAGCTGTTGAGCAGCCCGGACGCCATCCCGGTCTCGCCGGGCACCACGTCGGTCGTGGCGGCCGTGCCGAGCGGGACGAAGCAGAGGCCGATGCCGAGCGAGCAGAGCAGCGACGGGCCGAGGATCGAGGTGAGGAAGGAGCCGTCGGCCGTGGCGGTGGCCGCGAACCAGGCCATCCCGAGCGCCGCCAGCGCGCCGCCCAAGGCCATCAGCCGCCGGGTCCCGAGCACCGCGACCGCACGGGTGGCGAGGATCGAGCCCGCGACGACGCCCACGCAGAACGGCAGGAACGCGAACCCGGTGGCGGTCGGCCCGTAACCGAGGACCAGTTGCAGGTGGAGCGAGACGAAGTAGAAGGCGCCGAACTGGGCCGAGGCCAGCAGCAGGCAGAACAGGTTGGCGGTGAGCACCGGCCGTCCGCGCAGCAGGCCGGGCCGGAGCAGCGGCGACGCCGTACGGAGTTCGACGGCGACGAAGGCGGCCAGCAGGAGCACCGCCGCGCCGAGCGTGGAGAGCGTGACGGCCGAGGACCAGCCGTCGTCCGAGGCGCGTACGAGTCCGAGGACCAGCAGCGTCGTCCCGGCCGTGGCGAGGAGCGCTCCGGCGAGGTCCAGCCGGGCGCCGGTCCGCCGCCGTCCGCCGACCGGTCCGGTGCGCGCGGCGGCGGCCAGAGCGAAGGCCACGATCGGCACGTTGACGAGCATCACGGCCCGCCATCCCGCCACATCGGTGAGCACACCGCCCGCCAGCACCCCGACCGCGCCGCCCGCCGCGCCCGCCATGCCCCAGAGCCCGAGCGCGCGGGAGCGGGCGGGTCCGGCCGGGAAGGCGAGCGTGATCAGCGCGAACGCCACCGGCGCGAGGGCCGCCGCACCGACGCCTTGGACGGCCCGCGCCACCACCAGCGAGCCGGGCGACCAGGCGAGGCCGCCGGCCAGGCTGGCGAGGCCGAAGAGGACGAGCCCGGCCGTCAGGACGCGGCGCGGACCGGCGAGGTCCGCGAGCCGGCCGCCGAGCAGCAGGAGCCCGCCGAAGGCGAGGGCGTACGCGTTGATGACCCAGAGCAGCCCGTCCCGGCCGAAGCCGAGGTCGCCGCGGATGTCCGGCAGCGCCACGTTCACCACGGACATGTCCAGCGACACCAGGAACTGCACGGTGAGCGCCACCACCAGCAGCCACCACGCCTGCCGCGCGGCCGTCCCGTCCGTATCCGACCCGCTGGCCACCGTGCCGCTCATGACGCGCCCTCCCCTTCGCCACCCTCGGCCAGAGAATTACCATACACGTATAGAAACTAAACCCGCCGGCACGGAGAAGGACCCGAAAGGGGAGAATGCCCGGGTGCCAGGCAGCGAGAAGACCGAGAAGTCCGAAAAGAAGAAACCCGTGGGCCGCCCGCGCCGACTCGACCCGGACGTGATGGTCGCCACCGCGCGCCGCATCGTCGAGGAGGAAGGCGTGGACGCGCTGTCCATGCGGCGGGTGGCGAAGGAGCTGGGCTCCACGCCGATGGCGCTGTACCACTACGTGCAGGACAAGGACGAGCTGCTGATGCTCACCCTGTCCGGCACCGCGGCCGCCTTTCCGCGCCCGGAGCTGCCGGAGGACCCGCGCGAGCGGCTGGTGGCGGTGGCCGTGCACATGCACGACATCATCGGCCGCATCCCGTGGGTGCTGGACATCCTGGCGCTCGGCGAGCTGACCGACCGGAACGCGCTGTGGATGGTGGAGGAGATCATCGACTGCGCCCTGGCCTGCGGCCTCTCACCCGCCCGCGCGGTGCGCGCGTACCGGACGATCTGGAGTTACGTCTACGGCGACCTGGTCTTCCGCAGAGCGGCGGCCCGCCGCGCGGAACAGCCGTCGCGCCGGGAGTTCTTCCCGGAGATGATCACGGAGAAGGACACGGCGGAGCTGCCACGGCTCACCGAGGTGAAGGAGCACTGGCGGGGGTACGCCGCCGACTACGAGACCGCCGCCGAACTGGACGCGATCGTGGAGGGCCTGATCAGCCGGGGAACGCGGAGCTGAAGAGCGCTGCTCAGTCCACCGCCTCGAACCGCCACCGGTGCACCGGCCGGGTGATCAGGGCGCCGTCGGGCTCGGGGAGTTCGGGGAGGTCGTCGGCGTACGACGCTTCCTCCCACCACGTCATGACCAGCACCCGGTCCTGCGGGGCGCGCAGGAGTTCGCGGCGGGCCGGTTCGCGCGACAGCTCGGCGGACCGGGCCCGCGCCCACTCCAGGAGCTCGCCGCCGCGGCCCTCGACCGCGCGGGCCTCCCACATCAGGACGACGGTCGCGGCGCTCATGAGTACAGGTTGTCCTTGCTGATCTCGTGCACGTGGTCGTGATCATGCGCGTGCTGGTGCTTCCCCGGAACGTGCGGCTCCGTCACCGGCAGCGACGAGTCCGCCGACAGCTCCAGGTCGGACGGGCGCCGGTTGCGCGCCACCATCTCCGCGCCGAGCGCCGCGACCATCGCACCGTTGTCCGTGCAGAGCCCCGGTCGCGGCACCCGCAGCCGGATGCCGGCCCGCTCGCACCGCTCCTGCGCCAGCGCACGGAGCCGGGAGTTGGCCGCCACGCCACCGCCGATCATCAGGTGGTCGACGCCCTCGTCCTTGCAGGCCCGCACCGCCTTCCGCGTCAGCACGTCCACCACGGCCTCCTGGAAGGACGCCGCCACATCCCGTACCGGCACCTCCTCACCCGCCGCCCGCTTCGCCTCGATCCAGCGCGCGACCGAGGTCTTCAGGCCGGAGAAGGAGAAGTCGTACGGTGCGTCACGCGGGCCGGTCAGGCCGCGCGGGAACGCGATGGACTTCGGGTCGCCCTCGCGCGCCAGGCGGTCGATGACCGGGCCGCCGGGGAAGCCGAGGTCCAGCACGCGGGCGATCTTGTCGAACGCCTCGCCCGCCGCGTCGTCGATCGTCGCGCCGAGCGGCCGCACGTCGCTGGTGATGTCCGGCGCGAGCAGGAGCGAGGAGTGGCCGCCGCTGACCAGGAGCGCCATGGTCGGCTCGGGCAGCGGGCCGTGCTCCAGCTGGTCGACGCAGATGTGCGAGGCGAGGTGGTTGACCCCGTACAGCGGCTTGTTCAGCGCGTACGCGTACGCCTTCGCGGCCGACACACCGACCAGCAGCGCGCCCGCGAGTCCGGGGCCGGAGGTGACCGCGATCCCGTCGAGGTCGCGCGCGCTGACGCCGGCCTCCTTCAGGGCGCGCTCGATGGTGGGGACCATCGCCTCCAGGTGGGCGCGGGACGCGATCTCCGGGACGACGCCGCCGAAGCGGGCATGGGTGTCGACGCTGGAGGCGACGGCGTCCGCGAGCAGGGTCGTCCCGCGCACGATGCCGACGCCGGTCTCGTCGCAGGAGGTCTCGATGCCGAGTACGAGGGGTTCGTCGGCAGCCATCATTCAGTCCCGGTCTCTGGTGCTTGCTCTTGCATGGTGAGGCGCATGACGAGCGCGTCGATGTTCCCCGGCTGGTAGTAGCCGCGCCGGAAACCGATCGGCTCGAAGCCGAACCGCTCGTACAGCTTCTGCGCGCGCGTGTTGTCGACCCGGACTTCGAGGAGCACGGTGGCGCACTCGAAGGCGGTCGCGGCCTTCAGCAGGTCGGCGAGGAGTTCGGAGCCGAGGCCGGTGCCCCACGCCGCGCGGCTGACCGCGATGGTCTGGACGTCGGAGAGGTCGCCGAGCGCGGCGAGCCCGGCGTATCCGACGATCCGGCCGGTGTCCGGTTCCTCCGCGACGACGTAGTGGCGGGTGGCGCCGGGGCCGCGCGCGTGGGCCAGCTCGGACCAGAACATGCCGGGCGACCAGGCGTCGTCCGGGAAGAGCGCGTGCTCGAGCTCCAGCACCGGCTCGATGTCCCACCAGCGCATCTCGCGCAGCACGGCAGTGACGGCGGCGCTCACTTCGGGGTGACCACCTTGTAGTTCTTCGGGACCTGCGCGTCGGGCCGGCGCAGATAGAGCGGCTGCGGCTCCAGCAGCTCCTGGCCGGCCGCCAGCCGTTCGGCGGCGAGTGCGGCGAGTGCGCCGGCGGCCACGTGCTCGGGTCCGCGCGCGTCCGGGAAGGCGTCCGGGTAGAGGACCGCGCCGGCGCCGACCACCGGGAGGCCGGCCAGTTCGGCGGCGATGTCGGCGGGCCGGTCGACGGCCGGGTCACCCGTACGGGTGCGGGCGTCCTCGTACCGCGCCCAGTACACCTCCTTGCGGCGCGCGTCCGTCGCCACGGCGAAGGGCCCTTCCAGGCCGCCGTCCTGCCCGGCGGCGTACGCCAGTCCGTCCAGCGTGCAGATCCCGTGTACCGGGACGGCGAGGGCGGAGCCGAAGGTGGCGGCGGTGACCAGGCCGACCCGCAGGCCGGTGTACGGGCCGGGGCCGACGCCCACGACCACGCCCGTCACGGCGTCGAGCTTCACGCCGGCCTCGGCGAGGACCCGGTCGACGGCGGGCAGCAGCAGTTCACCGTGCCTGCGGGCGTCGACCTGGCCGGAGGCGGCGATGACGGACGTACCGTCGTGCAGGGCGACGGTGACGGCGGGCGTGGCGGTATCCATGGCGAGCAAGAGCACGCAAACAGCCTACGGCTCCGCCGACGGCGGTACGGCGTCCGTACGGCGTCCCGGCCTGCCCGTCGCCTGCTGCTACCGTCACCGGGTATCCGCGGGTACGACGTAAACGCTTGTACGACAACGCCGGTGTGAACCATGCGGCAGCCGAAAGGGGAGTTCACGGTGTCAAGGGGAAGCTCGGGAATGGTGGCCGGGCTCACTGCGGCGGCGGTCGTCGCGGTCGGCGTCCTCGCCTACCAGGCATCGGCGAACGCACCCGATTCGGTGGCGTCCTCCTCCTCGGCCACTCCGAAGGCCTCGGCCTCCGCCTCCGCGCAGCCGTCGGCGAAGCCGAAGCCCACACAGGACGCATTGGCCGTCCCGGTGGCCTCGGGCACCGGCGAGCGCGTCGTCTACGCGCTGAGGGACCGGCGGGTCTGGCTGGTGGAAGAGAGCGGCAAGGCGATCCGTACGTTCACGGTGATGCCGAGCCCCGTCAGCCCGCCGCCCGGCACCTACCGGGTCTCCTCGCGCTCGGGCACGGTCCAGGGCTCGGACGGCGTGCCCATCGAGCACGTGGTGCGGTTCGCCAACGTCAACGACGTCGCGGTGGGCTTCAGCGCGGCGCAAGACGGCTCGATGAAGGCGCCGGACCCGACGTCGAAGACCGGCGGCGTACGGATGAAGCGCGCGGACGGCAACGCGATGTGGAGCTTCGCGACGGTCGGCGCCAAGGTGGTCGTGGTCCCGTAGGACCTGGGCCTCAGGCCGCCCGGCGCCGCACCGCGCTCTCGTCGCCGCTCTCCTCGTCACCGTCGGCCGCGTCCGGCTCGCTCGGCGGGGTGGAGACCGCGGTCGCCGCCGCACCCGCGGCCAACAGGTCCTTCATCGACAGGTCGGACGGCGTCGGCTGCTGCCGCGGCTGCTCCGCACGCTCGGGCGTCGGCATGGATGCCTCCTGGGTTCCGGTGGAGGTCGTGGTTAGGCAGACCTAACTAGGTCTCGTACCCATGTGACCACGACCACGGTCCCGTGCGCAACAATTTACCGACAGCTCGTCGGGAAGGCCGCCTCCGCCTGACGCTCCGGCTAGGCCAGCTCCTCCCGCAGCCCCGCCCAGCGCGGGCCGATACCGACCAGCGTGACTTCGCGCCGCTCGTCGTCCGTGTCGCCGGTCGCGCGGTCGATGAGCACGCGCAGCCGGTCCTCGGCCAGCTCCTCCACCTTGCCGTCGCCCCACTCCACGACCACCACCGACTCCGGCAGCGACACATCGAGGTCCAGGTCCTCCATCTCGTCGAGCCCGCCGCCGAGGCGGTACGCGTCGACGTGGACCAGTGCCGGACCTTCTACCAGGGACGGGTGGACGCGGGCGATGACGAAGGTGGGCGAGGTGACCGCGCCGCGCACACCGAGGCCCTCGCCGAGCCCGCGGGTCAGCGTCGTCTTCCCGGCGCCCAGCTCGCCCGTGAGCATGACCAGGTCGCCGGGGGCCAGGACGCGGGCGAGGCGGCGGCCGAGGTCCTGCATCCGTTCGGGCGACTGAACGGTGAGCGTGACGGTGACGGCCTCGGTGACGGCCTCGGGGAGGGCCTCGGTCACGGCCGTCTCGCGGCTATCGGCGGCCGGGCTGCTGTGCGGTGCTTCCATGCTCGCCAACGTTAGCGGCAGCCACCGCTCCGCCGCGTACGAGCAGGTCGGCCAGCCGGTCGGTGACCGTCTCCGGGTGCTCCAGCATCACCAGGTGTCCGGCGTCCGGCACCAGGATCAGCTCGGCCTCCGGCAGTACGTCCGCGATGGCCTCGCTGTGCGAGCTCGGGGTGACGAGATCCTTCTCGCCGGCCAGGATCAGCACCGGCACGTCCCGGAAGGCGGGCAGCGCACCGCTCTTGTCGTGCTCGGTGAAGGCCGGATAGAACTCGGCGACCACGTCGATCGGGGTCGACTCGATCAGCCGCTCCGCGAACCGCGCGACGGCCGGATCCACGTCCCGCGAGCTGAACGAGTACCGCTTGATCAGCCCGGCGAAGAGGTCGGCCGTGGCCCGGCGCCCCTTCTCCACCAGCTCCGCCTGCGTCCCGAGCGCGCGCAGCACGCCCGGCAGCACCCGCCGCACCGCCCGTACGCCCGCCACCGGCAGCCCGAAGTCGACCTCGCCGAGCTTGCCGCTGGAGGTGCCGACGAAGGCGACGGCGGCGACCCGGTCGCGGATCAGGGCCGGATACCGGTCGGCCAGCGCCATCACCGTCATGCCGCCCATGGAGTGGCCGACGAGCACGATCCGGCCTTCGGGAGCCGCCGCGTCGATGACGGCCTTGAGGTCGCGGCCGAGCTGGTCGATGCCGAGGGCCACGCCGTCCGCCTGCGCGCGCCCGCGCTCGGAGCGGCCGTGGCTGCGCTGGTCCCAGTAGACGGCGCGGACGAGGCCGCGCAGCGCGGCGCGCTGGAAGTGCCAGGAGTCCTGGCCGAGGCAGTAGCCGTGGCTGAAGACGACGGTGACGGGAGCGGGTGCCTTGCGCCCGAAGAGCCGGCGGCGGCGGTTGCCGTCGGATGCGGGTCCGTCGGATGCGGGTCCGTCGGCGGGCGCCGGTGGCTCCACCTCGTCGACCTCGTAGTACAGCTCGGTCCCGTCGTCGGCGACGGCCCGGCCCGGCGTCCCGCGCAGCGAGCCGTACGGCCCGGTCGCGTCCAGCGCGAGGCGGGCCTTCTTGCGCATCCCGCGCCCGACGGTGAGCCGCTCCACCGCGACCCCGGCCGCCGCACCGGCGGCGAGCACTCCTATCGCGGCCCCGGCGACGCCCGCCCGGCGCCATCCGGGTGCCGTCGCGGCGGCCACCGCCATGACGTCTCCCGCCGCCGCCCCCGCGCTGCTCTCGCTCACTGTGGTGCGCCCCCGCTCGGTTCTGCCGTCTCGTTCACGTACACCCTGGGCACCCGGCTGCCGATCCGGGTGACGATCTCGTACCCGATCGTCTCCGCCGCCACCGCCCACTCCTCGACGCTCGGCTCGCCGCGGTCGCCGGGCCCGAACAGCACGGCCTCGGCGCCCGGTTCGGGCCGGTCGCCGCCGAGATCGACGACGAACTGGTCCATGGCCACGCGGCCCGCCGCCGTACGGACCGTGCCGCCGACCAGGACGGGTCCGCGTCCGGAGGCGTGGCGCGGGATGCCGTCCGCGTAGCCGACGGGGATGAGGCCGAGCGTGGTCTCGGCGGAGGTGGCGTAGTGGTGGCCGTAGCTGACGCCGTGGCCGGCCGGGACGTCCTTGACCAGCGCGACGGCGGCGGCGAGCGTCATCACCGGGCGCAGGCCCAGCTCGGCGGGCGTGCCGAGTTCGGGAGCGGGCGAGACGCCGTACATCGCGATGCCGGTCCGTACGAGGTCGAAGTGCGCCTCCGGAAGCGTCAGCGTGGCCGGGGAGTTGGCCAGGTGGCGCACCTCGGGGTCGACGCCCTCCTTCTCGGCGTACGCCACCATGTCCCGGAACGCGGAGAGCTGGGCCGCGTTGGCCGGGTGGCCGGGCTCGTCGGCGCAGGCGAAGTGGGACCAGAGGCCGGTGATCCGGATGGTGCCGGTCCGCTCGGCGGCGCGGGCCTCGGCGACGAGTTCGGGCCAGTCGGCGGGCTGGCAGCCACCCCGGCCGAGGCCGGTGTCCGCCTTGAGCTGGACGCGCGCCGGCCGGGCGGCGGCGGAGGCGGCCGCGACGACCTCGCGCAGCGCCCACAGCGCGCTGACCGAGACGTCGATGTCGGCCTCGATCGCCTCGCGCCAGGGTCCGCCGGGCGTCCAGAGCCAGCACATGATCCGGCCGTCGAGACCGGCGGCCCGCAGCGCGAGGGCCTCGTGCGGAGTGGCGGTCCCGAGCCAGGTGGCCCCGGCCTCCTGCGCGGCCCGTGCGCACGGCACGGCGCCGTGCCCGTACCCGTCGGACTTCACCACGGCCATGAGCTGTGCGCCGGCCGCACGCTCGCGCAGCGCACGCACGTTGGCGCGCAGCGCGGCGAGGTCGATCTCGGCACGGGCTCTCAGGGACGCTGTCTCGTTCATCGCGCCCAGTCTCTCAGAGGCGCCCGCCACCTCCCCGGCAGTGCGCGCCGGTATCCACACCTATGTACGTTTCATCACATGCTGGAGGTGGTCGGCGAGGACCGGCACATGGCTGCCGGCGACCTCCTTCACGGCGGTGATCAGCGTGACCGGCCCGCCTCCGGCCTCCGGGCTTCCGCCTTCGCCCCCGCCTCACCCGGCCCGCACGTCTCGCCAGGCCGCCGGGATGCCGTCCGCGACGTCCTGCGCGGAGACCGGAGCGCCGTCGGAGTTGTGCCGGGCGGCGAGGCCGTGCAGGTAGGCGCCGACGGACGCGGCGTCACGCGGAGCCAGTCCGGCCGCCAGCAGCGAGCCGGTCAGCCCGGAGAGCACATCGCCGCTGCCGGCCGTGGCGAGCCAGCCGGTCCCGGTCGGGTTGACCCGCACGGGCGTGTCCCGGGCCTCCGCAACCAGGGTCGTGGAGCCCTTGAGGAGGACGGTGGCGCGGTAGCGGGCGGCCAGTTCGCGTACGGCGGCGAGCCGTCCGGCCCCCACCTCCTCGCGCGCCACGCCGAGCAGGGCCGCGGCCTCACCGGCGTGCGGTGTCAGGACGGTGGCGGCGGTCCGGGTCCGTACGGTCTCCGGCTCCAGCAGCCGCAGCCCGTCCGCGTCGACCAGCACGGGGACGTCGGCGCCGAGCACGTCGGCGACGGCCTCCTCCGCCCACCGGCCGTCACCGAGGCCGGGCCCGATCACCCAGGCCTGCACGCGTCCGGCCTCCGACGGCGGCCCGGCGTGCACCAGCGTCTCCGGGAAGCGCGCGATCACCGCGTCCGCGCCGGGCCCGACGTACCGCACGGCGCCCGCACCGCCGCGCAGCGCGCCCGCGACCGCCAGGACCGCCGCGCCCGGATAGCGCTCGGACCCGGCGACGACGCCGACGACGCCCCGGCTGTACTTGTCGCTCTCGCCGCCCGGCACCGGCAGCAGCGCCGCCACGTCCGCGTACTGGAGCGCCTCCAGATCCGGCGGCTCCGGCAGCTCCGGCCCGAGCCCGATGTCCACCAGCCGCAGCGCGCCCGCGTGTTCGGCGGCCGGGTCGATGAGGAGGCCCGGCTTGTACGTACCGAAGGTGACGGTCGCGTCGGCGCGCACGGCCTCGCCGTGCACCTCGCCGCTGTCGGCCTCGACGCCGCTCGGCAGGTCGACGGCGACGACGGGCGTACGGCCGTGGTCCCGGGTCACCGCCCGCAACAGGGCCACGGCGTCCTCGCGGAGCCCGCCGCGCCCGCCGATGCCGGTGATGCCGTCCACGACGAGGTCGAGCGCGCCGCCGACATCGTCCGGCTTGTCGACGACCTGGCCTCCGGCGGCCAGGAACGCGGCGAGCCCGCCGGCGTGCGCCCGGTCGGGCGAGACGAGGAGCGCGCGCACTCCGGCGCCTCGCCGGGCAAGGCGTGCGCCCGCGTACAGCGCGTCGCCGCCGTTGTCGCCGCCGCCGACCAGGAGCAGGACCCGGGCCCCGTACACCCGTCCGCCGCGCCGGAGCAGATCGCCGCAGGCGGCGGCGAGGCCGGCGGCGGCGCGCTGCATCAGGGCGCCTTCGGGCACCCGCTTCATGAGGGCGGCCTCGGCGGCCCGTACGGTCTCCACGCTGTAGGCACGTCGCATGGCACCAACCCTCCGCGATCACGACGGCTGACGCCACCCCCGACGCCCCGGAGCGTCGGTCACCCTTCCGCGATCACCACCGCCGACGCCACGCCCGCGTCATGGCTGAGCGAGACGTGCCAGCCGCGTACGCCCAGTTCGGCCGCGCGGGCGGCGACCGTGCCGCTCACCCGCAGCCGTGGCTGTCCGCTCTCCTCGACCCAGACCTCCGCGTCGCTCCACAGCAGCCCGCCCGGTGCGCCGAGCGCCTTCGCGAGGGCCTCCTTCGCGGCGAACCGGGCGGCGAGCGAGGCGATTCCGCGCCGCTCGCCGCTCGGCAGCGTCAGCTCGCTCGCGACGAAGAGGCGGTCGGCCAACTGCGGCGTACGCTCCAGCGCGGCGCCGAACCGCTCGATCTCGGCCACGTCGATCCCGACTCCGATGATCACGAACCCACCCTCGCCATCCCCATCACGCGGGGCGCGCGCCCCGGCTCACTCCACGGTCACGGACTTCGCCAGATTGCGTGGCTGGTCCACCTCGTTGCCACGGGCCGTCGCCAGCTCGCAGGCGAAGACCTGGAGCGGCACGGTGGCGACCAGCGGCTGAAGCAGCGTAGGCGTTACGGGGACGGTGATGAGGTGGTCGGCGTACGGGACGACGGCCTCGTCGCCCTCCTCGGCGACGACGATGGTGCGCGCGCCCCGGGCCCGGATCTCCTGGATGTTGGAGACGATCTTGTCGTGGAGGACCGAACGGCCGCGCGGTGACGGCACGATGACGACGACCGGCAGGCCCTCCTCGATGAGCGCGATGGGCCCGTGCTTGAGCTCGCCGGCCGCGAACCCTTCGGCGTGCATGTAGGCGAGCTCCTTGAGCTTGAGCGCGCCTTCGAGAGCGACCGGATAGCCGACGTGGCGTCCGAGGAAGAGCACGGTGTCGTGGTGGGCGAGGGAGCGGGCCAGCGCGCGGACGGGCTCCATGGTCGTAAGGACGCGTTCGACCTCGCCGGAGATCGCGGAGAGCTGGCGCACCACCGTACGGATCTCGTCGCCCCACTTCGTGCCGCGCAGCTGGCCGAGGTACAGGGCGACGAGGTAGCAGGCGACGAGCTGGGTGAGGAAGGCCTTGGTGGAGGCGACGGCGACCTCGGGCCCGGCGTGCGTGTAGAGGACGGCGTCGGATTCGCGCGGGATCGTCGAGCCGTTCGTGTTGCAGATGGCGAGCACCTTCGCGCCCTGTTCGCGGGCGTGGCGCAGGGCCATCAGGGTGTCCATGGTCTCGCCGGACTGGGAGATGGCGACGACGAGGGTGCGCTGGTCGAGGATCGGGTCGCGGTAGCGGAACTCGCTGGCGAGCTCGGTCTCGCAGGGCAGGCGGGTCCAGTGCTCGATGGCGTACTTGGCGATCATCCCGGCGTGGAAGGCGGTCCCGCAGGCGACGATGACGACCTTGTCGACCTCGCGGAGTTCGGCGTCGGGAAGGCGGACCTCGTCCAGGGTCAGCGAGCCCTCGCCGTCGATCCGGCCGAGGAGGGTGTCGGCGACGGCCTGCGGCTGGTCGGCGATCTCCTTGAGCATGAAGGAGGCGTAACCGCCCTTCTCGGCGGCGGAGGCGTCCCAGTCGACGTGGTACTCGCGCACCTCGGCCAGGTCCCCGTCGAACCCGGTGACGGTGACGCCTTCGCGGCTCAGCTCGACGACCTGGTCCTGGCCGAGCTCGATGGCGGAGCGGGTGTGCGCGATGAAGGCGGCGACGTCGGAGGCGAGGAACCACTCGTCGTCCCCGACGCCCACGACGAGCGGCGAGTTGCGCCGGGCGCCGACGACGACGTCCGGCTGGTCCGCGTGGACGGCGACCAGAGTGAAGGCCCCTTCCAGCCGCCGGCACACCTGCCGCATGGCGTCCGCGAGGTCCCCGCCCGCCGAGAACGCCTCGGCCAGCAGATGCGCGACGACCTCGGTGTCCGTCTCCGACCCGAGCGCGTGCCCGCGCCCGGTCAGCTCGCGCCGCAGGGCCGCGAAGTTCTCGATGATCCCGTTGTGGACGACGGCGACCCGGCCCGCGTTGTCCAGGTGCGGATGGGCGTTCACATCGTTGGGCGCACCGTGCGTGGCCCACCGCGTGTGCCCGATCCCGGTCCGCCCGGCCGGCAGCGGCCGGGCCCCCAGCTCCTTCTCCAGATTGACGAGCTTGCCCGCCTTCTTCGCGGCGGCGAGCCCGCCGTCCGCGAGCACGGCGACACCCGCCGAGTCGTAGCCCCGGTATTCGAGGCGCTTGAGTCCCGCGACGACGACGTCCTGCGCCGACTGACCACCGACATAACCCACGATTCCGCACATAGCGGCAGCCTAAGGCCGGAAGTGGCCGCGGGGCAGAAACGCGGGCGACACACGATTCCACCGGGCCTAGGTGGTCGGCCGGGCCGTCGCCGAGCGCTGATTCAGCTCGTGCGAGAAACAATTCTTTGTACATGACCCGTATGAAGGGCGGCCGGACATGTCGGTGACCCAGATCGACATAGACGATGAAGCTCTGGAGCGGGCGATGGCTCTCTCCAAGGCCCGGACGAAGAAGGAGACCGTCAACCTCGCCCTCCGCTTCTACGCGGAGCAGCAGGAGCGCGCGGCGCGGATCAGCCGCCATTTCGAGCGCGCGCGTGACTGGGGCGCGGTCGAGGACGCCGAGCGGCGGCACCGGGCGGAGAAGGACGGCCGGTGATCTACCTGCTCGACCTTCGGGCCTCGTACGACTGCTCTCCGACACCACCCTGCAGTCGGCATGGTCCGATGCGATCGAGGCCGGAACGGTCGCCTCCTGCCATCCGCAGCGAGCGGAGTTCCTGTACGGCGCCCGCAACGCACGGGAGTACGACGAGATCGTCGAGATGTTCACCGACCTCTACCCGGACGTCTCCGTGCCGAAGAGCGCCGGACGCTGGATCACCTCGGTCCAACACCGCATGGCACGCGCCGGACAGCACCGGAGCGCCTCCGCCGTGGACCTCGTCGTCGCCGCCACGGCGGCCCATCACGGTCTGACGGTCCTCCATGACGACCTCGACTACCGCACGGTCGCCCGGCACGCCCCGGATCTCGGCGAACACAGCGTGCACGACGTGGCCTGACACTCCGGTGCGGGCCCGTGCGGGGTTCCGCACCGGAGCAGGTTCAGCACGTCACTAGCAGTACTGCGCCGCCTTGCCGATCGACCGGTACATGCAGTCCGCGTTCTCGATCAGCTGCAGCACCGCGTCCCGGTTGCGGGAGGTCTCGCGTTCGATGACCTCGTCCGGCGGGTAGAAGCCGCCGCCGGAGGCCGAGCGCGGGTACATCTCGAAGGTGTAGCCGAAGATCTTCTGCGAGCCCCACAGCCAGTCGTCGATCGAGCCGTCCGTGATGTACAGGTCGCTGGACTGTTCGGCGGTGTACCCGTTGCTCGCCGCCATCTTCTGGCCCACCGCCGCGAACGCGTTGCGGTCGTCGGCCGTCATGCCGGGGGCCGTGTCGTTGTACGTGTAGCCGAACGGCCAGAGCACCAGCTCGCTGTACGTGTGGAAGTCGATCGCCGCCGTGATCTGCTGCTTGCCGCCGACCACCCGGCTCCGTACGAAGTCCGCGACGACCTTCGTCTCCGGCGCGGACTCGGCGGCCCGGCCGCGGTAGGTGTCCGAGGACGGGCTGGAGGAGGAGCCGCCGCAGCAGCCCCACTTGAAGGCCCAGTTGCGGTTGAGGTCGGTGCCGACGGCGGTGGAACCGGAGTTGGGCTGCCGGTTCTTGCGCCAGCTGCGGTACGAGCCGGAGGCGATGTCGTACTCGCCGCCGTCCGGGTTCATGTCCGGGATGATCCACAGCTCGCGGCCGTTGACCGCCTGGGTGATCCGGGAGTCGCTCCCGTACCCCGCCGCGAACTCGCGGAGCAGGTAGAGCGACATCTCGACGGTCAGGTGCTCGCGGGCGTGCTGGTGGGCGGTGAAGAGGACCTCGGGCTCGGCCTCGTCGGTGGCCACGTTGTCGCTGATCTTGATCGCGACGATGTCGCGGCCCTGGTAGGTCTTCCCGATCACGCGCTTGCTCATGATCGAGGGGTTGGCGGCGATACGGGCGTCGATCGCCGCCGTCATCTCGGCGTAGTTGTGGTACCGGGAGTCGGCCGGCGGGAAGTCGAGCGCGCCGACGCCTTCCTCGCCGTGGGTGTGGGCGCCGGGCGCGGGCAGCGCCTGCAGGACGTGGCCCTTGGCCCGGAGCTTCCTGACCTGGCCGGCCTTCGCGCTGATCACGATGCCGTGGTCGTGGACCTCGTCGATCGTGACGCCCGTGCGGAGGATCTCGGTGCGGGCGGCAGGCGTGGTGCGCCCGGTGATCTCGTACTGGACCGGCCGCTCGTCCGGCGCGACGACCGTGTTGCGGGCGGCGGGCTCGGCGGTGGCGACGGCGGTCGCCGGCGCGGCGAGACCGAGAGCGAGCAGGACGGCGAGGGTGGCGTTCCGCCGGGCCTTCGTCCTGGCCGTACCGGCCTTCGTTCTGGCTTTCGCCGGGCGGGATTTCCGTGTGTTGGCGAGTCGCATGCTGGCAGTCTCCTGAGTCCGTCGGGGTGGGGGGTGGAGCTGTGCGACGGGCACAGGATGGATCCATGTCATGAGCGGGTCAAGGCACGGATTCCGGCCATGATTCACCGCGAGGCGGACGGCGCCCCGGCCGCCCGGCCGGCCGTGACCCGCTCACGGCGGCTCACGGCGCGGTCGCTCACAGGCGGCGGTAGGTGCGGCCGCCCCGCCGTGGAAGAGCCCTCGGGTCGTCTCCGTCCTTCGCGGTGGCCTCCAGAGCGAGGTGCAGTTCGGCTCGTACGGTGGCATCGGTGAGGTTCTGCCCCAGGCGCTCGGCGCACCGGGTGAGCCAGGCCGTCAAAGTGGTGCGGTGGACGTGCAGTTCGGTCGCGGCGGGAGCGGTCCTGGCGTGGTGGCGCAGCCAGCAGGCGAGCGCGATCCGCAGGTGCGGTTCGAGCCCGCCGACCAGGCCGGCGGCCCAGGCGCGGGCCGCTTCGGTGTCCAGGATCCCGCCGGGCAGCGTCTCCAGCCGGGCCTGGCCCTCGCTCTCCGCCTGGCCGTCGCCCCGCGTGGGAGCGCGGAGCGCGAGCAGCAGATGCGCCTGCACGGTGATGTCGTCGAGGTCCGCGCCGAGCAGAACGGCGAGGGAGCGGAGCCGGGTGCGGACGGTGCCGGATGAGAGCCCCAGCGCGGCGGCGGCACGCGGTGCGCTGCCGGTGCGGAGCCGGACCAGGAGCAGGTGCCGGTGCTCCGGCGTCAGCGGGCTCAGCACGGATCGTGCCCAGGCGGTGTACGGGCCGGGAGGGAGCAGGCCGGCGAGCTGCGGGGTGCCGACGGCGTCGGCGGGGACGATGCGGTGGGCGGGGGTGGCGCTGTGCCGGGCCGCCGCCGCGTCGGCGTGGGCGGTGGGCATCTCGGCCAGGGGCAGCGGTCCGGCCAGGCCCGCGAGGAGGCCGTGACGTTCGCTCACCCGGGACACCAGGCGCAGGATCCGTCCGTCGTCGCTGCCGTGGTGGAGTTCGGCGACCAGGAGCTCGCCGTCCACCTCACCGATCAAGGCGCAGGATCCGCCGTGCCCGGCCAGGGACGGGCGGGCGGCCCGCCAGAGGACCTGGTGAGCGGTGGGGACGTCGGGGCCGGTGAGCCGGTAGAGCGTGGCATGCGTGAGCCCGCCGGCGTTCACGGTGTTCGTGACGGAGGCGGTGTGGCCGGCCAGGAGCAGCCGGAGCAGCGTGGTGTGCAGTCGCATCTGCTCGGCGCGCAGTTCGGCGGCGCGCTGCCCGCGCACCTCCAGGAGGGCCGCCGTGGTGGTGGCGACGTGGCCGACGTGGTCGGCGGGCACGGTGGGTGCCGGATGCAGGACGAGGACGGCTCCGGCCGCCGGGCGCTGCACATGGTGCGGGTGGTCCTGCGGATGGGCCGCGGCGTGGACGCCGTCGGCCGCCGCACCGACGGGCGTGCTGTAGACGGCCCCGGCGATCGGGTCGGTCAGCACCGCCGCTCCCTGGATGAGCACGGCGGCCTCGCTGACCAGCTGCGCACCGGACCGTGTCGCGGCCCGCAGCAGCCGGTCCGCCATCGCTTCCCGTACCGCGCGGGAATCTCCCGGGCCCGCGGCGTCGGGTCCGGTCGTGTACGTGGTGCTCATACCGCGCCCCCTCGGCGGCCGAAGCGCGCCGCGCACCTGCGGTCCGGGTGCGCGGCGCGGCGATGACGGGAACGGGTCAGGGAATGCGGGCGACGGCTCCCCAGCCGGCCCGGGCGGTGGTGGTGCCGGTGTTGGCGTCGGGCCGCCAGTTCGGCCAGGACACCATCCCCGGCTCCACCATCTCCAGCCCGTCGAAGAACGCGATGGTGGTCTCCGGCTCGCGGAAGATGTACGGGATCGCCCCGCTGCTGTTGTACTCGTCCTGGACCGCCCGGTGGGCCTCGTCCGAGGCGGTGGAGTGGGACAGGGACAGGTAACTGCCCGAGGGCAGACGCGCCACCAGCCGCCGTACCAGGGACAGCGCGTCGTCCCAGTCCACGATGTGCCCGAGGACGTCGGAGATCACGAGAGCGACGGGTCGGCTCAGGTCCAGGGTCTTGGCCGCGCCCTCCAGGACCGCCTCGGTGTCGCGCATGTCCGCCTCCACGTAGGCGGTCGCGCCCTCGGCGCTGCTGGTCAGCAGCGCGTGGACGTGCAGCAGCACCAGCGGGTCGTGGTCGACGTAGACGATCTTCGCGTCCGGGGCTATCCGCTGCGCGACCTCGTGCGTGTTGTTCGCCGTCGGCAGGCCCGCGCCGACGTCCAGGAACTGCCGGATCCCGGCATCCCGCGCGAGGTAGGTCACCGTACGGCGCAGGAAGTCACGCGACTCCTTCGCGAACGTCTCGATCAGCGGGTACTTCTCCCGGTAGGCGTCGCCCGCGGCCCGGTCCGCCGGAAAGTTGTCCTTCCCGCCGAGCCAGTAGTTCCACACGCGCGCGGAGTGCGCGACGCTCGTGTCGATCTGCGCGGGCAGTTCAGCCCCGTTCCCGGTCGTACTCATCCTGCAGAACCTCCCTCGTTCGGTCCGGACGCATCGCCATCACGCACGACACGTCCAGCATCGCCTGATATTCCTGTACGGGCGGGCCGCTGTCCCACACCTCCGCCGTTCCCGGCAGCCCTCCCTCACGCACCACGTGATCCGCGATCTCGCGGATCTCCACGCGGTACAGACTCACTGCCGGAACACCGGTCAGCGGATGCGGCGGTGCGTCCTCGGCATGGAGCTGCACCATCACATCCCGTCGCTCCGCGGCCTCCTGGAGCGCGGCGAGCTGTTCACGCATCACCTCGCCGTCGCCGACCCGGCAGCGCAGTGCGGTGACCGGCAGCACCGCCCACACCCGCGCCTGCTGCTCACGCAGCCGCCGCTGACGCATCACCAGCAGATCCGCGCGCCGCCGCCGGACCGCGGGGTCCAGGTCGGGCCGCAGGGCGGCGTCCACGGCCATGGCGTACGCCGGGGTCCGCAGCAGCAACGGCACGAGCGCCGGGTCCCAGGTGCGCACGAAGCTCGTGGCGGACTCCACGCTCATCAGGTCCATGAGCCAGGGGTCCATGGCATCGCGCCACGGATGCCACCAGCCGGGCATGTTGGCCGCGTTGAGCCGGCCCATGATGTCGTCGGTCTCGGACGCGCCCGCTCCGTACCGGTCGAGCAGAGCGGACACCTGCCCCACGTCCAGCGAGGTCTGCGCCTGCTCCAGCCTCCGCAGCGTCGACGGGTGCCAGCCGAGCAGCTTGGCGGCCTGCGGTACGGACAGGCCGGCGCCTTCCCGCAGGTGCCGCAGACGTGCCACCAGCACCAGGTGCTGCGCCGTCCGGCCCGACCGTTCACGCGCCACGGCTCATCCTTCCGCTCCGGCTCGCCATCCGACAGTTCGCGCAGCCTGCGCACAGTGCACACAGCGCACCTTGCGACGATCGCGCGCCGCTCTCATCGTGAGTATGTCCGACCTCGACGACCGCAACGCGGCGGAGCGTTGCCACCGCCTCTCGCACCTCCCGCGGAGACCCTTTGGCCACCTCGATCCTCGCTCGCCCGCGCACCCGGATCAGCCACCTCCCCGCCCGCCGCACCATCACCACCTTTCCACGGGACCGCAGTTGAGCGACCGGCGCCCTCCCCTCCCCCACGCCCGAGCCTCCCCGGCCCTCTCCCTCGCCCCGAACTCGACGGTCCCGTACGCCCGCACCCTGGAGTCCACCTCATGAACCGCCCGCACCTGACCTACCCGGACCCGCGCCCCGCCGTCGCCTCACCTAGGCAGTTGCCCCGACGCCCTCTGGACCTCCGCGTCCGCACCCGGCGCATCCAGGTCGAGGAACTCGTCGTCGACGACCCCGGCAAGGTCCTCGATCACGCCGAGCAGGCCGCTCTCACCGCGCCCGACACCGCCGCCGTCCTCGGCCACAGCCCCACCACTCCTCTCACGCTCCCGGCGGCGGCGGCCCTGCTCTGCGCCCTCCACGAACCCGAGGAACTCGCCGCGATGGGCCTGCGCCTCACCCGCCGCACGACCCACGTCACCGCCTCCGACCAGCAGACCGAGCCCGTCTCCCTGGAGCTGTCGTACGCCCCCGACCCGGAGGTCTGACCTGCCGGTCCAGCGGAGCAGCGCACCGTGGACAGGGCTTGACCTCAAGCCGACTTGAGGTCGGAGGGTGGCCTCATGACGATCTCACCGGAACACCGCACGGCGGTTCAGAACTGGCTCAGAACCACGGCACACCCCCTGACCACCGTGGACACCTCGGCGTCGTTGGAAGACCTGAGGCCGCTCCTGGACATGCTCGGTGAGCGGACGGCCGTGGTGGGATACGGGGCCGGAACACGGGGAGCCCATGAAGTCTTCGCCCTCCAGGTGCGCATCGCCAGGCTTCTGGTCGGTGAGGCCGGATTCCGCGCGGTCGCCTTCGACCAGGACTGGACGCTCGGCGTCCGGCTCGACACCTACGTACGCACCGGCGCCGGAGATCCCGTGGCGCTGCTGGAGTCCGCGGAACCCTTCTGCCGCACCGCCGAGGTGCTGGCCCTCGTCCGGTGGATGCGCGCCTTCAACGAGGACCACCCGCACGACCCCGTCCGCTTCGTCGGCGTCAGCCCCCACGAGACAGGCCCCTCGGCATACGACACGGTGGCCGCCTACGTGCGCCGCGCCGCACCCGAGCTGCTGGACGAGCTGGAGTCCTGTTACGCCGGCCTCCGGCCGCAGGGCGAGGTGGCCGCGCACACGCGTCGTTTCCGCGCTCTGCCGGACAGGCGGTCCTGGCGCTACCGGGCGCGAGCGGCCCATGCCCTGGTGGCGGAGGTACCGGCCGCCGACGGCCACGCCTGGGCGCTCCACAACGCCCGCGTGATCGTCCAGTTCCACGAACTCCACGACCACGACGACGATCCGCTGGACCCGCACAACATGGCCTGCTACGAGCGGTTCTTCGTCGAGAACGTCCTGTGGTGGCACCGGCACACCGGCCACAAGGTGCTGTTCTGGACCTCCAGCTCCCATTCCGCCAAGGCACCGGGCCGGGCCATCAGCTTCCCGCCGGACCCGGCGAGCGCCTCGCCCAACGCCGGCAGCCACCTCCAGGACCGGCTCGGGGACCGGTACCTGTCGATCGGGCTCACCTTCGGCCACGGTGAACTGGCCACGTACACCGGCACCCCGCCCCACCGGGTGCCCGGACCCGTACCGCCACTGGTGGAGTCGGTCCTGGAGGACGACGCGGCCGGTGACTACCTGCTGGATCTCCGGACCGGCGCGCCGCGGCCCGTCGCCGACTGGCTCGCACGGACCGCCGTGTCCCGGGCCATCGGGCCACACCACGACCCGGACGACGACACCGCTCACCACATGACGGGCGGTTCCCTGGCCGAGTGGTTCGACGTCCTCGTGCACCGGCGGCTCGTGACACCGGTGCACCCTCTCCGCCGGTGAAGCCCTGCCAGGAGGCGAGGGTCACCCCTCCCCCAGCTTCCGCCGCAGCGCGGCCCGTTCCGGCTCGGTGCCCCCCAGCTCCAGCGCCTCCCGGTAGGCCACCGCAGCCTCCCCGTCCCGCCCCAGCCGGCTCAGCAGATCACCGCGCGCCACCGCGTAGGGCCCGTACGCCCGCAGCCTGGACTCACCGCCCAGCGCGTCCAGCAGCGCCAGTCCCTCACCCGGTCCGTCGCGCATCGCGACCGCCACCGCGCGGTTCACCGCGACCACGGGGGACGGGGCCAGCGCGAGCAGTACGTCGTACAGGGCCACGATCTGCGCCCAGTCCGTCGACTCCACGTCCGCCGCCTCGTCGTGCAGCGCGGCGATGGCGGCCTGCACCCCGTACGGACCGGCCGGTCCGCCGGTCAGCGCCCGCACCACCAGCACCCGGCCCTCCTCGATCATCGGCCGGTCCCAGAGCCTCCGGTCCTGGTCCTCCAGGAGCACCGGCTCGCCGTCCGGACCGGTCCGCGCCGCGCGCCGGGCATGGACGAGGAGCAGCAGCGCGAGGAGCCCGGCGGCCTCGCGTTCGGCCGCGAGCAGGCGGTGCAGTATCCGCGCCAGGCGGAGCGCCTCCTCGGCCAGGTCGAGCCGCTGGAGACGAGGGCCCGAGCTGGCCGCGTACCCCTCGGTGAAGACCGAGTAGACGACCTGGAGCACGCCGGGCAGCCGCTCCGGCAGCTCGTCGGGGCCGGGCACCCGGAACGGGATGCGGGCCTCGCGGATCTTCTTCTTCGCCCGCACGATCCGCTGGGCCATGGTCGCCGTCGGCACGAGGAAGGCCCGCGCCACCTCCGGAGTGGTGAGCCCGGCGAGGCAGCGCAGGGTGAGGGCGGTGCGGTCCTCGGCGGCGAGTGCGGGGTGGGCGCAGGTGAAGAACAACTGCAGCCGTTCGTCCGGCAGTTCACCGTGTCCGGTCGGTGCGGCGACGGTCTCGTCCCGTTCCGCGTCGGCCTGGAGGACGGCGAGCCGTGCCGCGTACGCCTGGTCCCGCCGCAACCGGTCCACCGCCTTCCGCCGCGCGGTCGTCAGCAGCCAGGCCCCGGGCCGCGCCGGAACGCCCTCGGCCGGCCAGTGGCGCAGGGCCGCCTCGATCGCCTCGGACGTCACCTCCTCGGCCAGATCGAGATCCCCGAACCGCCGTACGAGAGAGGCGAGCAGCAGCCCCCGCTCCTCCCGGAACACCGCCTCGACCGCGACCTGAGCCTCACCGGACTCCCGCGCCACCGCTCTCAGCCCCCGAAGTCCGCGACCGGCCGGACGACGACCGAGCCGCCGTCGCGCGCACCGGGACAGCGGGCCGCCCAGTCCAGGGCCGCGTCGAGGTCCGGCACGTCGATCACCAGGAACCCGCCCAGCAGCTCCCGCGTCTCCGCGAACGGCCCGTCCGTCACGGTCCGCTCTCCGGCCGGCGAGACCCGCACGGTGGTCGCGGTCACCAGATCGGCCAGCGACTCGCCGGAGACGAGGATCCCGGCGTCGCGTACGTCCTTGTCGTAGGCCATCCAGTCCTCGACGGTGCACTGCGGCGCCCCGCCCTGCTCGTCGACGGCCCCGCTGTGGATCAGCAGCATGTACTTCATGGTCCGGCTCCTGTCGCCTCGGTGTTTCGAGCCCCTCGGGGCTGCCTTACACCATGACGACGAACGGCCCCGGCCCCGATCGACACGCCGCCCGACGTTTTCTTCCGAGGACGGGGCTCGGGAGCAGTCGGCGGCCGGTGAGGGTAGCCAGGAACCTGCCGCATTCGACGTGGCGCCGGTCCCCAGCGTTGAGTGCCGCAGCCAGCGGGCCGGTGTCGAGGACCGTGGTGATCACTCGGCGTTCCCGAAGCGCCGCTCCATGCGCTCGCGAAGGTAGTCGTCGTGCCGCTCCGCAAGGTCCGCCGGTCCCTGGATGCTGCCGATCAGAGCGATCAGCCCCTCCGGCACCGGCTCGTCCTCGGACGGCTGCTCGGGTGAGGCAGCTCCGGCTACCTGCGCCAGTTCCTCGTCCTGCGTCACCAGCAGCCGCAACCGCCGCACCTGGCGGGGCGAGAGCCGGTCCACCAGGTGGTGCATGTCTTCGTAGTCGCGCGCAGCAGTCACTCCAGCAGTGTAGAACTGTGCAACCCCGCGCGAACAGGACAGCGCCGCCTTCACGCGCTCAGACGAAACGACTCGGCACCGTCCGCGCGGGCCTCTCCGCACCCCCGGCACACCCCCGCCACCGGTGACCGGAACGCCCGGTCGCAGTCGTCGCAGTTCTGCAGGGGCACGACCGGCGCCGCTACGGGCAGCGGCGCCGGGAGGAGCGTGATCAGGCGGTGGCGCAGCAGTTTCGCCGGGTGCCGGAGCGGTACGGGCGGGTCGTCGGTGAGCGCCTCCCGTACGGCATCGGGCCGCATCCCCCGCTCCAGCCAGGCCGCGACCCCGGGAACGAGCCGCCGCACGTCCTCCTCGGAGAGGACGAACAGGGGCGCGGTCCGCCGCAGCCCGGCCAGCAGGTCGGCCGCCGCCGCGTACAGCGCCTCGGTGGGACGGCACGGACCGGGCAGCGGCGGGCGCGGCGGCTTCGGCGCGGTGGGCGGCGGCACAAGGCGGGGCTCGGGGGCGGGCTCCTCCGGTACGGGTTCGGGCTCGGACTCCCATACGGGCTCGGCTTCCGGCTCCGGCTCCGGCACGGCCTCGGGTTCGGGTTCGGGTTCGGGTTCGGCCTCCGGCTCCGGTACGCGCTCGGCATCCGGCCCAGGCTCGGCCTCGGACTCCGGCACGGCCTCAGCCTCCCGTACGGGTTCGGCCTCCGGCTCGGGCTCGGGCTCGGCTTCCGGCTCCGGCTCCGGCTCGGGCTCGGGTACGAGAACGGGCCCGCGCTCCAGTACCGGAGCCGGACTCACCCGCCGGGCCGCCGCCTCCGGGTGGTTGTACGACTCCGTGCGCGTGGCGACCCGGCCACCTCCTACGCGCTCACGGGTGCGGCGCAGGAACCCGTGGTGCTCCAGCTCGCGCAGCCCGGCCGCGATGGCCGTCTCGCCCTCCGGGAAGGTCGCGGCGAGCACCTTGATGCCGATGCGCCTCCCGGCGGGCAGCGACTGGATGTGGGTGCCGAGGCCGATGGCCAGCAGGGACAGGCCGCGGTGCTGGGAGAGGCGGTTGGAGATGATCGTGTAACCGTCGGTGAGGCGGATGTTGATGTGGACGACGCCGGAGGACGGCGCGCGCGAGGGCGCGCTAACCTGCTTGGTATCCATGGGGAAGCCTTTATCTTCCTCGGTGGTCAGGCCTTCGGTCGGGATGCCAGTCCCGGCCGGGGGCCGTCTCATGTCTGCGGTTGTGGTCAGCGTGAGCATATGCCCGCCAACAGGACCAAAATCCAGCCCGGTTGGCACACTTCACCCGTGTGAGTGACGACGCCCTCGCACGCACACGCGCGCCCTCGCGCGTCCAGTGGTAGCCGACGGCCCGTCAGGGTTGGGTTGGGTTATTTCCCCAGTAATCAAAAGCAAGTAATCAAAAGCTTTTACGTCGCGGCCGACCACGTCGCGGTCCACCACGTCGCGGCCGCCCGCGTCCCGGTCCACCGGGTCGCGGCAGTCACGATCCGGTGAGAACCGCCGACACGCCTCGGCTCAGAGCCAACGCAGCTCCCACAGGCGCCAGACGGCGTCCTCGGCCAGGCGATGTCCGCCCAGGACGGCCGAGCGCGTCACCACTTGGCGCTGCCGGTGCCAGACGGGGATCAGCGGAGCGTCCTTCGCGATGGTGTCCTGAATCGCGCGGAACTGCTTCACGGCCCGGCCGCGATCGGTGAACCGCTGCGTGTCCCTGATGACGTGGTCGACCTCGGCCGACGCGTAGCCGTTGTCGAGAACGTTCCCGGTCCCCACCAGCGGCTGGACGAACGTGTCCGCGTCCGGGAAGTCCGGCACCCATTGGAAGAGGTGGATGTCGAAATCGCCTTTCCGGCTGCGCTTCTGGTACGTGGTGAAGTCGCGTTCCTCGATCAGCTCGACCCGGAAGAGTCCGCCTTTCTCGAACTGCCGCTGGAGTTCGCCCGCCTCGATGGCGGCGGTACCGGCCTGGTGGCCCAGTCTGATGCGTACCGGTGTGGTGATACCGGCGGATCGCAGAAGCTGCTCCGCATACGCGAGGTCCGCCTCCGGATACCGGTCGAAGAACGCCGTGCTGTGTCCGGCGACGCCTTGCGGGACGAGTGAATACAGCGGCGTCACCGTGTGCTTGAAAACCTCGCCCGCCAGCTGTCCGCGGTCGATGAGTGCGGCGACGGCTCTGCGTACCGCGACGTTCCGTAACGGCCTCCGCGAGGAGTTCATGTTCAGGACGAGATAGTGCGCCTCGGCGCTGTTTCCGACGGAGAGGCGTACGTCGGTGTCGCCGGGGTCGATTCCCGCGAGGGTGGCGGCCGGAAGTCCCGCGTGGGCGATGTCGACCGTCCTGGCGTTCCACGCCGCTTCGACGTCCTGCGGAGTCTCGAAGTAGCGGACCTGGATAGCGACACCCTTCGCGGTCACCGCTCCCTTGTACGCGGTGTTCGGTTCGAGGGTGAGGGATTCCTCCTCCTTGTAGGACGACAGGAGGTAGGGACCCGAGCCCGAGGCGCTCTTCTCCTCCCGCAGCCGGTCCGCCGGGAACTCCGCCGGGTCGACGATGGAACCCGCTCCGGTGGCGATCTTCGACGGCCAGGTGGCGTCGGCGGTCGCGAGATGGAACGTCACGAGAGATCCCTGAGCCTCCACGGAGTCCAGGTTCGCGAACAAGGGCGCCGGTCCCAGCGGGTCGCGGATACGCAGAATGCGGTCGAACGAGCGCTTCACCGCGCTTGCCGTGAGCGGGTTTCCGTTGGAGAAGTGGAGATCGTCACGCATTTCGCATTGATACGTGGTGAGCGCGGATCCGACGAAGGTGCACGACTCGGCCGCGTCGGGTTTCGGTACCGTTGAGCCCGGTTCGAAGGCGAGCAGGCCCTGATAGATGTTGTTGTACACCGCCCAGGACCCGTTGTCGTAGACACCGGCGGGGTCGAGGCTCGTCAGATGGCTCGACGTACCGATGACGATCGGTTCTTCCTTAGCCGGCTCGGTCTGCGGCAGCTGACAGCCACCGGCGAAGAGAAGAGCGAAAGACCCGGCTGCTATTCCGGGACGGATGAGTTTCATGAACGCGCTCGTGCTTCCTTGGTCCATGGGCAGAGCAATGGGGGTGCTGTGCCACGGTGGCTGGAACGTAAGGGCAGCGCGTGGGGGTTGCCATCCGTAGGCCGGAATCACGGATACGGCACTACGGAATCTCCGCACGGCTCGGCCCGTACTCGGCCCGTACCCGCTCTGTTCTCGGCCCGTTCCCGGCCCGTTCCGACACCGGTCCCAGCCGTGGGCCGCCGAGATACGTATAGGTGATCGGCCCGCTCCGGATATTCAGGACCGGAGGCACTTCTTACGTTGGTCATGACCGCGATCCCGAGGAGATGGCGCCATGACCAAGGTCTACTTCCAGGTCAATGTCCCCACCCGGAACTCCGTCCAGCCCGAGCGGTGCGGCCTGCACGTCTTCACCGGGGCCGCCGAAACCGAGGCGGAGGCCCTTCGCATCGCGCGCGAGACCTGTGACGCGGCGGTGGTCGCCCGCGCGGCGGGCTCCGCGATCCCGCGACGGCGGCCGGACGGCTGGGGAGCGCGCGGAGTGCGTTCCGGCTGGGTGCTCGACTGGGCGGGCGCCACCGTCGCCGTCTGGGAGCACGACAGGACGTTCTGGACCTTCCGGGATCAGGGAGTCGGGCCCAGGCGGTGAGCGAGGTCGCGGCGGGAGAGCGCACCGGTCTTGCGCATCGCGCCGGCGATGTGCTGCTCCACGGTCCGCGGCGAGAGGTGCAGGGTCGTGGCGATCTCCCGGTTGGTCAGGCCGGAGACGGCCAGCTGCGCCACCTCCTCCTCCCGCGGCGACAGCTGGTCGGCATGGGAAGGACGGCCGGGGGGCCGTCCCTTCCTGGCCGGCTGCCGCGTCCGCAGCAGAGCCCTGGCCCGCGCGGCATCCCAGACGGCGCCCAGATCGGTGAAGCGCTGAGCACAGGCCTCCAGCTCGGCGAGCGCCGAGAGGATCGCGGCGTCATCGGAGGCCGGGACCGGTCCCGAAGACCCCTCCCCGTCCGCCGCGAGCACGCACCGTGCCGCGCCCTCCGCCGTCAGCGCCCGCGAGTACGGGCGCGGCAGCTCGCCGTACGCCGTCGCGGCCTCCTCGTACAGCTCGGCGGCCTCCAGCAGGCCGCTCCCGCGCTCCTCGGCCGGTGCCTCCGTCTCGGCGAGGACGGCCCGGCTCCAGGTCAGCGCGGCCCTGGCGGCGGGTGCGTCGCGTCGGCCGAGGCCCTGGGAGAAGTTGCGGACCATGGTGTGGGCCGCCGTTCCGTCGCCCGCGCGCGCCACGGCCTCCACGGCCCACGGCGCGAGTTCCGCGGCCCACGGCCATACTCCTTTGCCGGCCACCACCTTCCAGGCGGCCCGCGCGTGTTCCGCCGCGGCGGCCACCTCCTGCCGGGCCAGGGCCAGGCGGATCACGGCGCCGGCCGCCGCCGCGCCCAAGGGCACCGGCAGCTTCTCCGTGCCGAACGTCCCCTGCTGGGACAGCCAGGACCGCGCCTCTCCCCAGTCCCCCTGCGCGAGCGCGAGCAGGCCGCGTACGACATAGGCGTCGGAGGCGATGAACGGCATGTCGGCGGTGGCGGCGACGAAGTCCTCGCACCGCTTGTCCAGGCCCAGCCACCGGCCGGTCCACCACTCCTGGAGCAGCCGCGTCCCGAGCGCGCTGTGCTCGGTGTACGGCGCTCCGCTCCGCGCCGACAGGTCGCGTCCCTCGGCCAGCAGGTCGGCGCCGCGCTCGTAGAAACCGAGCCAGACCGCGGAGTCCGCGCCGTTGCACAGACCGCGCGCCGCCTGCCGGGCGCACGCCGGGTCGGTGCTCTTCACGGGCAGCTTCTCCACCAGCTCCCACGCGTCGGGGTCGGCGCAACTCATCGCGAGCCCCACGTGGTTGGCGAGCACCGCCGTACGCATCGGCTCGTCCCCGCTGTCGTCCGCGGCGACCACCGCCTTGATCAGCCACTCCCGGTGGACGTCCACGGAGACGCCCGGCCAGTACGGCGTGACCAGGGCCGCCATGGCGCGTGCGGCCAGGACGGAGCGGACCTCGCGCAGTTCACCGGCGGCGACCTCCAGGACCTGCCATCCCTCGTGCGACCGGCCCATCTGGTTGCACAGCATCAGGCCCAGGTCGAGCCGGAGCTCTCCGCGTACGGCCGGCGGGAGCGCCGCGTCCTGCACGATCTGCGCGAGCACCTCCACGGTCTGGTCCGAGCGCAGTCCGGTCACGGCGGTACGGGCCAGCAGCGGTGCCAGCCGGGCGCGGGCCTGCGGAGGAAGGCCGGGCAGGGCCAGCGTCCGCTCCAGGAGCGCGATCGCCTGCTCGTGCCGGCCGGAGGCCTCCGCCGCCTCCGCCGCCCTCTCCACCGCTCTGAGCCACCTGTGGCCCTCACCGGCCGCCCGGTGGTGCTCGGCCACGGCGGCCCAGGCCACCGGCTGCCTCCGGCTGAGCACGTCGGCCGCCCGCCGGTGCAGGTCCTGGCGTACGGGACCGGGCACGGTGGCCCGTACCGCTGACGCGGCCAGCGGGACCGCGAAGCCGTAGCGGCCCTCGGCCGGCTCCGCCAGGGCCGCGCTCTCCAGGGCCCGCAGGAGTGCGCCGCCTCCGGTCTCGGCTCCGAGGCCCGACACCGCGATCAGCTCGTCACGGCCGGCGGGCCCGTCGAGGACGGCGGCCGCCCAGACCACCGGCCGGTGCTCCGGCGCCACGGCGTGCGCGCGGCTCACCACCAGCTCCGCCAGCCGGGTCGGCACACCGGCCGCGTCGACCTCGGCGGCCGTGCCGGTGAAGGCCGGCCACTGCTCCCGGACCATGGCCAGCAGGTCCACGACGACCCGAGGCACACCACCGGTGCGCTCATGGAGCCTGGTCACGGCCTCGTCCGTACAGCGGTCCTCGCCCAGCGCCTCCACGGCGGCCCGGCGGACGCGCTCCTCGTCCCAGAGCGCCAGCCGGTTCCTCAGGACGGTCAGGCCGTTCGGATACGCCAGCGGCGGGCCGCCCAGCGGGAGGCCGGGCACCGGGAGCTCCTCGGGACGGTAGGTCACCGCGGCCGCCGAGCCCGGCGCCAGCTCCTCCAGCACCCGGCGCAGCCGCCGCAGCTCGTCCTCGTCCGCCCGGTGGACGTCGTCCACCAGCCACAGGGTCGCCTCGCGCCGGTGCCCGTCCTCCTCCGGCGGCCCGCCGTCGGCTCCGCACCGCCACCACAGGCGGGCCAGGTCCGGCGGGCCCGGCAGGTCGGCCAGCTCCTGGAGCAGGTGGCTCTTGCCCTCGCCGGCGGCGCCTTCGACGAACATCAGCACCGGCTCGGCATTCCGGGTGGGCAGCGCCCGTACGAAGGACCGCAGGGCCGAACCACAGGTCGTGATCACGTTGCCACCCTCGCCACGAGATTGCTTTCCTGGCTCCTGGAGAAACAAGTAGATCACTTGTCCTCGATGATCAACAGTGGACCGGACACGGTCGGTGAGAGGCCGTCGCCATCGCCTTCGGACGGCGTCCCGGCAGGTGAACGCACAGGTGCGCGGAAGAGCTCTCGGCGCTACGGCGTGCAGCGGAGCACGCTCGGCCGACTGCTCGAAACGCAGGGCGCAATGCCTTCCGGCCGGGACTGCCGAAAGCGGCGCGCACAGCTCGTTCCGCACACCCGTGCCCGGGCCGGCCGCCCGGGACCACGCAGGTGTCGCGCATCCCGCTCGCACGTTCCGCACGTCCGGTCGGCCGCGGTCCGAACGTACGCCTCCCGCGCACCCGCCAACATCCGGAACGCCGGTCCACGGATACGTAATCAACTCTCACCGCTCACACGCGGTACGGCAGTTGTCACGGCGCTCACCGTTATCGGGCTCTTCGCGGATTCGTTCCTTCTCTCCACGCCGACGCTGACGGGCCCGGCGCGAACCGGAATACGGGACGGTGAACGGCCGGTGAATTAAATAAGGGTCCGTATACGCGGCACCCGGATGGTCATCGCGGTGGCGGGTTCATAGGTTTCCCTCCATCGACCGATCACTCACACCCCACAGTGATCAGCCGCATCTCGACAGGCTCCCGTCCCACCGGGATCCCGAGAGCTGAGCATGCGCGTGCCCTGACTCCGCACCCACGCATGCGCCACCCCCCCTGTTTGTCATGACCCGTTCGAGCTGCTTCACCTGCTCGGACGGATCGAAAGGAACCGACGTGCACGGTCTTACCCCCCTCCGAATATCCGTCGCGCTCGCCACCGTCGCCGCTGTCATGGGCACCGGCGTCGCCTTCGCCGGCAGCTCCTCCGACACCGCCCGCCCCACCCAGGCCTCCGCTCCGGCGGCCGCCGACACCACCGCGCTCACCCAGCGGTTCATCGTCGGCTACAAGTCCCAGGCGGAAGAGGCCAGATCGAACGCGGCGATCGTGAAGGACGCCAAGGCCAAGGGCGAACGGGCCGGCGAGCGCCTCTCCTTCGAACGCCGCCTGGGAACGGGCGCCGCCCTCGTGGACCTGCCCGACGCCGACCGGCCCGAGGACACCCAGGAGGCCATGGCGGCCTTCCGGTCCGACCCGGACGTCGCCTATGTCGTCCCCGACCACCGGGTCTTCCCCACCGCGGTCGACCCCGCCGAGTACCGCTACCAGTGGGACCTGTACGAGTCCCAGGCCGGCATGAACGTTCCTTCGGCCTGGAAGCAGGCCACCGGCAAGGGCGTCACCGTGGCGGTCATCGACACCGGCATCACCAAGCACACCGAGCTGGGCTCCAGGCTGGTGCCGGGATACGACTTCATCTCCAACTCCTGGACGGCCACGGACGGCGGCGGCCGCGACAGCGACCCGTCCGACACCGGCGACTGGGCCAACCGCGGCGAGTGCGGCAAGGACCGGAACGGCAACCCGGTACCGGCCCGCGACACCGACAACTCCTGGCACGGCACCCATGTCGCCGGCACCATCGCGGCCACCGCCAACGGCTACGGCACGGTCGACGTGGCCCACGAGGCGAACATCCAGCCGATCCGCGTCCTCGGCAAGTGCGGCGGATCGACCTCCGACATCATCGACGCCATCACCTGGGCGTCCGGCGGAACGGTCTCCGGAGCGCCCGCCAACAAGAACCCCGCCGCGGTCATCAACATGAGCCTCGGCGGCGGGTTCACCTGCGACCAGGCGTACAACACCGCCATCAAGGCCGCCGTGGACCGCGGAACCTCCGTCGTCGTGGCCGCCGGCAACGACAACGCCGACGCCTCCGCCTACAGCCCGGCCGGCTGCGGAAACGTCATCGCCGTCGCCGCGTCCGACCGCGAAGGCAACCGCGCCGCCTACTCCAACTACGGCAGGACCGTCGACGTCACCGCACCCGGCGGCGAGACCGCCGTCCGTGCCGACGACGGCATCTGGTCCACGATCAACAAGGGCACCCGCTCGCTCGGCAGCGAAGGCTACGCCTCCTACCAGGGCACCAGCATGGCCACACCGCACATCGCCGGACTGGCCGCGCTGCTGAAGCAGACGAGCCCGTCCCTCACGCCCGCGCAGATCGAAACGGCGATCAAGAACAACACGCGCAGCCTGTCCGGCTCCTGCTCCGGCGGCTGCGGCGCCGGCCTCGCCGACGCGGCCAGGACCCTCACCGCCGTCACCGGCAACTGACCCGGTCCTGAGCACGCCCGCACGGCACGGCACCGCACCCCTCAAGGAGTAGACGTGAACAAGTTCAGCAGGACACTGTCGATCGGCGCGATAGCCGGAGCGGTCGCTCTGACCGGAGGCATGGCGGCCGCCTCACAGCCCGCCACCACCGATCCGACGCCCGCACCGACCGCCCGTACACAGCCCACCGGCATGGTGAAGGCGCTCGCCGACTCGCTCGGCGTGTCCGTCGCGGAGGCTGAGCGGAAGCTCGACCGCCAGGAGGCCCAGCAGAAGACCCTGGAGCGCCTCGGCGCCTCCGGAGTGCCCACCGGGAGCGCGTACTTCGACGCCAAAGGCACGCTCACGGTCGATGTCACCACCACACGGCAGGCCGCCGACGTGAAGGCGGCCGGACTCGCCGCCCGCATCCCGGCCCGCGCGCCGTCGGCGCTCGACCGGATCAAGGCGGAACTCGACCGGCTCGCCGAGAGGAAGCTCCCGGCCGGCGTGGAGTCGTGGCACGTCGACCCGGCCGGCAACAAGGTCGTCGTCACCGTCCGCGACACGGACGACGCCACCAGCCGGGCCTTCGTCGCCACCGCACGCGCCCACGGCCCGGCCGTCACCGTGGAGACCACCACAGACGACGCTCCGCAGGCCACCGCCGCCGTCGCGCCCGGCAGCAAGATGAACATCAACACCTCGGACGTGAACGGCGGTTACTGCTCCGTCGGCTTCGGCGCCCGGGACCAGCAGGGCCGGCAGTACCTGGCCACCGCCGGCCACTGCGTCAAGGGCCTGGACACGCTGTACTTCAACGGTTCGCAGTTCGCCAAGGGGACCAGGACCCGCTTCGCGCACGGCTACGACAGCGTCGACATGGGTGTCGCGGCCATCAGCTCCGGCAACTCCGTCACCACCTCCGTCGGCGGCTGGCGCGTCGTGGCGGACACTCCGGTCAAGGGGAGCCAGCGGGCCGCCGTCGGCTCGACGGTCTGCAAGTCCGGCGCGACCACCGGGTGGACCTGCGGCACCATCAGCAGCTACAACCACTCGGTCACCTACACCGACCCGGGCCAGCCGCAGACCCTGGTCAAGGGCCTGGCCAAGTCCACCGTCTGCATCCACAAGGGCGACAGCGGCGGCGCCTGGATCACCAACCAGGGCCAGGCCCAAGGTGTGACCTCCGGCTCCAGCAACACCAGCTGCGACGGCCGCTTCGGCAGCGGCGCCAGCTGGATGCAGCCGCTGGACGACCTGCTCCGCTACTACGGCCTGACGCTGAACACCGCCTCCTGACCGACCGCACCACGCGGCGAGCCCTACGAGAACGGCGGCCATCCGACCCCCCGTCGGGTGGCCGCCGTCCCGCGCCCGGGCCGATGACACGGCCCGCTCCACCGGGTCGCGGCCGTCACGATCCGGTGAGCGCCACCTCCGCCCAGACCGTCTTACGCGGAAACGGGCCGTGCTCGGTGCCCCACCGCACCGACAGCGCCTCCACGAGCAGCAGCCCGCGCCCGCTCTCGCAGGTGGCATCGGGGTCCTGCTTCTCCGGGACGCTCTCGCCGCGGGTGTCCGCGACCTCGATCCGCAGCACGTCGTCGTACACGCTCAGCACGATCCGGAAGTCCCGCCCCGGGACATACCCGTGCAGCGCCGCGTTGGTGGCCAGCTCGCCGATGACGAGGCTCGCGTCCTCCAGCGGCAGGCCCCAGGAGCGCAGCTGCTCGGTCGCCAGCAGCCGGGCCAGCCGGGCGCCACGACGGGTGGCGGACAGCTGGACGGCGAACTGTCCGGTGCGCGACCTCGGTTGGGTGATTTTCTGGTTCATGTCACTCAGCGTGGCCGCGCGTACCTACTCTGAGAAGTATTGGCACGGGTACGGACTGTCACTGTCCCTGGTGTGTACAGCCCTGTCCCGTTCGTACGGCGTCCGCGCGCGGACGCACGGGTGGAAGCGGGTCGGCGGATGGCTGACGGAAACGAAGAGGACCAGGAGTTCGGCCTGGAGGACGACTCGGGCGCGGTCATCGCGGCGGTCGGCCGGCAGATCAAGCTCTGGCGCGAGGGCGCCGGGCTGCGCGCCGCCGAGCTGGGCACGGCGATCGGGTACAGCGAGAACCTGGTCTTCAAGGTCGAGGGCGGCCGGCGCATCCCGAAGCCGGAGTTCCTGGACCGGACGGACGACGTCGTGGGCGCGGGCGGCAAGATCTCCGCGATGAAGAAGGACGTGGAGGAAGCCCGGTATCCGAGGAAGGTCCGCGACCTGGCGAAGCTGGAGGCGGACTCGATCGAGATCGGCGCTTACGCGGGCGAGGTGATTCACGGGCTGCTCCAGACCGAGGAGTACGCGCGCGCTCTGTACGCGCAGCGTCGGCCCGCGTACGCGGAGGACGACATCGAGCGCCTGGTGGCATCCCGGATGGCCCGGCAGGTGGTCTTCGACCGGCGGCCCGCGCCCCTGCTGACCTTCGTACAGGAAGAGGCGACCCTCCGGAGGCGGATCGGGGGCAGAATGGTCCTGCGCCGCCAGCTCGAACACCTGCTTGACCTGAGCCAGTTGAGGCATGTAGAGGTCCAGGTCATGCCGATGGAGGCGGAGGAGCACGCAGGTCTGGGCGGTTCGCACGAGGTGATTAAGCTCAAGGACGGAAAGGCCGTTGGGCACAACGAGGTCCAGCTCATCAGTGGGCTGATCAGTGATCCGAGGCAGGTGCAGATCCTGGAGATGCGCTACAACCTGATCCGATCGCAGGCCCTCACGCCCCGGCTGTCGCGGGAATTCATCGAGAAACTGCTGGGAGAGACATGAGCACCACTGAGCTGACCTGGTTCAAGAGCAGCTACAGCACCAACGACGGCCCCCAGTGCGTGGAGGTCGCCACCGCCCCCACCACCGTCCACGTACGCGACTCGAAGCAGCTCCCCGGCCACGGCCCGCACCTCGGCTTCGGGCCCGCCGCCTGGACCGACTTCGTCACGTACGCCTCGGAGGGCTGAGCAGACCCGGCCGTCTCGTCCGTTTCCCCGCCTCCGCCGTCCTCGGGAGGCGATGCTCGCTCCCGGCGGTGGTACGACCGCGTTCCGTGACCGGGAGGCAGAGGATGTACGGGAACGATGTCGTCAGCATGTACCCGTGGGAGACGGACGAGCCGGCCGAGACGCGCGGCGGGCAGCCGGGCGTGGTGACGACAAGCCGGCCGACCACGAGCCGTTGGCCGCCCTGCGCGCGGTCAACATCGTTCAGCGGCTCACCCGGATCTACGCGAGCTGCGCGGCCCTGGACGTCCAGCGGGACAGCACGCTGCTGGCAGCCTCCGGGGCCGCTCTCGGGTGCAGTACCGCCGAGGTGGAGAGCCGGCTACGGAAGTACACCGGCCGCTTCTGACCGGGCCCGCGTCCGCCGTACGGAGACGGCCCGACACCCACGTGACCGACCCCACCCCCCACTCCGTTAAAACTCCCGCAACAATGAAGGGTGATCACTTCGCCCGCACGGAGCCCGCAGCGCCGCACCGAGCATGCGCCGACCCCTTACGTCGACCTCTCGCGCGACGAGTGGAGCGCCCTGCGGGACAAGACCCCGCTGCCGCTGACCGCCGACGAGGTGGAGCGGCTGCGCGGGCTCGGCGATGTCATCGACCTGGACGAGGTACGGGACGTCTACCTGCCGCTCTCCAGGCTCCTCAACCTGTACGTCCAGGCCACCTCCCAGCTGCGCGGCGCGCTGAACACCTTCCTCGGGGACGCCGGGAACGGGCACGGGGCGCAGCGCGGTACGCCGTTCGTCATAGGCGTCGCGGGCAGTGTCGCCGTCGGCAAGTCCACCAGCGCCCGTATCCTCCAGGCGCTGCTGGCCCGCTGGCCGGAGCATCCGCGCGTCGAGCTGGTGACCACGGACGGGTTCCTGCTGCCGATGAAGGAGCTGCGGGCGCGCGGGCTGACCTCACGCAAAGGGTTTCCGGAGTCGTACGACCGGCGGGCGCTGACCCGGTTCGTGGCGGACATCAAGGCGGGCAAGGACGAGGTGACCGCGCCCGTCTACTCGCACCTGATCTACGACATCGTGCCCGGTGAGCGCCTCACCGTCCGCCGCCCGGACATCCTCATCGTGGAAGGACTCAACGTCCTCCAGCCCGCGCTGCCCGGCAGCGACGGCCGGACCAGGGTCGGGCTCGCCGACTACTTCGACTTCAGCGTGTACGTGGACGCGCGCGCCGAGGACATCGAGACCTGGTACCTGAGCCGCTTCCGCAAGCTGCGCGACACGGCGTTCCAGGACCCGTCCTCGTACTTCCGCAAGTACACCCAGGTCTCCGAGGAGGAGGCGCTGGACTACGCGCGCACGATGTGGCGGACCATCAACAAGCCGAATCTGCTGGAGAACGTGGCGCCGACGCGCGGCCGTGCCACTCTGGTCCTGCGCAAGGGTCCGGACCACAAGGTCCAGAAGCTGTCCCTGCGCAAACTCTGACACTTCCGGGGAAGGCGTGCCGCGTGCTGCATCTGCGTCTCATCGTGCCTGCCGCGACCACCGACGAGGTCGTCACCCTGCTGGAGTCCACCGTCGGCACCGCCCACCTCGTGGTCCTGCCCGGCGCGGCCCGCTCCCCGGCCGGGGACGTGGTGATGTGCGACGTGGCGCGCGAGGCCGGGGACGAGCTGATCGGGAAGCTCAGGCGCCTCGGTCTGGAGAAGTCCGGGGCGATCACCATGGAGAACATGGAGCTGACCCTGTCCGACCACGCGGACCGGGCGGAGCACGAGGCGCCGGGCGACGGCGCGGACGCGGTGCTGTGGGAGGAGCTGACGGAGGCGACGCACGAGGAGTCGACGTTCTCGATCACCTACGTCTCCTTCCTCGCCCTGGCGACCATGCTCGCCGCCTGCGGCGTGATGCTCGACAACGCGGTGCTGATCGTGGGCGCGATGGCGGTCGGCCCGGAGTTCGGCCCGCTGGCCGGCATCTCCACGGCCCTGGTGCAGCGCGCGCCTCGGCTGGTGGCGCGTTCGCTGTGGGCGCTGATCGGCGGCTTCGCGCTGGCGATGGTCGTCACCGCGGGGTTCGCCTGGCTGCTGGACGCGGCCGGGCTGTTCGAGAAGTCGATGATCGAGGCGGAGCGGCCGATCACCGGGTTCATCTGGCAGCCGGACTGGATGTCGTTCGTCGTGGCGTTCCTGGCTGGCATCGCCGGGACGCTCTCGCTCACCTCGGCGAAGTCCGGGGCCCTGATCGGCGTGGCGATCTCCGTGACCACGGTCCCGGCCGCCGCCAACGCGGCCGTCGCGTTCAGCTACTCCGACTACGAGCAGACCGTCGGCTCCGGACAGCAGCTGCTCGCCAACCTCGGCGGGATCATCCTCGCCGGCACGCTGACGCTGCTGCTGGAGAAGGCGCTGTGGCGGGCCCGGCGCGCGCGGAAGCCCCCGGCGAGCACACCGGGGGCTTCCGTACGTCTGTGAGCCAGGGGCCTGTGCGGCTCAGCCCAGCGCGGACTTCACCACATCGGCCAGCCGGCCCGCGACCGCGCGCGCCTGCTCGATGTCGGCGGCCTCGACCATGACCCGTACCAGCGGCTCCGTACCCGACTGGCGCAGCAGTACGCGGCCGGTGGAGCCGAGCTCGTGCTCCGCCTCGGCCACCGCCGTGGCCAGCTCGGAGGAGGTGGTGACCCGGGACTTGTCGACGTCCGGGACGTTGATGAGGACCTGCGGCATCCGCTCCATGACGCCGGCCAGCTCGGCGAGGCTCCGGCCGGTGGCGGCGACCCGGGCCGCCAGCATCAGGCCGGTCAGCGTGCCGTCGCCGGTGGTGGCGTGGTCCAGGACGATGACGTGGCCGGACTGCTCGCCGCCGAGCGCGAAGCCCTCGGCCTTCATCGACTCCAGGACGTAACGGTCGCCGACCGCCGTCTGGACGAGCTGGATGCCTTCGCGCTCCATGGCGATCTTGAAGCCGAGGTTCGACATCACGGTGCCGACGACGGTGTCCTTGCGCAGCTGTCCGGCCTCCCGCATGGCGAGGGCCAGGACGGCGAGGATCTGGTCGCCGTCGACCTCCTCGCCGGCCGCGTCCACGGCGAGGCAGCGGTCGGCGTCGCCGTCGTGCGCGATGCCGAGGTCGGCGCCGTTCTCGACGACGGCGGTGCGCAGCAGCTCCAGGTGGGTGGAGCCGCAGCCGTCGTTGATGTTCAGGCCGTCCGGCGCCGCGCCGATGGTGACGACCTCGGCCCCGGCCCGGGCGAAGGCCTCGGGCGAGACCCGGGCGGCGGCACCGTGCGCCTCGTCCAGGACGACCTTCAGCCCGTCGAGCCGGTTCGGGAGGACGCCGATGAGGTGGGCGACGTAACGGTCGAAGCCCTCCGTGTAGTCGGTGACCCGGCCGACGCCCGCGCCGGTCGGCCGGCTCCACGGCTCGCCGGTGCGGTGCTGCTCGTAGACCGTCTCGATCCGGTCCTCCAGCTCGTCGGCGAGCTTGTGGCCGCCGCGCGCGAAGAACTTGATGCCGTTGTCGGGCATGGCGTTGTGGCTGGCGGAGAGCATCACGCCGATGTCGGCGCCGAGCGCGCCGGTGAGGTACGCCACGGCCGGCGTCGGCAGCACGCCGACGCGCAGGACGTCCACGCCGGCGCTGGCCAGACCGGCCACGACGGCGGCTTCCAGGAACTCTCCGGAGGCCCGGGGATCGCGGCCGACCACGGCGGTCGGGCGATGGCCCTCGAAGGTGCCCACCTCGGCGAGTACGTGCGCCGCCGCGACCGAGAGCCCGAGCGCGAGCTCGGCCGTCAGATCCGCGTTGGCGACACCGCGCACTCCGTCCGTACCGAAGAGTTGTCCCACTGGTGTCCTCCGAAGTGCTCAGAAACCGCAAAAAACAAAGCAAAGCGAAACTAAACAACCACAACTACAAGAACAGTAAAACGGCCGGGCAGGCGGTATGACACGGCTCATGCAGGAGAGGTACGCGCGTGCGAGCCGATGAACGTCTCATGCTGTTATACGCCTGCTAAGCCCGATAAACGAACGCCCCAGCAGCACGGAGTGCGCCGCCGGGGCGTTCGAGTAATGCGGAAGAGCAGGCGATTTAGCGCTTGCTGTACTGCGGGGCCTTACGGGCCTTCTTGAGACCGGCCTTCTTGCGCTCGACCGCACGGTCGTCGCGGGAGAGGAAGCCGGCCTTCTTCAGCGTGGCGCGGTTGTTGTCCACGTCCGCCTCGTTCAGCGCGCGGGCCACGCCGAGGCGCAGGGCGCCGGCCTGACCGGAGACGCCGCCACCCGAGATGCGGGCGATGACGTCGTAGCGGCCGTCGAGCTCGAGCACCTTGAAGGGCTCGTTGACTTCCTGCTGGTGCACCTTGTTGGGGAAGTAGTCCTCAAGGGTGCGACCGTTGATCTTCCACTTGCCGGTGCCCGGAACGATCCGGACACGGGCGATGGCGTTCTTGCGACGGCCAAGGCCGGCGGCGGGCTGCGGGTCGCCGAAGCGGCCGGCGAGCGACTCGGAGGTGTACTCACCCTCGACGGGGACCTCCGACTCGAAGGTGGTCACCTCGGCGAAGGTCTCCTCGCCCTCGGTGCCCTCGACGGGGTTCTCAACAGTGGTCTCGGCCACGATGCTCCTCAGATCTTTCTGTATGTCTTAGGGGGTGGCCGGAACTACTGCGCGACCTGGGTGATCTCGAACGGGACCGGCTGCTGAGCAGCGTGCGGGTGCTGGTCGCCCGCGTAGACCTTGAGCTTCGAGAGCATCTGACGGCCCAGGGTGTTCTTGGGGATCATGCCCTTGATGGCCTTCTCGACGGCCTTCTCGGGGTTCTTCGCGAGCAGCTCGTCGTAGCGCACCGAACGGAGACCGCCCGGGAAGCCCGAGTGGCGGTACGCCATCTTCTGGGTCTTCTTGTTGCCGGACAGGTGCACCTTGTCGGCGTTGATGATGATGACGAAGTCGCCCATGTCCATGTGGGGGGCGTAGATCGCCTTGTGCTTACCCCGGAGGAGGTTCGCAGCCGTGGTGGCCAGACGCCCCAGGACGATGTCCTGAGCGTCGATGATGTGCCACTGGCGAGTGACATCGCCGGGCTTGGGGCTGTACGTACGCACTTCGTAGCCTTCGCTTCTTAGTGGATGAGGTCCAGACAACACATGGCACCCCTGAAGCGATCATGCAGCTGGGGCTGACACTGCCGGGACACCGCCCGTATGCAAGCCACTGGTAACTGCTCCAGAGAACCTACGTAAGGGCTTCTCGTACGGAGACGACGAAGCCGATACGCATAACAAACCTCGACACTACCCGCCACGCCCCGGACGGGTCAAAACGCACCCCTCCTACCGGGCCCGCTGAACCCGCCGCTCATCCCACACCGGCTCCGAGGTCTCCCGTACGACCCCGTCCGACCCGAACACCAGATACCGGTCGAACGACTTCGCGAACCACCGGTCATGCGTGACGGCCATCACCGTCCCGTCGTACACCTCGAGCCCGTCCTGCAGCGCCTCCGCCGACTCCAGGTCCAGGTTGTCCGTCGGCTCGTCCAGCAGCAGCGCCGTCGTACCGGCCAGCTCCAGCAGCAGGATCTGGAACCGCGCCTGCTGCCCGCCGGACAACCGCTCGAACGCCTGGTCGCCCTGCCGCTCCAGCTCGTACCGCCGCAGCACACCCATCGCTCCGCCGCGGTCCCTGGCGTGCTCGGACCAGAGGATCTCCACCAGCGTCTTGCCGAGCAGCTCCGGATGCGCGTGGGTCTGCGCGAAGTGGCCCGGCACGACCCGCGCCCCGAGCTTCCACTCCCCCGTGTGCGCCACCGGCTCGCCCGCCAGCAGCCGCAGGAAGTGCGACTTGCCGGACCCGTTGGAGCCGAGGACCGCGACGCGCTCCCCGTAGTAGATCTCCAGGTCGAACGGTTTCATCAGCCCGGTCAGCTCCAGGCCCTTGCAGGTCACCGCCCGCACGCCGGTCCGGCCGCCGCGCAGCCGCATCCGGATGTCCTGCTCGCGCGGCGGCTCCGGCGGCGGTCCGGCCTCCTCGAACTTCTTGAAGCGGGTCTGCATCGCGTGGTAGCGGTTGGCCATGTCCGGGCTGTTCGCCGCCTGCTGCCGCATCCGCAGGACGAGCGCCTTCAGCCGGGCGTGCTCCTCCTGCCAGCGCCGCAGCAGCTCCTCGAACCGAGCGAACCGCTCCTTGCGGGCATCGTGGTACGTGGCGAAGCCGCCGCCGTGCACCCACACATCGCTGCCGGCCGCGCTCGGCTCGACGCTGACGATCTTCTCGGCGGCGCGGGAGAGCAGCTCGCGGTCGTGGGAGACGAAGAGGACCGTCTTACGGGTCTCCTTCAGCTTCTCCTCCAGCCACCGCTTGCCCGGCACGTCCAGATAGTTGTCCGGCTCGTCCAGCAGCAGCACCTCGTCGGGCCCGCGCAGCAGCGCCTCCAGCACCAGCCGCTTCTGCTCACCGCCGCTGAGCGTGCGCACCTCGCGCCACTGCGCCTTCTCGTACGGGACACCGAGCGCCGCCATCGTGCACATGTCCCAGACCGTCTCGGCCTCGTACCCGCGCGCCTCGGCCCAGTCGCTGAGCGCCTGCGCGTACGCCATCTGCGCGGCCTCGTCGTCGACGGTGAGGATCTTCTCCTCGGCCACGTCGACCGCCTTCGCCGCTTCCCGGATGCGCGGCTGCGACACCGACACCAGCAGGTCCCGTACGGTCCGTTCGTCCCGCACCGAGCCCACGAACTGCGGCATCACACCGAGCCCGCCGCTCACCGACACCGTGCCGCCGTGCGGCTGGAGCTCGCCGGCGAGCAGCCGCAGCAGAGTCGTCTTGCCCGCTCCGTTCGCACCGACGAGGGCGACGACGGCGCCGTCGGCCACCCGGAACGAGGCGTCGCCGAGCAGCACCCGCCCGTCCGGTAGGTAGTACTCCAGGTGGCCCGCTTCAAGATGTCCCATACAGAGCATTGTCACGGGCCGCGAAGCCATGGCCCAACCGGTTTACCCAGGCGGCGCTTCCGGTCGAACAGCACCCTCTAGGATTCGCGCATGAGTTCATGGCAAGGGGGGCCCTCCTGGGGGCCGGGGGACAACGGGACTCCGGGGGACAGCGGGACTCCGGACTGGGCCGCGCTCGCCGACGCGTCCGCCGCACGGACCCGCCGCAAACGGTGGCTGATGATCGGCGGCGGGATACTGGCCACCGGCCTGGTCGGAGCGATCGTGGCGACCGCCGTGGTCACCACGAGCGGCACGAGCGATCCGGCCGGCAGCGCGAGCGAACTGCCGGCACCGGCCGACCTGCCCGAGGACACCTCGGCGCCCGCGCCCTCCTTCTCCTCGGTGGCACCGCCGCCTCCGCCGGACCCGAAGGACTACATAACGAGCGCCGGCAAGGACAAGGCGCCGATCACCGTCGACGGCTTCTTCCCCGGCACGAAGCTCGCCATGGGTGACCGCGTCCACACCAAGGGCGCCACCGGCCGCACCACCGAGTGCGCGACCGGCACGCAGGGCGCACTCGGCTCGATTCTCACGGAGAACGGCTGCGAGCAGCTGATCCGCGCGACGTACACCAAGGACGGAGTGGCCGTCACCGTCGGGATCGCGGTCTTCGACACCGAGGCCCGCGCGAAGAAGACGGTCGACGAGACCTCCGGCGGCCTCGCCTCCCTCAGCGGCGCGGGCGTCTCCACGTTCTGCCGCGGCGGTACGGTCTGCCGCCGCACGACCAACTCCTACGGCCGGTACGCCTACTTCACCGTCGGCGGCTTCACCGACGGCACCAGCGTCACCGCGCAGGACAGAGACGTCTTCGCGGTCGGCGACGACCTGACGAACTTCGTCTTCCGCCAGATCCACCAGCGCGGCCGGGTCCAGGCGTCACAGGCGGTGGCGGAACCGGCGCAGTAGGGGTCGCTCCCGGGGCCGGTGCGCAACACGTATAACTGAACATGTTCAATAAGGTCATGAACGCTCTCGGCCTCCGCACCGGACCCCGCCTCATCGCCGCCGGCTACATCGGCCTGGTCACGGCCGCCGCCCTGGCCTACGAGATCGCCGGGCGGCCGGAGTCCGCCGAGCCGGCGATGACCCTCGCCGCCTGGCCGGGCAGCATCCTGCTGCTGCTCTTCGTGCTGTACCCGCTGGCCCTGCTCCTCGGTGACGACCCGGCGACCGAGGAGGCCGGGTTCAGCCTCCTCAACCCGCTGCTCCAGGGCGCCGGCGCGGTGGTCAACGTCCTGGCCCTGTGGGCCGTCATCGCTTTCGCGCGTCACTTCGCGGCCGAGTGGAGCCGCAGCCGCAGCAGTTGACCGCCACCGGCCTCAGCAGCACCCGGCCGACCCCGGCAACGTCCTGACGTTCCGGGCCTCTTCGGCACGCATGGCCAGCAACTCGTCCGCCGGATAGGCCACTTCCTCCAGCGTCAGCCCGTGCGGCCGCACCACGTGCACGCCGGGGTCGCGCACCTTCGCGGCGAGCACCTCGGCGGGCCAGGAGGCCGGACGGCGGCCGTCACCGACGAACAACGCCGCACCGATCAGCGCGCGGACCATGTTGTGGCAGAAGGCGTCCGCCTGCACGGTCGCGGCGAGGACTCCGGACTCCTCGTCCCGTACCCAACTCAGCTTCTGCAGGGTCCGGATGGTCGTCGCGCCCTCGCGCTTCTTGCAGTACGCGGCGAAGTCGTGCTCGCCGACCATCAGCGCGGCAGCCTCGTTCATCGCGTCCAGGTCCAACGGCCGGTCGTGCCACAGCACATGACCGCGCGTCAGCGGATCGACGCCGCCGGGCCGGTCGCCGACCCGGTAGGCGTAACGCCTCCAGAGCGCGGAGAAGCGGGCGTTGAACCCGGCCGGTGCCGGCGCCGCACGCCAGATCCGTACGTCCAGCGGGAGCCGTCCCGCCAGCCGTCGCAGCAGCTTCTCCTCGTGCTCGGCCCACACCGCCTGAGGCAGGTCCACATGCGCCACCTGGCCGCGCGCGTGCACGCCGGCGTCCGTGCGGCCCGCCACCGTCAGGTCGTACGTCACCGGCGACCGGGTCACGGTCCGCAGCGCGTCCTCGATCTCGCCCTGCACCGTGCGCCGGCTGGTCTGCTTCGCCCAGCCGGAGAAGTCCTTGCCGTCGTACGACAGGTCCAGCCGCACCCGTACGAACCCGGGCCCCGCCTCGTCACTCACCTGCACATCTCCTCGCTCACCCTGCTCAGCGAAACGGGCCCGCACCGCCCCGAAGGGTGATGCGGGCCCGTCCCGTGGTCCTCAGAACGCTCAGGCGTCCTTCGACTCCTCGTCGGCCTTCTCGACCGGCTTGGCGTCCTCGACGGTCTCCTCGGAGGACTCGGCCTTGGCCTCGTCCTTCTTGGCGGCGTCTTCCTTGACCGCGCGCTTCGTGGCGGCCTCGGCCTCACCGGTGGCCTGCTGGGCCACGGTCAGCGCCTCGACCAGCTCGATGACGGCCATCGGGGCGTTGTCGCCACGACGGTTGCCGATCTTGGTGATACGCGTGTAACCACCGGGGCGGTTCTCGTACCGGGGAGCGATCTCGGTGAAGAGCGTGTGGACGACGCTCTTGTCCGTGATCGTCTGCAGCACCAGGCGACGGTTGTGGATGTCGCCCTTCTTCGCCTTGGTGACGAGGCGCTCGGCGACCGGACGCAGGCGGCGGGCCTTGGCCTCGGTCGTCGTGATGCGGCCGTGCTCGAACAGCGACTTCGCCAGGTTGGCGAGGAGCAGACGCTCGTGCGCGGCGCTGCCGCCCAGACGGGCACCCTTTGCGGGACGCGGCATGGTGATTCTCCTTGTGTGCTGCACCGGCCGTATCAGGTACCGGTGTCAGTTCCCGTAAGGCGGACGCCTCACGGAAGTCGTAGCTGCCGGACATCAAGCCCGCCCGGCGTTTGAGGACAAAGCCTCAGCCCCGGCCCGGGGCACCCGCAAAACCGGGCACCCCAGCCGGGAGGCGACTCAGTACTGCTCGGTCTCCACGAAACCCGCGTCCGCGTCGTCGTCGGCGCCGAAGGCGTCCGCCGCGGCGGTCGGGTCGAAGCCGGGAGGCGAGTCCTTGAGCGCGAGGCCCATACCGGCCAGCTTCGCCTTGACCTCGTCGATCGACTTCGCACCGAAGTTGCGGATGTCGAGCAGGTCCGCCTCGGAACGGGCCACGAGCTCACCCACGGAGTGGATGCCCTCGCGCTTGAGGCAGTTGTACGAACGGACCGTGAGCTCCAGCTCCTCGATCGGCAGCGCCAGATCGGCGGCGAGAGCGGCGTCCGTCGGGGACGGGCCCATGTCGATGCCCTCGGCGTCGATGTTGAGCTCGCGCGCCAGACCGAACAGCTCGACCAGGGTCTTACCGGCCGACGCCATGGCGTCACGGGGACGCATGGCCTGCTTGGTCTCGACGTCGACGATGAGCTTGTCGAAGTCGGTGCGCTGCTCGACACGGGTCGCCTCGACCTTGTACGTGACCTTGAGCACCGGCGAGTAGATGGAGTCGACCGGGATGCGGCCGATCTCCTGGCCGACCTGCTTGTTCTGGACGGCGGAGACGTAGCCGCGACCGCGCTCGACGGTCAGCTCCATCTCCAGCTTGCCCTTGCCGTTCAGCGTGGCGAGAACGAGGTCGGGGTTGTGCACCTCGACACCGGCCGGAGGCGCGATGTCGGCGGCGGTGACCAGACCCGGACCCTGCTTGCGCAGGTACATCACGACCGGCTCGTCGTGCTCCGAGGAGACGACCAGCTGCTTGATGTTGAGGATGAGGTCGGTGACGTCCTCCTTGACGCCCGGCACGGTGGTGAACTCGTGCAGGACACCGTCGATCCGGATGCTGGTGACAGCGGCACCGGGGATCGAGGAGAGGAGCGTACGGCGGAGGGAGTTGCCGAGGGTGTAACCGAAGCCCGGCTCGAGCGGCTCGATCACGAACCGGGAGCGGAACTCGTCGACGACCTCTTCGGTCAGCGACGGACGCTGAGCGATAAGCATGCGGTGATCCTTCAGTCGTGGGCACCCACTATTTGATGCCCGACAGATGTAACAAGGGTACGGGCGGTACGCCTCCGAGGAGGTGTACCGCCCGGGCCCGGCGCTACTGACGCACGGCCGTCACCGGCCGTAGCGGGTCAGACGCGGCGACGCTTCGGCGGACGGCAGCCGTTGTGCGGCGTCGGGGTGACGTCCTGGATCGAGCCGACCTCGAGGCCGGTGGCCTGGAGGGAGCGGATCGCGGTCTCACGGCCGGAGCCGGGACCCTTGACGAAGACGTCGACCTTGCGCATGCCGTGCTCCTGCGCGCGGCGGGCGGCCGACTCGGCGGCCATCTGCGCGGCGAAGGGGGTGGACTTGCGCGAGCCCTTGAAGCCGACGTGGCCGGCGGAGGCCCAGGAGATCACGTTGCCCGAGGGGTCCGTGATCGAGACGATGGTGTTGTTGAACGTGCTCTTGATGTGCGCGTGGCCGTGAGCGACGTTCTTCTTTTCCTTGCGACGCACCTTCTTGGCTGCGCCCTGACGACCCTTGGGGGGCATGTCTTGACTCCAGATGGAGAGGGGAGGTGATCGGTCCTACAGCGAAGACCGCTGGTTGCTGCGGGTTCCGGAGAACCGGAGGTCCGCAGTGCGTCCGCTGAGGACTACTTCTTGCCCGGCTTCTTCTTACCGGCGATGGCGCGACGCGGGCCCTTGCGGGTACGCGCGTTCGTGCTGGTGCGCTGACCGTGGACCGGCAGACCGCGGCGGTGACGAATGCCCTGGTAGCAGCCGATCTCGATCTTGCGGCGGATGTCGCCCTGGACCTCGCGACGGAGGTCACCCTCGGTGCGCAGGTTGGCGTCCACGTACTCGCGGATCTTGACCAGGTCCTCTTCGGCCAGGTCACGAACGCGGGCGTTGGGGTTCACGCCGGTGGTGGCGAGGATCTCCTTGGACCGGGTGCGCCCGATACCGAAGACGTAGGTGAGGGCAACCTCCACGCGCTTTTCGCGCGGGATGTCAACACCTGAAACGCGTGCCATTCAATGGCTCCAGTTGTTAGTTCGGGGGTCTTCCACAGTGCCGCTCCCGACCGCCGACCACTCACGAGGAGTGGTGGTACGTCCGGGTCCCCGGCCCCCGCCGGAGGTGTCGTCAGCCGTGGCTTGGACGGGCCCTGCGTATGTACGTGCTTACGTGCGTCGCGCGAAGAACTGCGAGATGCAGGGGGTCGTGCGTCAGCCCTGGCGCTGCTTGTGGCGCAGGTTGTCGCAGATGACCATGACCCGACCGTGACGGCGGATCACCTTGCACTTGTCGCAGATCTTCTTGACGCTCGGCTTGACCTTCATGGGATGTCAGGTTCTCCGGGTCAGTGCCATCACCGCGCCGAAACGGGGTGCGGGCAAGATCTACTTGTAGCGGTAGACGATCCGGCCACGCGTCAGGTCGTACGGAGAGAGCTCCACCACGACCCGGTCATCCGGGAGGATACGGATGTAGTGCATCCGCATCTTGCCGCTGATGTGCGCCAGGACCTTGTGACCGTTCTGGAGCTCCACCTTGAACATTGCGTTCGGGAGGGACTCGATCACGGTGCCCTCAATCTCGATGGCACCTTGCTTCTTGGCCACGCTTCGCCTTTCGAATCGGCTACCTTGATCGGCTCCTGCGATCCTCTGTCCTACCTGCGGACATACGGATGCACCGGAGCCGACGAGTCAGTCTACGTCAGCGGACTCCAAAAGACGAATCCGTCAAGTTTGCCCACTGCCGGTGATCCTTAGACCGGCCGGAAGGGTCTCATCACCCCAGAGGGTCCGGGGGCACCTCACAGCTTCGGGCCGCTGCGCCGGGCTCCGCCCGCCGGACGGTGTCAGCCCAACGGGTCGGGCGCGGCCTCGATCCCGTACGCCGCCAGCTTCGCCTTGCCGCAGTCCGGAGCGGTCAGGACCAGCGGGCCCTGCTCGGTCAGCGCGATGGAGTGCTCCCAGTGCGAGGACCAGGTGCCGTCCGTCGTGATGACCGTCCAGTCGTCGGCGAGGGTCTCCGTACGCGCCGTGCCGAGCGAGACCATGGGCTCGATCGCCAGGCAGACGCCCGGGACCAGCTTGATGCCCTTGCCGCGCTTACGGGAGACGTAGTTCAGCAGGTGCGGGTCCATGTGCATCTCGGAGCCGATGCCGTGGCCGCCGAAGTCCTCGATGATCCCGTACTTGCCGGTGGCCGGACGGGGCTGGCGGCGGATGTACGTCTCGATCGCCCGGGAGATGTCGACGAGGCGGTTGTTCGCCTTCATCGCGGCGATCCCGGCCCACATCGACTCCTCGGTCACCCGCGAGAGCTCGACCAGCTCCGGCGCGTGACCGGTGCCCACGAAGGCGGTGTACGCGGCGTCGCCGTGCCAGCCGTCCACGATGGCGCCGGCGTCGATCGAGATGATGTCGCCGTCCTTGAGGACCGTCTTCTCGTCCGGGATGCCGTGGACGACGACCTCGTTGACCGAGGTGCAGATGGTCGCGGGGAACCCGCCGTAACCGAGGAAGTTCGACTTGGCGCCGTGGTCGGCGATCACCTTGCGGGCGACCTGGTCCAGGTCCTGCGTGGTGGCGCCGGGCACGGCCGCCTCACGGGTGGCCGCGTGAATGGCAGCGACCACCAGCCCCGCCTCGCGCATCTTCGCGATCTGCTCGGGGGTCTTGATCTGCACCATTGCTCGGCGCCTCTCTGCATCTACGGGTGACGGGTGACGGTCCCGCCGCGGTCCCTTCAACGATACGGGCGCAGACAGTCGGCCGCGGCGCCCTGGGGCGCCGCGGCCCCTCCCTCACGGGGGGGTAGGGGGGGGGGGAGTGCTGGGGGGGGGGGGGATGCTCACCACGCAGCCGAACCCGCCGCCCCCCGCGCACGCCCGCCCCGGTGACGCCTCCGCCTCTCCGTCACCGAGCCTGAAC